>NZ_CP146101.1:1398333-2097500 GCF_037023745.1 Streptomyces sp. SCSIO 30461
CGGACCATGTACTCGTCCCGCTCGGGCAGGGCACCGACTCCGACGAGGACTTGGCGGAGGTGGGCGAGGGGTGGGCTGTCGGGCAGTTCGTCAAGGGCCCCGTGGGTCAGGGCTCGTCGGCCGGCTGCGAGGTCGGCCAGGACCGGGGCGACGGACGGCTTGTTTAGCCACCGCCTGGCAGTGGTGGGGTGTTCGGTGGTGGCGATGTTGTGCCGGAGGGCTTCGAGGCCGGTGTGAAGGGCATCGGACGGATGGCCCAGCAACTCGTTGAGGCGCCGGTTGATGAGGCAACGGGCGCACTGGCCGGGATGCGGGTAGTCGGAGTCGGTGCAGGTGGGGCAGGTGTGCCAGACCTCAGGGGCGGTGCAGTCCGCGCAAAGGGGCTGGTCGAGGGTGCCGGAGACGATCGACGCGATGCCTCCGCAGACCGAGCACGAGGCTGAACGGCGCTGACAGTCCGGGCACCACGGTCGGCCCGTGGTCCGGGAGGTGCCGCAGGGCTTCTCCTCGTCGCAGATGCTGCAAGTCACGATGGGCAGGGAAGGGCAGCTTGAGCAGAGCGGACCGTCTGGCGTGCGGGTGTTCACGACCTTTCGTCGGCCGCAGTTGATGCAGGTCTCCAGATTCGCCGGGTCGTTGACCAGGCAGTTCGGACACAGCGGTCGGCCATGGTCGTCTCGGGTGGCCGGCTCCCGGCGGGCCCCGCACCCCGAGCACTCCTCGACGCGGGAGTGGGAGATGCAGGTGCGGCAGACCCGCTGTCCATCCAGGGGCTTGTCGATGCGTACGACTCTGTGGCAGCCGGGGCAGGACGGCCGGACGATCCCGGCGACGCCGGCCTTGTGCAGCAGGTCGAGCAACCGGAGGATCGCGCGGTGGGGTGCGAGGTGGCCGTCCCCGGTCAGCAGGGCGGGGTTGGATTCCAGGGCCCAGGCGAGTTTCTGCTGGTAGGAAGGGCGGGGTGCCGATCGGCGGACCGCGTCAGCGATCACTTCCTGCCCGGCCTGCGGGTCCAGTCCGGCGACCAGGGCGCCGATCACCGCGATGGGGTCGCGTCCGTCGGTGTCCGGGCACTTGCCGCATCGTGGCCGCCCGGCCCGGTCGCGTGACGCGACTCGGCGGGTGTTTCCACAGGCAGCGCAGGGCTCGGGCTGTGGTCCGCAGTTCCAGCAGTACCAGTCCTGGCCGCGGCGCTGGAGGGTTCGCATTTCTCTGCTGCATTCGGCGCAACACGGCGGCGAGACCGCTTGGGCTCCGGCCTCACGCAGGGCGATGAGCAGGTCGCCGACGGCCCTGGGAGCAGGCGAGCGGCCGTCGCTCAGCACGCTGGGATGCTCGGCCAGATGCGCCGCGAGGCGGCGTGACTTCGCGCGGCCGCCCGCGACGCCGGTGACCACGGCGCGGATCCGGTCAGGCTCCAGTCGATGTTCGACGGCCGTGACCAGGTCCACGATCAGCCCGATCGGATCGGAGAGAGCCCGCTCGGGGTGCCCGGGTGCGGTCACGACCGTTCGACACCGCGGATGCGGGCCCGCTTGGGCCGCAGGTCACCGACACCGGTCTCGGCGCCAACAGCCTTCTTTGTCTGGGCGGTTGATCCGGCTCCTGCTGCGGCCACGGGCTCGATGAGGTCGTCCATGGTGCAGTCGAGGATGTCGAGCAGGGCCATGAGGATCTTCAGGCTGAGCCGCTCGGGGCGCTCGACGACGAGCCGGTAGACCTGGCTGGATGACAGGGTAATGCCGCGTTCGTCCAGCAGCGGGATCAGGTCGGTGGTGGAGAAGAGCCCGCGGTCGGCCATGACCTTGCGCAGGTGCCATTGGTAGTCGAGCTTCGCGGCCATCAGCGGTCCTTGTCTGCGGAGATCGAGGCGAGTGCGGGAGCAAGTGCCTTGTGGAGCATGGTGTTCATGAAGTCGTCGCTGACGTGGGTGTAGATAGCGGTGGAGCTGTCATTCTCGTGACCGACTTGCTGCTGCAGAAACCGCCGGTCAACCCCGTCCTCCGTGAGGTGGGTGACGTAGGCGTGGCGAGCGGAGTGGACGGTCAGCTCCCTCGGGAGCTTCAGGCCGTCGCGGTAGGCGACGAACCGGGCGTTGATCTCCGCCGGCTTGACCCGGCCGCCCCGCTCGGTCACCCACAACGCGGGGTGGTCCTCGCAGCCGAACCGGGGACGTACGTTCTCCACGTAGTCGGCGACCGCCTCCACCGCCCAGTCCATGACCGACAGCACGTTCCGGCGCCGCGGCGGCTGGCCCTTCTTCGCCTTGCCGTAGCGGACGTTGAGCGTGCCGTACCGGCCGAACTGCGGAGCCTTCGCATTCCTCCCGAAGTCGACCACATCCAGCTTCGACGTCTCGGTCCGGCGCAGCCCCCACCCGTAGATGACCTTGAAGAGGGTGGCGTCGCGGTAGGCGGCGAGGGCGCCCTTGCGCTTGGCCCGTACCGCCCGTTCGACCTGGTCATCGGCGTAATCGAGGAAGCGCTGGATCTCCTCGCGAGTGAACGGCCTCGCCTCGGGGCGGCCCTCGTAGTCGTTGAGGTGGGCGATGGTGTTCCACTCGTGGCAGATGGCCACCGGGTGAGTGCCGAAGGCGTCCTCGCAGGCCGCCGCCCAGCCGTAACGGCCGTCGATCAAGAACTCGCTGAACAGGCGCAGGCTGCCCTGGTAGCTGCGGATCGTGGACGGCGCGAGGTGCTTCTCGCTGGTCAGCCACAGCGACCACTCATCCACGTGGCCGGGCGTCCAGGCCCACGGGTATTCGTTGGTGTACTCCAGAAACCGGCGTATGAGCCGTTCCCGAGGGGTGACTGTGTCCTCGCGGAGCCCGCGGGCGGCCTGCTGGGCCCGCCAGCCCCGCAGCATCGCCTCGACCATCGCGTCCTGCGGACGCAACTGGGCCACACCGGAGACCAGCTCCAGATGAGCCGCCCCAGCCAGGTCGGCACGTC
The DNA here is from genome assembly GCF_037023745.1 of Streptomyces sp. SCSIO 30461. NCBI lineage: Bacteria > Bacillati > Actinomycetota > Actinomycetes > Kitasatosporales > Streptomycetaceae > Streptomyces > Streptomyces sp. SCSIO 30461. The sequence continues at coordinate 1,401,285 of NZ_CP146101.1, forward strand.
GCTGAAGACCCACTTCCGCCCTCCCTTCCGGAGGGCAAATCTTGCATCAGATGGGATCTGATCTCCAAACTCCCAGCTCAGGCGGCCAAGTTGTAGGAGGATGGAGTTCTCGCCGGACGCTGTCCTGACCTCGTGACCTGCAGCTTCCCGCCCGTCTGATGCAATTCCCGAGGGTCGGTGTAGATGTTCAGCGTCATGGCCGCGTTGGTGTGGCCGAGGCGCTCGGAGACTGTCTTCACGGACTCGCCGTGCTTGATCAGCAGGCTGGCGTAGTGGTGCCGGAGGGCATGGGGTCCGGTGCCCTTCGGTATGCCGGTCTTCGCGCAGGAGGGCCGCCAGGACCCGTCCATGAAGTGCGTGTAGACCACGGGTCCGCCTTGCGGCGCTGTGAAGATCCAGCCCTCGGGCCCATCGGCGGGGAAGTCCCGCAGATGGGCCTTCATCGCATCCACCGCCATGCGGGGGAGCGGGACCGTGCGGTGCGAGCGAGCGGTCTTGGGCGGGCAGACGTACACGCCGTGTTTGGCTGTCTGCTGGATTTGCTGCTCGACCGAGACGGTCGCGTGCAGCAGGTCCACGTGCCGGAGCTGGAGGCCGAAGAGCTCGCCTGGGCGGAGCCCGGTGGCCGCGCCGAGCAGCACGAGGCCCTTGTATCGGGCGGGGATCTCCTCGGACAGCGTCCGCACCTGCTCGACGGCCAGGGGCACGATCTTCTTCCGTGGCACTGAGGGCAGCTTCGCCTCGGCGCACGGGTTGTGGGGGATCATCCGGTCACGGACGGCCGCCCGGAAGACGGCGTTGACCGTGTTGAAGACCGTCCGTGAGGTGCTGGCGGCCAGCCCGTGCGTGGTGGTCAGGCTGGTGATCCAGCTCTGTACGTCGCCGGGCTTGATGGCGCCGAGCGCCCGCTTCTCCCAGGCCGGGTAGACGTAGCAGCGCAGGTGCTGGGCCACGGCCTTGGCCGTGGAAGGCCGGTGCGGCTGGATGGCCCGCCATTCCTCCGCGTACTCCCTGAAGGGCTTCTTCGCAGACCGCGGGTCGACGTACTGGCCGGTGACCAGGCTGGCCGTGACCTCGTCGATCCATCGCTGGGCGTCGATCTTGCGGTCGAAGTGGCGCGCGTGCTCCTTGCCGTCGAGGTCACGGTAGCGGGCACGCCATTTGCCGTTGGGGCGCTTCTGGATGTTGGCCAAGTGGCTTCTCCTTCTTGTCGGTTGTCAGTAGTGGCCGCCGTCCTCGATGTCGCCGCTGAGGGTGCGAGCGTCCCGCTCGTCGCCCATGAGGCGGAGGCACTGCTCGTGGATGGCCCGCGAGCTGTCGGGATGGGCCTTGAGGTGGTCGGCGATGGCGACCACGGCGTGGTGCAGGCGGTCGCGTGCGTCTCGGGCCTCGTAGAACGCCTCGACGGCTTCTTGGACGAGCCGTCTGCTGTCGATGTCGAGCCCCTCCAGGGGTGGGGACATCAGCTCTTCGAGAGGGAGCTCGAAGACGCGAGAGAAGGCGAGGGCCTCGTCGAGGTTGATGCGCCGGCGGGGGGTGCCGTTCTCGATGCGCCAGACCGCCGTCTGGTTCATCCTGATGCCGGCTCTTGTCACCCGCTCGGCCAGCTCGGTCGTGCTCCACCCTCTGACCTCGCGTTCCAGCGCCACGCGCGCGGCCACGTTTCCCTCGCTGTAGAGCAGCGGCACCTCGCCGGACTCAGACCTGTCGCCTGCCATCGCACCTCCGTCATCCCCGTTGCTATCCAAATTGAAACATGGGCTTCCCGATTTGGCTAACCGGCGATCGTCGGGTACAACTTTATGCAGATCGAATCGCAACTTAGCCGAATGGGAATGAATGCGATACCTGACCACCGCCGAGGTCGCCGAGCGCTACCGCACAGCTGAGAGCACCGTCCGCTATTGGCGCCACATCTAGCGAGGGCATCAGTCGTCAGGCGGCACGGGCTGTGGGTAACTGCGCTACCCACCTCGTGACCTGTGTCAGGTGCTCGGGCTGTAGACCGAGGCGCGGGTCGGGCTGAATGAGGAGGGTCGCCGTTCCCTTCGCAGTGCGCTCCACCGCCCATTCATGGTCGAGGTCGGTGAAGTCGTCGTCGATCCAGACGGCGGGGGCGCCGCCCAGCCAGGTGCCGACGTGGTCACGCTTCCACAGGTAGCCGTTGGGGTGGCTGGTGGTGATCTGCGGACGCGGGAGATCGACGTACGGCAGGGTCGGAAGGTCGAGGAGCGGGCCGATGAGGGTGGTGGCGTCCTGGCGCCAGCTGGTGCACCAGATGGGAGTAACCAGGCCGGTGCGGATCACGTCCATGAGAAGGCGGCCGTGGTCGGGGTTGAGCCAGACGGTGACCGGGTTGCCGGCGCTGCGGCCGGCAGGGACGACGTCATGGCGGGCGTGGGTGGCCGGGGTCGAGCCGTGTTCGTCGGGGAAGGGCATGAGGACGCCGTCGATGTCGAGGAGCAGGTAGGGCGGGCGCATCGGTCCTCCATAGTCCGGATGAACGCGGATGTCAGAGCTTGCGGGCGCGGATCAGCAGGGTGGTGGGCCAGTGACCCATGCGGGGGTCGTGGAACTCCTGGGCAGCGGTGAGCCAGAAGCCAGCCCGGCTGAGGTGCCTCTCCCAGCGGTCGGTGGCGAAATCCCAGCGGGCGATGGGGAGCCGTGTGCGGTCGGGCAGGGTGACGAAGTCGCGGCGGGGCCGGTCGTCGCCGGAGGGGCTTCGGCCTCCGCGCTGGGGGTGGGGGACGGAGAAGGCGAGCACTCGCCCGGGCATGAGGCGCTGGGCGATTGCCGGGAGCAGGAGCTCGGGGGCGACGAGGCCGACGGCGCCGAAGACGGAGTAGATAGCGTCGAACTGCTCGTCGGAGGCGTGCAGGTAGTGCAGGGCGTGACCGGCGACGAAGGTGAGGTTGTTCAGCCGTCCGTAGTGGGAGCGGGCGCGGCGGACCTGGGGGCCGACCAGGTCGACGCCGGTGATATGGGCGCCGTGGCGGGTGGCGAGGTGGGCGGCGTTGTGGCCGGGGCCGCAGCCGAGTTCCAGGAGTCGTTTGCCGCGCAGGTCGGGGCCGAGGGCGTCGGCTCCAGGGCCTTGGCCGGGTCTCGTGGTCCATTCCATCCGGGCGGGTACGGAAAGGGGTTCGGCGAGTCCGGCGGCGGTGCGCTGGAGGGCGTGGGCGTGCCAGGGGGATGCCTGGGCGAGCACGTCAGATCTCCAGGAGGTGGAGGACGTCGGTGAGGTGGCGGCGGACGGCCTTGATGTAGGCGGGGCCGGCGGCCGGGTCGTTGATCCAGCGGATGGACTGCTCCATGAACCACTCGACGGCCCACATGCGGTGCCAGCCCAGGGCCCAGTCCTCGGCGGTGAGCCCGCCGCGCGGGGCGAGGGCGTCGGGGGTGCCGCCGGCGGCGACGTACTGCTCCAGGAAGACACGCAGGCGGACGGGGTGCGGGGGATCGATGGTTCCGTGCCAGCTGGCGAGGTCGAGCAGTCCGGGGCCGGTGAAGGCGCGGGCGAAGTCGAGCAGCCGCCAGCCACGCTCGCCGATGTGGAGGCTGGTGGGGTGGAACTCGGAGTGCACCCAGCCGAACGGTTCCAGCGTCGCTCCGGCCGAGCGGGCCTCGGCGGCCTGGGCGATCCGGTCGAGCGCGTCCTCGACGTCGTCGGCGTCCTGCCACCGGTCGGCCTTGCGCAGCCGTTCGAGGTGCTCAAGCGCCCGGGACGGGAGCGTGCGCAGCCGCTGCTGGTCGAGAACGGGCAAGGGTGGAGCCGTACGGGCGCCGTGCAGGATCACGGCTGCGGCGACGCCGTCCAGGTCGTCGGCCTCGCGGACGGACGGTCCGAGGTCCTCCATGAGCATGCCGAGCCAGCCGTTCAGGACGGCGGAGGCGTGGACCTGGGGGACGGGCACGCCGAGAGTGTGGGCCAAGCGGAGGGCCTGGTCCTCGCTGTCGAAGGGCTTCTTGGCGTACTTGAAGATGGCCGTGGAGCCGTCGGGGAAGGTCACGCGCTCGACGCCGGACATGGACCACACGCGCACCTCCTCCTGTACGGCGGTGGTCTGACCGGTCGCGGTGAGCAGGTTGTCGAGGAGTTCGGCGCTGGGATTCGTGGACATAGGAGGGCTCCGGGGAGATGGTGGCGTCCGGGGCGGGCGAGGGCTGCCGACCCGCCCCGGAGCCTGATCGGGTGGGTTATGCGGCGGGGTTCACGCGGTGGGCGTAGACCTGCTCGATCCAGCCCGCCTTGAACGCGGCGAGGTCGTCGCGGAAGTTCGCCATCGAGGCACCGTAGGGCGCGACCACGCCACCGGACTGGTCCGGAACGGACTGGCAGCCGTGCACGAGCCGCCCACCCAGCGCCGCGTGGGCCTTGATGGACTCGGTCCGGCGGTGCTCGTTGAACCAGCCGCCGTGGTAGACCTCGTCGAGCATCCCGCCCATCTCGTCGTCCAAGTCGAAGACGACGGAGGTGGCGGCGGGGAAGAACCAGCACGGGCCGACGTTGGAGATGTGCCCATCCAGCTCCACCTTGTTGAGCGCCATGAGCGTGGCGGCCTCGCGCAGCATCCGCAGGTGGCCGGCGGTGATCTGCGGCAGGCCGAGGCCGGCCAGGTGCTCCTCGCGGAAGAGGTACGCGTACACCTCGTACGCGGTGGCCACGACGCGGGCCGCGTCGGACGTGGACTCACTGTGCTGCTTGATGAAGTCGAGCGCGAGCTGCTCGACCGCGCTCTCGGTCGTCTCGTCCACCTCCAGGAGCTGGGACTTGACCAGCTCCCAGTCGGCGACGAGCCACGTGCTCGACTCGAAGCGGAAGAAGTACTCGACCGGGTCGATCGTGATGCGCCGGCCGTCGACCTGGATGCCGGGCAGGCGGCTCCAGCGCGGGTCGAACGCCTCGGGCAGCTCGACCGTGATGGCCGTGGTGTCGATGGTGGTCACCGTGTCTCCGTCTCTGATCGGCCGGGTCCGGGCACAGAAATGCCCGAGCCCGGTGTGGGCGTACGGAACTTCGGGGTGCCGCCCGGACCAAGGGGGAGCCTGGATCACGGTCACGCCGTTCCGGGCGGCTGCTGATAAGTGAACCGGTGGTCACGCTCAGTGGGTACGGTGGAAGGCAGTTGAAGCGGTATACGTGGTTTACAGCTCCGGAGTGGAGGCGATCGTGGCAGCGCCGAGAAAACCCAACTCCCGTCTGCGTGACGTCATCGCGGCGGTCGACTGCACCTACGAGGCACTCGCCAGAGACGTGCGGCGCATCGCGGCCGAGAACGGCGAGATCCTCCAGACCAACAAGTCGGCCATCTCGCACTGGGTGAACGGCACCCGCGCCGCGTCGGGCCGGGTGGGTCAGTACCTGGCCGAGGCGCTGTCCCGCCGAGCGGGGCGCACGATCACCCAGACCGAGATCGGCCTCCAGTCCAGCGATGACGAAGCGCCGGCGGAATCCGACCCTGTCCTCGCCGCCACCGACCTGGGCCGCGCCGACGTCGAGCGCCGCCGCTTCCTCGCCATCGCGGCCTTCACCACCGCTGGCGTCGCCATGCCGCTCGGTTACGACCACGAAGTCACCGCCCGCATGCTCCGCGCCCGCACCGGCAGGTCCCTGGTCGGCGCGGAGGACGTGGACGTCGTACGGCAGATCACCGCGGCTTTCAGCGCCGCCGACGAGCGCCTCGGCGGCGGGCACGGCCTGACCACCGTCACCGCGTACCTCGCCGACACAGCCGCCCCCATGCTGCGCGGACGCTTCCCCAGCGAAGCCTTACGCCGGTCCGCCTTCGGCGCCGTCGCCGAACTCGCCTACCTCGCAGGATGGAAGCACCACGACCTTGGCCAGGAAGGCGCCGCCCAGCGCTACTACCAGGTCGGCTACCAGCTCGCTTGCGAAGCCGACCCCCACGGCCACGCCGCCTGGATGATGCGCGCCCTCGCCCACCAGGCCCTCAGCCTCAAGCAGCCCCACCACTGCGTCGACCTCGTCGAAGGCGCCCTCCGCGCAGGTCTTGGCCATGTTGACGGCCAGACCGAGGCGCTCCTCCACATCACCCACGCCCGCGCCTACGCCGCCACCGACGAGAACCCGTCGGCCGCACGCGCCCTGCTCGCCGCCGAGGATGCCCTCCTACGAGACGACGGCCCCCAGCCCAGCTACTCCCGTGTCAGTGGCCCCGCCGCGGGCACCGTGGCCAGCCACACCGCCCGCACCTTGACCGACCTCGCAGACCACATCGGCACCGAGCAGCAGCACCGGGACGCCCTCACCCGTTGGGATCCGGAGATGTACAAGCGTGTCCACGCCCTCACCCACGCCGACCTCGGCGACAGCCTCGCCGCCCAGGCCCGCGCCGACGAGGCCGTAGTTGCCTGGACCCAGGCCCTGGTCCTCATGGAGGGCATGACCTCCGACCGGACCCGGAAGGCGATCACCTCGATCCGCTCCACGCTCGCGGTCTACCAGCGCCGCCGTGTCCCCGGCGCCGCCGATCTCGCCCGCCGCGCCCGCGAAGCCCTCGCCTAACATGCCCAACAACCCGGCCGACGAAGGGAACACCGTGACCCAGCAGACCGACGACCAGCCGAAGGCCCTCAAGCCAGCGCTCGAATCGATGACCCTGCTGGTCGCCGCTGTCATCGTCCACGACAAGGCCACCAACCGCGTCGTCCTTCTTCAGCGCAGCGAGAACGCGAAGTTCGCCCAGGGCATGTGGGACCTCCCCGTCGGCAAGAGCGAGCCTGGCGAGCCCATCACCGAAACCGCAGTCCGCGAGCTGTACGAGGAGACCGGCCTCAAGGTGAAGCCCGAATCCCTCAAAGTCGCCCACATCATCCACGGCGCCTGGGGCGTCGAAGCCCCCAACGGCTTCCTCACGGTTGTCTTCGCCGCCCACGACTGGACCGGCGAACCCGAAAACCGCGAACCTCGCAAACACTCCCAGGTCCGCTGGGTCAACGCCGACGACATCCCGGAAGCCTTCGTCGACACCACGGCCAGCGCCCTCCACCACTACCTCAACAATGGCTCGGAGGTCTCTCTTGACGGCTGGTCTGCTGCATGAGCCGCGGGCTTGCTCCAGTCCAGGGGCAGGTGCGTGAGCCTATGGCCTAGTTGAGTGGGTCATTGGCTGAGAGACTCGAACGCCTCGTCGAGGTCCTTGACGAAATGCTGCCACGACGGAAGTGCAGCCACCGGCCCCTCGGGATCCAGGAGTTCGAGCATGCGCAGCCGGTGCTGCGAGAAACGCTTCTGGAACTGGGCTAGGCGGCGCCCTTTGTACTCGCTTGCCCGCGCCAGCGAGTCCTTGAGGAGCTGTTTAGGGTCGGCGACTTTTTCCGCCACAGTGCCCTTGGGGAGATCAAGGCTGACGCGGCCGCGCGGGTTTTCGGCGACCTGGCGCAGACATGCCTCATCGAGAAGCAACCACGCTTCCAGCATGCGGACGGGCACCACAGCGACGTGCTGGAGGCCGGGCCACTCGGCGCGCACTGCCTCCGCGATTTCGTCCCTGCGGTCCTGGGCGGGACCCCGGTCGGCATCCCGTTGCACCACTACCAAGTCGTAGGACCCGTCGAGCTTACGGGCTGCCCGCAGCTTGTCCCGGACGGAATGGCCAGTCGGCAGCGGAAGCAGACCGAAGTCGGGGACGGTTATCGAGGCGTCGAGCCCCTTGCGCGCGGCAATGGATTCGACGTGCCGTACGAGGCCGTTGTCGCTGCTGCCTTCGCCGATGAAGAGAATACGAGTGGTCACGCGGCCCCCCAGTCCAGCGTGAGCTGCGCTCCGGCAGGTGTGGTGAGGTACGGCAGGACGTCGGCCTTAGTCACGAAGTCGGCGCCTGTCTTTGTGGCGCGCCATGTCTCGGCGAGCGGACGCAAACGCAGTACTCGATTCAGGGAGCCGTCTTCCGCCTTGTGGATCGCGGTATCGGCGAACAAGAGGTCGTCACGATTGACGAGTTGCACGACCCCTGGTGAGTGTGTGTTGATCAGCACCTGTCGGAACGGATTGTCCGCGCCAGGTGCCTCCGACGGGTCGACGGCAAGGTCTTGGACAAGGGCGACCATCGCGTTGAGGTTGGCAGGATGGATGCCGTTCTCGGGCTCCTCCATGCAGATCAGGCCGCGCACGGACGCGTCCTCGAGTAGGACGCACAGGGCCAGGAAGCGCAGGGTCCCTTCAGAGAGACTGCGAGCAGGCAGCGTAATGCCGGCAACCTCACGCACGTTGACCGTGAGGAGTTGCCGGACCTCGTCCTGATCGACATCCAGATCACGGATATGGATTCCCGTCAGGTCCGAGAGACGCCCCGCCACCCTGGCGTAGACCTGGCTGGCATCCGCACCCGGAGTGTCGTGGGCGACACGGAAGAGCGTCGCGGGCAGGTGGGAGCCGTCGGCGCCCATCACCTGCGGGTCGACGTACCGATCGGACCTGCGCAGAGCCGACGGCTCAAGAGCGAGTCGTCGCCAGGACTGCATCTCACGGCGAGCGGCGAGGATGGTCGGGTCGTCGCTGCTGGTGATGGTGGAGACGACGGTTGCGGGAGCCCGGGACGCTGCGGCTGGCTTGGGCTGACCCCGGCTGCCACCGTCCTGGTGGATTTTGACGACCGATTCGCCCGATTCAATCGTCGTCGAGATGAAAGGGGCGCCGCTGCGGTGGCCCTGAATGACGCTGTTGCGGAACTCCTTCGCACTATGGGGGAAGAGGAGGTGCCGGGCGGCCTTGCCCTTGGTGATGTGGCTTAGCGTCTCGTGGAGGAGGGTGAGGCGGCCGAAACGGTCCAGGCCGGACGGCTCCTGGTAGCCGACTTCAAGCTCATATCGCAGAAACGTGGTTGTGGCCTTGGCGGCTCGGCCGAAGTCGTCCTGAGTGTGGGTCGGGACGATCATTTCGGCGGCGAACCGCATCCGGTGACGGCCAGGCGCGAAGCCCTTCCAGAACAGGTCACGAGGGTCACCATGACGCTCGCCGTGTACGCCCCGAACCTCCTGGGCCGCCTCCATCATCGATTGGTCGGCGAGTAGGGAGAGGAACTGGATGGCATCGAAAACATTCGACTTGCCGGTGCCATTCTCCCCTGCGATGCAGGTGAAGGGGCCGAAATCGATGGATAGGTCCAGAAGGTTCTTGAACCCGTGGACTTCGATGCGGGTCAGCATGCTGTCTCCGGAGGCTCGCCGAGCGGATCCATCAAGACTACTGGCGAGGAAGCCGTCATCCTGTGTGTGCGTAGGTGGTCCCTCCCAGTGCTTGGCCACGGCTCGCCACCCCGTCTTCCTCGGCGCGACTGGTCTGCGGCTGCAGTCCTGGGCGTGCCGGGACCACAGTCCGTGAGCTCTCCGAGGAGACGGGCCTCAGAGTGAAGGCCGAGTCCCTGAAAGTCGGTCGCATCATCCGCGGAGCCTGGGGCGTCGAAGCCCCCCAAAGACTTCCTCACACTCGTCTTCGCCGCCCACAGGGCTGAGAGGTGGGCGGCCCCCCAGCGAGCGGGTTACACCCCGACTACGTGCGCGACCAGCTGTTGGCGAAGTCGCATTGGAGGTCCATCCAGCGGCGACGCTCGACGGGGGTGTAGGCGGGGTGGCCATGGAGGTGGGCCAGGGCGTTGACCCACTGATCCCAGAGACCGTCAGGCTGGGTGAAGCGGTCTGCATGGTGGGTGCCAAGGTGGGCATCGAGCCGGAGGAGGGCGCCGAGGGCTGCGGGTTGGTCGTAGCGGAGGTCGGTGCGGGGGAGGTAGCGGTCCAGGTAGGAGGCGAGGATCTCGGCGTCCGCGCGGGTGCCGAAGCGGGCCAGAGCGAAGCAGTAGGCGCTGCCGGAGAAGCAGAACTCGCTGGCCAGGAGCAGGTCTCCGATGCGTTCGCGGAACGCGGCGCGTCGGCCTATGCCGATCAACCAACCGGCGGTGAGGCGTGAGCGCCACTCGTAGCCAAGGAGGGCCTCCAGCTCGGCATCGGTGATCGTGGCCGCGTCGTCGATGAGGTGATGGGTGAAACGTTCGCTGTGAGGCCACTCGGGCTGCAGGCATCGACCGCTTTTCAGGACGAGGTAGCGTGCGTGGCCCGAGTCCTTCCTTGCCGCGTAGCGCTCGATCACGTGGCCGTAGCCGACCTCCTCGGGGTGTTGGAACGGCATCGGTCACCTTTCCGAGTACAGGTCGGTACGGTCGATCCAGGTGGGGGCGACGAAGATGTTGTCGCCGGCGGGGGCTTCGGAGGCTTCCAGCAGGGACCAGGTGCGGGATTCTTCGACCAGGTGCTCCCAGGGCGCGGTCCAGTCGAGTGCCCAGTCCAGGCCAGTGCCGGAGATGCCGTACGTGCCGCTGGCGTCCACGCGCCAGAACTGGGAGTAGAGGATCACCTGGGCATGGTCGGCGAGGTCGTTGATGATCTCGGTGAAGTGGGTCGAAGGCCAGCCAGGGGCGTCGTCCGCGGTGGCGGCTCGTAGGCGTGCGGTGAGCGGTGGGACGACGGGGGTGCGTGCGCCGAGTTCGGTCAGCGCCCAGCGGATGCCGACGGACTCGGTCCAGTCCGGTGGGGTCGCCTGTTCCAGGCAGGCGCGGTAGGCGCGGCGCAGGGGCTCGATGGCGCCGTCGATCTCCAGGCTCGCCAGGGCCATGGCCGCCCATTCGCGGACGGTCGGGTTGTCGCTGCCCAGCAGACCGATGAGAGCGGGGCCGCAACAGGGATCGCCCACCTCCTCGAAGACCTCGATGGCGGTCAGCTGACCGAAGCCGCCGAGGGAAGGCAGGCCGTTGATGATGGCGGGTATGGCGTCGGTGCCGATCCAGATCAGCTCCGCGCGGGCGTCGTAGGACTCGTCGGCCTTGCCGTCGAGCTGCTGGACGAGTGTCTTGATGTGGGCGGTCATGACGCGGAGTGCTCCCGGCGCCAGAAGGTGGGCAGCCACCAGCAGAGCACCGAACGGTCGTCAGGCCACGGGGCGCGGTCCTGGGCCGCCCAGTCCTCGAAGGAGTCCCGTGTCAGGTCGATGGGGCGCCAGGCGGGGTCGAGCGGCTCGTCCGTCGCCGGCGGGCGGACGTACCGCCGGCCTTGCTGGTCGCAGGCTCCGAAGTCCTGGTAGTTCCGCTGGGCCTCGATCAGGGAGACCTTGTTCGCCCCTCCGGACATGGTCGGCCAGCGGAACTGGACCCCGTCGTCCTCCCAGAAGCAGACGGGGCAGATCTCGTACGAGCCGGGCATCGCGCCCAGCACGCGGTGCCCGCAGCACGGGCAGGGGTAGGAGTCGCTCACCCGTGCAGTCTCGTTGCAGGTCCCGCCGGGGTGCTATTGGTTTCTCTGCCTCCGGGGTACCCGGGCAGTCCGCAGCCAGTCCGCAGGACACCCGTAAACGGCCGTCGGGAGCCAACGCATGCCAACGAGGAAACCCCAGGTCAGAGCCCTGGAGGGGGCTCCGCCGCAGGTCAGGATCAGACCGCAGATATTCCGCTTCAATGTATAGGCCACGCATTACCGTGGATCTGGCGAATTAGCAAACCACCAGGTCAAACGGGGTCGACCCGGATTCGGGTCGACCCCGTTCGCGTAGTGCGCCCAGCATGGGCGATCGATTGGGGGTGGAAGTCCCCTGGGGGAAGAGGTGGTGCTAACCCCGAGCCGGAGGCAAGGGCGTCATCGTGAGGTGGGGTCTGGAGGAAGCCCGAGGCGAGACCTGGGTACCGAGGAACACGAACCGCGTATGAGGCGTGTTGGTCTGGGTGAGTCGGCTACGGACGACGATGCCCGTCACTGCCAAGAGGGCCAGTGCGTAGACGCGGCGGGGATCTGGGGACATTGATCGTTCTTACCTGGGGAGATCTGTCCGGGTGTCGGTTGTGCTGAAGATGTCGCCGCGCCGACGGGTTGTGCCGGGAGGTGCTGCCTGACCGGGCAGAAGTCAGCAGAGGCCGTAGTACCAGCCGGGATGAGCCGCGTGGACGGCGGGCTGGGAAGGGCCGAACATCGAGTGGAACGGGTGATGTGGTGGTTGCTCGTGCCGGTCACGTGGACCGCAGTAATACCGCTTCGGCGGTGCCGACCGGGGAGGGACCGGTGCATTCCGGAAGTGCCCCGGCGGAGCGCAGTGGCCGGTCGGCGCACTCCACGGAGGACGTTCACCGCGATCAGGAGTCCTTGCTTTGGGAGTGGATGCTCTCGAAGGAGAACCTGCTCGCGGCGCTCAACCGTGTCGAGATGAACCGGGGTGCTCCCGGGGTGGACGGGATGACCACGGCGGAACTTCGCCCGTGGCTGCTCGTCAACTGGCCCGTTGTGCGGGGTGAACTCGACGCGGGCACCTACCGGCCGGCGCCGGTCCGTCAGGTGATCATCGGCAAGCCTGGCGGCGGCGAGCGGATGCTGGGGGTGCCGCGGGTGCTGGACCGCTTGATCCAGCAGGCCATCGCGCAAGTGCTCGTGCCCATTTTCGACCCGGAGTTCTCGGGGTCGTCCTTCGGGTTCCGTCCCGGCCGGTCCGCCCATCAGGCGGTGCGGGTCGCGCGGCGGGCCATCGAGGACGGTCACCGGTGGGTCGTGGACCTCGATCTGGACCGGTTCTTCGACCGGGTTCAGCACGATGTCCTGATGGCACGGGTCGCGCGCAGGGTCGGTGACCGCCAGGTCTTGAGGCTGATTCGCCGGTATCTGGACGCCGGGATCATGGTGGACGGCGTGAGACAGCCGAGCGAGGAAGGGACCCCGCAGGGCTCCCCGCTCTCGCCTGTCTTGTCGAACATCATGCTCGACGACCTCGACCGGGAGTTGTTCAAGCGCGGTCATCGGTTCGTGCGTTACGCCGACGACGTGCGCGTCTTCGTGCGGAGCAGACGAGCCGCCCACAGAGTGCTCGACTCGGTCACGACCGTGGTCGAGCAGCGGCTGAAATTGAAGGTCAACCGGGACAAGTCGAAGGTGGTCCCAGCTTCCGTCATGACGATGCTGGGGTTCGGCTTCTACTTCGTCCGGGGCGGGAAGGTCAGAGTCCGGGCCGATCCGAAGGCGCTCGCGCGCTGGAAGGTGCGGATCAAGGAGCTGAGCTCGCGCCGGTGGAGTATCGCGATGGATGAACGCATCGCGAAGATCAACCGCTTCACCACTGGCTGGATGGGCTACTTCCAGCTCGCGGACACCCCCAAGGTGTTCCAGGAGCTGGACAAGTGGTTGCACCGCAGGATGCGGCAGATCCGCTGGAAGGAATGGAAGCGCTACGCGGCCAGACGCCGGAACCTGCGCGCGCTCGGGATCCCTGAGCGGTCCGCCCGTGAATGGGCGGTCAGCAGCAAGGGGTACTGGCGGATCGCGGGCTCGGTCGTTCTCCAGCGGGCCCTGCCCACCTCCTACTGGGACGACCTGGGTCTGCACATGCTCAAGCCGACCTGGCAACGGCTGAGATCAGCTCGATGAACCGCCGGATGCGGGCCCGCATGTCCGGTGGTGTGAGAGGAGGGACGGGCGACCCGTCCCTCCTACTCGATCCCGCGGCTGGATTTTGGCTGGATTACCTGACGCTTCGTCACCTGCCGTCATCCGTCGTTCTCCGCACGCTGGCTGGATCGCGGCTGGATGCGGCTGAACGGCGAGTCAGTTCGGAGGGGCGGCGTGTATGCCCGTGTGGGCCGAGCGTTTCGGGCCGTTGCGCCCTGGGGGCTGGATGGGGCGAACGGCCCTGTCGTCGTCCGCACAGGCGTCGGCCGGACGCCATGACGGTCCCGCGGACGCGCTTGGCCGCAGGTTCGAGTCCTGGGCGGGGCACTCGGAACATGGGGACAGGGAGATTCGGCCGTGGGTGGGAGTGAGTTGGTGATCCAAACCGTCGTTCGGCTGAACCGTTGGACCGGGCAGCCGATGCCTGCGCGGGCGATGGACGGCGGTCTGCGATGGCGTGGGCTTCGAGTCCCCGCGCTTCTCGGCCGACGGGGGCGCGGGGGCCGGCTCGATCATTCGAGTTGGGTGATGGTTGCTCTGCCACCGGGTGCTGCCGCGTCGGCGCGGGGCGGCGTGGTGCGGCAGAGGTAGGCATCGCTGAGGCGGCCTGTGGGGTATTCGCCTTAGCTTGCGATTTAAGCCCAATGTCGTTGACATAGGTTGCTGATGGTGGTTCAACGGATACAGGGGGTGGTGTCCGTGGCTGTTCGGCTGGTGGACCGTGTGGTGTTGGGAGACCTGACGGCGGTTTATCCGCCGGAGTTGGTGGATGTGGTCCTGTCCAAGACGGAGTCGCGGGAGGCCCGGGTCCGGCTGTTACCTGCGCGGCTGATGGTGTACTTCATGCTCGGCAAGGCGTTGTTCTCCCCGGATCCGTACCGGGAGGTGCTGCGCAAGCTGGCGGAGCCGGCCCGGCGGGATGGCGGGTGGGGTGGGTGGCGCATCCCGGACAAGGCAGCGGTTTTCCGGGCGCGGAAGAACCTCGGTGTCGCCCCGTTGCGTGAGCTGTTGGCACAGGTGGGGCCGGGAGTGGCGGACGAGTCGACGCCGGGGGCGTTCTGGCGGGGACTGCGGTTGATGGCGATCGACGGCACCACGCTCGAGGTGGCCGACACTGCGGCCAACGAGGAGGCGTTGGGTCGGCCGGCGGCCCGGACGGGGGGACCGTCGGGGTACCCACTGGCCCGGGTGGTGGCGCTGATCGAGTCCGGGACGCATGTGGTCACCGATGCCGAGGTCGGGCATTACCGGTCCGGTGAACGGGGCCTGGCGGCCGAGCTCGCCCGCAGCCTGCGGCCGGGGATGCTGGTACTGGCAGACCGGGGCCTGCCCGGGGTGCATCTGTGGAAGCAGCTCGCGGCAACCGGCGCCGACCTGCTGTGGCGGGTGCCCAAGCTGTGGAAACTGACACCCGAACAGGTCCTCGCGGACGGTTCGTGGATCGCCACCGTGCACGGCGGCCGGGGCCGCAGCAGGCAACCGGTCCAGGACGTGCGCGTCCGGGTGGTCGAGTACGTCCTGGACGATGCCGGCCGCGCCCCGGACGAGCACTACCGACTCGCCACCACGCTCATGGACCCAACCGCGGCCCCAGGCCGGGAACTGGCCGCGCTGTACGCGGAGCGGTGGGAAGCGGAGACCACCCTGGCCGAATGGAAGACCACCCAGATCGGCTCCGGCAACGTGCTGACCAGCAAGAGCCCCGACCTGGTAGAGCAAGAGATCTACGCGCACCTGGCCGTTCACACCGCACTGCGGTCCCTGATGCACACCGCAGCCCTCCACCACGCCACCCCGATCGATCCCGACCGGCTGTCCTTCGCCGCCGCCCTGCGCGCCGCCCGCCGCAGCGTCACTTCGCTGACCGGCGCTTTTCCCCCCTGAGCACCTGACCGCCGAGATCACCCACTTCTGCACCGAGCTGTGGCAGGAAATCAACCCACCCCGACGGCTGCGGACCGTCCTACGCCAGGTCAAACGCAAGATGTCCAAGTTCCCAGCCTGGAACCCCGGCCGTCCCAAACCTGTACAGCCGACCAGGACGTCACACCAAGCAGTCAAGATCATCCCAGCCGTGAAACCGCCACCGGATCCCTAAAGTCAACGGCATTGGTACTAACTGCAGATGTGCTTGAAGGCACTTGCACCGGGCCGGGCACGGAACCTCACCTCATGCCCGGCATCGTCGGTAAAGACGGCCTCCGTCTCGGACTTCAAGGTCATCGTGCCGCGCTGGCTGGGGTTGTCCCACCCCTCGGGCGGGTTTCCCGAGCCATCGGAGAGCGGGGTCTCCGCTTCGAAGTACGTCGAGCCGATACGGGCCTCGTCGATTCCGCAATGCGTATAGAGGTCGAAGGGAATCGTCCGGCCGGACGGTGTCGCCCGGACGGCGTCTGCGCCCTCGTCGGCCTGGGCACAGCCCGTGAGTACTCCAGCCGCGAGCGTGAGGGCGAAGATGATTTGTCCAGCTCTTTCAGTCATGGCCTTTCGACGCTCAGCCCAAGTCGGCGGTTCCGCACCTTACGGTTGTGAGCCACGCGGAAGGTGTCGTGCAGCGACTCCCATCGGCTCGGCTGGTCTGACTGGCGACGCCGCCATCAAGCCCGGTCCCGGGCCGGCCACTATCAGTGGTAGGCCGCTCAACAACAATCAAGATCACGATCTACAGCTGGAGGTGTGCCACGAACACAGAGAGTGAGGTTGATGTAGGTAGAGACCCTGCTTGATGTGGTGCTGCACGGAAGATGAAGGCTTTGTGGCCCTTCGGCGTCGCCCCGCGGTGGGAGGTGTCAAACCACCAGGGCCCCGGCGTGTGCCTGGCTCATCCCGGTTTGAGTTTGTTGATCGCGGTGGCGGGCCCCGGAAGCGGGTGAACACGGCACCTGTGGATCATGGAAGTTCTCTAGGCTTCAAGATCCACGAAGGTGCCGTGTTCGTTCCTCCATCATCCCCTGTCACTGCTCCCCTCTCTTCTCCGCCCCGCCTGGAGGCCCTCGTCTCAGGTGCCGTGCGGGACCAAGTCCGCAGCCTGGTCGCCGGGTTCGAGTCGGTCACCGACCCCCGAGGAGCCTGCGGGGTGCGCTACCGACTCTCCTCCCTGCTGGCCCTGGTGGTCTGCGCGATGACACCGGCGGGCCACGACTCCATCACCGCGGCAGCGGAGTGGTGCCGACGTGCCACCCCCGAGGAACTGGCCGCCTTCGGCCTGCCCTACCACCCGCTCCTCGGCTGCTACCGGGTCCCAAGCGAGAAAACCCTGCGCACCGTCCTGGGGCGTCTGGATCCCGGCGAGATCAGCGCGGCCGGCTACGGCCACCTCCGGCCTGTGCTGTCCGCCCAGCCCCACCCGACACCGCTCATGCCCAACGGCGGCATCGAACGCGAACAGCGCCGCGCGCACCGGTCCGCCGTCCTCGCCGAACCGGTGCGCTCCCGACGCCGGGCCCTCGCAGTAGACGGCAAGTGCCTGCGCGGCGCACGCCGCCCAGACGGCAGCCGGGTCTTCGTCCTCTCCGCCGTCCGGCACGGCGACGGCACCACCCTCGCCTCCCGCGAGATCAGCGCGAAGACCAACGAAATACCGGAGTTCCAACCCTTGCTCGACCAGATCGACGACGCCGACCTCGCCGGGGCCGTCGTCACCGCCGACGCCCTCCACGCCCAACGTGACCACGCCACCTACCTGCACAAACGCGGCGCCCACTACCTGCTGACCATCAAGAACAACCAGCGGGGCCAGGCCCGTCAACTCCATGCCCTGCCCTGGAAGGACATCCCCGTGATCCACCGCGACGACGCGCGAGGGCACGGCCGCCACGAGCAGCGGATCGTCCAGGTCGTCACCGTCGCGGGCCTGCTCTTTCCGTACGCGGCCCAGGCCCTGCGTATCAAGCGCCGTCGCCGTCTGTACAGCGCGAAGAAGTGGTCCAGCGAGACCGTCTACGCCATCACCGACCTGCCCGCCGAGGAAGCGAACGCAGCCGAGATCGCGTCCTGGGCTCGCGGGCACTGGACGGTGGAAAATACCGTCCACTGGTGTCGAGATGTCACCTTCAACGAGGACAAGTCCCAGGTCAGGACCCACAACGCGCCCGCCGTACTCGCTGCCCTCCGCGACCTGATCCGCAGCGCGCTCAAGCTCGCCGGCTACGTCAACATCGCCGCCGGACGACGAGCCCACACCGAGCGCCCCCGCGTCCTAGCCCTCTACGGCATCACATGATCAAACCGGACGATCCAGGCACTCGCCGGGGCCCTGGTCAAACCACCCCGAGCTGCGTTGGCTGATTGTGTCCTGAACGTGAAAGGGAGCTGGTTGTAGGACGGTTTCTGGGATCGATGCTGTGCGAGAGATGAAGGATTTGTGGCCCTTCAGAGCCGCCCTGCGGAGGGAGGCTCTAAACTGCCTCATGCTGCGTTAGCCAAAGACTGTCGTGGTGAGCGATGAGGAAAAGGCGCCCAGGAGGCGTCAGGTAGGGATCGGGAAGACGAGCGCAAGCGAATCGTTGCTGAAGCGTCGTTAAGCAGACAGATGACATCGAAACTGGGGTCTTCAGCTTACCCCGGGATGAGTCTGGCGGTTATCCGCTTACTGGCCAGGTGGTGTCCGGCGTGTAGACGACATGAGCCCGATCTGCCGCTCTCGCATGGAACAGGAGAAGGCGTGCCTCGATACGCCCCGCTCTCGGGTGGGGGAGAGGGAGTGTTCCAAGTGGCGGACACCGCAAGGGATCGAGTACCGATGCGGGGCGCGCTGACGGACCGGTTCGTAGTAGTGATGAAGCTCCTGTAATGGGAGTGGAGCGAAGGGGCCGGGTCATTCGTGACGTCGTTTATCTAGACAACCGGGAATCCCGGGAGGAACTATATGGACGCGTTGAAGTCATCAGGCAAGCCGTTTGAGATTTCGAAGCGGGAAGTCTGGGAGGCATATGAAGGAGTGAAAGCAAACAGAGGCGCACCCGGCGTGGACAGTCGGTCCATTGAGGACTTCGAGAAGGATCTGAAGGGCAACCTTTACAAGATCTGGAACAGAATGTCGTCAGGAACGTACTTCCCTCCGCCGGTGCGTGCGGTGGAGATCCCCAAGTCGTCCCCCGGAGGCGGCGTGAGGATCTTGGGCGTGCCCACGGTGGCCGACAGAATCGCCCAGACCGTTGTGGCCAGGCATCTGATGGAACGGGTCGAACCCGTTTTCCACGAAGATTCCTACGGCTATCGGCCTGGACGGTCGGCACTCGATGCGGTGGAACGCTGCCGTCAGCGTTGTTGGAAGAGGGACTGGGTGATCGATCTCGATGTCCAGAAGTTCTTCGACAGCGTCCGGTGGGACCTCATCGTCAAAGCCGTGGAAGCGCACACCGATGCCCGTTGGGTAGTGCTGTAAGTGAAGCGGTGGCTCCAAGCTCCGCTTCAACTGCCTGATGGCACCTTGCAAGAGCGGAATCGTGGGACTCCCCAGGGATCAGCGGTTTCGCCCGTGCTGGCGAACCTGTTTCTCCACTATGCGTTCGACATGTGGCTCGCCCGTAAGTGGCCGGGTATCACGTTCGAGCGTTACGCCGACGATGCGGTCGTGCACTGCGTGTCGGAGCGTCAGGCCCGCGAAGTGCTGGCCTCGCTGATGGACAGGATGGAGGAGGTCGGGCTGCGCCTGCATCCCGACAAGAACAAGATCGTGTATTGCCGGGACGGAAAGCGCCGACGGCCCTTCGGGCTGGCGGAGTTCACCTTCCTTGGGTACACGTTTCGTGCACGTGAGAGCCGGAACAAGCACGGGCGGCGGTCCACGGGCCTTGACCCCGCGGAGTGGACACCTGTTCGTGTTGTTATGCAGCGAGTGTCAGGGTAGCTGACTGCTGTTCGTAGACGTTCGGTGCCTTTTGTTCGTTCGCCGAGTGCCGTCGCCGGGTGTTGTAGCGGGTGGTCCAGCGGAAGACCGTCAGGCGGCAGTCGTGGGCTCCGTCGAAGCGGCGGGCGCCACGGAGCGTCTCGCGTTTGAGGGCGGCGTTGAACGACTCGGCGAGTGCGTTGTCCGCGCTCGTACCGATCGCGCCCATGGACTGCCGCACTCCCAACTCTGTGCAGAAATGGGCGAATTCGCGGGACGTGTACTGGGCTCCGTGATCGCTGTGGAAGACGGCGCCGGCCAGGCTGCCGCGGGTCGCTTCGGCGGCCCGGAGTGCGTCGGTGACGAGCGAGGTGCGCATGTGGTCGGCGAGCGACCAGCCCACCAGGCGGCGTGAGAAGCAGTCGATCACCGTCGCCAGATACAGGAACTCGCCGTCGCCCACCGGCAGGTAGGTGATGTCCCCGACGTACTTGGTGTTCGGCGCACTCGCGGTGAAGTCACGCCCCAGCAGGTCCGGCACTCGGGTGGCGGACGGCTCGGGCACCGTGGTGACCTGCCGCTTGCGCAGCCGCAGCCCGGCGATGCCGAACTTCCGCATGACCCGTCCGACGCGCTTGTGGTTCACCGGCTCGCCTTCGTCTCGGAGCTCGGCGGTGATGCGGGGGCGGCCGTAGGTGCCGTCCCATTCGGTGTGCACGGCCCTGATCCGCATCGCGAGCGCGGTATCGGCCCGCTCACGCGCGGCACGGGCCTGGCGGCCCGCCCGCCACTTGTAGAAGCTGGAGCGGGCGACCTCCAGCACGTGACACAACCGCTTCACGCTCCAGGCGCGGTGGTGGTCCTCGATGAACTGGAAGCGGCTGGTCACCAGGTCATCTCTTGTGCGAAAAACTTCGTCGCCTTGCGGAGAATGTCCCGTTCGGTGGCGAGTTTCTGCATCTCCTTGCGGGCTGCCGCCAGCTCCCGGCGCAGGGCCTCGTTCTCGGCCTGAAGCTCCTCGGCCGTCGGCGGGGAATCCACCGTGCTCTTCTCCGTGCTCGTCGTGCTGCCCCCGCCGCGGCGGGCCCGTTCGGCCCGCACCCAGTTACGCAGCGTCTCGCGGCTGATCCCCAGATCTTTGCCGATGCCCTCGAAGGTGTGGCTCGGGTCCGACAGGTACAGCGCGACAGCGTCCGCCTTGAACTCGGGCGAGTAGACCTTCATCACCATAAAAGATGCCTCCTACCCGGCCCCTGGCGGGGCCGGGCTCAGAGGTGTCCACCACTCGGGGACAGGTCCCCACGTCGTTCGAGCCGGCGATCAGCAAGGAAGCTCTGAAGAGGATCAGTGCGGAAGTCCGTAGTTGGCGACTTCATACCCGGTCCGATCTCTCCTTTGTCGAGCTTGCACGACGGATCAATCCGGCGGTGCGGGGCTGGATGCAGTATTTCGGTCGGTTCTACCGGTCGGCACTGAACCCCCTCCTGATGCGCATCAATGCCTACTTGGTGCGGTGGTTCCGTCAGAAATACAAGAAGCTCGCGGCGTTGCGGAAAGCGCTCCAGAAGATGTGGGAGATCGCCGACAGGTACCCCCGCATGTTCGCGCACTGGAGATGGCCCACAGTGGCGTCCGTGGCCTGGTGATCAGAGTGGCAAGAGCCGTGTAACGGGAGACTGTTACGCACGGATTCTGTGAGAGCCGAGGGGTGAGATTCCCCCGGGCGACCCGACTACTAACCACTACCCGGCGTCACCACCGACTACGGGCCAGAGCCGCTCGTTTGACGGGTCTTCGAATTTAGTGGGGGTGCGCCTGCCGTCGGCTCCGGCGGGTGGTCGCACAGCGTGAGCGTAGGCGCTGGTTGGCGCGGTTGCGGAAGCCGAAGGCGTTACGCGCTTCGAGCTTGATGAGGCGGTTGTTGCCTTCGGAGGCGGCGTTGGTGATGCCGGTGGTCAGGTAGGTCTCGATGCCGTCCCACCACTGCTCGATGGTCTCGGCGAGGGTGAGGAGTTCGTGCAGGTGGGCGTGGTCGGCGACGTGGGTGAAGAAGCGGTGGCGGGCGGCGGAGATCGCGGAGCGGTCGGGGGCGTGGTGGGTGCGGCTGACGGCCAGGCCGAGGAGGTCGCGCAGGAGTTCCTTGGCCTGCCAGGCCGCGTGGATCTGCCGGCCGTAGGTGCCCATGTACTCCAACTCGGTCTTCAGGAGGAGGCGTTGGTCTTCGGTGAGGTCTTCTTTGTTGCGGCGCAGGAGTTTGCGGACGGTGTAGATGCCGTCGCCCTTGCGGGCCCGGCGGCCGTGCTGCCGCCAGGTGAGGCGTCGGCGCAGGTCGGCGAGGTGGCGCTGGGCGAGTTGCACGATGTGGAAGCAGTCGACGACCACGGTCGCGTGCGGCAGGGCACGGTGGACGGCGGCGCGGAAGGTGGAACACAGGTCGATGGCGACGTAGCGCACCTGTGCCCGCCAGGATGCGGGCTGGGAGCTGAGCCAGTCGGCGACCGAGGTGGCGTTGCGGCCTTCGACCTGCCCGAACAGTCCTTGCCCGCCGATCACGTCGACGAAGCCGATGTGCCAGGCGTCCGCGACCAGTTCCCACTTCTGCGTGGCCGGGTTCTGGGCCCAGACCGGCTTGCCCCGCCGGGTCTCGTCGATCCCGACCGCCTCGGTCGCGGGCGGCGTCTCGGGCAGGACCGTCGCGGCGTAGTCCTCGAAGCATCGCTGCACGATGGGCCAGCTCAAGGACAGGTCGCGGCCGGCCTGCACGACGGTGCGGGATCCGTCGCAGACCGCGGCCCCCGCCGCCCGGCGCAGGGCGGTGGTGGTGCGCATCCCGGCGGGCACCGCGTGGATCGCCTCGGTGAACGAGCCGCGCTCGCACGCGGGTTCGGCGCAGTACCAGCGTGCCTTGCGCCACCGGATACTCACAGGGCGTCCACCGCAGGGCAGGTGCCGGGGCCGGGTGGTGCGGTAGTCCTTCAGCCGGGTGGCGAAGACCCCGCACGAGGGGCAGGCCCGGGCGGAGTCCTCGCTCGTGACCACGTACACCGTCGAACCGCCCGCCCCGTCGTCCTTGACCTGCGTCACACTCACCCCCTCCAGCCCCAGAAGTCGCGTTGCCGCTTCGTTGATGCCGGTATCGTCGCTGTTCAAGCCCGTGGGGTTTCATGATCGGTTGCCTAGACAACAACCATGATCACGAAGGCCCGCGGGCTCCTTGCGTCCAGGGCGCCCGCACCCCAACCACCTCACACAGCGTGACCGGCGAGCGCGCCCGTCACCGCCGCACCCCCCACTAAATTCGAAGACCCCGTTTGACAGACCCCAGTCGGCACCGCTGACGCCGCTCGGATGCCCTCGCCACACGTCGTGGCGGGGGCATCGGGTCGGGTTCAACGGCAGAGCTTCATGATGGTGTCGTCGAAGTCGGGAAACTCTCGTGTGGCCTGGGTGATGATCGCCGCTGCCGACTCTCGGCGGTCCGGAGCGAATTGCTCCGCGATAGCCGCCAGGTCGCGATTGGCCTGGGGAGCCCAATCGGGCTCGGGCTCGTACGAGGTGGCTGCTTCCCACGGGCCGAAGCCGTCGGCCAGCAGCCACAGGAAGGCACCGAGGTCGCGAGCGACGATACCGGTCTCTCCTTCGGAGCCCAGAAAGACAACGGGCTGCTCCACCAGTTCCCGACCGGGACGAACCAGCCAGAACGCTGCGTTCCCGCCGGTGCCGTCCTGGCCAAAAACGCGGAAGTCGTCGCCGTTCAGCTCGCCGTTGCCGGTCCACGCGCGGAACCACTCAGTGGTCTCATCGGCGGTCAGGAAGGACTCGTAGGGTTCGAAGTCGACACCATCCTCGCCAATGCACTCGAGCCTGACTGCCATGGCAGCGGCGAGCGCGGCGGGGAACTGGCGATCTCCGTTCACGGTCATGCGAACAGAGTAGCGATCGGCTTGGGTTGCCAAGCTGTTGATAGTGCTGGCGGATCTCCAGCCGAGGTACGCGTGGGGCATGCTGTCACGGTGAGTGAATCCTCAAACGAGTGGCAGGCTTGGTTGAACAGTCTGGACGCGCGTGGAAGGGCGGCAGCGGAGTCGCTGCGTGCCCGATTCGAAGCACTCGGCGCGGCCGATGGTGGCGACTGGGCCAAGTCGGAGATCTGTGAGGACCTTCCACACCTCGCGCGGTTCATGCTGCTGCGAAGTCTGTGGCGCGGTCCGATCGGCGGTTGGGCCGATCCGGATGCCATCGATCAGCTTCCTGTTGCCCAGCGGCTCCTTGCTGCTGGGGCGAACAAGGAGGATCTCGTTCGCCTGGCGCGAGCGGTCGCCTATGAGGCAGTGTTCGCAACGCTCGACGAGCTCGACACCGGGAGTGAAGTGAACGTATCGGGCATCGATGTCGGCTGGCTCGTCATGGAGTCAGCCGAAGACGGCGCCCCGACTGGTCGAGCCCTCTCGGGCCTGCACGAAGATCTCTTGGCCATGGACCCGAGTGGGCGCGATGGAGCGGACTTGTGGCAGTAGCCCTGGTGCAGGGCCCGCAGCGCACCCTGATGCCCTCGCTGCTCGTGGCAGCGAGGGCATCAGTCGTCAGGCGGCGCGGGCTGCGCGTAACTGCGCGACCCACCTCGTGACCTCGGTCAGGTGCTCGGGCTGTAGACCGAGGTGCGGGTCGGGCTGAATGAGGAGGGTCGACGTTCCCTTCGCAGTGCGTTCCACCGCCCATTCATGGTCGAGGCCGGTGAAGTCGTCGTCGATCCAGACGGCGGGGGCGTCGCCCAGCCATGCGTCGACGTGGTCGCGTTTCCAGAGGTAGCCGTTGGGGTGGCTGGTGGTGATCTGGGGACGCGGGAGATCGACGTACGGCAGGGTCGGAAGGCCGAGGAGCGGGCCGACAAGGGCGGTGGCGTCCTGCCGCCAACTGGTACACCAGGCCGGGGTGACCAGGCCGGTGCGGATCACGTCCATGAGCATGGGGCCGTGGGCAGGGTCGAGCCAGACGGTGACCGGGTTGTCGGCGCTCCGGCCGGTGGGGACGACGTCGTGGCGGGTGTGGGTGGCCGGGGTCGAGCCGTCCGCGTTGGGGAAAGGTATGAGGACGCCGTCGATGTCGAGGAGCAGGTAAGGCGGGCGCGTCGGTTCCTCCGGGGGAAGCCGGGGCGAATGGCTGGTCAGAGCTTGCGGGCGCGGATCAGCAGGGTGGTGGGCCAGTGGCCCATGCGGGGGTCGTTGAACTCCTGGGCCGAGGTGAGCCAGAAGCCCGCCCGGCTGAGGTGCCTCTCCCAACGGTCGGTATCGAACTCCCATCGGGCGATGGGGAGCCGAGTGCGGTCGGGCAGGGCGACGAAGTCGCGGCGGGGCCGGTCGTCGCCGGAGGGGCTTCGACCGCCGCGCTGCGGGTGGGGGACAGAGAAGGCCAGCACTCGCCCGGGCGTGAGGCGTTGGGCGATGGCCGGGAGCAGGAGCTCGGGGGCGACGAGGCCGACGGCGCCGAAGACGGAGTAGATCGCGTCGAACTGCTCGTCTGAGGCGTGCAGGTAGTGCAGGGCGTGGCCGGCGACGAAGGTGAGGTTGTTCAGCCGTCCGTAGTGGGAGCGTGCGCGGCGGACCTGGAGGCCGACCAGGTCGACGCCGGTGATATGGGCTCCGTGGCGGGTGGCGAGGTGGGCGGCGTTGTGGCCGGGGCCGCAGCCGAGTTCCAGGAGTCGCTTGCCGCGCAGGTCGGGGCCGAGGACGTCGGCTCCAGGGCCTTGGCCGGGTCTCGTGGTCCACTCCATCCGGGCGGGTACGGAAAGGGGTTCGGCGAGTCCGGCGGCGGTGCGCTGGAGGGCGTGGACGTGCCAGGGGGATGCCTGGGCGAGCACGTCAGATCTCCAGGAGGTGGAGGACGTCGGTGAGGTGGCGGCGGACGGCCTTGATGTAGGCGGGGTCGGTGGCCGGGTCGTTAGGCCGTGGTGTCGATGGTGGTCACCGTGTCTCCGTCTCTGATCGGGCCGGGTCCGGGCACAGGAATGCCCGAGCCCGGTGTGGGCGTACGGAACTTCGGGGTGCCGCCCGGACCAAGGGGGAGCCTGGATCACGGTCACGCCGTTCCGGGCGGCTGCTGATAAGTGAACCGGTGGTCACGCTCAGTGGGTACGGTGGAAGGCAGTCGAAGCGGTATACGCGGTTTACAGCTCCGAAGCGGAGGCGGTCGTGGCGGCGCAGAGAGTCCCCAACTCCCGTCTGCGCGACGTCATCGACGCGGTCGGCTGCACCTACGAGGCCCTCGCCCGAGACGTGCGGCGCATCGCCGCCGAGAACGGCGAGATCCTCCAGACCAACAAGTCGGCCATCTCGCACTGGGTGAACGGCACCCGTGCCCCGTCGGGCCGAGTAGGCCAGTACCTCGCCGAAGCGCTGTCCCGCCGAGCGGGGCGCACGGTCACACGATTGGGACATCCCCGGCACAGCCTTCATCGACCCCGGGGAGAACTGGTGCGGTGTTCGGTGCCCCGTATGCAGCTCCGACATCGAAGACTGGTGGGGCAACGCGATGGACACGGCAGCCCTTCCAGACGGCTACTTCGACTCACTTGCTGTGACTATGCCCTGTTGCTCTGCCCCGATGGACTTGAACGCCCTCGACTACGTCGAGGCTGCGGGTTTCGCCAGGTACAGCCTCGTAGCCACAGACCCAGAATGCGAGCTACCGCTACCGGCAGTTAGCGTCCAGGCGCTGGAGGATCTCCTGGGCACGGACCTGCGGCAGGTCGTCGCCCGGTACTGACGTCAAGTGCTGGCTTCGCTATGCGGGGCCGCTCGGAAACAGAAGCTCGTACGGCAGGTAATCGTCGTCCGGTACGCGCGGCACGTAGTCCGGGGCCGTGCGCGCGGCCACAGCCAGCAGGCGAGCGGCAGCCTCCTCCTCGGAGAGAGGCAAGCCCGAGGGCGCGCAGAAGGCGGTCGCGCTCGGCGTCGAAGTCCGGGTGGTCGGCCCGAAGGTCCGAGCCGAACTCGCTGATCGCGAAGCCCTTCGCCAGGTCGCGCCAGAAGGGCAGTACGGCGATGAGTGTGATGGCCTCGACGAGGTCGGCGCCGATCAACGTGGCCTGGCCCTCGGAATCGGCATACAGGACATGCCGCTCCTCGGCCCCGGCTTCCCCGCAGAGGAAGTACGTGCCGCCGGCGCCGCATCCGGCTACCGGGTGCAGCGGCCTGCCAGAGGGAAGTACAAGATCCTCGATAGGATCCCGGCGATCTATGTCGAAGTCACCTGGCCAGGCCAGCGCGGCAGCCAGCGACGAGTCTTGCTCAAGGCCCTTGAAATTCGCACACGGGCGGGGGCTGCGCACGCACGCACGTCAGAGGAGGTTGTTGTAGCCCTTCCCGCTGGTGGCGATCTTCGTGCGCGTGGCGAGTGGGGCTGAGGACCGGCCGGTGCCTTTGTAGAGCCAGAGGGCGCCCGAGCCGTCGCGGGCGATGAGGTCGGCTTTGCCGTTGTCGGTCAGGTCGCCGACGACGGACAGTGCGTCGTAGGTCTGCCAGCCGCCGCCGACCCTGACTCGGGTGGCGAAGGGGGCCGACGGCTTGCCGGTGCCCTTGTAGAGCCAGAGCACGCCGGTCTTGTCCCGGGCGAGGAGGTCGGGGTGCGTGTCGCCGGTGAGGTCGGCCGAACCGGCCAGCCGGTTGTACGCCTGCCAGCCGCCGCCGACCCTGACTCGGGTGGCGAAGGGGGCCGACGGTTTGCCGGTGCCCTTGTAGAGCCAGAGCACGCCGGTCTTGTCCCGGGCGAGGAGGTCGGACCGCTTGTCCCCGTTCACGTCGCCGGCCCCGGTGAGGGTGTCGTACGCGTTCCACCCGGTGCCGACCTTGACACGGGCCTTGAAGGTTTCCTTCGCCTTGAAGGTGAACTGGCGCTGGTAGTACCAGAGCGTGCCCTTCGCGTCCCGGGCGACGAGGTCCCCGTGCCCGTGCTGCGCACCGGCCGGGACTCCCTTCAGGTAGCGGAGGTCTTCACTGACGGGGTCCAGCTTGGTGATCTGGTTGTAGGTCTGCCAGCCGGTGCCGATCAGGCTGCGTGTGGAGAGCGGTGTGGTGGGCTTTCCGGTCCCGGCGAACCGGTACAGGCTGCCGGAGGTGTCCCGGGCCAGGAGTTGATGGCGCAGGTGCAGCGTTCCGGTGCCGGCGGTGAAGGTGGAGGTGCGGTCGAGTGCGCTGCCGTAGGGGGCGAGCTGGTAGATGTCGTGCACCACGTGGGTGGCGATCCGCCAGGTGTCCATGCCCGGGGGTGCGGTCAGGGTGTACTCGATGGTGTGGTCGCCTGAGCTCGCCTCGCAGGCGAGGTTGTTCCCGCCTCCGAAGATCAGGCGGGTCTGGCGTGCACACGAGATACCGGGGCTGGTGGTGACATCGGTGATGGCCACCTCGTCGCGGCGCCAGTTCGGCTGCCCGTCGGAAGGCAGGTAGTAGGTGTATATCTTCCCGGGGTCGGTGGCGTGGACGCGTAGTTTGTGGCGCACGGAGCGTCCTGCCGGTACGGCCGGTGTGTCGAAGGCGACGGTGTTGCGGGCGGCGGACGTGGCGGGGGTGACGACCTTGAGGAGGGCGTGGCCGTGAGTGGCGCCTTCGGGGGAGCTCTCCGACTTCTGCACGGACTGCACGGCCGCCGAGACGTCCCCACCGGTCGGCACCCAGGCGTAACCGAAGTGCACCGTCACATTGCGGGTGCTGTCGTCGAGGTGGAAGAAGAGCTTCCTGTACCCCTTGGAGAGAGGGCCTCGCTCGCAGGTGTAGACGCCGTGGGTGCCCGGGGGCGTCTTGCAGTCGTTGTCCTGCAGGATGAACGTGTCGGGGAGGACCGCGTCCGCCGCGATGGTCCCGGTCAGAGCCTCGGTGGAGAGGGCGAAGACCATGGTGCCGCTGCGGTAGGGGCCGGATGCTTGCCAGGGTTCGGCCAGCCAGGAGGCACCCGGCGCCGCGACCTGGTCGTCCGCGGCCAGGACGAGCGGCTCGCTGTCGGCGGCCGCGGCAGGTGCGAGGACCAGTGGTCCGCTGATGCACGCGGCCGCGGTGGCTATCGCCGCCGCGCGCCGCAATCTCGTACGCAAGAAAGGCTCCTACTCGGATGTCCCCGGCCCGCGGGCCGGGGACATCGTGGTGCGAGAGACAGGCAGTTCAGAAGATCCCGGTGATGGTCTTGGACCAGTATCCGGTTCCGACCAGTCGGGGGGAGCGGTGGGTTGTCGTACCGCCCGGATAGAAGAGCAGGCACCCGGTGGGGCAGGTGGTGCTGTCGGCGGCCCCGCTGCTCGTGACGTAGTCGATCACCAGGTCGGGGTCCGCGGGAGTGGTGGCCCACAGGTCGCCGGCACTCTCCCCGGTGGTGGGGACGAAGCTGCGGTACTGGGTGGGTGCGCCGTCGAGCGAGTCGGTGAAGGTCCTGACGACGCCCTGTGCGTTGCCGGCGGAGGCCAGAAGGGGCCTGTTTCCCTTGTTCCAGCCGCCGCTGCCGTAGATCGCCTTGTGGTCGAAGTCGATACTGTACGTGCCGCTGGCGCTCTTCTCTCCGGGGAAGATGATGAGTTGGCGGGTCGTCTCATCTCGTGCGAGAAGGTCCTTGATGCCGTCGCCGTCCTGGTCGCCGATCGCGAGGATCGTGCGGTTCAGCCACAGCGAGCCGTTGCCGATGCGCTTCGGCTTCCCGAGGTCGAAGGGGTCCGCCTGGTTCGCGGCACCGTCCCCAGCTGTCTTCCCGGAGTAGAGATAGAGGTCGGCGTCGGCGTCGGTGCAGGGATCTGCCTTGCACTGGATGGTGACCAGGTCGTTCCCACCCTTGTAGCCGCTGTCGGTTCGTCCGTCGATGTCACCTGGGGTGATCATCTGCAGGACGCTCTTCCAGCCGCCGACCTTTGCGGAGCTGGAGGGTGCGGCGAGCTCGCGTCGGGTGGCGTATTCGGGCTCGCCGAGGCCGTTGCCGGCGTAGAGGTAGGTCTTGTTGTCTTTGAGTCGTACGAGGATGTCCTCGTAGCCGTCGGGTGCGGCGGTGGGGCTGGTGAGGTTGGCGAAGCCACCGCCGTGCGCGATGAGGGCTCCGCTCCAGCCGCCGCTTCCCACGATCACGGACGGAGCGAGCTTGCCCGTGCCGTCGCCGCCGTAGAGGTGCGGGCGGTTCAGGCGGCTTCACCCCGCAGACGCGGTGGTAGGCCGCCAGTCGGTCCCCCTGCTCGGCCATTCACCAATATCGGAAATTTATCCCATTTCCACTACTATGGTGGTGGTCACGGCTCTGCGGCAGTCGGGAGCTGCCTCTTCGCTGTCGTGACGCGCCCGTCCGGCCTCCATGAGCCACCGGGTGGCACCACGCATCCCGCGGATCCGAACACGGGTTGCCGGACCACACCTCAGTCCGGGGAACGCGAAAGAAGCTTCTCATGGCCCTACCGACGTCCAGTGTCATCACCCTGAAGATCAACGGCGAGAACTACACACTGCCCGTCGACCACCGCACCACCCTGCTGGACGCCTTGCGTGAGCGCCTCGGCCTGACCGGCTCCAAGAAGGGCTGCGACCAGGGGCAATGTGGCGCTTGTACCGTCCTGCTGGACGGCCGCCGCAGCGTCGCCTGCCTGCAACTGGCCGTAGCGGCCGAAGGACGCGTGATCACCACCATCGAGGGACTCGCCGACGGCGAGCGGCTGCACCCTGTGCAGCAGGCCTTCCTCGAACTGGACGGGTTCCAATGCGGCTACTGCACCCCCGGCCAGATCTGTTCCGTGATCGGGGTGATCCAGGAGCACGCGGCCGGCTGGCCGAGTGCCGTCACGGACGACGTCCGGCCCGATGCGGCAGCGGTACCCCTGACCGCGGAGGAGATCCGCGAGCGGATGAGCGGCAACCTGTGCCGCTGCGGTGCCTACGTCTCGATCATCGAGGCGGTGGCCCGTGCGGCCGGTGCCGCCGCCGGACCCGCCGATCCCTCCGGAACGCATGCCGACTTGGGCGCGTCGGCGGACGGCAGTCCCGAGAGCAGCGCAAAAAGGGCCGTGACATGAGGGAGTTCGGATACCAGAGGGTCACCGACGTGGCGCACGCCGTCGCGGTGCTGGACGCCGATCCAAGGGCACGCTTCCTCGGCGGTGGCACCAACCTCGTCGACCTCATGAAGACCGGCGTGGAACGCCCCGCCCGGCTCGTCGACATCCGAGGACTCCCGCTCGACGAGATCGCAACGACCCCCCGGGGCGGTCTGTGCATCGGCGCCACCGTCACCAACTCCGACCTCGCCGCCCATCCCGAGGTCCGGCTACGGTACCCGGCACTGACGCAGGCTGTCCTGGCCGGCGCGTCCGGTCAGCTGCGCAACATGGCGACGGTCGGTGGAAACCTGCTGCAGCGCACCCGCTGCGGCTATTTCACCGACGTCTCTCGCCCCTGTAACAAGCGCGTCCCCGGCAGCGGCTGCCCGGCGGTCGAGGGCGAACACCACAACCATGCGATCCTGGGCGCGTCCGACCATTGCGTGGCGGTGCACCCGTCCGACATGGGCGTCGCACTGGCTGCCTTCGACGCTGTCGTGCACTTCGAAACCGCCGACGGGCCGGGCGAGTTGCCCCTGGAGGAGTTCTACCTTCCGGTGGGCGACACTCCGCACCGCGAAACCGCCTTGCCGGCGGGCGCGCTGATCACCGGCGTCACTCTGCCGCCCCTCCCGGTCGCCGCCCACTCCCGCTACCGCAAGGTGCGTGAGCGTGCTTCGTTCGCGTTCGCCATCGGTTCGCTCGCCCTCGCGCTCGACGTCCGGGACGGTGTCGTGCGGGACGCGCGTCTCGCCCTCGGAGCGGTCGCCTCCAGGCCGTGGCGGGCCCGCGCGGCCGAACGCGTCCTGATCGGTGCGCTCGCCGACGCCGAGACCTACGCCGCGGCGGCCACGGCCGAACTCGCGGCAGCACGGCCGCTGCCGCACAACGGATACAAGGTGACCCTGATGCACAATCTCGTGGTGGCCGAGCTGACCGCACTCGCCGAGAAGACCGCCCGATGACCACCGCCACGACCGGCGCAACCGCTCGGCCGAGTTCCGTCGGAACCGCGCGCACCCGCGTCGAGGGCCGGGACAAGGTCACCGGCGCGGCCCGCTACGCGGGAGAGATCTCCTTCGCCGACCTCGCGCACGGCTGGTTCGTGCTCTCCACGATCGCCCGCGGCCGCGTGAAGGCCGTCGACTCCGCCCCCGTCCTCGCCATGCCTGGCGTCCTCGCCGTACTGGACCACAGCAACTCCCCCCGTGTCGAGACCGACTACATCGGCCTGATGGGGTCGAAGCCCGATCCGACGTGCGCCGTCTTCCAGCACGACCGGGTGCCGCACCTGGGCTGGCCTGTGGCACTGGTCGTCGCCGAGACCTCCGAGCAGGCCCGCGAAGCCGCCGACACCCTGGTCGTGCACTACGAACAGGAGCCCCACGATGTCGACTTCGCCGCTGAACGCCCCGATGCCTACCCGCTGGACGGTCATGCGCCGCCGGCCGTGACCGAGAAGGGCGACCTCGACGCCGAGCTCGCGGCCTCAGCCGTCGTGGTGGACGCCGAGTACACCACCCCCGAAGAGCACCACAACCCGATGGAACCGCATGCTGCCACCGCCCGTTGGGAGGACGGCCGACTGGAGGTCGTCGACTCCAACCAGGGCACCACCTGGGTGGCGGGGGAACTCGCGAACCTGTTCCAGCTCGACCCCTCATCGGTGCACGTGCGCTCCGAGCACGTCGGCGGGGGTTTCGGCTGTAAGGGCATCCTCGCCCACCAGGTGGCCGCCGTCATGGCCGCGACCGTCCTGCAGCGCCCCGTACGGGTCGTCCTGACCCGCCGTCAGATGTTCTCGCTGGCCGGCTACCGCAGCCCCACCGCTCAGCGCGTTCGTCTCGGCGCCGACTCCGACGGGAGGCTGCGCGCGCTGGAGCACCGCTCGCAGAGCGTCACTTCCACGGTGCACGAGTTCATCGAACCGAGCGCGGATGTGGCCCGCGTGATGTACGACGCCGACGCCCACCACACGGCGAACAGGGTCGTACGGCTCGACGTACCCACCCCGACCTGGATGCGTGCCCCGGGTGAGGCGCCCGGCTCGTTCGCTCTGGAGGCGGCGCTCGACGAACTCGCCGAGGAGTGCGGAATCGACCCGATCGAGCTGCGCATGCGCAACGAACCCGACAGGGGACCGGTCTCGGGGCTGCCGTTCGCCGGCCGCAGCCTCCCCGCCTGCTACCAGGAGGGGGCCCGGAGGTTCGGTTGGGCGGATCGCGACCCGCGTCCGGGCCTGCGCCGCGAGGGCCGCTGGCTGCTGGGCACCGGCATGGCGGCGGCTTCGTTCTTCGTCGGCGCGGCACCCTCCACGGCCGCGCTGACCGCTCACGTGGACGGCACCTTCACCGTGCGGATCGCGGCGGCCGACATCGGCACCGGGGCCCGCACGGCGCTGACCATGGTCGCCGCGGACGCCCTGGGTGTGCCGCCGGAGCGGATCGAGGTCCGCATCGGCGACAGCGACTTCGGACCGGCGATGATCGCCGGTGGGTCCATGGGCACCCGCTCGTGGGCCTGGGCGGTCACAATCTCGGCCGAAGAACTGCGCGACCGGCTGGCCCTGAGCGGTGACATCCCGCCGGAGGGCATCACCGTGCGCTCGGACACGGCCGGGGCCGTCGGAGCCCTCGCTCCCGCCGAACGTCACTCCTACGGAGCTCAGTTCGCGGAAGTAGCCGTCGACGTCACCACGGGCGAGGTGCGCGTGCGCAGGATGCTTGGCATCTTCGCGGCGGGCCGGATCGTCAACCCGCTCACCGCACGCGGCCAGTTCACGGGCGGCATGATCTGGGGCATCTCCATGGCCCTGCACGAGGAGGCCGTACGGGACCGTGCCTCGGGGGGCAACATCGGCGCCGACCTGGCCGGCTACCACGTGGCCACACACGCCGACGTGCCCCGTGTCGAGGCCGACTGGATCGACGACGTGGACCCGGACGATCCAGTCGGCATCAAGGGCATCGGCGAGATCGGGATCGTGGGCGCCGCGGCCGCCGTCGCCAACGCGGTCTGGCACGCCACCGGCGTACGTCACCGGAGCCTGCCCATCAGGCCGGACCGGGTCATCCGTGCGGGGGCCCCGCACGCTTGCCGTCGCCGGGGAACCGCTCGGCCGGGCTGAGGAGGGCCGTACCTCTGCAGTCACCTAGAAGATCACTGAAAATCTCGGGTTTGGGCCCCGCGGGTGGCCCCGCGGGGCCAGACTGCTGTGTGTGCAGGGGGAATGGGCCGGGGAGACGGTCGGGCCGGATGTGTGGGAGACCTGCCGGGAGCTGATCCCGGCAGGGAGTGTGTTCGCGTTCCTGGCCGAGCACCGCGAGCGGCTGCTGCCGCCGGAGATGTTCGCGGACATGTACCCCTCGGCCAACGGGCGGCCGAGCCTGCCGCCGCAGGTGCTGGCGACGGCGGTGGTGCTGCAGAGCCTGTTCGGGACCTCGGATGTGGAGACCGTGCTGGAGCTGCGGTGCGACCTGCGGTGGAAGGCGGCGTGCGGACTGGGGCTGAACGACACGGCGTTCGACCCGTCGCTGCTGACCTACTTCCGGCGCCGCCTGCAGCGGTCCTCGGATCCGGGGCGGATCTTCACCCGGGTCAAGGAGGTCGTGGCCGCCACCGGCATCCTGCGCGGGAAGCGGCGCCGCGCGCTGGACTCCACGGTGTTCGACGACGCGGTGGCCACCCAGGACACGGTCACCCAGCTGATCTCGGCGATCCGCCGGGTGATCCGCGAGGTCCCCGGCGCCGGCCGCGTCGCCGCCGGGCATTGCACCGCTCACGACTACACCGACCCGGGCAAGCCGAAGATCGCCTGGGACGACGAGCAGGCCCGCGCCGGGTTGGTGGACGCGCTGGTCACGGACGCGCTCAACCTGTTGGGCCGCCTGCCCGAGCAGGAGCTGGGCGAGCGGGCCGCGAACGCGGTCGGCCTGCTGGCGCTGGTCGCGGGCCAGGATGTGGAGCCCGCCGAGGGCTCCGACGGGCGCGACGGGCGCTGGCGCATCACCCAGGGGACCGTCCGCGACCGCGTGGTGTCCACCGTCGATCCCGAGGCCAGGCACATCCACAAGAACCGCACCCGCCACCAGGAAGGCTTCAAGGGCCACGTCGCCGTCGAGCCGGAGACCGGCTTATTCACCGAGGTCGCCCTCGCCGCGGGCTGCGGCCCCGAGAACCACGAGGCGAAGATCGCCGAGGACCTCCTCGCCGCCGAGGACGAGCCGTGCGAGGTGCTCGGCGACTCCGCCTACGGCACCGCCGACCTGCGCGACCACCTCGAACAGCAGGGCCACGACGCCGTCCTCAAACCACCCCCGCTTCGCGCGGCCGTGCCCGGCGGCTTCACCAGCGACGACTTCCACATCGACACCGAGAACGGCCAGGTCACCTGCCCTGCCGGGCACATCGTCCCCCTCGGCAAGCCCCGGAAGACCGGCTTGCGGCAGGCTCAGTTCAAGAAGCTGTGTGCCGGCTGCCCGCTGCGCGAACGCTGCACCACCTCCAAGACCGGCCGCGTCCTGCAAGTCCACCCCCAGCACCAGCGCCTGGCCGACGCCCGTGCCCAGGCCACCGACCCCGCCTGGAAAGACACCTACCGCCGCTGGCGGCCACCCGTCGAACGCGGCATCGCCTGGCTGACCACCAAAGGCAACCGCAGACTGCGCTACCTCGGCACCCTCAAGAACGACACCTGGCTCCGCAACCGAGCCGCCGCCCTCAACCTCCGACGGCTCGTCAACCTCGGCCTCGAAGTGGCCGCCGACGGCACCTGGACCCTGACCCCGGCCACACCGTGAAGCACGGAGGGCGGCCCCGCCACCGGCGGACCGCCCCCACAACAAGATTTTCAGCAGCCTTCTAGGTGACTGGTGTTAAGCGGGTCGTCCTGGGCGTGCGGTGTCGCCGTTGGGGGTGTCAGGGTCGTGGTTGCTGGCTGGTGGTCGGGCGGCGTGTGGGTGGTTCGTGGCCGTCGTGGGGGCTGTTGGGGGCTTGGCACGGCCGCGTGCGGGTCGTTTGCATGGTCCAGGGCGCCCTCGGGACGGTCAGCCGGCGGCGACCGCCCACTTGTCACTGCCTGTGGACATGATTCCGAGCACGCCGAGCCGCGCGACGTTGACGGCGGCGGCCAGCAAGGAGAAGTCGGCGGCGATCTTGGCCCGGCCCCGCACCCGGGCGCGGCGTCCGCCGTGTCGCCGCCGCATCAGGTGGGCGATCTTGCGTTCGACCTTGGGGCGGGTGGCCCGGTAGGCGGCCAGCCAGACGGGGTCCGCACTGCGAGCCCGGCCCCGGGCCAGGTGTTCTTCGTGAGGGCCGATGGTGATGACGCGTCCGTTCCTGGCGGTAGTGCACTGCGCCGCAAGGGGGCAGGCGGCGCAGGCGGTCTTGAAGCAGGCCGCCCCACCGCCATCAGACTTCGGGCGGATCGCGGCGGTCACCTGGTTCGGGCAGGTGACCTGCCCTGCCTCCAGATCGATGGTGAAGGCGTCCTTGGAGAACCGCCCACCGGGCGCGTTGGCCGCCTGCACCTTGACCATCACCCGGGCGCCCGCGTCGTCCAGCTCGGCCAGCAGCGGCCCGGTCCCGTAAGCGGCGTCGCCGTAGACTTCGGCCCGCGCCTGGTCTGCCTGCTCGGCGGCAGGTGGTTGGAGAACGTCGGCGAGCAGGTCGGCGGCGGGCTCGGCATCGCCGGCGTTGCCCGCCGTGACCTCGGTCGCGGTGATGACCTCGCTGTCGGGTTCCTCGGCCACATGACCCTTGTAACCGTCGAAGGACCGGCGGACGGTCTTGTGGCCGTGCCGGGCCTCGGGATCAACCGTGGAGATGACCCGGTCCGCGGCCACCTTGCGGGCGATCTTGAAGACGCCCCCGTCCTGCTCCAGGTCCTGGCCCAGCACGGTGGCCAGCAACCGCGCGGCCTGGCCCACATCCCCGGGCACGGCCCGGCCGTCCAGCACGGTCAGCAGCGCGAACCCGTCACGGGCCCGCGAATCGATGAGGGCTTCCCGCTCGGCCGCGTCCGTCCAGTCGATGACCGGCTTGTCCGTGCTGGTGTAGGCGTCCCCGCTGGAGATCACCGCCCGCAGCTCGGCCCGCAGCACGTGATCGGCCGCCCGCAGCAGGCCGCGGATGGCCGAACGGATCAGCGTGATGGTGTCCTGCGTGGCCACCGCGTCATAGATCGGTGCCGAGTCCAGCACCCTCCTGCGGCCGACCAGTCCGGCCTGTGCAGCAACCTCTACCGTCCGCTCGAAGATCCGGTTCGGCCGGGCGGAAGCGGCAAGCCTCGCCCGCATGTCGACCAGCACGGTGTGCACGAACCCCGGATGGTCGAAGTCCAGCCCGCCGGCGGCGTACTTCCAGCGCACATCGAACGCGAACCGCTCGACCGCCTCGCGATCGGACAAACCCTCCAGACGCTGCAGGACCATCACGACCGCCACGATCATCGGCGGCACCGACCTGCGGCCGTCCTCGGCGAACAGATCGGCGAACATCTCATCGGGGAACAACGCCCGGCACTCGCGGTGCAGCACCGCGTAGATCGAGTTCGGCGCCAGCCGACCCTCGCAGAAACCCACTGTGGAGGAGAGCAACCCCGGCTGCATCGGAGTCCGGCCCACTGCCATCGCTCAACCTCTCCCCACACCCAGCGACCAACACCCCGCAGCCTGACACAGGACGAAGACCCAGCGCGAGCTCACACGATTAACACCAGTCACCTAGGGCGTGTTGCGAAAGTCCCTCCTGACCCGCGACGCCTGGCACGCACGCTCGCCGCGTTGTCGGAGTCATCCAAGTACGTCCGGTACGAGGATGATCCTCCGCCTTGCGATCGCACGCACCAGACGCCGCAGGCCCCGCCCTGCGGGCGGACGGAGCTACTTTCGCAACACGCCCTAGTGCAGGCGGTGGGTGGCAGCGCGCCGCGCGGTCCCGGCGCGGCCCTCGCCGTGGCCGGCGAGGGCCCCGTCATCGGTTCTGTCTCCGGCGGCTGCGGTGGGCGCGGTGTACGGAGATGCGCCGGCAGGCACTGGAGGCGGGTCGGAGCGTCACCGAGCAACTTCACCGCAGCGCGCTGTCGACGCTCTGGAAGGTGCGCTCGGAGGTCAGACGGTGCGGATGACGGGAGCGGGCTTGATGTCTTGGGCGTCGACGAGAGCACGGATGTCGTCTGGGTCGGAGGTCCAGATGATGGCGCCGAGGCTGGCGGCCATGACGACGACGGTGGCATCGACGATGTCGGCGGTGCCGGCTCTGCCGCAGAGGATGCCTGCGGCCTTGGCGGTGTCGAGGCCCACGGGCGCGACGTGGCAGCCGGCGAGGAACTTGCCGAGCCTGACCTGGCGGCGGGAGTCCCGCCAGGCCTGGCCGACGACGACGGAGGGGACGTGGATGTCCCGGCCGTCGTCGAGAGCCAGGCTGTGGCGGGCCCACATACGCCTGTCGTCGTTGTCGATGGCGATCAGCGCACCGGCGTCGTACAGGTAAGGGATGTTCATGCGGCCGATGCCCCCGTGCTGCTGAGATATTCGGCGTCGGCGTCGGCCATGTCGGCTCGGGCGGCGGCGAGCTCCTCCGGGGTGAAGGTACCCTGCTCCGCCTGCCACTCCTGGATCACGGCCCGGCCGGCCCGCAGCCGCAGTTCTCGCTCGGCTGCTCCGGCGACGAGCCGGGAAAGCGGGATGCCTTCCTCCTCGGCGGCACTGGCCAGGGCCTCGAACAGGGATTCATCGAGAGTAATGGTTACCTTCTTGCTCGCCATACGAACACCATAGCGCGGTATGGCGTAGAGCACTTACGGGTTTGGGGGATGTCCTCGACGTCCCGGACGAGCGGCCGAGCCCCGCCGCCCCCTGCGCGTGTGCCAGGCGCAGCGCCGGCATCAGACACTCCAGGACGGTTGTCCTCGTACGCGTGCAGTGTTCTCGTGATCGCGTCGCGCAGGGCGCCGTCGGCCGCTTCTGGGAGCCGCGCCAGGGGCACGCTCAGGTTCTCCAGCCGGGCCGTCGGCGGCACGCAGCACTCCGTAGACTCCGGGCAGCGTGCCGCCGGCCCACTCGGACAGGTCGGTCCGCTGGTGGTACTCCGGCCCGAACCAGCCGCCGACGACGCTCCGCACCCAGTCCTCGCCGTACAGCCCGGCCACGGCCACCAGCGCGTCCGCGTGTTCCGGTGTGAGCTGCCCGGCGTGGAACGGCTCCAGCATCAGTCCTGGATGTACCGGACGGTGACGCGCATGTGGGTGCCCCGCTCCGTCTCCCAGCTCACCTCATCCCCTACCTCTCGCCACATCAGCGCCTTCCCCAGTGGGGTGTCGGGGCTCAACCGCTCGGCCTCGTCACCCGCAAGCATCGCGATCTCGTACGTCATGATGCCGGGCTCGTCCGGATCCTCAACGCCGACGAGGCATCCAGGGACGACCATCGCCCCGCCCGTCAGGGAGAAAGTCAGGGACCGCTTGGTCGAGTAGGGCACGCAGGTGGCTGCGCCGCTCTTGCAGGGCTTGGCGCCGCCGGTCGTGGTCGGCCAGCTGGGCCTTCCTGGAGGACGAGTCCACGGCCACGATCTCCGGAAGTGGCTGGTCCAGCGCGTCCTGCACGCGCTGGAGCTCGCGCTGCACCCGTCGATGGGCGGCGACGCTGAGCCGGTCGACGGGGAGACGGAGGGAGGACCCGGCACCGCTGGGCACCGGGGATCCCGTGACGGCGGCGGGTTCGGCACCGTGGGTCGGCTGCCGTGGCACGGCCGGAAGCGTTTTCACGGGGGTCCGTCCTGCCGCTGGTCGTGCACGCAGCAGTTCCGTTGTGCGGCCGTCGGAAGCGCCGGCGTGGTGCCGGCGCCCGGCGGCGCGCCGTGAGGCGGTCGCGGTCGTGTCACCGCTCGGCGTCCCCACCGCTCACCGTCCGGTCACCGGGTGCGGGCAGTCCGGCAGCGACGGCTGGTCCCTGGTGCGTACGGCGGGGAGCCAGGCCGTGGGCGGAAGCGAGCCGGACGGCAGTCGGATCAGGTACCAGTCGGTGGAACGCGCGTTCTCCTCGTCGATGATGGGCTCGCCGCCGCCGAACCGGCAGTGTGCGACCAGGACGTCGCCGTGCCAGACCCGAGTCGCCACGACGTTGTCCGCGGTGTACGGCCGCGCGGGATCGACGGCGAGGCCCAGGCTGCACAGCCGGTCCCGGTCGGCACGCTCCTGGCAGCCGCGCTCCGCGTTGAACACCCGTACCGTGCCCGCCGTCGTACCCGCACGGCCACTCCCCGACGCGGTGGAGCCCTGCCGTACCGCGTCCGAGGACAGGGTCGTGCCGGCGATCCCGCACAGCGCGGTGGCCAGGACGGCGGCGCGGGCCCGGTGCCGCAGCCTCCGCCCCGCCACCGGCCCCGGCGGCCGCTGCCGGGCGGTGACACGGGCGAGCAGGCTCTCGGCGGTGTGCGGGGCGCGGGCCTCGTGGTTCGGGGCGAGGCAGTCGGAGGCGAGGGCGCGCCAGAACGGCGGGAGCTCGTGGCCCAGGCGCAGCGGGGCACGCCCCTGGCCGTATGCCTGGACCGAGGCGCCCCGCGCCATGGGGGTGGCACCGGGGAACGGCGAGCCGCTCGACGTGAACACCTCGTGAACGATGATGCCCAGGGCCCAGATGTCGGCGGTCGGCCTGACCCGTATGCCGAGCTCGCCGAGTGGCGCGCGCCAGCGCTCGGGCGGGAGGTAGTCCAGGGTGCCCATGGGCGGGGCGTACCCGTGGGTGCCGGTCAGTTCGGTGGCGAGGCCGAAGTCGGAGAGCTTCACGGAGCCGTCCCTGCCCAGCAGGATGTTCTCCGGCTTGAGATCGGCGTGGACCCAGCCCGAGCGGTGCAGATGGGCGAGCCCCTGGCAGATCCCGGCGATCAGTCGGCCGCGATCGGCCTCGGGCACCCCCGCGTCCAGGAGCTCCCGCAGACTGCCGGCGGCCCGCTCCATGACGAGCACGATCGCGCCCTCCAGGGCGGGGTGGTCGGGCGCGGCGAGCGCGAACGATTCCAGGAGTCCGATCAGCCGGGGATGTCCGGCCCTTCGCCCGAGTTCGACCTCACGGCGGGCGGACTCCACGATCCTGCGTGTCTGCAACGGGGCGAGGCCGGCGGTCGGCATGATCTTGAGCGCGGCGTCGGCGGGACGGTCGCCGGCCCCGTCTTCGGCCGGTCTCGCCGCGTAGACCGTGGACCAGCCGCCGGCGCCGATCAGTTCGGTCACAACCCAGTCGCCCACCTGGAAGCCGGGCGGGAGCTGATCCGCGCGGTCGTACTCCGCCGTGTCTCCCGGACCGTGCGTCCGGGTCATCGCGCGGCCTGCCGCCCCCGCCCGCCACCAGCCGCCGTCAGGGGTGGCAGCAGCGCGAGGTGTTCCTCACGTACGAGGCCGAAGCGGAGCGCGAGCCCGACGATCTCCTCCCGCTTGCCGTTGCGACGGTCGGCCTTGCCCGGTTCGTGGGCGGCCTGGCCGCTGATGCGCAGCTTCTCCTCGGCGAGGTAGTCGATGTGCGAGCTGACCGCCCGCGCGGTCAGCGCCCCGCAGGCGGCATGCCCCTTCAGCCGCTCGACGATCTGGGGGGTCGTGGGGACCGCGACCCGGGACTGGTCGCGCAGCCGCGGTTCGCAGAGGGCGACGAGGACCAGGAAGTACGTGGCCGTCTCGTCCAGCGAGTACGCGGTGACCGTGCTGGTCCCCCAGGGCA
Source organism: Streptomyces sp. SCSIO 30461 (assembly GCF_037023745.1). NCBI lineage: Bacteria > Bacillati > Actinomycetota > Actinomycetes > Kitasatosporales > Streptomycetaceae > Streptomyces > Streptomyces sp. SCSIO 30461. The sequence goes on from NZ_CP146101.1 coordinate 1,442,302, forward strand.
GTCCCATGACCTCCGGGTCGAGGTACAGGTGGTCGGGCGCGAACACCTGGAAGGAGACCGCGACGTCACCCCGAGTGGGCAGCACCACGCGGGAGAACTCGAAGGGGATGGGCGCCCCGACCCTGCGCGGCGGAACTCGCAGGTACTCGCCCGCTCCCTCCGGGTTCTCCACCAGATAGCTGTGGCTCGTGCTGTGATTCGTCAGTTGCCAGTGGTCGTCGGTCACCCGGATCTCCCCGGCGAGCCGCGAGATCGCCGGGTCGTCGAGGCACAGCTCCACGGGCACCCGGGGGGAGCCCCGTCCGAAGCGGGCGACCTCGCCCGCACGGAGCCGCAACGTCACACCGTCACCGTGCGGTGCGGAGCCGTCGGCGCTCCCGCTTCCCCGCGGCAGATGGACGACTACGCCACTCACCGCTTCCCCCGTTCCCCCGCGTCACTTGTCGGACGGGCGGAACGATACTCATCTCCCGGGGAGTTCACCGCCGTACTTCGGCCGGATCGCCGAAACCGGTCCCGGGCGGCGGACCGTTCGTGACCGGTGCGGAGCGAGGCGTTCCGGCCGGTGGGTCCACGCCGGGGGCGTGGGGCGAAGGGAGGGAGCCGAGGACGGGCGGGGCGCGGGTGCCCCCTCGGGCTGTTCGAACGCGAGCCCGACGGCTCGGTCCAGTTGGCGCGATCCGCACCCTCGGCGCGCTCCGCTGCCGCTCAGAGTGTGAGGCTGCCCGAGACCAGCGGTGCGACCGCCCGCTGTCCGAAGGCCGTCCATGGCCGCCAACCGCCACTCGGCCGCTCTTGGACCCGGGTCCGTACCCCGCCCGCGACGGTGACGGCGAATACGTGCTGCCGCCCGGTGGAGTCGAGCGCGGACGTCGGCGTCGCCGCGAGACGGAGACCCGGCTCGCCGAACTCCCCGCCCGGCGCCCAGTCCCCGCCCGGAGCGACCTGCCAGCGGTGGTCGAGCCGCGCGCCGCCGGGCGACAGCGAGAACGCCTCCAGGCGGCCGTCGGCGTTGGCGGCGAACGCCGGGGCGGCGGCGCTCCAGCCGAACAGCGGCAGCCACTCGGCCCAGCCGCCGCTCGCCACGGCCTGCCGCCGGGCGAAGGTGCCCACGCCGGACGGCCCGATCGCGGCGACCGTGAGTCGGCCGCTGCCGTCCCGGGCGACCCGGGGTGCGGCACCTGCGGCGGTGCCGTACGGGTGCCAGCCCGGGGTCCAGGCGCCGCCGGGGGTCTCCTGCCAACGGTGGCGGATGCCCGCGCCGCCGGGGGAGAGGACGAACACCTCCAGCCGGCCGTCGGCGTTGGCAGCGACCACCGGGGGTGCGCCCGCCGCCCCGCCGAAGCCGATCTCCCACGCGTCCCAGGCCAGTGCCCCCGCCGACCGCTGCCGCCGCCGCGCGACGGAGCCGCCGCCGGGGCTCAGCGCGAACACCTCCAAGCGGCCGTCGGCATCGTGGGCGACGGCCGGTGCGGCGCCCGCCGGGCCGCCGAACTCCTCCCACGGGTGCCAGCCGCCGTCCGGCCGCTGCACCCGGTGGTGCAGGTTCACCCCGCCGGGGGCGAGCGAGAACACCTCCAGCCTGCCGTCGGTGTTGCGGCCGAGGGTGGGCACCGCGCCGGCCGGCCCGCCGAACGGCTCCCACTCCGACCAGCTGTCGGTGTACGGGTCGGTTTGGACGCGCCGCAGCATCGACCGGTCGGCGGCGTCGAGCGCGAACACCGTGAGGCGGCCGAGCGTGTCGAGGCCGACCACCGGGTTGTCGGCGCTCTGCCACGGCGGCGGGGCGTCCCGCCAGTGCAGCTGCGCCACGTACAGCCCGTGCCGGAACCAGCCCGCCGCACTGGCGTGCCACGCGTCCCCGTCGCGGACCACCTCGACGGCGTGACCGGCGACATGGCCCGCGTATCCGGCAAGTCCGAAGTGGAAGGGGTCCCGGGACGCCAGGACGTCGGTCCCCTCGTAGCCGCCTCTGGGACCGATGAACAGGTAGTACCAGCCGTCCCGTTCGACGACGCACGGCGACTCGGTGACCGAGACGGTCGCGTCCGTGCTCGCGTCGGTGAACGCGACGCCCGGCTCGCTCCAGTTCAGCAGGTTGGCAGAGCGCCGGTACGCCACGACATGGTGGCCGCCCGGGCCCGACAGCTCGGTGTAGTACATGACCCATTCGGCGCCGATCCGCAGCACCATCGGGTCGCGCGCCGCGAGCCCCCGGAAGAGCGGTCCCGACGGTTCGCGGGTCCAGGTGAACAGATCGGTCGAGGTGGCGAGGTTGATGGCGGCTCCGGTCGCGCCGCCCGCGGCGTAGAACATCCAGTACCGGCCGTCGGCCTCGACGACGTGCGGGGCCCACAGATGTTCCTCGCCGTGGTACGACGGGTCGACGCTGAGCGCGGCGGCGTGGCTGGTCCACGGCCCGACCGGGCTCGGCGCGGAGGCGTGAGCGAAGGCGATCTCCTCGGCGCTGTTCGGTGATTCACCCCGCGGAGCGCTGTCCCCGACGATGCCGAACAGGTGCCAGCGCCCCTGGGCCTTCACCAGCGTGTGGTCGTTGAGATAGCGCGGGCCGGTGGAGGTGGAGGGGTCGTGGACGTATGTGAAGGGTCCGGCGCTCACCCACCGAGGGGGCGGTACGTCCCCGGATGCCGCGGCGCCTTTCGCGCCCAGGAACGGGAGCGTGGCCGCGCCGGCGGCCGCACCGCGCAAGAGACGCCGTCTGCTGATCGGGATCATGGGTCCTCCGGACGTACCGCGTGGCCGGCCGTGGCGCCGGGGCACGGCCGACCACGGGTGGGTCAGTCGAGGGCGGGGCCGGCGGTGTCGTTGACCCAGACCCAGTCGGACCAGGAGCTGAAGCCGGTCTGCCAGGTGTGGAAGGTGCCGACGGCGTTGGTGCCGAAGACCTCGATGCGCCCGTCGGCGTTGGAGGCGGCGGTGACCTCGGTGCCGCCGGTACCGAACGTGGCCCACTGGCTGTAGGGGGCGTTGAGACCGGTCTGCCAGATGTGCATGGCGGAGGTGCCGTTCAGCGCGAAGACCTCGACGCGGCCGTCGGGGGTGCGTTCGCTGGTGAGCTGCGCGTTCACGGGTCCACCGCCGGTGCCTTCCCAGCCAGACCAACTCGTCGGAGTGGTCTGGTACTTGTGGAACACGCCGGTCGGACCCGAGGCGAAGACCTCCAGACGACCGTCGGCGTTGTGGTCGACGGTCAGGTCGTGGCCGCCGCTCTCACCGAAGGTCGCCCAGTCGGACCAGCCGCCGTTGGGGGAGGTCTGGTACTTGTGCTCGAAGGTGCTGCCGTTGAGGGCGAAGACCTCCAGGCGTCCGTCGGGCGCCTTTCCCATTTCCACCCGGCTGTCGGCCGGTCCGCCGCCCGTGGGCTCCCACCCCGACCAGCCGCCGTTCGGGGCGAGTTGGTACCGGTGGAAGAGCCCGATCGGGCCCGACGCGTACACCTCGATCCGGCCGTCGGCATTGACACCGGCCGCGGCGTCACGGCCGCCCTCGCCGAAATTCTCCCAGTTCGACCAGCCGCCGGACGGGTTCAGCTGCCAACGGTGCTGGAAGATGACGCCGTTGAGGGCGAGGAGCTCCAGGCGGCCGTCGGCGTTGGGTGCGATGGCGAGCTGGGCGTTTCCGGGGCCGCCGAGGAACTCCCAGGACGACCAGTCGCCGTTGACCCGCTGCTGCCAGGCGTGGTGGATGCCGTCGGCTCCGGCGGCGAACACCTCCAGGCGCCCGTCCGCCGAACGCGCGGACACGACCCGGCCCGACTCCGCCGGGTAGACCGGCGGCTTGGGCCGCGGGCCGGGGCCCGGTGTGCAGGGCAGTACGATGTCCCGCTCCGCGAGGTGGACCTCGGGGTCGATGCCGTACGACGTGGACGGGTCGCCCCAGATCCGCAGATGGAGGTGGGGACCGGTGGAGTTCCCCTCGGAGCCCATCAGGGCGATCTGCTGCCCGGCCACGACCCGGTCGCCTTCGAAGACGTCCCGCCGGGACATGTGCCCGTACTCGGAGATCCTGCCGTCGGGGTGCTGGACCCGGATCCACTGGCCATAGCCGGACTCGTACCCGGAGATGGTCACCACGCCGTCACCGATGGCGTAGATCGGTGTGCCGACGGCATTGGCGATGTCCACGCCGTTGTGGCGGCTGTGGTAGTGCTGGGTCACGGTGCCGGCCGTCGGGCAGGACGCCCCGGCGGCGGCGGACGCGGCGACGGCCGCGCGGGACGGGGCGGCGGCAGTGGCGGGGGCTGCGGCCGTGACCGGCGTCGCCGACAGCAGCAGTGCAGCGGCCGTGGCGAGAAGACAGGTCAGAACGCTTCGGGGGCGTCTACGGAACATGAGGCGCTCACGCCTTGCGCAGCCGGGCGATGACACCGTCGATATCGCGCACCAGCATGTCGTGGCGGACGAAGTGGCCGCCGGGCAACTCGTGCCACTCGTGCGGGATGCCCGCGCTGCCGAGGGCGGCCCGGAACTCCCGCTGGCCCGCGAGAACCTGGGTCTCGTTGGCCGTGTCGAACCAGGAGACCGGGTCCGGGCTGGTGCCGGCTACCAGGAAGACCCGCTTGTGGCGGTAGCTCTCGATCCGCTGCATCGGGTTGTCGGCGTTCACCCGGGCCTCGTCCCAGAACGGCGCGCCGTAGACCGTGCCGCCTGCCAGGTCCAGCGTCCCCGAGGTGGCGTTGGCCCAGTGGACCACGAGACCGCTGTCCCGGCGCAGGCTGGCGGGGCCGGAGTGGGAGCTGACCGAGGCGAAGTGCCCCCAGTACTTGGCCGCGTACTTCAGCGCGCCGAAGCCGCCCATCGAGAAACCGGACACGGCACGGCCGTCGTACTCCGCGAACGTGCGGAAGTTCGCGTCGATCCACGGGATCAGCTGCTCGATGTGGAACGTCTCCCAGTTGCGCGGGCCGACGTTGGAGCTCACCGGGTTGGAGTACCAGCCGGCGCGGCCGCCGTCGGGCATGACGACGATGAGCCGCTTGCCCGCGGTCCAGTCGCGGATGCGCTCGCGGTCGAAGGTGATGAAGTCCTGGCCGTTGCCGCCCCCGTGGAAGAGATAGAGCACGGGGTAGGTGCGCCCGCTCCAGTGGTAGTCGTCCGGCAGGAGCACGTTGACGGCGGGGTTCCAGCCGATCGCGCTCGTCTGGAAGCGGTAGTACCACATACGGGGGTCGGCCTCGCCGCGCTCCACGATGCGCAGGCCGAAGCCGTCACCGACGGCGGCTGCGGAGGTCGCGCCGGCGAGGACGCCTCCGGCGCCGAGGGCCAGAGCGGCCGAAAGGCCGCCGGCGGACTTCAGGATGCTCCTACGGGTGGGCTGCTGCGCGCTCAACGTGTCCTCCTGGTCGGGAGTTATGGCTCGTGTGTGACGGCGAGGTGTCCGACGCGGCGGAAAGCGGCCGCGGCCGTGCGAACGGGCGTCCGGAACGTAGCAGCGCGAGACGGCCGGGGGACTCCGGAAGATTACGGAGGGACAGCCGACGGGCGCGTCGGCTATCCCTGGCCTGTCCGCGTTCGGACCAGGACCCGTACCCCAGGGAAGGACGGCTCGATGGCACGGAGGAGACACAGGGTGCGGCTGCCGATGGCCGTCCTGGCCGCGGCGGCGGTGATGAGCACGGTGGCGGCCACCGGATTGACAGCCGCGGCACCGGCCGCCGGCGGGCAGGGGCCGGCGCCGGAGAAGCCGACGATCCGCTACACCGAGTACGGAATCCCGCACATCGTCGCCTCGGACTGGGCGGGTCTCGGCACGGGCTACGGATACGCGGCGGCCAAGGACAACATCTGCACCCTGGCCGACACCTATCTGATGGTCAACGCCCAGAGGTCCCGCCATCTGGGGCCCGAGGGCAAGGCGAGCCCCGGCCAGAACCAGAACACCACCACCAACCTCAACAGCGACCTGTACTTCCAGAGGATCAAGGACAACCGGGTGGTGGAGCGGCTGCTCGCCGAGCCGGCCCCCAACGGCCCCGCGCCGGAGGTCACGGAGGCCATCCGCGGCTACGTCCAGGGCTACAACCGGTACCTGGCCGAGACGGGCGTGGACAACCTCTCCGACCCCGCCTGCCGCGGTGCGGACTGGGTGCGGCCGATCACCGAGATGGACGTCTACCGGCACGCCCATGCCGAGATCATCATGGGTAGCGCCGACGCGCTGCTGGACGGGCTGGTCAACGCAGCGCCTCCCGGAGCCACCGCAGCCTCGACGACGGCAGACCCGCCTGCCAAGACCGCCGAGAAGATCCGCGACGCGATGGCCGCGAGCCGTGAACAGAGCATGGGCAGCAACGCGTTGGCGGTCGGTTCGCAGGGTGTGTCCGGCGGCACGAGCATGCTGCTGGCCAACCCGCACTTCCCGTGGCAGGGCAAGAACCGCATGTGGCAGAGCCAGCTGACGATCCCGGGCAGGATCAATGTCTCCGGGGCCAGCCTGTTGGGCCTCCCCGCGATCAACATCGGCTACAACGAGAACGTCGCCTGGAGCCACACGGTCGCCACCGTCGCGCCGTTCGGCCTCTTCGACGTCCAGGTGGATCCGCTGAACCCCACCAAGTACCTGGTGGACGGCGCCTGGGAGCAGATGACCTCGCAGCAGGTCGCGGTCGACGTACGGAACGCGGACGGCACCCTCTCCCAGGTCACCAGGACCCTGTGGTCCACCCGCTACGGCCCGATCACCACCTCCGTGCAGGGCGTGCCCCTGCCCTGGGTGGTCAGCGCGCACGCGGTGCGCGACGCGAACCTCGACAACCTGCGCGCACTGAACACCTGGTTCCGACTCGACCAGGCCAAGGACGTCCACGACGTCGTCGACGCCCTGGAGAGCACTCAGGGAGTGCCCTTCTTCAACACCGTCGCCTCCGACCGCAAGGGCAACGCCCTGTACGCGGACATCCAGGCCACCCCGAACATCACCGACGAACACGCCCGGTCGTGTCTCACCGAGACGGGCAAGCTGCTGTTCAACCAGACGCTCCGGCTGCCGAACGTCCCGCCGATCTCCGTGTTCGACGGCAAGCGCAGCGCGTGCGACTGGCCCGACGACCCGAACGCGGCCGCGCCGGGCCTGCTGGACCCGAGGAAGCAGCCGCGCTTGATCCGTACCGACTTCGTGGGCAATGCCAACGACAGCCCCTGGCTGGCCAACCCCGAGCAGCCGTTGACCTTCCCCAGGGTGATGGGCGACAGCGCGGCGCCCCGCTCGCTGCGTACCCAGGAGCTCATCCTGACCGCGCAGAAGCGGATCGACGGCACCGACGGACTGCCGGGCAGGGGCTTCACCCCGGAGACCATGGGGCGGCTGCTCTTCGCCGACAACAGCCGGGCGGCCGACCTGGCCCTCAACACCACGGTGTCGATGTGCCGGAGCGTCCCCTTCGGGCTGGTTCTGGTGGACGGCAACCTGGTGAACGTGAGCGAGGCGTGCCCGATCTTGGCCGCTTGGAAGAGCCATGACTACACGTCGGACAGCAGCGGCTCCTGGCTGTTCGCGCACTACTGGTCCTTCATTCTCGGAGGACAGGGGATCGAGAAGCTGCCGTGGCGGGTGCCCTTCGACCCCAAGGACCCCGTGCACACGCCGAATTCGCTGGACTCCGGCAGCTCTGTCCTCCGTGACGCCCTCGGCCGGGCCGTTCTCGCGCTGCGCAGGGCGGGCATCCCGCTGAACGCCCGGCTGTCGGACGTCCAGAAGATCACCCGTGGGGGAGATCAGATCCCGATCCACGGCTCGATCGGCCAACTGGGGGTGCTGAACGTGGTCACGCCCGGTCAGGTTGACGGAAAGTTCGACATCGTCTACGGATCGAGCTTCATCCAGCAGGTCCTGTTCACCGCCGACGGGCCGCCGCAGGCGCTCTCCGTCCTGGCTTACTCCCAGTCGGCCGACCCCACCTCACCGCACCACATCGACCAGACGAAGTTGTTCTCGGCCGGACAGTGGGTGACTGAGCGCTTCACCGAGGAACAGATCGCGGCTTCACCGGAACTGCGGATCAAGGTCCTGAGCTGACGTGCACCTGAGCTGACGTGCACCCATGACCGACACCTCATGAGGGAGAACGTTGTGACGAGACGAGCGAACTGGTGGCGACTGGGGGCGGCGTGGATGCTCGCCGCCGCGGCCATGGTCGCGCCGGCGGGTTCGGTCCAGGCCGCCGACGGCGGCACTGTGCCGCCGCCGATGCCGAACGGCTTCGGCCTGACCCAGGTCGACACGGCGAAGGGCAGCGCCACGAACTTCTACCTGACGGTGACCACGCCCGAGGTCGCCGGCGAGCAGCACATCAAGATCATTCTTCCGAGCGGATATCACGACGACCACTCCCGGCGCTACCCGGTGGTGTACTTCCTGCACGGCTCGCCGGACGACCCGATCCATCAGGACTATCCGGCGCTCTCCATGTCGGACTCCATGATCACCGTCATTCCGGACGGCGGCGCCCGAGGCTGGTACGCGAACTGGCTCAACCAGAAGACCGCGGCCGGTGCCCAGAACTGGGAGAACTTCCACCTCAAGCAGGTGATCCCGTACATCGACGCGAACCTGAGGACCATCCCCACCAAGAAGGCGCGGGCCGTCGTCGGCGTCTCCATGGGCGGCTTCGGCGCCTTCCGCTACGCCCAGGCGCGCCCGGACCTGTTCAGTCAGACCGCGTCCCTGTCGGGCGACATCGACCTGTCGGTCAGGTCCATGGACCTGAGGCTCGCCGTCGTCGCCTCGCTGATCGACGCACAGGGCGCCATCTGCGGCTCGGCGTCCGGTGCCTGCGACCCGAAGGACTCCCCGTACAAGCCAGGCGTGGACAGCGACGCCGCGTTCGGCTCTCCGTACCCGGTGTTCAACGCCGACCGGCGGTGGAACGAGGTCGACCCCTCGCAGCACATGGACAGGCTCAAGACGGGCGGCGTCGGCGTCTCCCTCTACGTCGGCAACGGCGGCGGCTCGCCCACCGACATCGAGTTCTGGCTCGAAGGAGCGGCCAAGCACGTCAAGAACGCGATGGACGCCCTCGGTATGTCGTACCACTACGTCAACTACGGCGACGGTTCCGGCTGGGGCACGCTGTGCGACGGGGGCCACAACGGCGGCTGTTGGGAAGAGTCCCTCCGGGACCTGATCCCCAGGCTGGAGAGGTCCTTCACCTCCTGAAGCGGACCCGGCCCGCACGGGACGACGGCCAACGCGACGCCGGTCGTCGTCCCGTGCGGGCCGGGCGGGAGCCGCACACTCCCTCGACCTCATCCGGTCCTGCTGGATCGGCTAATCCATCACCGGCCCGCGGTCGTTCAGCCAGCCCCACCCGGACCACGAGGCGAAGCCGGTCTGCCAGCGGTGGTAGACGCCGGCGTGGCTGGTGCCGAAGACCTCGATGCGGCCGTCGGCGTTGTTGCTCGCGCCGATCGCCGTGCCGCCGCCGCCGAACGACTCCCACTGCGCGTACGCCGCGTTCGGGGCGGTCTGCCAGGCGTGGCCGGCGGTGGTGGCGTTGATCGCGAACACCTCGACCCGGCCGTCCACCGACCGCGAGGTGGCCAGCTCGGCGTCGGCGGGCCCGCCGCCGGTCCCCGTCCACGCCGACCAGGAGGTCGGGCTGGTCTGCCAGCGGTGGAACACGCCGTCGGGGTTGGACGCGAACACCTCGATACGGCCGTCCTGGTTGTGGCTGACGGCGACCGACTTGCCGCCGGTGCCGAAGTCCTCCCAGGCGGACCAGCCGCCGTTCACGCCGGTCTGGTACAGATGCTGGAAAGTCGCGTCGGACAGCGCGAACACCTCGAGCCGGCCGTCTGGCGCGTTCTCCATGGCGAGGCGCGCGTTCGCCGGGCCGCCGCCGGTGCCGTCCCAGGCGGCCCAGCCGCCGCCGGGCGCCGTCTGCCATCGGTGGAACACGCCGTCGGGGTTGGAGGCGAACACCTCGATACGGCCGTCGGCGTTGGTGCCCGCCGCAACCCGGTACCCGCCCGTGCCGAAGTTCGCCCAGCCGGACCATCCCGCGCTGGGCGCGGTCTGCCACATATGGTCGAAGGTCGCGTCGGACAGCGCGAACAGCTCCAGCCGACCGTCCGCGTTGGTCGCTACCGCCAGCTGCGCGTTGCGCGGGCCGCCCGCGAAACGCCACGGCGACCAGTTGCCGTTCACTTGGGTCTGCCATGCGTGATACACCCCGTCGGCACCGGCGGCGAAAGCCTCCAGGCGCCCGTCCGCGGACCGGCCGGAGACCACCCGGCCCGAACCGTACGGGCGCTTGGGCCCGCCGCTCGTCCCGGCCCACAGCGCGTTGGCTACGAGCGCGGCGTCGCCGGCCTCAAGGCCGTACAGGTGACGCAGGTCCTCACGGGGCCGCTGCACGTTCCAGGCGACGTAACCGATCTCCTGGTTGTTCCAGGAGCCGCCGGGGAACTGCTGCTCCATGGCGTCGAGGAAGGCGTTGGTGGCGTACGCCGGGTTCAGTCGCTGCTCGCGGGTGCCCCACCAGTCCTGCTGCTGGAACAGGCCGAGGCTGGTGTGGTCGACGGCCTGGGAGTAGTTGTTCATGCTGGCCTCGACGATGATCGTGGCGATGGCGATGGTCGCGGCCTTCGGGTTGAGCCCGCGGTCCTTCACCGCCTGCGTGACCATCCGGGCGCAGGACATCTTGTACGCGTCGAGATAGCCGGCCATCTTCGCGCCGAGCTGAGGGTTGAGCTGATCGGCCATGACGCCGTCGGTGGCCGACGGTCCGACGGGATCACAGGGGACGGTGGGAATGGCCTTCCCCTCGACCACCCCCTCCGGCCCCAGGAAGTACCGGGAGACCCCGTTCCGGTCGCCCCCGGGGCCGGGCGGCACGGGACGGGCGACGCCGACCGAGGCGGTCATGCCGATGACCAGGGCCCAGAGGACGGTGACGACGGCGAATCGGGAGAGCATGCGGGATAAGCCGGTTCTTGCCATGGAGTGCCTCTCTGTCTGTCGTACGGGCCGTGCCGGTTGCCCGAGCAGGGGACGCCGTCGACAAACTAGGGGGGCCGCGCGCGGCAAGGCATCCGGAACGATCCGGAGTGACACGGACAGGAGCCGACGTCGGGGGAGTGGCGGTGGAAGCCCATACGGCGCGCCCACGCTTGGCCGCTGTGGTGCGATCAGGCCTCAGGTGTGTGGTTCGTCCTGAGGCGGCGGCGCGGGCTCGGCTACACCGTCGCCGCGAGGCCCGACTTCAGCCCCGCACCGCACAGCGGCAGTACCGCGGTCCGCCCGTCCAGGCCGTGGGAGCGAGCCGCGGCCCAGCAGGCGGCGGCAGTGGACTCGACGTAGAGGCCGCGGGCGGCGAGGTCCAGTTGGGCGGTGCGGAGCTGGTCCTCCGTCACGGTGAGGAAGGTGCCGCCGGTGGCGCGTACCGCCGTGAGGATCTGACGGGCGCGCGGCGGATGCGGAATCGCGATGCCCTCGGCGAGGGTGCGGGTGGTGGCGGCCGGGGCGAGCACGTCGTCCGCGCCTTCGCGGAACGCGACGGCGAGCGGGGCGACCGCCGCCGCCTGGACGCCGAGCAGGGCGGGCTTCCGAGTGATCAGGCCGTGGGCGTGGAGTTCGCCTATCGCGAGCGCCGCACCCAGCAGGAGGGTTCCGTTGCCCACCGGTAGCACGAGGGCCTCCGGCAGTCGGCCGCCGAACTCCTCCCAGATCTCGTAGACGTAGGTCTTGGTGCCGTGCAGGAAGTACGGGTTGAAGACATGCGAGGCGTAGAAGACGCCCTCTTCGTCGGCGACCGCGCGGGCCGCCCGCGCCGAGGCCTCGCGGTCGCCGGGCACGAGTTCCGTACGCGCGCCGTGGGCGCCGATCTGTTCGAGTTTCTTGGGTGAGGTCCCGGCGGGTACGAACACGGTGCAGTCGAGCCCCGCGCGGGCGCAGTACGCGGCGATCGACGTGCCCGCGTTCCCGCTGCTGTCGGCGATCACCCGGTGCGGCTTCAGCCGGCGCGCCAGTTCGGCGAGCAGCACCGCACCGCGGTCCTTGAAGGACAAGGTGGGCATGAGGAAGTCGAGCTTGGCGGTGATGGCGTCCGTGAGCGGTACGAGCGGGGTGCGGCCCTCGCCCAGGGAGACCGTGGCGCGTGCCGGGGCGGCGGGCAGTGGCAGCGCCTCCTCGTAGCGCCAGAGCGAGTTGACGCGCGACGGCAGCGAGGCGAGCGGCACCGGGGACGGGGCGAAGGCGAGGTCCCACGGGCCGCGGCACTCGGGACAGCACCAGGCGGCTGTCTCCACCGGGCAATGAACCCCGCACATCGAACATTGATACGCCGTCATGTGTTTCAGGATGGCACTTGTGTGTCGTGTGTGTTAATCCGCTGCCGAACCTCTTGTGGGAGCCTTGAAGATCAGTCAACCTTTCGGTCGGCAGTCACCGCGTGTAGACAGAACGATCCCCGCTCGTCTCAAACCCCAATTTGTCATGAGCATGTCCTATTTGCGGTGTCCGCCTCCCCCACGTAGCAGGACCGATGAGGAGGACCCCCACCATGCATGCGATGCGAGATGCCCGGCGAAGACTGTCCGCGGCCAGTGCCATAGTCGTCGCCGCCCTCGCGCTCGGCACCGCGTCAGCCTCCCAGGCGACCGCGGTCGAGCCGGCGCCGGAAGGCGTCATCCAGAACGCGGGTGCGCCCGGCGCCATCGCCGGCAGCTACATCGTCACTCTCGACGGTTCCGCCGCCGACGCCGGTTCCAAGGCGGGCAAGGCCCTTGCCGCGGAGTACGGAGCGAAGATCAAGAGGACCTTCCGCGCCGCGCTGAACGGCTACTCCGTACAGCTCACCGAGGCGCAGGCGAAGAAGTTCGCCGCGGACCCGGACGTCAAGTCCGTGGTGCAGAACCGTGTCTTCAAGACCAACGACACCCAGACCAACCCGCCGTCCTGGGGTCTGGACCGCATCGACCAGCAGTCCCTGCCGGTCAACTCGAGTTACACCTACCCGGCGTCGGCCGGTGGCGGCGTCACGGCATACATCATCGACACCGGTGTCCGTATCACCCACAGCGACTTCGGTGGCCGCGCCTCCTACGGCTACGACGCCATCGACAACGACTACACCGCCCAGGACGGCAACGGCCACGGCACGCATGTCGCCGCGACGGTCGCCGGCAGCTCCTACGGTGTCGCCAAGAAGGCCAAGATCGTGGGTGTCCGGGTGCTCGACGACGAGGGCTCCGGCACCACCGAGCAGGTCGTCGCGGGCATCGACTGGGTGACCCGTAACGCCGTGAAGCCGGCCGTCGTCAACATGAGCCTCGGTGGTGGCGCCGACACCGCGATCGACACCGCGGTGGGCAACTCCATCGCGGCAGGCATCACCTACGTGGTCGCTGCGGGCAACGACGGCGCCAACGCGTCCAACTACTCCCCGGCCCGGGTGGCCGCGGCGATCACCGTCGGCTCGACCACGAGCTCCGACGCGCGCTCCGGCTTCTCCAACTACGGCAGCTCGCTGGACATCTTCGCGCCCGGCTCGTCCATCACCTCCGCCTGGAACACCGGCGACAGCGCCACCAGCACCATCTCCGGGACGTCCATGGCCTCACCGCACGTCGCGGGCGCCGCCGCCGTCTATCTCGCGGACAACCAGTCGGCCACTCCGGCCCAGGTCTCCACGGCCCTGACGACGGCCGCCACCCAGAACAAGGTCACCAGCGCGGGCACGGGCTCCCCGAACCGTCTGCTGTACGTCGGCGGCGGCACGACCACCCCGCCCGGCACCACGAAGTTCGAGAACACGGCGGACCACACCATCAGTGACAACGCCACTGTGGAGTCGTCCATCACCGTCAGCGGGGTCTCGGGCAACGCCCCGAGTTCGCTCCAGGTGCCCGTCAGCATCGTGCACACCTACATCGGCGACCTCCAGGTCCAGCTGATCGCCCCGGACGGCACCGCGTACACGCTGAAGTCGTACGGCACCGGCGGCAGCGCGGACAACATCAGCACCACGTACACGGTGAACGCCTCGTCCGAGGCCGCGAACGGCACGTGGAAGCTGAGGGTCAGCGACAACGCGAGCTACGACACCGGGAAGATCGACTCCTGGGGTCTCCAGTTCTGACATGAACGGATGAGCACTGAGGGGTGGCCGCGCCGAGCGGCCACCCCTTCTGCCGCAGGCCCGTTCAGCCCGCGGTCCACCGGTGGTCTACCGGCGGTAAATCTCCGGCTGAAGAGGCGGCATTGCTTCCAGTGACGCTCTGGCCCATGCTTGCGGGGGCCAACCGTCGGTTGCCACGCTGTTGCTGTCTGTCAACCCGTTGGGAGTGGCCAGTGACATTCGGTGAGCAGCCCGCCTATCTGCGTGTCGCGGGCGATCTCCGACGGAAGATCGCCAACGGTTCGCTGCCGCCGCGTACCCGGCTCCCCTCCCAGGCCCGCATCCGCGAGGAGTACGGGGTGTCGGACACCGTGGCACTCGAAGCCCGCAAGGTGCTGATGGCCGAGGGGCTCGTCGAGGGCCGTTCGGGATCGGGCACCTATGTACGTGAGCGGCCGGTGCCCCGCCGTATCGCCCGCTCCGGCTTCCGGCTGGCGTCCGGCGGCAGTCCGTTCCGTCAGGAGCAGGCGGCGGACGGCGTCCGGGGTACGTGGGAGTCGAGCAGTGAGCAGGTGGACGCAGGCACGGCCGTTTCCGCCCGGCTGGGCATCGGTGCGGACGAGCGGGTGATGCGTACGCGCTATGTGTTCCGGGACGCGGGCGAGGCCATGATGCTGTCCACCTCCTGGGAGCCGCTCGCGATCACCGGGCGCACACCGGTGATGCTGCCCGAGGAGGGGCCGCTCGGCGGTTGCGGTGTGGTCGAACGGATGGGTGCCATCGACATCGTCGTGGACAACGTGGCGGAGGAGGTCAGCGCACGCCCGGGGCTGGCGGAGGAGCTCCAGGCGCTCGGCGGTGTCCCCGGCCATGTGGTGATGGTCATCCAGCGGACGTACTACGCATCCGGCCGGGCGGTGGAGACGGCGGACGTGGTCGTCCCAGCCGATCGCTACCGGATCTCGTACCACCTGCCGGTGCGCTGAGCCATGGGTCCGGGTCGGCGGGCGATCGGTGGGTCGGGGCGCTCCGCGAAGGGCGGGGAGCGCCGGGCAGGGCCGCTCGGGAAGGGTTCGAAGGGTTCGGGAGGGGCGCACTCGGCCATGTGCGCTCCCGTATTCCGGCCCGGCCCTGGCCGGATCCGTATCTCTTTGTGAGAACACATGACCGCTGAGTAAATGCCAGGCGTAAGGTCGGGCATATGCAGAGTGCGGTTTCCCGGGGGTCGATGAAGGTGTGCAGGCAGGCGGCGGGAGGGTCGCGATGAGCGAGGACAGCGCGGTGCTGCTTCCGTGGCTGGTGATCCGTCAGGACGACAACGGCAACCGCTATCGCGTCGGCAGGTACGCCACCGAGGTCGAGGCGCGGGAGATCGCGGACAGTCTCGACTCCCGCGGTCACAAGCAGCTCTACTGGGTGGAGCGCTTTGGGTCGGCGACGCCGTCCCCGGACCTGGCTTAGACCCAGACCCGCCCGCATCCCGCACACCCTTGTCGGGGGTGGGGGTTCCCTGCCCGCGCACACGGCGTGGGGTGCCTCGGCGCGTTACGCTCCGGCGCATG
This sequence comes from Streptomyces sp. SCSIO 30461, assembly GCF_037023745.1. Classification (NCBI taxonomy): domain Bacteria; kingdom Bacillati; phylum Actinomycetota; class Actinomycetes; order Kitasatosporales; family Streptomycetaceae; genus Streptomyces; species Streptomyces sp. SCSIO 30461. Next base: position 1,457,941 of record NZ_CP146101.1, read on the forward strand.
ACGGATCGTGTGACAGCCCGCGTCGTGGTGGCGGCAGCGGTGTGCGAGCGAGGACGGCTGCTCGCCGCGCGCCGGAGCGCGCCGCCTGAGCTCGCCGGTCGCTGGGAGCTGCCCGGCGGCAAGCTGGAGCCGGGTGAGACCTCCGAGCAGGCGCTCGTGCGTGAGCTGCGCGAGGAGCTGGGCGTCGAGGCGGAACCGATCGAACGGGTCCCCGGCGAATGGCCGCTCGGGCCCGGCTATGTGCTCCAGGTGTGGACCGCCCGGCTGCTGCGGGGCGAACCCGAGCCGCTGGAAGACCACGACGAGCTGCGCTGGCTCTCGCCCGATGAGCTGGACACCGTGGACTGGCTGCCCCAGGACCGCCCCGCGGTCGACGCCGCGGTGCTGCGGCTTCCCTGATCGGGCGGGACGCTTCCGCCTCGTGGGATGAGGCTTTTCGCTGCCGTTGACCGCTGTTTGAGCAGCACTCGGCCGCTGTCCGCCATTCGCGTCACCATACGCCCAGCGCTGCGGTAGTTGTTCCGAATATCGGGTATGGGGTGATTGACGCTCCGGAATCAGACGTGGTCCAGTCACCATGTTCGGCCGTGGGAAGTGATCGGTGTGAGCGACACCCTTGGCGACGTCGCCGAGTGGACCTTCCCTGGCGCGCCCGGTGCCGTTCGCGCCGCACGCCACGCGGTCCGCGACACGTTGCGCAGCTGGGACCTGGACGGCCTCAGCGATGTGACCGAACTGCTGGTCAGCGAGCTTGTGACCAATTCCCTTCGGTACGCGTCCGGCCCGATCGGCGTCCGCCTCGCCCGGCTCAGAGTGGACGGGGTCAGCAGGGACGGGGTCAGCAGGGACGGGGTCAGCAGGGACGGGGCCCGCCCGGGCGGCGGCGCCCCGGCATCCCGCTCGGCGCTCCTGGTGGAAGTCAGCGACCCGCTCCCCGATCCGCCCCTGGAGCGCCCGGCAGGACCCGATGACGAAGGCGGGCGCGGAATCAAGCTCGTGGCCTGCACCGCCAGGCGGTGGGGCACACGTCGCGGAAGGGCGGGCAAGACGGTGTGGTTCGAGCTGCCTCTGCCTGGTTAGAAGTCTGTTGGGACATCGATCATCGCGTTTTCGGCTCAAAGTGAACGAGACCGCTCTGTGATCGTGAACGCCGTGCCGTCGAAGGCCGTAGTGCTGAATACTGCCAGGCATGGCCGGTCCGGTGCGGTGAGCTGGAGGGGACGGTCGCGTGAGCGAGATACCTGAGACGGCGAGCGGCGTGGTGTGGCAGAGCAGTCCGCCCGGCTCGATCTACGACTACATCAAGGTCGCGTCATTCTCGATAGGCCCGGACGGGCTGGTCGACCAGTGGAGTCGGCGTGCCACCGAGCAGTTCGGTATCGAAGCCGCGGAAGTCATGGGCAAGGATCCGATCGAGGTGTTCATGCCCGTGGAGCTGCGTCCACGCGGCTACCGGAAGATGGCCGAGATCCTCGACGGCAGGGAGTGGACCGGCCTCGTCCCCTTCCGCACGCCGGGCGGAGAACACCCGCACGGCCTGGCAGAGGTCTATGTCATGCCGAGCGAGACCGAGGGCGGCCGGCACGCCGCGCTCTGTATCGTGGTCGATGTGCGGGCGCTGCGCGGCATAGAGACCGACCTCGCCGCCTCGCAGGCCATTTTCGGCCAATCTCCATTTGGCTTCCTGCTGTTCGGTCCCGACCTCACCGTCGTACAGGCCAACCGGCGCTTCGCGGCCGTGTTCGGCGGTGCTCCGTCGGAACACCGCGGGCGTACCGTCCACGACTACCTCTCCAGGCCGGAGGCCGAGCGGATGACCGCTGCCCTCAAGCGGGTCCTGGACACCGGCGACTCCGTCACCGACCTTCAGGTCGTCGGCAACGTGCCCGGCGGCAACGAGCGCCGCCACTGGTCGGTCAACCTCTACCGGGTGCACAGCGGTACAGGGCGCCCCGTCGGCGTCGCCGGACTCGGTATCGACGTCACGCGCCGTCACATCGCCGCCCGTGAGGCCGCCAGCGCCCGGCGCAACCTCGCCATCCTCAACGAGGCGAGCGCCCGGATCGGCAACTCGCTGGACCTGGAGACCACTGCCCGCGAACTCCTCGGGGTCGCCGTGCCCGGCTTCTGCGACCTCGCGTCCGTCGACCTGTACCAGGGGCTGCTCACCGGAGACGAGGCACCGCCCGGACACTGGGGTTCCGGCCACCCCGAGGGGTACGGCGGCACCAGCGCCGAACTGCGCCGGGTCGCCTTCGCCAGCGCGGTCTCAGGCGCGTTGCCATCCGACCGCCCGGACACCGCCCCAGGCGATCGGACGGGTCGGGACGGGGGCTCGGACGCAACCGGGGGCGTCGCCGCGTCCACCCCGGGGGCGCCGAGTGTCGGGGCCCTGCACCACTTCCCGTTCAGCTCGCCGTCGGCAACCGCTCTGCGCACCGCCCGGGTGCAGGCCATCCCGGGTGAGGAAGGCAGTCTCGTCCAGTCGACCCTCGCCGTCCCGATGGTCGCGCACGACGCGGTCATCGGGCTGGTGCAGTTCTCCCGGGCCAAGGGCAGCGAACCCTTCGGCGAACGGGACCGCGCCCTCGCGGTCGAACTCGCCGCGCGCGCCGCCGTCTGCATGGACAACGCCCGGCTCTACCGCCGAGAGCACGAACGAGCCCTGATCCTCCAACGCAGCCTGCTCCCCCCGGGCGACCCCGAGGCCGCCGGACTCGACATCGCCTGCCGCTATCTGCCGGGCAACACCGCGACCGAGGTCGGCGGCGACTGGTTCGACGTCATCGAACTGCCCGGTCATCGCACCGCACTCGTCGTGGGTGACGTCATGGGCCGTGGACTGCGCGCCGCCGTGGCCATGGGCGAACTGCGCACCGCCGTAAGGACGCTGGCGCTGCTCGACCTGGAACCCGCGGAGGTGCTGTCCGCGCTGGACGAGATCGCCCGCGGGCTCGGCAGCCCCAGCGGTGCCCAGCAGGCGTCCCGCGTGGCGCACAAGAACCGCGGCCCGGAGCTTTCCGAGGTCTATCTGGCGACCTGTGTCTACGCCGTGTACGACCCGGTGACCAGGCGCTGCACCTTCGCCAACGCCGGGCATCTGCCACCCGTCCTCGTGGAGCCGGGCGAGGAGGCCCTGCTGCTCGACGTGCCCCCCGGCATGCCACTGGGGGTCGGCGGGGAGCCCTTTGAGGAGGTCCAGGTCGAGCTTCCGGAAGGCGCCCTGCTCGCGCTCTACACGGACGGTCTCGTGGAGTCCAGGCACCATCCGCTGGACGAGGGGCTAGGCGCGTTCCGGGCAGCGCTCACCGATCCCTCCCGGCCGTTGGCGGGCCGCACACTCCCGCCGCAGGCGACCGGGCACAGGGCACCGGCGCCCGTGCCCGCCCCGGGAGCGGGTTCCTCTTCGCTGGAGGACATCTGCGACCACGTCCTGAACACTCTGGACACCCGCCACGGCGAGGACGACATCGCCCTCCTCATGGCCCGTGTCCAGGGCATGCCGACCGAGGCCGTGGGCGACTGGCGGCTGCCCCGCGAGCCACGCTCGGTGGGCAGGGCCCGCGAACTCACCAGGGCACAGCTGGTCGCCTGGGACCTCGAACCACTCGTGGACACCGTCGAACTGCTCGTCAGCGAACTGGTCACCAACGCCCTGCGCTACGGAGAGGGCGAGATACGGCTGCGCCTGCTCCGCGACCGCACCCTGGTCTGCGAGGTCTGGGACGCGGGCCTCGTACAGCCTCGGCGCAGGCGAGCCAAGGACACCGACGAAGGCGGCCGTGGCCTGCAACTGGTCGGGCTGCTGAGCGCCGCATGGGGCTCCCGCCGCACTCCGCAGGGCAAGACGGTGTGGTTCGAACTGGCCCTCCCGGACGGCGACTCGTCGCCCGAGCCCAGCGTGGAGCAACTACTCAGCATGTTCTGAATGTTCCGGGCCCATCGCATCGAGGCCGACCGGATTCTCCGCGCAGATGTGGACGGAGGGCTGGTCGGCATTCGCGGGCCTGTCCACACAGCCGGTGACCGGCACACCGAAGGAGTGCGAGTCCAGAGCCGCTTCGCACGTGGCCTGGCTCGACTGGAAGTCCGGCACGGGACTGTTCGTCACGTCCGTCGACCGCACGACGCACGAGCAGAAGCGGACCGTCGTGGGATCACGCGCCAACCCGCACGATTACACCGACAACGGTTCCACCGACGTCCTCGTGCGGGACGCGTCCGGTGTGCTGTGGCGCGACGACCTACGGGACCGGCCGGCGAACGGTCAGATCAAGCCCGCCCTGCGCACCCGGGTCGGCGCGGGCTGGCAGACGTACAAGCAGATCGAGGCCGTCGGTGACCTCGCGGGCAACAAGGCCGGCGTCCTCTGGCTCTACCAGGGCAACGGCCGCGGCAACTTCGCCACCCGGGTACGGATCGGCGGCGGCTGGGGAGCCTTCACCCAGCTCGTCGGCGCCGGTGATGTCGACGACGACGGACGTCCGGACCTGATCGCGTACGGGGCGGGCGGCACGTACGTCTACCGCTCGACGGGCTCCACGACCGCCCCCTTCAGCCGTCAGTCGACGTCGCTGTACGCGGGCGAGGGCTCCGAGTTCAACAGCATCGCGTAGCAAGCGGCACCACGGCGCGCACTGCAACGCCCGGCGCCGCGCCACCTCGGGCTCGCCACCCGGTGCCTGCGGTCACCATCGAGGTGACCGCAGGCACCGGGTGGCGAGCCGTCGTCGGTCCCGTGCGGTGATCACCGGTCGATCGGCGTCGGACATCCCATGACCGGCGTCTCGGAACCGACATCCCGGAGCCGGGTCCCGACGTGGAAGTGCCGCCGGCCGACGCTTCAGCGAACGTCCACGAAGACCGGGTTCGAGTAGAACCACAGGTCGTCCCAAGGGCTCTCCAGCCCGTCGGCGAGCGGCTCCACCTCATCGGTGTTCGTGCCGCGCACCCGGGCGTAGAGGTCGCTTTCCACGCCACGCAGGGTGTGCCGGATGACGAACCCACCCCCCTCCCTGCGCCAGTCACCGGGACCGAATCGCGCCACCACCCTGGTGGTCGGGTCGGTGTCGGTGTCGAGGTTGGCGCTCGGGCCGGTGACCTGGCCCACGATCAGGTCCACGCGACGGACCTGCGGCCGGTCGCCGTTGCCGTTCGTGCCCTCCAGCGGCCGGAACCTGATCTCCAACTCGACGTCGGTGCGGTGTCGGCGGCTGACGGTGAGCGTCTCGCCCATCCCGGCGTCGCAGCCGCGGTTGCTCGCCGTCAGGTCGAGGGTCGTGATGAGATCCCCGGTGCCCACCCAGACCCGGCCGTTGCGGAGCCCGTCCATGACATCGGCGTAGTCCTGCCTGGCAAGCACATGGGTCTTGCTGTACTCACCCGGCCAGAAGTCGGCTCCGCCGCGTGTCCAGTGCACATGCGAGTCCGAGGTCGCGGTGATCCACCAGCGACGCCCCTCGCCGAGCAGCGAGTCCCAGAGCCCGCCGACGCGTGCGGTCATCTGGTCGAAGCCGCCATGGGTCGGGTATTTGCCGTAGCCTCCGCGTGCCTTGCCGATGAGCGGACCGGCCTGATGGCCCGGAGCGCCCTCGAAGCCCACGTAGACGTCGGGGGCGGCGTTGTTGCCGTTGCGGAACTCCCGGGGCGTGTCCTGCCCGTAGACACCGAGCCCGGTCGCCGAGCGGGAGGCGTGGTGGGCGATCACCAGGGGTTTGCGTCTCATGTCCTTCGCGGTCTTCAGGAACTCGACCATCCTGGCCTCGGTGTCACGGCCGGGATCGGCGGGGAAGGCGTCGTGCTTGGCGAACCGGCTCTCCAACGCGTAGAGCTGCTGGGCCTCGTCGGTGTGGTGGGGAATCATCAGCGTGTGGTGGTCCAGGGCCGGCGCATCGAACTCCATGCCCCAGAACTGGAGGACCTCCGGTACGAGCGCTCGTGAGCGCAGCAGGTCCGGGTAGGCCAGTTCGAGGTTCACCTTCGAGTGCGTCGGGCCACCGTGGTCGGTGCACATCATCCAGCTGAGACCGAAGTGCTTCCCCATGATCGCGTTGGTGACGATGGGGTACACGGCGTCGGCACCCTTCTGGAACGTCGGGGGGGTCGTCGACGTGTCGAAGTCGCCGCTGTACTCCGAGTGCACATGGTGGTCACCGGCCCGCCAGGACCTCCGGTGGTCGTCCCGCTTCCCATGCCTGTCCCCGTCCCGGCTGTCGGCCACTGCCGTGCCACCCGCGACCAGCGGGGTCGCCGCCGCCAGCGTCGCCCCGACACCGGCGAACTTGACCAGACGGCGGCGTGAGATCGCCGAGTTCTCGGGGCCCTCGAAGTTCTTGTCCTTCACCGGGAAGCCTCTCGTTCGACTGGTGTGGGGGGCGACGAGTGAGTCTCGAAGCACCAGTCGAACGCGGAGTGAACAGCGGTCGGACGCCGGACGACAATGAACTCCCGCTTGGAGATGGTGTGTTCGACCTGCGATGGCGGTCATCCAGGCCGTGGGAATGACGGTGGCACCACCCGAGCGGTCCGCGAACGCCGTCCTTGTCACCGTTCCACGGGAGGTCGGGCTTCAGGTCCCGCCGCCCCGCCTTGCCTCCTCCCCCTTCCCCCGCCCTGCCTCTACCTTCGCACCGCACCGCACCTCGCCGGAACGCGATGCGGTGCGGTGTGATTGTTCCGCCGAAGCCATGGGGCAACCCCGAGGCGTCTCGTACGCCTCGGGGTTGCCCCATGGCTTCGGAGCCCCGGAGGGCAGGGGCTTAAGCGGCCTTCAGCGCCGCCAGCCGAGCCTCGATCTCCGCGCCGTCCCCGAGCGCGTCCAACTGCTCGAACTGCGCGTCCAGTGACGACGCGGCGAGCTCCTGCTTGCCCAGGGCCTTGGCCTCTTCCCTGCGCACCTTGTCCTCGAAGCGGCTCAGCTCGCTGGTGGGATCCAGTACGTCGATGTTCTTGACCGCGTCCATCATCTGGTTCTGCGCCTGGGCGGACTTGGACCTGGCCACCAACTCGTCCCGCTTCGCCTTGAGCTCACCGAGCTTGGCCCGCATCTGTTCGAGGCCCTTCTTGAGCTGGTCCACGACCTCCGTCTGCGCGGCGATCGTCGGCTCGGCGGTCTTCGCCTCCCGCTCGGACTGCAACTGCCGCTGCAGCGCGACCTTGGCGAGGTTGTCGAAGGTGTCCGCTTCCGCGCCCTGGCCCGACGTCCGCAGCTCGTCGGCCTTCCTGCTCGCCGCCAGAGCCTTTCCGCCCCACTCCTCGGCCGCCTCCGCGTCCTCGCGGTGGTCCTGCTCCATCAGCCGCAGATTGCCGATGGTGCCGGCGACCGCCTGCTCGGCCTCGGCGATGTTGTTGGTGTAGTCCCGGATCAGCTGGTCGAGCATCTTCTGCGGGTCCTCGGCCTGATCCAGGAGCGCGTTGATGTTGGCCTTCGCGAGCTGGGCGACCCGGCCGAGGATGGTCTGCTTCGTCATGGCGCCTCTCCTTGCGCGGAATGCGGAATGCGATCAGAAACGGCCGCCGCCTCCCATTCGGCCGCGTGTGCCACCCCCGCCGAAACTGCCGGGACGCCCGCCGAAGCCGCCGCCCACGCCCCCGCCGAGCCCGCCTACGCCACGGTGACCGCCACCGCCCAGCAGCCCGCCGAGGATGATCCCGCCGAGCACTGCGCCATTGAGCCCGCCACCGCTTCCGCCCATCCGCCCGGCGCCCCCGCCAGGCCCGAACGGGTCTCCGTACGATCGCACGTCCTGCTCGGCGAGCCCCTGCGCCTGCCGGGCGAGCGCGCCCGCCTGCTGGGCCTCGGGCAGCGCGCCCTGGGGGTCCACGCTCGCCAGCTCCTCCGCCCGTTCCAGCCTGCGGTGCGCCTCCGTGAGCCGCGTACGGGCCTGGGCGCCGACAGCCCCGCGGTGCGTCGTGATGAAGTCCGTGGCCGCCGTGACCGTCGAGCGCGCGGTGAGCGTCGCCTGGTCGAGCAGCGCCCGGGCGCGGCGTGCCGCCTGTTCGCTCTCCCGGGCGCCCGCGAGCGCCTCGTCCAGCATCGCGTCCGCCTCCTCCACCCTGCGCAACGCGTCGATCGGGTCGTAAGGGCCGCTCTGTACGGCGTGCCGCACCTCGGCGACGACCGCTTCCGCGCGGCCGATACGGCCCTGGAGGTCGGCCGTGGAGATACCCGCCGCCGTGCCCTCCAGCAGGCCGCGAGCGTCGGCCAGGTCGGCGTCCGTCTCGCTGAGCGCCCCCGGGAGCTTGCCTGCGGCCTCCGCCAGGTCCTGGGCACGCCGGTCGACCGCGTCGATGAGCCGGGTGGCCTGGTCGACCGCGCCTTCGGCCGCCCTGATCTGGACGGCAGCGGCGGCATTGTCGCCCTGCTCCAGGGCACGGCGCGCCTCACCGAGGGTGGCGGACGCGAACAGCAGTCGCTGCCTGGCCTGTTCGACGTCCCCGGCCACGGGAGCCGCGGCGGACTCGGCGTATCTCCGTCCCATCACGGTCAGCGTGGCCTGCGCGGTGTCCGTCCGGCCGGTCAGCTCGCGATAGGCGGCGTCGGCGGTGGCGAGGGCGTGCGGCGCGTTCTCCTCCAGGGCCCGCAGCCGGTCGAATCCGTCGGTCTCCGCGTCCAGTCTCCGGTCGGCCTCCGCGCAGCGGGAGATGATCTCGTCCAGCATCAGGCGCCTGGTCGCGTCGTCCTCCGGATACGCGTCGTCGAGTGCCTGTCGCAGCCGGAACGCGGCCGTCAGCTCGCCTTGGGCGTACTCCAGCGCCTCGGTGAACGGCTTGGTCGCCTCCTCGCCGAACTGCGCGGTGGCGAATCCGAGTTCCTCCCGGCTGGTGCGGATGGCGTCGTCCGTCTCGACCAGGGTCTGCTTGGCCCGGGCGTCGAGCTCCGGTAGCTCAGGCAGCGGAGTCGGCGACCCAGCGCCGGTTCCTCCTCCCGGGTGGCCCCAGCCCTTCTCGTGCGTCGCGCCACCGGGCGTGGTGCGTTCCGCGGCCCTGCGCCTGCGGCGGGTGTACGCGTACACGGCGAGTGCGCTCGCCCCGCCCGCCACGGCGATCGGCACGATCAGATCCGTGTCGGACGCCCCACGTGCGTCGCCGCCTGCCGGATCGGCGGGTCCCGGGGTGATGGAGGGGACGGGTACGGACCGCCCGGAAAGGACGGCGGCGTAGCCGTTCGCGGCGCCGATCGCGGCGCCGGCCCAGTCGTTCTGCCGCAGTGCCGGTTCGATCGCCGTACGGGCCACGTCGTCCATCTGCTGCTGGGAGAGGGGCGCGTCGGTGTCCGCCGAATAGGCGTACTGCCGGTCGCGCGTGGCCACCGCCATCAGGATGTCGTCCCGCCCGAGGCCGTTCTTCGTGGCGGTCTCGTCGGCCCAAGCCTGCGCGGAGCGCCCGGAGAAGTCGCGTACGTAGACCACGAAAAGCTGCACGCCGTGCGTGTCGTAGAGGCGGTCCTGAGCCGCTTCCACCTGCCCGTCCAGATCGCCCAGTGCGCCCACGGGATCGGTGATCTGGCCCTGTCCCGACAGTCGCACCGGGTCTTCGGCGCGTGCTTCGCACTGAGCGGCGGGCACGAGGAGCCACCACGCCGCCACCAGCAGGGCGGTCAGGGCCCGGGTGGCTATTCGTGTCACGTTTTGGAGGTTAAGTCCGCCCACAGAGGCGCGCGACCGGAGAGTGAACCGCACTCGGTCCTGCCGGGCGGATCGCGCACGCTGAGTGACCGTCACTGCCAGTGGTGGATTCTAGGGTGGGCACGTAGGCATCACTGCCGCACACGGCACTGCTGACGGGGGCTTCTGTTGAACGCACCACTGTTGAAGGCACGACCGCTGAAGGCGCGGGCGAGCGCCTCGATGCTGCGTGTCCGGTCCAGGCCTGGCTCGGGGACCTGCTGGCGGGCGAGTCGTCGGAAGGACTGAGGCTGTCCGACACGGCGAGCCGGGCGGCGGTCGTCCGGCCCGCCGGCCAGGTGCTCGATGCCGGCTTCGACGGAGCGCGCTTCGACCTGGAACACCTGCGCTCGGGCGTCCGAGACTACCTGTCACTCGAAGTCGCGCCCGAGAGCACCGATGTGCTCATGGGGCTGCCCTTCTTCCACGAGGACGACATCGGGCACTGGGAGAACGCCGAGACGGTGGCCGCCGCCATCCGCGGTGTGCGTCTCGGCCCCGGACGCACGGATCCCGCTCGGGAGCGCTTCGGCGTCGCTGTACGTGGACGTCGCGGCGGAGGAGGGGACTGGGCGGCGTACCGCGAGGGCTGGCACTGACGGATGCCGAGTACGCCGCGGCGGCGGCTCGATGCTGACCATCGCGCCCGATCGATGACGGCTGCCCTGTTCCTCCTCCTGGATGGAGCGGGGACGGCGTCCCGGCGCGCGTGTATCCCCCGTCTCTCCGGACCCCGGGGCTCCTCCTCGGTCACGCCCCAGGGGCTCCGCCACCGACAGACGTCGGTGGCGGAGCCCCTGGGGCGTGCGCTGACGGACTCAGGTCACCATCGATACCAGCGGCCACGGCCGCCGCCCGCGTTGGTGGAGCGCATGACGAAGCCGAGCAACCACAGCACCAGAACGGCGAGGGCCACCCACCACAGCACCTTCACAGCGAATCCGGCACCGAAGAGAATCACGGCGAGAAGCAGAACGAGTAGCAGGGGAACCATAGTTAACGACCTCCTGGGCTCCGTATGCCCTGCCTTTCCAGCCTCATTCCTTGAAGAATTCTTGTTTGTGCAGGGGTGACTGGGGCACGAGGTGCTACTGAAACCACGGCTTCGTAGCTTCGAGGAGGCGCGTTCCCATGACTGCCGGCGAGAAGGCAAAGGCGAAGATCGAGCAGGCCGAGGGCAAGGGCAAGGAATTCCTGGGCAATGCCGTCGGCAACGACCGAATGGCAGCCGAGGGGCGGGCGGAAAAGAGCTTGGGCGATGCCCGACAGAGCAAGGAGAAGGCGAAGGACGCCTTCAAGCGCTGACAATCCGGCGCCCCCCTCGGATGGGGTCCTCCCTTCAGGAAACTGTCGGGAAGGGCCCCATCCGGCATTCGCTTCTGTTCGAGCCGCCCGGATGCGGTGAGCCGGCGACGGCATTCGAGCCCGATTGCGGGACAGCCCCCGGGAGCCGGCCGACGCTTGCTCCAGCCGCCGCCGTCCGTCCGGCCCGGGAACCGCGCGAGCGTCACTGCGTCCGGCGGCGGATCCTGCTGCCGAGCCAGACCAGCGGGTCGTACTTGCGGTCCACCGCGCGCTCCTTCAGCGGGATCAGGGCGTTGTCGGTGATCTTGATGCCCTCGGGGCACACCTCCGTGCAGCACTTGGTGATGTTGCAGTAGCCCAGACCGTGCTCGTCCTGGGCGGCGCGTTTGCGGTCGAGCCCGGACTCGGCGGCGGCGTCCAGGGGGTGCATGTCCAGCTCCGCGACACGCATCAGGAAGCGGGGGCCGGCGAAGACCGGCTTGTTCTCCTCGTGGTCGCGCACCACATGGCAGGTGTCCTGACACAGGAAGCACTCGATGCACTTGCGGAACTCCTGGGAGCGGTCCACGTCGGACTGCTGCATGCGGTACTCGCCCGGGGCAAGCCCGGCGGGCGGGACGAACGAAGGCACCTCGCGGGCCTTGGTGTAGTTGAAGGAGACATCGGTGACCAGGTCGCGCAGCACAGGGAAGGCCCGCAGGGGGGTCACCGTGATGGTCTCCTCCTGCGAGAAGACCGACATCCGGGTCATGCACATCAGCCGGGGGCGCCCGTTGACCTCAGCGCTGCACGAACCGCACTTGCCCGCCTTGCAGTTCCAGCGCACCGCCAGATCGGGTGCCTGGGTGGCCTGGAGCCGGTGGATGATGTCCAGTACGACCTCGCCGTCGTGGACCTCGACGGTGAAGTCCGTGAGCTCGCCGCCTTCCTGGTCGCCCCGCCACACCCTGAACCGGGCGTCGTACGTGCTCATGCGTACAGCTCCTCTTCGGCGAGGTACTTGACCAGTTCCTCTTTCTCGAACAGGGCGAGCAGGTCGTTGCGGATCGGCTCGGTGGTCCTGCGGACGAGTGTGATCTGGCCGCGCTCCGGGTCGGTGGCGGCCGACCCGCCCGTGGGGTCCGCCAGTCGGCACAGCAGATTGACCGCCCGCCACTCGCGGTCCATCCCGGGGAAGTCCTCACGGGTGTGGCCGCCGCGGCTCTCGGTGCGTTCCAGCGCCGCGCGGGCGACGCACTCGCTGACCAGCAGCATGTTGCGCAGGTCAAGGGCGAGGTGCCAGCCCGGGTTGAACTGGCGGTGCCCCTCGACCCCTGCGCACCGGGCACGGACCCGGAGCTCGGCCAGTTTCGCGAGCGCTTGCGTCATCTCGGGCTCACGCCTGATGATGCCGACGAGGTCGTTCATGGACTGCTGGAGTTCCTGGTGGAGGGTGTACGGGTTCTCGGGTACCGCGCCGGGCTCCGGCTTCGCCGCGCTGAACGGGCGCAGTGCCTCCGCCGCGGCCGCCTCGATACGGCCCGGATCGGCGACCGGCCTGGCTCCGGCGGATTCCGCCGCGTAGCGGGCGGCGTGCAGCCCCGCCCGGCGGCCGAACACCAGCAGGTCGGAGAGCGAGTTGCCGCCGAGCCGGTTGGAGCCGTGCATCCCGCCCGCGACCTCGCCCGCAGCGTAGAGCCCGGGAACACCGACCGCGGCGGCCGTGTCGGAGTCGACCGCGACACCGCCCATCACGTAGTGGCAGGTCGGTCCGACCTCCATCGCCTCCGCCGTGATGTCCACATCCGCCAGCTCCTTGAACTGGTGGTACATGGACGGCAGTCGGCGTCTGATCGCCTCGGCGGGCATCCGGGTCGACACGTCGAGGAAAACGCCGCCGTGCGGGGAGCCGCGGCCCGCCTTCACCTCGGCGTTGATGGCACGGGCCACCTCGTCGCGGGGGAGCAGCTCCGGCGGGCGCCGGTTGTTGTCCGGGTCCTCGTACCAGCGGTCGCCCTCTTCCTCGGATTCCGCGTACTTCTCCTTGAAGACATCCGGGACGTAGTCGAACATGAACCGCTTGCCGTCGCTGTTGCGCAGTACGCCTCCGTCGCCACGCACCGACTCGGTGACGAGGATGCCCTTCACCGACGGCGGCCAGACCATTCCGGTCGGGTGGAACTGCACGAACTCCATGTTGACCAGCGGAGCCCCGGCGAGCAGCGCCAGCGCGTGCCCGTCGCCTGTGTACTCCCAGGAGTTCGACGTCACCTTGAAGGACTTGCCGATGCCGCCGGTGGCCAGTACCACCGATGGTGCTTCCAGCACGAGGAAGCGGCCTGACTCGCGCTCGTAGCAGAAGACCCCCGACACTCGGGCGCCGTCCTTCAGGACCCGCGTCACCGTGCATTCCTGGAAGACCTTCAGCCGGGCCTCGTAATCGCCGAACTCGGCCTTGTCCTCCTGCTGGAGGGAGACGATCTTCTGCTGGAGGGTGCGGATCAGTTCCAGCCCGGTACGGTCGCCGACGTGGGCGAGGCGCGGATACTCATGGCCGCCGAAGTTGCGCTGGGAGATCCTCCCGTCCTTCGTGCGGTCGAACAGCGCGCCCCAGGTCTCCAGTTCCCAGACCCGCTCGGGCGCCTCCTGGGCGTGCAGCTCGGCCATCCGCCACTGGTTGAGGAACTTGCCTCCGCGCATGGTGTCGCGGAAGTGGACCTGCCAGTTGTCATGGGGGTTCGCATTGGCCATGGAGGCGGCGATCCCGCCTTCCGCCATGACCGTGTGCGCCTTCCCGAAGAGCGACTTGCAGATCACGGCGGTGCGGGCGCCCTGCTCGCGAGCCTCGATGGCTGCCCGCAAGCCCGCGCCTCCCGCGCCCACCACGACGACGTCCCACTCCTGGCGTTCCGGCTCGGTCATCGATGAGCACCTTTCCTGGCACGTGAGAAGAGGAGCATCTGGAAGAGGGGGCCGTCTAGAAGAAGCGCGGATCGGCGAAGGCGCCGCTCGCGAGCAGATACACATAGAAGTCGGCGAGCGCCACACTGGCCAGAGAGGTCCAGGCGAGCAGCATGTGATGCTCGTTCAGCCTGCTGACCAGTCCCCACATCCGGTAGCGCACCGGGTGCCTGGAGAAGTGCTTGAGGCGCCCGCCGATGATGTGCCGGCAGGAGTGGCAGGACAGGGTGTACGCCCAGATCAGCACGATGTTGACGAGGAAGACCAGGGTGCCGAGCCCCATATGCCCCCAGGCGTAGTGTTCGTCGCGGAACGCCAGCACGGTGTCGTAGGTGAGAATCCCCGCGACCGGCAGTGCCAGGTAGAAGAAGTACCGGTGGGCGTTCTGGAGGATCAGCGGGAAGCGGGTCTCGCCCGTGTACTTCCGATGCGGCTCGGCCACCGCGCAGGCGGGCGGTGAGGCCCAGAAGCCCCGGTAGTAGGCCTTGCGGTAGTAGTAGCAGGTCAGCCGGAAGCCGAGCGGGAAGACCAGGATCAGCAGTGCGGGGGAGAGGGTCCACCAGCTGCCGAAGATCTCCCAGTTGGGTCCGCCGGGCATGGTCTCGCAGTTCTCGGCGAGGCAGGGCGAGTAGAACGGTGAGACGTAGGGCGCGGCGTGGTAGTCGCTGTTGGCGAAGGCCCGCCAGGTCGAGTAGACGATGAAGGCGAGCAGACCGGCCGCGGTGGCGGCGGGCGCCAGCCACCAGCGATCGGTCCGGAGCTGGCGGGGGGAGATGGCGGCGCGTGTCGCGCCGTGTACGCCTGTCCCGCTGTGGGCGCTGTGAGGTTGGGTGCCTGTGGCCAACGAGGTCTCCTAGGACATGGCTTTCGGGAGCGACGGCGTACGGGGTACGCGGCACGCGAGCCTTGCGAGGTCCGGAGGAACGTTTTCGGCCACTACGGGGCGTGTCGGTCGCGCGCGCCCAAGCCTTCGTCGTCCGAGTCCGTCCACAGGGTGCTGTCGTATGGGGTGTCAGGGATGCTGACCAGGTGCTCGGGTCGCTGGGCCGGCTGGGCGCGCGAGGCGTCCTCGCGCTGCAGGCTCTGCTCCAGCCGGTGGACCGTACGGGTCAGGTCGTCGAGGCAGCGCTTGACCGCCGTCAAATCGTCCTGAACGGACATGTGTTGCCCTCACTTCCGCGGTCGCGGGTGGCATGCGGGTGTCTGGGGTCGCTCCCCAGAGGGCTCTTCGTGCGCCTGCGAGTGTCGCGCGTCACGTCCCCTGTTGTGAAGGCGTGTGCACGGATTCCCGCGCGCGCCACCCGGAGGAGGGCATCCCTGGTGGGCCGCATGGGTGGGATTGCGGGCCGGACCGCCGTGTCGGCGGCACGCCCCTACCCACCGTGCTTTTCAGTGTAGGCGGAATAGGTGTGATCATCGCTAAATTCTCGGACCATCTCATACCAGGACGAAGAGGTACAGGTCATGCCCGACGTCGTCGCCACGCGCCGGTTGCGCCGCAGGACCCTGCGCTCCGCTCTCGCCCTCCTCACCAGCGGAGTGATCGCGGTGCCCGCGCTGACGGGCTGCACCGCGGTGCAGCCCGGAGGGCGCGAGAAGCAGGTGCCCATGGACATCGGCGCCGCGGCCCCCGACCGGCTTGACGACGGAGGCACCCTGCGCTGGGCCGTCGACGCCGTACCCGCGACCTTCAACGCCTTCCAGGCCGATGCCGACGCCGCGACCTCCCGGGTCACCGGGGCGGTGCTCCCCGCCCTGTTCCGGCTCGATGAGCACGGCCGCCCGCAGCGCAACGCGGACTACCTGGCATCGGCCGAGATCACCGATCGCGAACCCAAGCAGGTCGTCGTCTACAAACTCAGCGAGCGTGCGGTCTGGAGCAACGGCCGGGAGATCGGTGCTCCCGACTTCGTAGCCCAATGGCAGGCGCTCAGCGGCCGGAACACGGCGTTCTGGAGCGCGCGCAACGCCGGCTACGACCGGATCGAGAAGATCGAGCGCGGCAAGAACGACCTGGAGGTCCGGGTCACCTTCGCCAAGCCCTACACCGACTGGCAGGCCCTGTTCACACCGCTCTACCCCAAGGAGGTCATGGGGGCTCCGGCGGCCTTCAACGAGGAGGCCCGCAACGCCCTGAAGGCATCCGCCGGCCCCTTCATGATCCAGGCCGCCGACCGTGACGCCGGGACACTGACCCTCGTCCGCAATCCGCGCTGGTGGGGCGAGCCCGCCAGGCTGGACTCGATCGTCCTGAAGGCCGTACCCCGCGACAAGCGCGCCGCGGCGCTGGCCGCGGGCACCGTCGACGTGGCGGAGGTCGACCGCAGCGCCGCCGATCGGATCGCCGCGGCCGCCCGCGACGGGAAGAACGGTCCCGGCGGGCGGTCCACCGTCTCCCCGGGGGCCGCGTCCTCGTCCACGCCGACCTCGCTGGCCCAGGCCAAGGCCTACGGAGCGGACGAGGACGAGGCCGAGACCGCGCAGCTTGCCGGGGGACCGGGCGAGGCGGCGCTGGCGGCCTATCTGAAGGAGCAGACCGCCTTGCGCGACTTCGTGGTCCGCAAGTCGCTGGAGCCCGCGTACACCCAGCTCGCGCTCAACGGCGAGTCCGGTCCGCTCGCGGACGAGCGGGTGCGCCGTGCCGTGGCCCGCGCACTCGACCGGAAAGCGCTCGCCGAGAGCGTGCTCGGGCCGCTGGGACTGCCCGCGACGCCGGTCGGCAGCCATGTCGCGCTCGTAGGGCAGCGGGCCTATGCCGACAGCAGCGGGGCACTCGGAGGTCATGACACCGAGGAGGCTCAGGCCCTGCTCGCCGACGCGGGCTGGACGCGGGAGGGCGCCCGCCAGAAGACCGAGGACGGGACCAAGGCGGGCGCGGAAGCCGACACACCCCAGGGCACGGGCGGGAAGAGCTCCGCCGTACCGACTCCTGCCGCGCCGACTCCTGCCGTGCCGACTCCGGCTGCGAAGACCCCTGCCGCGCGGGGTTCCGGCTCCGGTGCGACGACCGGCGCCGCGCCGTCCGCAGGCGCGGCCGGAAGCGACCCGGGCACTCGGGATCAGGACGGGGCCGCCGACGGCGAGGGCTTCGAAGGTTCGGACGGTTTCGGGGCCGGATCCGATGGATCCGATGAGTCAGGCGAGCCCGATGAGTCAGGCAAGCCCGAAGGGTCAGCCGAGCCGGAAGGGTCAGCCGAGGCCGATGAGGACGCCGACCTCGGCGACGGCAACGACGAGGCGGGCGTCACGGACGACAAGCCGGGTGATGCGCTCCCCGGACGTGAGGCCGGCTGGAGCGTACTGGCCCCCGCGCCCAGTGCCTCCGTCCAGCGCGCGGCGCTGAGCCGTCAGGCGCGCGCCCTTGACCGCGACCGCGCCCCGGACGCGTACTTCGGTGACGGCACCCGCGACGACTCGGCCGCCGGGGACGCGGCGGACGGCTTCGGCCACGGGGACGGCAAGCAGGGCGGCGGTATGGCTGGGGCCTACGCCCCGACCGGCACCCGTGCCCCCGCCCCGGCGGGCACGTCCGGGCACCCGGCCGGAGGCCCGCTCGGCAAGGACGGCAAGCCCCTGACCCTGAGGTTCGTTCTCCCCTCCGGACCCGGCTCGGGGACCCTGCGCACCGTCGGCAACCGGATCGCCCGGATGCTGGACGAGGTCGGCATCCACACCGAGATCACCAAGGTCGCCGACGAGAGCTACTTCAAGGACCACATCGCGTCCGGCGAGTACGACCTCGCCCTCTACTCCTGGCCGACCAGCGCGTTCCCCGCGACCGACGCCCGGCCGATCTTCGCGAAGCCCCGGCCGGCCGCCGACGGCTCCCTGCTGGTGGAGCAGAACTTCACCCGGGTCGGCACGGACCGTATCGACCAGCTCTTCGAGCGGGCGCTCTCGGAGCTCGACGAGAAGGAAGCGGTCGAGCTGGTGAAGCAGGCGGACGCGCACATCTGGGCAGCCGCCGGGTCCATCCCCCTCTACCAACGGCCTCAGCTCGTGGCGGTCAGGAACAGCCTGGCCAATGTCGGCGCCTTCGGCTATGCCTCGCCCCGCTACCAGGACATCGGCTTCAAGCAGAGGTGACAGCGGCCGCCCGTCGGGACGGGTGGTCGGGCTCCCCCGATACGCGGGGCATCGGCGCCGCCGGACGCGAGAGCGTCCGGCGGCGCCGCACTCCGTGCCGGTGCCGGAGCACCCTCCCCGGCCCCGGCGGGCGAACCGAGGCGGCGGAGCGGCAGCGGCTCCCGGGCTCGGCGCCATCCGACAAAGGCAGTCCGTCAAAGGCACTCCGTGCCACCGGACCCACGCCCGGGAAGCCCCTTCGGCGGCGGCCCCGTACCATGGACACAGCCGTGGCGCGTCCGCCCGGCGGGCGGACGAGCACACAGACGCCGCATCCCACGATCCGAGAGAAGCGCAAGCCACTCATGCCCACGCGCCACGACATCCGTAACGTAGCCATCGTCGCCCACGTCGACCACGGCAAGACGACCATCGTCGACGCCATGCTGAAGCAGGCTGGTGCCTTCGCCGCGCACCAGCTCGACTCCGTCGACGATCGCGTCATGGACTCGAACGACCTGGAGCGTGAGAAGGGCATCACGATCCTCGCCAAGAACACGGCGGTGAAGTACCACCCCAAGGACGGCGGGGCCCCGATCACGATCAACATCATCGACACCCCCGGCCACGCCGACTTCGGCGGTGAGGTCGAGCGCGGTCTGTCGATGGTCGACGGTGTCGTGCTCCTGGTGGACGCTTCCGAAGGCCCGCTCCCGCAGACCCGCTTCGTGTTGCGCAAGGCGCTTCAGCGGCGGATGCCCGTCATCCTCTGCATCAACAAGACGGACCGTCCGGACTCCCGTATCGACGAGGTCGTCAACGAGACCTACGACCTCTTCCTCGATCTGGACGCCGACGAGGACCAGATCGAGTTCCCGATCGTCTACGCCTGCGGCCGGGACGGCGTCGCCTCGCTGACCAAGCCGGAGGACGGCACCGTCCCGGCCGACAGCGAGAACCTGGAGCCGTTCTTCTCCACGATCCTGGACCACATCCCGGCCCCCACCTATGACGACGAGGCGCCGCTCCAGGCCCACGTCACCAACCTCGACGCCGACAATTTCCTCGGTCGTATCGCCCTGCTCCGGGTCGAGCAGGGCGAGCTCCGCAAGGGCCAGACCGTCGCGTGGATCAAGCGGGACGGCTCGATCGCCAACGTCCGCATCTCCGAGCTGATGATGACCGAGGCGCTCACCCGCAAGCCGGCCGAGAAGGCCGGCCCCGGTGACATCTGTGCCGTGGCCGGTATCCCCGAGATCATGATCGGCGAGACGCTGGCCGACCCGGAGAACCCGGTGGCGCTTCCGCTGATCACGGTGGACGAGCCCGCGATCTCGATGACCATCGGCACCAACACCTCGCCGCTCGTCGGCCGTGGCGGTACCGGCAAGGGCGCGGACAACAAGGCCGCGGTCAAGGACCGCAAGGTCACCGCCCGCCAGGTCAAGGACCGCCTGGACCGCGAGCTCATCGGCAACGTGTCGCTGCGGGTCCTGGACACCGAGCGCCCGGACGCCTGGGAGGTGCAGGGCCGTGGCGAGCTGGCCCTGGCGATCCTGGTCGAGCAGATGCGCCGCGAGGGCTTCGAGCTGACCATCGGCAAGCCGCAGGTGGTCACGAAGGAGGTCGACGGCAAGGTCCACGAGCCGGTCGAGCGTATGACCATCGACGTGCCCGAGGAGCACATGGGCGCCGTCACCCAGCTCATGGGCGTCCGCAAGGGCCGGATGGACAACATGTCGAACCACGGTTCGGGCTGGGTCCGTATGGAGTTCGTGGTGCCGTCCCGCGGCCTGATCGGCTTCCGCACGGAGTTCCTGACCAACACCCGCGGCACCGGTATCGCGCACTCGATCCACGAGGGCCACGAGCCCTGGTTCGGCACCCTGACGACCCGCAACAACGGTTCGCTGGTCGCGGACCGGTCCGGCTCGGTCACGGGCTTCGCGATGACGAACCTTCAGGAGCGCGGAGTCCTCTTCGTGGAGCCGGGCACCGAGGTGTACGAGGGCATGATCGTCGGTGAGAACTCCCGCTCCGACGACATGGACGTGAACATCACCAAGGAGAAGAAGCTCACCAACATGCGCTCTTCCACGGCCGATGTGGCGGAGTCCATCGTGCCGCCGCGCAAGCTGTCGCTGGAGCAGTCCCTGGAGTTCTGCCGGGACGACGAGTGCGTCGAGGTGACCCCGGAGGCGGTGCGCATCCGCAAGGTGAACCTGGACGCCCGCGAGCGCGCCCGCGCCGCCTCGCGCGCCAAGCACGGCTGATCGGCAACCCTGCCGGGCGGCTGACCGTCGACTCCCGGCCAACCTGATCGGCAAGGGCCCGGCCATCCTGACACTCAGGATGGCCGGGCCCTTCGTCAAATCTTTTTCCGCGCCTAACGTGACCGGTTGCATCCGTTTATCGAACGCACCGCTCCGGAACATGTGTTAACGGTCCGTTTCGCGGGTGTCTGTCTGTGATCGCTTTGTCCGGATTTCGGGCAGCACGGGTCCGTCGATGTTGTCAAAACGAGACCCTTTAAGTGTGGTTTATAGCCCTCGGCTCCTTAATAGTTGGCTCCGTTGAGCTCGGGTCAATGGGTCACGCGCTGTGGGGAGCGCCGACTCACGAGCACACTCCGGGTACTTGACAAGCACGCTGTCAGGGGTGTCAGCGCGCGTAGATCGATGCCTGTCTTGTTGTGACTAGTGGACTCATGAGGAGGAACCCATGCGTGGTGCCAAGAGCGCCAAGTGGGTAGCGGGCGCGATCGTCGTCGCCCTGGCTGCGACCGCCTGTGGTGGTGGCAAGGACAGCGGTTCCGACGCCAAGGGCGAGGCGGACCCGAACGGGATCTTCTCGGTCGAGCTCGGTGAGCCGGAGAAGCTTCTGCACACCGGCGACACGATGGAGTCCAACGGCTCCCTCGTCATGTCCGGCCTGTTCTCGACCCTGGTCGACTACAAGGCTGACGGCTCGCTGGAGATGATCAACGCGGAGTCGCTCACCACTACCGACTCGAAGACCTGGACGGTGAAGCTCAAGCCGGGCTGGACCTTCCACGACGGCACCCCGGTGACCTCGAAGTCCTTCGTGGACGCGTGGAACTGGAACGCCAACGTCAACAACGCCATGGGCCTTGCCTCGTGGTTCTCCGACATCAAGGGCTTCGAGGCTCTGCACCCCGAGAAGGAAGGCGCCAAGCCGACCGGGGACAAGCTCGAGGGTCTGAAGATCGTCGACGAGAACACCTTCACCGTCGAGCTGAAGAGCCCGGTTCCGGCCTTCGGTCACAAGCTCGCCTACATCCCCTTCGCGCCGCTCCCGGAGTCCTTCTACAAGGACCCCAAGGCCGCTGGTGAGAAGCCGGTCGGCAACGGTCCCTACAAGTTCGAGTCGTGGGACCACAAGAAGCAGATCAAGATCGTCCGCTACGACGCCTACAAGGGTCCGAACAAGGCGAAGAACGGCGGTGTGCTCTTCAAGAACTACACCACCCTCGAGGCCGCCTACGAGGACCTGAAGTCCGACAACGTCGACGTTCTGCGTCAGGTCGGTCCGAAGGACCTCCCGGTCTACCACCAGGACCTCGGTGACCGCGCCGTGGACGCGGACCACTCCGCCATCCAGTCCATCGCGGTCGCGTTCTACGCGGACCAGTGGTCGAAGCCGAAGCCGGTCGACGTCAAGGTCATCCAGGGCCTGTCCATGGCCATCGACCGTGCCACCATCACCAAGACGGTGCTGCAGGGTACGCGTGAGCCGGCGACCGGCTGGGTCGCCAAGGGTGTCCTGGGCTTCCAGGAGAACGCCGCGGGCGACGTCACCAAGTACGACCCGGCCAAGGCCAAGGAGCTCATCAAGGCCGGCGGTGGCGTTCCGAAGAACGCGATCACCATCCAGTTCAACGCGGACGGCGGCCACAAGGAGTGGGTCGACGCGGTCTGCAACAGCATCACCCAGGCCACCGGCGTCAAGTGCACCGGCGACAGCAAGCCGGACTTCCAGGCCGACCTGGCCGCTCGCAAGAGCGAGCAGGTCAAGTCCATGTACCGCTCGGCCTGGTCTCTGGACTACCCGATCAACGGCAACTTCCTGAGCGACCTGTACCGCACGGGTGCGGCGGGCAACCAGGGTGGCTTCTCGAACAAGGACCTGGACGCCAAGCTCGCGGCAGCCGAGAGCGCCGCGACGCTCGACGAGTCCGTGAAGCTGTTCCAGGAGGCCGAGAAGTCCCTGGTCAACTACATGCCGTCGATCCCGCTCTGGTACTACAAGGTCAACGCGGGCTACTCGGAGAAGGTCTCGGGCGTCAAGTACGACCAGGCCGGTGACCCGATCCTGACGGGTATCGAGGTCAAGAAGTAACCATCCCAGCGTAGTCCGCATGCTGATGCGGGGCTGACGGACCGTCAGCCCCGCTCCGGCACCCTACGCAGCGGCCGGGGGGCCCTTCCATGACAGCCACGTCCCACAGGGACACGGTTGTCGAGGGAGGGCCCGTCCGGCTGCCGCTGTGATATCTCAACGGAGGCATGATGGGGCGCTATGTCGCACGACGACTGCTCCAGATGATCCCGGTCTTCCTCGGGACAACCTTTCTGATCTTCTTCATGGTCTACAGCCTGCCCGGCGACCCTGTGCTGGGCCTGTTCGGCGACAAGGGCGCCGACCCGGCGACGCTGGCCGCGAAGAGACGTGAACTGGGACTGGATCTGCCACTCTGGCAGCAGTACTGGAACTACATGACCAATATCATCCTGCACTTCGACTTCGGCAATCAGATCCGCAATGGACGGCCGGTCACCGAAGTGCTGGGCGATGCGTTCCCCATCACCTTGCAGCTCGCGGCCCTGGCCTTTGTCTTCGAGCTCGTCTTCGGTATCGCCCTCGGCATCATCGGCGGCCTGCGGGCCGGCCGGCTCGCCGACAACGCGATCCTGATCTTCACCCTGATGATCATCGCGATCCCGGTCTTCGTGCTCGGCTTCATCATCAAGGTGGTCTTCGCCTTCCAGTTGGGCTGGATGCAGCCCAATGTCAGCAACGACCAGTTGCTCTCCGAGATGATCGCCCCGGCCATTGTGCTGGGTGGCCTGTCGCTCGCCTATGTGGCCAGGCTCACGCGTACCTCCATGGCGGAGAACCTGCGCGCCGACTACATGCGTACGGCCGTCGCCAAGGGCCTGCCCAAGCGCCGCGTCATCGGTGTCCACCTGATGCGCAACTCGATGATCCCCGTCGTCACCTTCCTCGGAACCGACATCGGCGCCCTCATGGGCGGCGCGGTCGTCACCGAGGGCATCTTCAACGTCAAGGGTGTCGGCGGTCTCATCTACGAGTCCATCACCCGCCGCGAGGGCACCACCCTGGTCGGCCTCGTCACCATCCTGGTGCTCGTCTACCTCGTCACCAGCCTGCTCATCGACCTGCTGTACGCGGTCCTGGACCCGAGGATCCGTTATGCCTGACGCGACCAAGACCGCCGCCGCGTCCACGGAGTCCGTGGACGTGGCAACCGCGGCGGAGACCGTGCCCGCGAAGCAGGAGAAGGCGCGCAGCCTCTGGGGAGACGCCTGGCGGGACCTGCGGCGCAACCCGTACTTCGTGGTGTCGTCCGTCCTGATCTTCTTCCTGCTGCTGATCGCGGCCTTCCCGACCTGGTTCACCAGCGCCTCGCCCACGGCCGGCGACCTGGTGCACCACTACCTCGGCAAGCCCGAGCTGAGCAAGGTCGGCTCGGAGGGCTGGCTGGGCTGGGACGGCCAGGGCCGTTCCGTGTACGCCCGGCTGATCCACGGCACCCGTGCCTCGATCATCGTCGGTGTCGCCGTCACCATGATCGTCACGGTCGTCGGTGGCACCCTCGGCATGATGGCCGGCTACTTCGGCGGCCTCATCGACGCGATGCTGTCCCGGCTCACCGACATCTTCTTCGGTATCCCGTTCCTGCTCGGTGCCATGGTCGTGCTCCAGTCCTTCACGGACCGCACCATCTGGGTGGTCGTCTTCGCCCTGGCGTTCCTCGGCTGGACCCAGATCACCCGTGTCATGCGCGGTGCGGTGATCACCGTCAAGGAGGCCGACTACGTCCACGCGGCCAAGGCCCTCGGCGCCGGCACGACGCGGATCCTGTTCCGGCACATCCTGCCCAACGCCATGGCCCCGGTGATCGTCGTCGCGACCATCGCGCTCGGTGCCTACATCTCGGCCGAGGCGACTCTGTCCTACCTGGGTCTGGGCCTTGCCTCGCCGATCGTCTCGTGGGGTGTCGACATCTCCGCAGGTGTCTCCCAGATCCGTACGGCGCAGCACATCCTGCTGTTCCCCTCGATCATGCTGAGCATCACCGTTCTGGCGTTCATCATGCTCGGCGAAGCCGTCCGCAACGCCCTTGACCCGAAGCTGCGCTGAGGAGGGCGTACGTGACCACCATCGACAAGAACGCGCCCGTCCCCGCCCAGCGGGGCGGCGAGGACCATGAAGACGCTCTGCTCGAAGTCCGTGACCTGCACGTGGAGTTCCATACCCGGGACGGTGTGGCCAAGGCAGTCAACGGCGTCAACTACTCGGTGAAGGCCGGGGAGACGCTCGCCGTGCTGGGTGAGTCCGGCTCAGGCAAGTCCGTCACCGCGCAGGCCGTCATGGGCATCCTCGACATGCCCCCCGGGAAGATCCCGCAGGGCGAGATCCTCTTCCGCGGCCAGGACATGCTCAAGATGTCCTTCGAGGAGCGCCGGCAGATTCGTGGCCAGAAGATCGCCATGATCTTCCAGGACGCGCTGTCATCGCTCAACCCCGTGCTGACCGTCGGCTACCAGCTCGGCGAGATGTTCCGGGTGCACCAGGGCCTCTCCAAGAAGGAGGCCAAGGCCAAGGCCGTCGAGCTGATGGACAAGGTCAAGATCCCGGCAGCCGCCGCGCGTGTCGGCGACTACCCGCACCAGTTCTCGGGCGGTATGCGTCAGCGGATCATGATCGCCATGGCGCTGGCGCTCGAGCCGGACCTGATCATCGCGGACGAGCCGACCACCGCGCTCGACGTGACCGTGCAGGCCCAGGTGATGGACCTGCTCGCGGAGCTCCAGCGCGAGTACAACATGGGTCTGATCCTGATCACCCACGACCTCGGTGTCGTCGCCGATGTCGCGGACAAGATCGCGGTGATGTACGCGGGCCGGATCGTGGAGACCGCGCCCGTGCACGAGCTCTACAAGGCGCCCGCCCACCCGTACACCCGTGGCCTCCTCGACTCCATCCCGCGCCTGGACCAGAAGGGCCGGGAGCTGTACGCGATCAAGGGTCTGCCACCCAACCTGCTCCGCGTCCCGACCGGCTGCGCCTTCAACCCGCGCTGCCCGAAGGCCGAGGACATCTGCCGCACGGAGATTCCCGCTCTGCACCCGGTGAGCGAGCAGGACGGAACCGAGCTGCTCGGCCGCGGAAGCGCGTGCCACTTCTGGAAGGAGACGATCCATGGCTGAGACCAGCAAGAAGGATGAGGCCGTGGACGCGACCCCGAACGTCGCCGAGGCCGAGAAGGTCGGCACGGGCAGCGAGGCCGAGGCCGTGGCAGCCATCGAGGCCCCGGCCGGCCGGGGTGAGCCGATCCTCCAGGTGCGCAACCTGGTCAAGCACTTCCCGCTGACCCAGGGCATCCTCTTCAAGAAGCAGATCGGCGCGGTCAAGGCCGTGGACGGGGTCTCCTTCGACCTCTACCAGGGCGAGACCCTCGGCATCGTGGGCGAGTCCGGCTGCGGCAAGTCCACGGTCGCCAAGCTGCTGATGTCTCTGGAGAGGGCGACGGCCGGCGAGGTCTTCTACAAGGGCCAGGACATCACCCGGCTGTCGGGCCGTGCGCTGAAGGCGGTCCGCCGGAACATCCAGATGGTGTTCCAGGACCCGTACACCTCGCTCAACCCGCGTATGACGGTCGGCGACATCATCGGCGAGCCCTTCGACATCCACCCCGAGGTGGCCCCGAGGGGCGACCGGCGCCGCAAGGTGCAGGAGCTGCTCGACGTCGTCGGTCTGAACCCGGAGTACATCAACCGGTACCCGCACCAGTTCTCGGGCGGTCAGCGCCAGCGCATCGGCATCGCCCGCGGCCTGGCGCTCAACCCCGAGATCATCATCTGCGACGAGCCCGTCTCGGCGCTCGATGTCTCGGTGCAGGCGCAGGTCATCAACCTGATGGAGAAGCTCCAGGACGAGTTCAACCTGTCCTACGTCTTCATCGCGCACGACCTGTCGATCGTCCGGCACATCTCCGACCGGGTCGGCGTGATGTACCTGGGCAAGATGGCCGAGATCGGCACCGACGTGCAGATCTACGACCACCCGACGCACCCCTACACCCAGGCGCTGCTGTCCGCCGTCCCGGTGCCCGACCCTCAGGCCCGCGAGGGACGCGAGCGCATCATCCTCGCCGGGGACGTCCCGTCCCCGGCGAACCCGCCGTCCGGCTGCCGCTTCCGCACCCGCTGCTGGAAGGCGCAGGACAAGTGCGCCACCGACGTGCCGCTGCTGGCGATCCCCGAGCGCTTCCAAGGCTCGGACTCGCACGCCGCGCACGAGTCGGCGTGCCACTTCGCCGAGGAGAAGGACGTGGTGCACGCCTCCTGACGGTTGGTCGTGATACCTGAGGGCGCCCTGGCCGCAACGGCCGGGGCGCCCTTTTTCCTTCGCCGCCCCTCTTCCTTCGCCTTCCACTTCACCGGTCCGATGCGCGTTCCGGCGGAGTCACCGGACGGCACCGGAAGAAGCTGTCCCGGCGGCCGTACCGCTGTCCGACACCACCGATGTGTGTAATGTCAGGTTTTGAGGTGATATTGGGGTCTACTTGTCTTCCTGGACCCCGAGGAGGCATCCCATGCGCCCAGTCGTGCAGGCCACATCCGCCACGCGGGCCGCTGTCGCGCTCGCCCTCGCGCTCGCCGCGGTGGGCTGCGGCGGTGGGGGTGGCAGCGGCGGCGGCGCCGACGGGATCGTGAGTTCGTCGTGGGGTGATCCGCAGAATCCGCTGGAGCCGGCGAACACCAACGAGGTCCAGGGCGGCAAGGTCCTGGACCTGATCTTCCGAGGCCTCAAGCGCTACGACCCGAAGACCGGCGAGGCACAGGACATGCTCGCCGAGAAGATCGCCACCACGGACTCCACCACCTTCGCCATCACCGTCAAGGACGGCTGGACCTTCTCCAACGGAGAGCCCGTCACCGCGGAGTCCTTCGTGGACGCCTGGAACTATGGTGCCCATCTGCGGAACAACCAGCGCAACGCCTATTTCTTCGGCTACATCCAGGGGTACGACCAGGTCCACCCCGAATCCGGTGAACCCACCGCCCGGACCCTTTCGGGGCTCAAGGTCACCGGCCCGCGGACCTTCACCGTGACGCTCAGCCAGAAGTTCTCCACCTGGCCCGAGACCCTCGGCTACGCCGCCTTCGCGCCGCTGCCGAAGAGCTTCTTCACCGACCATGACGCCTGGCTCGCCAAGCCCGTCGGAAACGGTCCGTACGCCGTCGACTCCTACGCCAAGGGCTCGCGCATGTCCCTGCGCCGCTGGGACGCCTATCCCGGCGACGACAAGGCCATGAACGGCGGTGTCGACCTCGTGGTCTACACCGACAGCAACACCGCCTACACCGACCTGACGGCCGGGAACCTCGACCTCGCCGACGACATCCCCGCCTCCCAGCTCAAGCATGTGCAGTCCGACCTCAGCGACCGCTACATCAACACCCCCGCGGGCATCATCCAGACCCTGGCCTTCCCCTACTACGACCCGGCCTGGAACAAGCCCGGCCAGGAGAAGGTGCGCCAGGGCCTTTCCATGGCGATCAACCGCCGGCAGATCACCGACAAGATCTTCATGAAGACCCGCACCCCCGCCAGGGACTGGACCTCCCCCGTGCTCGGGCCCGACGGGGGCTATGACGACGCGCTCTGCGGCACGTACTGCACCTACGACCCGAGGCGGGCGAAGCAGCTGATCGCCGAGGGCGGCGGTATTCCGGGCGGCCGGCTGACGATCACGTACAACGCGGACAGCGGCTCGCACAAGGAGTGGGTCGACGCAGTCTGCCACTCCATCAACAACGCTCTCGACAACCACCGGGCCTGCACCAGCAGCCCGGTCGGCACCTTCGCCGACTACCGCAACCAGATCAGCCAGGCCAAGCTGGTCGGCCCCTTCCGGGCAGGCTGGCAGATGGACTACCCGCTCATCCAGAACTTCCTCCAGCCGCTCTACTACACCAACGCCTCGTCCAACGACGGCAAGTGGACGAACGAGGAGTTCGACCGGCTGGTCGACCAGGCCAACGCCGAGACCGACCCCGCCAAGGCCATCGACACCTTCAAGCGGGCCGAGACCGTCGTACGCGACCAGATGGCATCGATTCCGCTCTGGTACCAGAACGGCAGCGCCGGCTACTCGGACCGGATCAGCAATGTCCAGCTGAACCAGTTCAGCGTCCCCGTCTACAACGAGATCAAGGTGTCCGGCTGACGCCCGAGCACTGAGGTGCGGCCACGCGGCCCCGCCCCGACCCGCACCACCCCAGGGAGCCCGTGATGGGACGCTACGTGATCCGCCGCCTGCTCCAGATGATCCCCGTCTTCTTCGGCGCCACGCTGCTGATCTTCCTGATGGTGAACGTGATGGGCGACCCCATCGCCGGACTGTGCGGAGAGCGGCAGTGCGACCCGGCGACCGCCGCCCAGCTGCGCAAGGAATTCGGCCTCGACCAGCCTCTATGGCAGCAGTACGCGACCTACATGGGCAACGTCTTCACCGGTGACTTCGGCACCGCCTTCAACGGACAGCCCGTCACCGAGCTGATGGGCACCGCCTTCCCGGTCACCATCAGGCTCACCCTCGTCGCGATCTTCTTCGAGATCGTCATCGGCGTCGGTCTGGGCGTGCTCACCGGACTGCGGCGCGGACGGCCCGTCGACACCTCCGTACTGCTGCTGACCCTGGTGGTCATCTCCGTCCCCACCTTCGTGACCGGCCTGCTGCTGCAACTGCTGCTCGGAGTCGAGTGGGGCTGGATCAAGCCCTCGGTCTCCTCCGATGCCCTGCTCGGCGAGCTGATCGTCCCCGGCCTGGTGCTCGCATCCGTCTCCCTCGCGTATGTCACCCGGCTCACCCGTACCTCCATCGCCGAGAACCGGCGCGCCGACTACGTCCGCACCGCCATCGCCAAGGGCCTCCCGCGCCGTAGGGTGATCGGCCGTCATCTGCTGCGCAACTCGCTGATCCCGGTCGTCACCTTCATCGGCGCGGACATCGGGGCCCTGATGGGCGGGGCCATCGTCACCGAGCGCATCTTCAACATCCACGGCGTCGGCTACCAGCTCTACCAGGGCATCCTGCGCCAGAACATCCAGACCGTCGTCGGCTTCGTCACGGTGCTGGTGCTGGTGTTCCTGCTGGTGAACCTGCTGGTCGACCTGCTCTATGCCGTACTCGACCCGAGGATCCGCTATGCCTGAGTCCCAGCCGTACGACAACGGAGGAGCCATCGCCCCCACCGGCGCCAGCGGTGCCATGGACCTCGCCACAAGCGAGGGCGTGACCCTGGAGGCACGCCCCCGGGGTGGCCCGCAGGGCGGACCGGACGCGCCACTCGGCGGGCACATCGGCCGTCCCCGGAGCCTGCGGTCCGACGCCTGGAGCGATCTCCGCCGCAATCCCGTCTTCGTCAGCTCCGCCCTGGTCATCCTGTTCCTGGTGGTCATCTCCCTCTGGCCCTCGCTGATCGCCTCCGGAAACCCACTGGACTGCGACCTCGCCAAGGCCCAGCAGGGCTCCCAGCCGGGGCACCCCTTCGGCTTCGACGGCCAAGGCTGCGATGTCTACACCCGGGTCGTCTACGGTGCCCGCACATCGGTGGCCGTCGGCGTCTGTGCCACGCTGGGCGTCGCCCTGCTGGGGTCCGTACTCGGCGGGCTCGCCGGATACTTCGGCGGTCTCGCCGACTCCCTGCTCTCCCGGCTCACCGACGTCTTCTTCGCCATCCCCGTCGTCCTGGGCGGACTGGTGCTGCTCTCAGTCGTCACCAGTAACACCATCTGGCCGGTGATCGGCTTCATGGTGCTGCTCGGCTGGCCGCAGATCACCAGGATCGCCCGCGGCTCGGTGATCAGCGTCAGGCAGAACGACTACGTCCAGGCCGCCCGCGCGCTCGGCGCGTCCCCCAGGCGGCTGCTGGTCCGCCATATCGCGCCCAACGCGGTGGCCCCGGTCATCGTCGTGGCCACCATCGCCCTCGGAACGTATGTCGCGCTGGAGGCGACGCTCTCCTACCTCGGCGTCGGCTTGCGCCCGCCCACCGTTTCCTGGGGCATCGAGATCTCCGCCGCGTCCCCGTACATCCGCAACGCCCCGCACATGCTGCTATGGCCGGCCGGAGCGCTCGCGATCACCGTGCTGGCGTTCATCATGCTCGGCGACGCGGTACGGGACGCGCTCGACCCCCGACTGCGCTGAGGAGCTCCGCCGACATGCTGCTCGAAGTACGCGACCTGCACGTGGAGTTCCGTACCAGGGACGGAGTCGCCAAGGCCGTCGACGGCGTCAGCTACGCCGTCGACGCGGGCGAGACCCTGGCCGTGCTGGGTGAGTCCGGCTCAGGGAAGTCCGTCACGGCCCAGGCCGTCATGGGCATCCTCGACGGCCCGCCGGGCCGGATCACCGCCGGTGAGGTGCTGTTCCAGGGCCGGGACCTGCTGAAGCTCCGTGAGGACGAGCGGCGCGCCGTCCGGGGTGCCCGGATGGCGATGATCTTCCAGGACGCGCTCTCCGCCCTCAACCCCGTGCTGACCGTCGGTGAACAACTGGGGGAGATGTTCACCGTGCACCGAGGCATGTCCAGGAAAGCGGCCAAGGCCAAGGCCGTCGAGCTGATGGACAAGGTCAGGATCCCGGCAGCCGCCGCGCGTGTCGGCGACTACCCGCACCAGTTCTCGGGCGGTATGCGTCAGCGGATCATGATCGCCATGGCGCTGGCGCTCGAGCCGGACCTGATCATCGCGGACGAGCCGACCACCGCGCTCGACGTGACCGTGCAGGCCCAGGTGATGGACCTGCTCGCGGAGCTCCAGCGCGAGTACAACATGGGTCTGATCCTGATCACCCACGACCTCGGTGTCGTCGCCGATGTCGCGGACAAGATCGCGGTGATGTACGCGGGCCGGATCGTGGAGACCGCGCCCGTGCACGAGCTCTACAAGGCGCCCGCCCACCCGTACACCCGTGGCCTCCTCGACTCCATCCCGCGCCTGGACCAGAAGGGCCGGGAGCTGTACGCGATCAAGGGTCTGCCACCCAACCTGCTCCGCGTCCCGACCGGCTGCGCCTTCAACCCGCGCTGCCCGAAGGCCAGGGACGTGTGCCTGACGGACGAGCCGGAGCTGTTCGCCGTGGACCGGCCGGGCAGGTCGAGTGCCTGCTTCTTCTGGAGGGAGTGCCTCCATGGCTGAGCCGATCATCGAGGTGCGCGGTCTGTACAAGCACTATCCGCTCACCCGGGGCGCGCTCTTTCGCAAGCACGTGGGCGAGGTGAAGGCCGTCGACGGGGTCGACGCCGACCTGTTCCCGGGCGAGACCCTCGGAATCGTCGGTGAGTCGGGCTGCGGCAAGTCCACCCTCGCCCGACTGCTGGTCCATCTGGAGCGGCCGACCAGCGGGCAGATCCGCTACAAGGGCGAGGACATCACCAGGTTGTCGGGACGGGCGCTCAAGGCCGTGCGCCGCCAGATCCAGATGGTGTTCCAGGACCCGTACAGCTCGCTCAACCCCCGGATGACGGTCGGCGACATCATCGGCGAGCCGTACGAGATCCACCCGGAGGCAGCGCCCAAGGGCGACCGGCGCCGCCGGGTCCAGGAGCTGCTGGACGTCGTGGGGCTCAACCCGGAGTACCTGAACCGCTATCCGCACCAGTTCTCGGGCGGTCAGCGCCAGCGCATCGGCATCGCCCGCGGGCTTGCGCTGCGGCCCGAGGTCATCGTGGCGGACGAACCCGTGTCGGCGCTCGACGTGTCCGTGCAGGCCCAGATCGTCAATCTGCTGGAGAAACTTCAGGACGAGTTCGACCTGTCCTATGTCTTCATCGCCCACGACCTGTCGATCGTGCGGCACATCTCGGACCGGGTGGGCGTGATGTACCTGGGGCGGATCGTGGAACTCGGCCGCGACGAGGAGATCTACGAGCACCCGACGCACCCCTACACCCAGGCGCTGCTGTCCGCCGTCCCGGTACCGGACCCCGAGGCGCGTGAGCGGCGCGGGCGGATCATCCTTTCAGGTGATGTTCCCTCCCCGGCGAACGTCCCCTCCGGCTGCCGATTCCGCACCCGCTGCTGGAAGGCACGCGAGCGGTGCGCCCTGGAGGTGCCCGAGTTGGCGGTGCCCGAGGAGTTCCGGCGCGCCGAAGGGCCCGCGAGTCATGAATCGGCCTGCCACTTCGCTGCCGAACCGCAACCGGTGGCGGGGCCGGGCGAGCCCGGCACCGCTCGGCCTGAAACCGGCTAGCTAGATGAAGGCTTCGAGGGCGGCCCGGTCGAGGAAGGCCAGCCGGGCTGCCTTCTGCGGGATGAACACCTCAGGGAGGTCCACCTCGGGCAGGAGTATCTCGGGGCCCAGCGTGAAGCCGACGCGCTCCAGCCGCTTGACGGCCTTGGCGTTGCGCAGATCAGGCTCGGCCACGACCCGCTGGTTGCGCGGCTCCCGCAGGAGGTAGCCGGTGACGACGGACAGCAGAGCGTTGGTGTATCCGGGACGCGGAGAGCCATGGGTCGGGCCGACCAGGATGTGCAGGCCGATGTCACCGGGCCGGACGTCGTAGCACTCGCTGACCCGGTCGGCTTCGGGGTCGTAGCTCTGGAACAGCATCAGGGGTGTGCCGTCGCTCTCCACCAGCCAGGCGTGATGGGTGGTGAGCGTGTCCATGTGCCGGTAGATGTCCCGGACCTCGTCGCGGGTCCGTTCGGTCATGCCCCAGAAGCGGGCCCGTTCCTCGGTGACCCAGGAGTGGATGAGATCGGCGTCGTGTTCCGGGTCCAGGGGGCGGATGCTCAGTGTCCCAAAGCCGTCTACGGCCTGCTCGTGGACGCTGGTGCGGTCGGCCGGCTCGGTGGTCATGCCTCTCCTCGGTGCGGTGCTGCCGGTTGGTGCGTGGTGCGTGGTGCTTGGTGCTTGACTGCGGCCCCGGGGCTGCCGGGAGCGCAGGTACGCGGGTGGTGCTCAGACGGCGGTCCCGTCGGCCGAATCGGGACTGAGCTGTGCGAAGTCGGTGACGACGGGAACGAGTTCGCCGCGCAGCCACAGCGGCAGCTGGTCGCGGTGGTGGGGATCGCCCGGGACGCCCCGGGCGCCCAGCGGGACGACCCAGCGGCTGTCCTCACGGCGCCGCAGGTCCCAGACGTAGCGTGCGGCCGGACCGCGTGCGGCGCGATCCGTGAGTCCGGGGACGCTGGAGGTGGCCAGGACGCAGTCGTGGTCACCGGCCGTCCCCGGCCACTGCTCGTCGCTCAGCGGGAGTGCCTGCCAGGGCGCGATCTGGTGCCGCTCGCCCCAGGTGGCCTGGGTGCGTGTCGGGTCCGCGGCCACCTCCTCGAGGGCCGCGCGGACCAGCTCCGCCCGGTCGATGCCGGGCAGCAACTCGGTGGTGAGCAGCACTTCGAGCGCATAGCCGACCTTGACCAGGAGGTTGAGCCAGGGCTGGAAGACCGCCGGGTACGGCAGGGGTTCGCTGAGGGAGGCCAGCGCCGGGTGCCCGGCGAACCTACGGACGACCGCGTGCCGCACCTCGGCGTACGCCGCGGCGTCCGTGCTCTCGGCGTCCATGCGCAGGTCCCAGGCCCGCAGCCGCTCGCGCAGTACGCCCGCCGCCGGACCGAGCCCGTCGAGCCCGTCGATCAGGTCCAGCAGCGGGCGGGCGGACGCGAGACGGGTGTCCATGTGCACCGACGCCATCTCCGCGGCGCTCCACCGGTCCGATGCGCGCAGCAGTTCGGTGATCCGGTCCGCGCGGTGCCGGGGAGCGAACTCCACTCCGAGCGGCCCGGCCAGCGCACGTTCGTTGGCCATCACCGCGAAGTCGGCCACATCGGCGCGCGGCAT
This sequence comes from Streptomyces sp. SCSIO 30461, assembly GCF_037023745.1. Taxonomy (NCBI): domain Bacteria; kingdom Bacillati; phylum Actinomycetota; class Actinomycetes; order Kitasatosporales; family Streptomycetaceae; genus Streptomyces; species Streptomyces sp. SCSIO 30461. The sequence goes on from NZ_CP146101.1 coordinate 1,492,039, forward strand.
CGGGTCGTGCATGCCCTGCCATTCGTGCCCGTGCTCCCACGCCGGTACCACCCGCAGCCGGTTGTCCTTGTGCCGCAGCGGCACCCGGCCCGCGGTGCGGTGCAGCAGCCCGCCCGAGGTGTCGGCGGCGAGAACCACGTTCACCGGTTCGACCCAGCGCTCGAACGCCCGGTCGACATCGGCGACCGTACGTGCCTTCAGCAGCTCGGCGATCGCTGTGAAGCCCAGCTCCCCGGTGACCCGGGGGACGTACCGCAGGCTGATCGCCTCCACGGTCTCGTCGCCCTGCGGGCCCGCACCGATGATCACCGGGCCTCGGGCCGTCTCGATCACCTCGACCCGCACCGGATCCCCTCCGGCGACCTCTATCGTCTCGGTGTGCCGCGAGGCCGGGTGCCAGCCGTCCGGACCGAGCGCCTCGACGCCGTCGGCGGTGCGTCGCAGCCGCTCCCGGTACAGGTCCTGGTAGTCGGCCATGGCATTGGTGATCGCCCAGGCGACGCCGCCGGTGTGGGCGAAGTGGGCGACGCCAGGGACGCCGGGGAAGGCGAGCCCGGTCACGTCGTAATCGGGGCAGACCAGATGCACCTGCTGGTAGATGCCGGGGTCCTCGATGAAGCGGTGCGGGTCGCCCGCGATCAGAGGGGCGCCGGTGCCGGTGCGTCCGGCCGAGACGAGCCAGCCGTTCGATCCGGCTGTGCCCGGACCGTCTACGGCGAACAGCTCGGTCGCCTCGTCCCCGAGTCGTCGTGCGACCTCGTCGCGCCACAGCTTGGTCGGGAATCCTGCGAAGAGGACATGGGTGGAAAGCCAGAGCGACAGCGGGGTCCACGCCTCCCACGTCCCGGGCGTGATGCCGGCTTCGGCGAACTCGGGCGCGGCCGCCGCGCCCTGCCGGAGCCCCGCGTTCACCCCGTCCACGTATGCCGCCACCCAGGCGCGGGGCTCCCCGCCCAGTGCCTCGTAGCAGCGCCGCGCGGTGTCCGCGAGCCGTGCCTGCCGGGCGAAGGTGTCCCAGGCGAGGGCATCGCTGCCCAGGATGGCGGCTGATGTGCCCTGGGCACGGTGCCGCTCGATCTCCAACTGCCAGGCGCGGTCGACGGCGGCGTTGTGCCCCTGGGCGTACGCGAGTTCGTTCACGCTGCCGGCGCGCAGATGCGGGATGCCCCACGCGTCACGGAAGACCTCGGTCCTCACACCGACACTCCTTTAGGTTAGGCTCTCCTAACCTTAACTGTTCGTCCGGGGAGGAGAGCACGGTGGGGCATGGCTGGGAGGGCGTCGTCCTCAAACTGATGCGGGGCAAGGACTTCACGTTCACGGTGACCGGTGCCGAGCAGGTCACCGAGCGGTACCGCAGGGTGCATCTGAGCGACGGCGGCATGCTGCGGGCGACCGGGGTGCACCCCACGATGTGGGTGCGGCTCTGGTTCGAGAACGAGGGCAAGCCGCACCAGCGCGCCTACACGCTTGTCGACCCGGCCCCGGACGCGGGCACGTTCAGTCTGGAGTTCGCCCTGCACGACGGCCGGGCGAGCGACTGGGCCCGCGAGGCGCAGCCCGGCGACACCATCGACGCGACCGTCCAGGGCACCGGTTTCACCGCCCCCGACCCGCTGCCGCCACGGATGTTCGTGATCGGCGACCCCGCCTCGCTTCCGGCGGTCAACTCGCTCCTCGACGCAATGCCGGACACCCCCGCCACCATCTGGTTCGAGACCCCGCACCCGTCCGACGCCGACCTGCCGATACGGATCGACGCGGCGCGGCACGATCTGCGTACGGTGCCGCGCCGGGACGCCGGGGCGCACCTGGTGGACGAGGTGCGGGCCGCGCTGCCCGGGCTGCTCGGCGACGACCCGGCCAAGGCCTTCGTCTGGGTCGCCTGCGACGCCGCGACGACCCGGGGGCTCGCCTCGTACCTGCGCAGGGAGCTCGGTGTCCCCAAGGACCGGGTGAACGCGCTCGGCTACTGGCGCACCGTCTGATCCGCTGCGCACCAGCCCACTTGGCGGTCGGCGCGTTTACACCCGGGCAATGCCGCCGAAGCGCATCCGATATACGGACGCGGCACTCTGAACCCCGTACGGCCGTGCGGGTGCCGTTGACCGGTCGGGGGACGCGAGTCCACCGGCCGGTCCCCTTCCCGCTGAAGCTCCTGTAGATCGTCAGACCCGCATCCCCAGGGACCTCTTCAGGAAGTCGACCTGAAGCAGCAGCAAGTTCTCCGCGACCTCTTCCTGCGGCGTCATATGGGTGACCCCGCTCAGCGGCAGCACCTCGTGCGGACGGCCGGCCGCCAGCAGCGCCGACGAGAGGCGCAGGGTGTGCGCCGCCACCACGTTGTCGTCCGCCAGGCCGTGGATCACCATCAGCGGCCGTGCCGGGTCCGCAGCACCGCTCAAACCCCCTTCCGTGACCAGGGAGTTCCGGGCATACACCGAGGGCTGCTCGGCGGGAAGGCCCAGATGCCGCTCGGTGTAGTGGGTGTCATAGAGCCTCCAGTCGGTCACCGGGGCGCCCGCCACACCCGCGTGGAACACATCCGGTCGGCGCAGCACGGCAAGCGCCGCCAGATAGCCGCCGTACGACCAGCCGCGGATCGCGACCCGACCCAGATCGAGCGGGTAACGCTCGGCGAGCGCGCGCAGCGCCTCGACCTGGTCGTCCAGCGTGATGGTGAAGTCGCCCTTGACGGCCTTCTCCCAGTCGGGTGAGCGGCCAGGGGTGCCCCGGCCGTCCGCGACGATCACCGCGAAGCCCTGATCGGCGAACCACTGCGAGGTGAGGTGCGCGTTGTGCGCGGCAACCACGCGCTGTCCATGGGGTCCCCCGTACGGGTCCATCAGAACCGGGAGCGGACCGTCCGATTCCCGCCAGCCCGACGGGAGCAGGACGGCGCACGGGATGCGCCGCGTGCCCCCTTCCGTGAACTCCATGCGCGGGGACAGCACCGGCCGCTGGGCATACGAGGCGATCACGGCGAGCTGAATGCCGTCTCTCACCACGCGTACCGTCGCGCCGCTCGATTCGGGCCGGGCGGACGCGAGCACGGTCACCCCGCAGGAACGCACCGCCGTATGCACCCCGGCGCCCTCCGAGACCCGCTTCGCGCCGCTCTCGCCGACCCGGTACACATGGATCTCGCCGATCTCGGGCTCGGCCGCCCGCGCGCCGGCGGAGGCCGACACAAGGATGTCCTGCTCGCCGACGTCCAACACCGCCCGCACATGCAGACGGGGTCCGGTCAGCGGCCGGTCGCCCACCGCGAGCACCCGGGTGCCGTCCTGGTCGGTGATCCGCACCAGCCGCCCGTCCGGAGACCAGGCGGGCACCCCGCCGCACAGTTCGAGCCACACAGGGTCCACGTCCACCTGGACCGTGCGGGTCGCGCCGGTGGCGGTGTCCACGGTGAGAAACGCGGCGGCGCCCTGCCTGCGCTCCTGCACCAGCAGCAGCGGAGCGCCGCTCGCCGACCAGTGCACCCGGGCCAGATACGGGTACCGCGCCCGGTCCCATTCCACCTCGGTGCGCGTCCCGTCGAGACCGATCAGGAGCAGCCGTACATCCGCGTTGGGTGTCCCGGCCGCCGGGTAGGCGACCCGGGCCGGCTCCCGCTCCGGCCGTGCCGGATCGGCGATCCACCAGCGTTGTACGGGGGATTCGTCGACCCGCGCCACCAGCAGCCGGTCGCTTTCGGGCGACCACCAGAACCCGCGAGAACGCCCCATCTCCTCGGCCGCGATGAACTCCGCGACGCCGTAGGAGACCTGGTCGTCCTCCGGCTCGGCCAGCGCGCGATCCCCGTCGCCCTCCGCGCCGATCACCCGGAGCGCGCCCCGCGCCGCGTAGGCGACCAGCCGCCCGTCCGGGGACGGCCGGGGATCGAGCACCGGCCCGGTCGCGGGCAGTTCGCGGGCCGTGCCGGCGCGCAGCTCCGCCGTGAACAGCCGTCCGGACAGCGCGAACGCCGCCAACTCCACCGCATGGTCGACGGCATACGAGACGATCCCTCCGGAACCCTCACGACTGCGCTCCCGCCGTGCCCGTTCCTCGGCCGACAGCTCCTCGGTGGCTCCCTCCAGCAGCACATCGGGGTCCGCCGCCAGCCGCTCGGCGCCGACAGCGCCCTCCTGGGCGCCGCCGCCCGTTCCGTCGATGCCTTCAAGGTCCAGCACCCACAACCGGTTGGCCGTTTCCGTCCCCGAGGGGGAGCGCAGGAAGACCACCCGCGAGCCGTCCGGCGCCACCGTGAACGACCGGGGTGCGCCGAGCCCGAAGCGCTGGGTCCTGGCGTACTGGCGAGGGAAGCTGAGCGGAGCCGAAGGGGCTGTGGGGACAGGGGAGTGCAGCGGCCTCGAGGTCATATGGCCGAATCTAGTGCTGTGCGCCCCCACGTGCTGCCGTGCACCGATCGATGCGTGCCTATGGATAGTTATGATCCCTAGCGCGAGGTGGGTATGACTCCTCCGGCACATGCGCTCTGCCCCTTACCGGCTGAATATCTGTGGAGGTGAACCGCCGTGGCACTCTCGATTTCGGCGGTGGTGCTGCTGGCGATCATCGTCTTCCTGCTGGTCAGGAAATCCGGCCTGAAGGCGGGACACGCGGCGGTCTGCATGCTGCTCGGGTTCTATCTCGCGAGCTCGTCCATCGCGCCCACGATCAGCCAGCTGACCACGAACGTCGCGGGGATGATCGGGGGCCTCAAGTTCTAGCTTCGCCTCGCGGCCCGAGACGATCGCCCGGACGGGACCTGCGTGCCTTTCGTCTGGACCAGCCCGGCAGGATCCACACGCAAGGCTCCAGGGCCGGACAGGACCCAGCTCCTGTCCGGGGGCCTCGTAGGCTGGGGGCATGACGGAGCTCCCAGCCCGTCGTCTGCTGCTGGTGCACGCGCACCCGGACGACGAGTCGATCAACAACGGTGCCACGATGGCGCGGTATGCCGCCGAGGGTGCCCTGGTCACCCTGGTGACCTGCACTCTCGGTGAGGAGGGCGAGGTCATCCCGCCCGCCCTCGCCCGGCTCACCGCCGACCGGGACGACGCGCTCGGCGCGCACCGGATCGGGGAACTGGCCGCAGCCATGGCCGAGCTGGGTGTCACCGACCACCGCTTCCTCGGAGGCCCTGGGCGTTTCCGTGACTCCGGGATGATGGGACTGCCGCAGAACCGGCGTGGCGGCGCCTTCTGGAGCGCGGACGTGGACGAGGCCGCGCACCTTCTCGTCGAGGTGGTCCGTTCGGTACGGCCGCAGGTCCTCATCACCTACGACCCGGACGGCGGCTACGGCCACCCCGACCACATCCAGGCGCACCGGGTCGCGATGCGGGCTGCCGAACTCGCCGCAGATCCGGCCGTCCGGCCGGACCTCGGCGAGCCGCACTCCATCGCCAAGATCTACTGGAACCGTGTGCCGAAGTCCGTCGCCGAAGACGGCTTCGCCGCGCTGCGTGCCGCCGGGATCTCCGGTGCGGTTCCCGGGATTTCCGGCATCGCGGGCATGGCGGATATTCCCGGTGTCGTGGATGACGCGTGCGTCACCGCCGTGATCGACGGCGGCGCCTACGCCGACCGCAAGGCCGCCGCGATGCGCGCGCATACAACCCAGATCGTGGTGGACGGTCCGTTTTTCGCGCTTTCGAATGGTCTTGGTCAGCCGCTGTTCACCACCGAGTGCTACGAGTTGGCGCGAGGCACGTCAGGCGCCCGCGCGGGCGAGTGCGAGTACGACCTGTTCGAGGGAGTGGGCCTGTGAAGGAGCCGAAGGGGTCCAAGGGGCCGAGTGGGGCGCGGGGGCCGGGTGAGCGGCAGCGTCAGCAGAGCCGGGCGGCTCAGCCGAATGAGCTACCCCAGCCCGGAGCAGGGCTGGTCCGGTCGCTGAAACCCGCGCGGATCGCGGGCTATTTCGCGTTGCTGGTCCTCGGCTTCGTGGTGGGGGCGGCCGGTTCTCTGGTTCAGGCGGCCTGGTTCCCGGCCGGGTTGCTGCTCGCGCTCTTCGGCTGCGCGGGACTGTTCTGGGGAGGTATGCGCGCCGCCGGGACTCAGTTCGGGGCGTTGGTGCCGGCTGCCGGCTGGATGGTGGCGGTGCTGCTGCTGAGTGCCGGCCGTCCGGAAGGCGACGGCCTCTTCGTCGGCGGGCTCGGCGAGGTCCTGTTCCTGCTGGGAGGGGTGGCACTGGCTGTGATCTGTGCCACCATGACGCGGTCGTGGTCATCGGGCGGACGAACCGGCTCACTTGGCACGTGAGGTGTCCTTCTCGGGCCGAAATGGCCGCTGTGGGTGTGTGGTGGCCGGCAGTGCGCGCACCGCTTCGTGTCCCCTGCCCACAGGTACCTGTCGACGGCGGCCAGTATGGTGGTGCGCGCTGCCGAGTCGCCCGAAGCAGTGGTACCAGTAGGAAGCGGGCGGCGGAGCCGATCGGGAGAACCTGCTTTGAGTCGTGAAACTGACAGTTCGTCCTCCGGCCCCCAGGGGGGCGGCGGAACCGCGTACCCCTCCGGTACACCGCCGTACGGATCGCGCCAGTATCCGTCGCTGCACCCCGCGCAGGACGCCCAGGATGAGAGCGCCGAAGCCGCTGCGAAGCCGGATGAGCCCAGGACAGAGACCACGCTGACCACGCGTATCCGGATCAATATCCCGGGCTCGCGGCCGATCCCGCCGGTCGTCATGCGTACGCCGATGAGCGATCTGGACGCCCGCCGTATGGCGGACGGGGCGAGAAGTACCGAGGGTGCGAAGAGTGCGAGCGGAGCGAAGAGCACGTCGGCTCCGATGAGTGCGCTCGGTCCGCTCGATACCCCGGGAACCCGGGGAGGCGCGGGAGAGCGGCCGGCCGAACGCACCGGCAGCACCGCCCGGCCCGTGGCGGTCGGCGAGACGCCGGACGCGTCCGCGCCCCTCCGGCCGCGCGACGCGGCTCCCGTCGAGGGAGAGGGCCCGGCCCAGGGGCCGGTGGACAAGCCGGCCGAGCAGAAGACGAGCGACTGGTTCGCGCCGCGCAAGTCGCCCACCCAGGCCTCCGTACCCGCGCAGGCCGCACCAGCCGCCCCTGCTGCCCCGGCGGCACGCACCGCGCCTCAGTCCGGCCCGCGTCCGCAGGGTGCGCTGGGAGCCGCCGGTCCCGCCGGTCCCACCCGGACCGGCGGTCCCGCGGGACCCACCACCGGGCCGGTCACCGGAACCTCGCCCTTCGCCAAGGGGGACGCAAGCCCCGCAGGGGTGTCAGGAGCACCTGCGGCGCCGGGAGTTCCGGGTGCGACGGGGGGTGGTGCAGGTCGCGCCCCGAGGATGGGCGACGACACGGCCGTACTGACTCCGCAGTCACCGTCCGACACAGGCCCCACCGCCATGCCCGGACCGTCGACCCCCGCGGGCAATGTCTCCGGTGACACGCTGACCAGCGGTATCCCCGTGGTCCCGTCCCAGCAGCGCTCTCCGTTCGCGCCGCCGGACCCTATGGCCCCCATGGCGCCCACGGCCCCCTCCACTCCCGTGAGCGGTCCGGAGGTGAGCCCGTGGCCTTCGTCCGGCCCTGGGCCCGTTCGCGGCTCGGGCCCCGGGAGGGACTTCGACGCACGGGACCACGCCGCGCGGAACTTCCCCGGCCCGTCAGGACCGCCGTCACCGTTCGCGCAGGGTGCCCCGGCGCCCACTGGCGCGCAGGCTCAGGCCGAGGCCCCGCGCCCCGCGAAGCCGGCGAAGAAGGGGCGGTCCAAGGCCGTACTCGCGGGTGCCGGCGTGTTCGGTGTGCTGGTCGTCGCCTACGGCGCCGGACTGCTCCTCAACCACTCCGACGTCCCCAAGGGCACCACGGTTCTGGGCGTCGACATCGGTGGCGGCACCAAGGAGGAGGCGGTCTCCAAGCTGGACGCCGCCCTCGGTGACCGGGCCGCCGCCCCGCTGGAGCTCGCGGTGGGCGGCAAGAGGGAGAAGCTCGCTCCGGGCAATGCGGGACTCGCCCTCGACAGCCAGGCGACCGTGCGGGCCGCAGCGGGCACCGACTACAACCCGGTCTCCGTCATCGGCTCCCTCTTCGGCGCCGAGCTGGTCGCCCAGCCGGTCTTCCCGGTGGACGAGGAGAAGCTCCAGGTCGCGCTCTCCGACCTGGCGATCGCCTCCGGCTCCGCCACCGAAGGGACGATCAGGTTCGAGCCCAACAAGGCCGTCGCCGTACCCGGCAAGGCGGGCGCGTCACTGGACGTCGGCAAGTCGGTGATCTCGGTGAAGGACGCCTATCGGGCCCAGGTCGGGACGGGCCGGCCGAATCTGGTCGAACTGCCCGTCGGTACCAGCGAGCCCACCGTCGACCAGGCCGAACTGGACCGGGCGATGAAGGAGTTCGCCGAGCCCGCCATGTCCGGACTCGTCACGATCCAGGCGGGTGGCAAGCAGATTCAGTTCGGCCCCGCCCGTTCCCTGCCGAAGATCCTCTCGATGAAGGCCGTCAACGGTCGTCTGGTCGAGGTCTACGACAAGAAGGCGATCACGGAGCTGCTGGACGGCGTCTTCGACGGCATCACCATCACCAAGCGCGACGGCAAGGAGCGCCCGGTGTCAGCCGATGACGTCGCCTACGCGATGCAGAAGGCGCTGTTGGGCAAGACGCCAGAGGAGCGCACCCAGGAGATCGCGCTGAAGTGAGCACCCCTGGTCTCAGCGTTCCGCCGGGCGCACCGTCCGCGGACCCGCGCACCGGGCTCCGACGGCCCGTACCCGGTCGCGCAGCTCGCGATCGGCCGTGACCACCACGCAGCCTTCTCCGGCGTACCGGGCGGCCAGTCGCACGATCAGATCGTCCCCGCTGCCGTGGGCGGACTCCACCCGCACACCGGGTACGGACTCGACGCCCCGGGCAGCGCCCTCGACGACCAGGATGATCTCTTCGTCACCGGCCCTCGACGCCAATCGGTCTCGCAGCCGCTCGGCGGCACCACGGCGGTCCTTCCACCAACCGTCGGGCACCGAGCCCACCACGTTCGCCCCGTCCACGATCAACACGGCCACACCTCAGTTCAGCATCGACCGGGCCGCGTTCGCGCGCTGCCTGATCATCGCCGCCGCAGTGGGTTCCATCGCCGAGACGATGTCCGCGTACGCGTCCATCTCCGCCGCGCCTGTGAGGAAGTCTCCGCGCTGGACCAGGAGTTGGGCGCGCTCGAAGCGCAGGCGGGCCGGGTGCGAGGGGAGCAGCAGGGAGAGCTCGACGGCCCACAGGCCCACGTCCGAGCGCTCCGGGCGGGCGGCCGACCAGGCGCGGATGTTGTTGAGGACACGCAGCACGATCTCCAGCGGCCCGGCCGGGGCCAGCATCGATGAGTCGAGCGGTTCGCCGGTCGCACCGGCGACCAGCAGTTCCGCGTCCGCGCCGGTGAGCAGTCCGCCGCCGGTGAACGGGTCGGCGAGCACCGGCTCGGACGGATCGCCGAAACCGACCACGAAGTGGCCCGGTAGGGCCACCCCGTAGGCCGGTGCGCCCGCTCGGCGGGCGACTTCCAGCCAGACCACGGAGAGCAGGATTGGCAGCCCCCGGCGGCGGCGCAGGACCTCGGGCAGCAGCGATGACTCCAGGCGCTGGTAGCAGCCGGGAGTGCCGTGGAAGCCGCAGCGCTCGCCCAGTAGCGAGGCGAGTGCCGCCACCCATGCCTCCGGGCCCCTGATGCCGTACGGCAGCAGTCCCGCGAGCCGGTCGAGCTCGATCTGCGCCGCGTCCAGAGCGGTCTCGTCCAGAGCCGGGTCCGCCTCGGCCCCGACGAGCAGGCACAGCGTCGCGAGATCCGGCCGCTCGGATCGTGCCTCGTCGGCGAACCGGCTGCGCCACGGACGGGCCTCGGGTGGTGGAGGGTGCATATGCGTCTCGTACCCGTTCAGGAAGATCAGAAGTGCTCGGAGGACCCGGTGGTGTGCCGGAAGTGGTGGTAGAGGTGATGGGTCGCGAAGCCCAGCCCCTCGTACATCGCGCGGGCGTGGTCGTTGTCCGACTCGACCTGGAGCCAGGCGGCCGAAGCGCCCTCTTCCAGCGCCCGGCGCGCCAGTGCCGCCATCACGGCCTTGGCCAGCCCCTGCCTGCGGCGGGCCGGGTCGACCTCCACCGCCATGAAGCCCGCCCAGCGTCCGTCGACGACACAGCGGCCGATGGCCGCAGGCACCCCGGGCTCGCCGGGCACGGTGGCGAACCACACCGAAGGCCCGCTGGAGAGCACCGCGCGCACATGGGGCCCGGGGGCGTCGAACCGCTGGTACCGGCGCAGCCAGTCCTCGTCGAAGGAACGGTCGATCCGCACCAGGGAGACGTCGGTGTCCAGGTCGCCGACCGGCGCGAGACCGCCCACCCGCAACTCCGTCGTGACCTCGCGCACCCAGCCGCGTCGCTCCAGCTCCGCGCAGAGCGCCTCCTGGGTGCCCTCCGCGCCCGTCGCCGCCTGTATGCAGGCGGGCAAGCCCCGTGTCCGGTACCAGGCCCCCACCCGCTCCAGCGCCTCATCCAGAGGCAGGCCCGGATCACCGAGGGGCAGCACCGAGTTCGCCCGCCGGGTGAACCCCGAGGCCGCCCGCAGCAGCCACTCGCCGAGCGGCTCGCTCTCGACCGGCTGCCAAGCCCGCGCCGAGATCCGCGCAAGCTCCTCGAACGACGCTGCCGGAAGTCCTCGCCGACGCGCCGGAGCCGTGGGGACGACCTTGCCCGCGACCAGCGAAGTTTCCGGGATTCGGACGATCTCCCCGGTCCTTCGTGTGATCACCAGCACACCCTCGTCCCAGGATGTGAGAACTCCGACCGCGTCGGTGAACGTCCCGCCGATGCCGCCGGCCTCGGCGAGCCTTCGTACACTTACTCGTTTTCCCACGTCAAGAGGGGTGATACGGACCTCCCACTGTCCGCTCGCAGTGAATTCCACAGCTCGGTCCGCCCCTCCTGTTCGGATCATCCCCAGGAACGGAGATACTAGGTGCGGGCATCGACGACGCCGCGCTCCCGCGCAGCCCCGCGGCGAGCCGCAGACCGGACGCCGCGCCCTACCGAGGAGGAACGACAGCGTGACCTACGTCATTGCGCAGCCTTGTGTCGACGTCAAGGACAAGGCGTGCATCGAGGAGTGCCCCGTCGACTGCATCTACGAGGGCCAGCGGTCCTTGTACATCCACCCGGACGAATGCGTCGACTGCGGTGCCTGCGAGCCGGTGTGCCCGGTCGAGGCGATCTTCTACGAGGACGACACTCCGGAGGAGTGGAAGGACTACTACAAGGCGAACGTCGAGTTCTTCGACGAGCTCGGCTCGCCCGGTGGCGCCTCCAAGCTCGGCCTGATCGAGCGCGACCACCCCTTCATCGCCGCCCTGCCGCCGCAGAACGGCTGATCCTGCGATCCCGGTCCCGTACGGTGCGTCCGCCGTACGGGACCGCGGCGTTTGTGTCGCACCTCGGTGCGACTACGAGATCGAGAAAGTGAGCACCGTGTCCGCAGTCTCCTCACGTCTCCCCGTCTTCCCCTGGGACAAGCTGGAGCCGTACAAGGCGACCGCCGCCGCCCACCCCGACGGCATCGTCGACCTCTCCGTCGGCACGCCTGTCGATCCGGTTCCGGCCGTCGTCCAGCAGGCCCTGATCGCCGCCGCGGACTCGCCCGGCTATCCGACGGTGTGGGGCACGACCGCGCTGCGCGACGCCCTGGTGGCTTGGTGCGAACGGCGGCTCGGCGCGGTCTCGTTCGCCCACTCGAACGTGCTGCCGGTGATGGGGTCCAAGGAGCTGGTCGCCTGGCTGCCGACGCAGCTCGGTCTGGGCGCCGGTGACACGGTCGCGTACCCCCGGCTGGCCTACCCGACGTACGAGGTCGGGGCCAGGCTGTGCGGGGCGGCGCCCGTGGTCTACGACGATCCCACCGAGCTGGACCCGGCCGGGCTGAAGCTGCTGTGGCTGAACTCGCCGTCGAACCCCACCGGCCGGGTGCTGCCCAAGGACGAGCTGACCCGGATCGTGGCCTGGGCGCGCGAGCACGGGGTGCTGGTGTTCAGTGACGAGTGCTACCTGGAGCTGGGTTGGGAGACCGAGCCGGTGTCCGTGCTGCATCCGGACGTCTGCGGGGGTACGTACGAGGGCATCGTGTCCGTCCACTCGCTGTCCAAGCGTTCGAACCTGGCCGGCTACCGCGCCGCGTTCATCGCCGGTGACGCGGCGGTGCTCGGCGAGCTGCTGGGGATCCGCAAGCACGGCGGAATGATGACGCCCGCGCCGGTACAGGCGGCGACCGTGGCGGCCCTCGGCGACGACACCCATGTCGCCGAGCAGCGGGCGCGGTACGCAGCCAGGCGCTCGGCGCTGCGTGAGGCGCTGCGGGGGCACGGCTTCCGGATCGAGCACAGCGAGGCCAGCCTCTATCTGTGGGCGACCCGCGACGAAACCTGCTGGGACACCGTCGCCCATCTGGCCGAGCTGGGCATCCTGGTGGCTCCAGGGGACTTCTACGGGCCCGCCGGCGAGCGTTTCGTACGGGTCGCCTTCACGGCGACGGACGAGCGCGTCGAGACGGCGGTCAAGCGGCTGGGCTGAGGCTGCGAGAGCCGCGGCACGGCGATGCCGTGAACCGGCGAGTTCCGGCGAGTTCCGGCGAGGCGCGCGGCAGACGGAAGGGGCCCCGGGGGGCACATATGACGCTGTGCTCCCGAGGCCCCTTCCCTATGGACGCCGACGCCGGGGCCTGCTCCTAGCGGGCGGCGGGCAGCGTGTGCGCCGGGAGGGTGTCGACGGGCAGCACGCTCACCGGGGCCGGGGCGGCCGGGAGCTCGGCCCCCGGGAGGGTGTCGACGGGCAGCACGCTCAGAGGAGTGCCGGGGACCGCCGGAGTCGCGGGGAGCTCGGCCTTGGGAAGCAGGGTCGCCGGGAGCGGTGTGGCGGGGACCGCCGGAGTGGCGATCGGCATTGTGGCCGGGACCGGAGCGACCTGCAGCGCCTCGGTGGGGAGCGCGGGGGCCGGGAGGGTGCGGGAGGGGATCGGCGTGGTCGCCATCGGGTCGGCAGGGAGCGCGTCGGCGGGCAGCGTGGTGCCTGCAGCCGGCACCCCGGCGGGCAGTGCCTCGGCCGTGGGCAGGCCCCGTGAGACCGTCGCGGACCCGGTCTCCCCCATCAGGGAGGTCGCGGAGTCGACGGCCTGCCCGGCCGTCTCCTGGGCGGCGGGGGCGCCGGTGCGGGCGGTCTGGGTGAAGGTGCTGTTCGCGACCGGGAGTGCCGTGCCGACCAGCTTCCCGCCGGCCTCCTGCGCCGTCGTGGCGGCCTTCTGCGCCGTACCGTCCGTGGCGTCGCCGACCGCGACGCCGTCGAGCTGGGTCAGCCCGCCGCCCAGGTCATGGGCGGGCGTGAGGTCCACGGCGCTCGCGGAGCCGGCCGCACCGACCACGGGAGCTGCACCGGCTGCGACGAGCAGCGCGGCACGGGCGATCCGACGGGTCAGGGGGAGGGACATGGTGCTCCTTCGACGAGAACGTTTCGGTGTTGCCTATTGGGCGATCGGACGCCATGACAACCGCTCGTGGGGCAGGGATGGTTGCGGTACGCCAAGGTAAAGAGTCGGTAATGCATCGCATAATCAGCCGGGGACAAAAACGGGCGAACAATGCCTGTCCAGACAGTCTGCTGAACCGTCACTTCCCCTTTGGCGCAAGGGAAGTGACGTGTTGCGTCGAACGTCGTCGAATGAGTCCGGGGAATATCGCCCGATGTATCGGCGGTGACCCCTTCCGGGTGATGTCCCGGACATATGCCCGACCCCGGATAGGGGACTGTCTGGCCTATCGAGGCGGCCTGCAGGCGGTGCCCATGGAGCCGATGGGCCCTGCCCGCGCCGACCGGCCACCCGGCCATCCGCAACCCCCCGGTCATCCGCCGTCAGGGCGGAACGGCGGACCGAGCCGGACGCCAGGGCCGCGGGGGCGCAGCACCGAACGTGCCCTACTGATCGACCCGGATCCCGACCTCGCCGGTACCGTCCACGCCCCGCCCCACCTGCTGCCAGCCCTCGTACGCCTCGTCCGCGTTCCAGACGCGGCCCCCGTACGAGACCTGGGTGATGCGCAGCAGATCCGCCTGCGCCACCGCCCAGTGCGCCAGTTCCCAGCCGCGCCGCGCCTTCGCCGCGGCCCGGGAGCCGCCGCCCGGCGCGACGGTCACCGGCACCCGCAGCTCGGCCCCTGCGCCGGCGGTGTGCCGGGCACCCGCGCGGCCCGCACCGGTGACCGCGGGCAGCACGCCCTCGCCGAAGGTCCGAACCAGCTCGGTGCGCACCTTCGCGGGGTCACCGGCTCCCGGCTGGCGTCCCGTGGTGCAGGTCAGCGCCGCCGGGGCTCGTCCGGTGAGTGCCGCCGCGAGCAGCGTGGCCCCCGGCTCGTGCTTGGCGTACGCCCGCGGATAGCCGCTGCGCTGGACCCGCTGTGCCGCCTCGGTCAGCGGGAGTCGTGAATAGCCCGGCACATCGGCCAGGTGCTCGTAGAACTTCCCGGCGGAGTACACCGGGTCGAGGATCTGCCGGGTGGTGCCCCAGCCCATGGACGGCCGCTGCTGGAACAGCCCGAGCGAGTCCCGGTCCCCGTAGCTGATGTTGAGCAGCATCGACTCCTGCATCGCCGTCGCCAGGGCGATGGTCACCGCGCGCTCCGGCATTCCCCGGACGGTGCCCACGGCGGAGATCGTGGCGGCGTTGGCCGCCATCTCCGGGGTCAGCTCGAACGAGGCATCCGGATCCGTCCCGGAGTCGGGTCCGCCGGCGGCACGCACGACGCACCCCGGTGTGCCCGTCTCCCAGCTCTCGTACCGCACGAACACGTACGCGACGAGTGCCAGCAGTACGGAGAGCCCGGCGATGGCGCGCAGCAGACGGCCGAACCGGGAGGCGGAGGCGTTCGAGACGGTCTCGGTCACGCGCCAAAGGTACCGGTCCCGACGGCCGGCTCCGCAGGGACCGTTCTCGCGTGCGGGGGCAGCCCGAAACGCGCCCCGACCGTCCGGCTCCTCCGACCGCCCGAGGGCCGGGGCGAGCGGGACAGCCCTTAGGGTCGGGGCATGCCCGAAACCGCGCTTGACCTCACCCTGGACGCCCCGGCACTCACCGCGCGCCTCGTCGACTTCCCGTCGGTCAGCGGAAACGAGGAGCCACTCGCCGACGCGATCGAGGAGGCCCTGCGCGCGCTGCCGCACCTCACCGTCGACCGGCACGGCAACAACGTCGTGGCCCGCACCATGCTGGGTCGTGCCGAGCGGGTCGTACTCGCCGGGCACATCGACACCGTGCCGATCGCGGACAACGTCCCCTCGCGGCTGGACGAGAACGGCGTGCTGTGGGGCTGCGGTACCTCCGACATGAAGTCGGGCGTGGCCTTGCAACTGAGGATCGCGGCGACCGTCCCCGCCCCCAACCGCGACCTCACCTTCGTGTTCTACGACAACGAGGAGGTCGCCGCACACCTCAACGGACTCGGGCACGTGGCCGAGGCTCACCCCGACTGGCTCGAAGGTGACTTCGCCGTGCTGCTGGAGCCGTCCGACGCCCAGGTCGAGGGCGGCTGCCAGGGAACCCTGCGGGTCCATCTGCGGCTGACCGGGGAGCGCGCGCACTCTGCGCGCGCCTGGATGGGCTCCAACGCGATCCACGCCGCAGGGCCCGTACTGGCCAGGCTCGCCGCGTACGAGCCGCGCCGTCCGGTGATCGACGGGCTCGAATACCGAGAGGGCCTCAATGCCGTGGGCATCGAGGGCGGTGTCGCCACCAACGTCATCCCCGACGCGTGCACCGTGGTGGTCAACTACCGCTACGCCCCCGACCGCACGATGGCGGAGGCGGAAGCCCATGTCCGCGAGGTGTTCGCGGACTGCGGGGTCGCCGAATTCATCGTGGACGACCACACGGGAGGCGCGCTGCCGGGGCTCTCCCATCCGGCCGCCGCCGCGTTCATGACGGCCGTGGGTGGCACGGCCCAGCCCAAGTTCGGCTGGACGGACGTCTCACGGTTCAGCGCCCTGGGCGTCCCCGCCGTGAACTACGGACCCGGGGACGCGCTGCTCGCCCACAAGCGGGACGAGCATGTGGCCGTGGCCAGGATCACGCACTGCGAGGAGCGCCTGCGGAACTGGCTCACGGTCTGATCCGCTCGTCCCGCTGCCGCGGATCTCCCTGTCCGACCCATGGAATTCAGCTCCAGTCGACCTTCGTGGACCTACCCTGACCAGGAATGAGCATGCGAGCATGCAGCGGAGGGAGCAGGTCATGAGCAACCCCGAGGAAGCAGGGCGACCGGAGGAGCAGCGGACGGGGCCGGTGCTGCGCCGAAGGGAGCAGATCCAGCCCGGCACCACGGACCAGCGGCTGCTGGATACCGAGGGTGACTCCGAGTGGGTGCACACCGATCCCTGGCGGGTCATGCGCATCCAGTCGGAGTTCGTGGAGGGGTTCGGTGCCCTCGCAGAGCTCCCCAGCGCCATCAGCGTCTTCGGCTCCGCTCGGACCACCCCCGGCAGCCCCGAGTACGAGGCAGGCATCCGGATCGGCACGGCGCTCGCCGACGCGGGCTTCGCCGTGATCACCGGCGGCGGACCGGGGTCCATGGAGGCCGCCAACAAGGGGGCAGGGAACGCCAAGGGGATCTCCGTCGGGCTCGGTATCGAGCTGCCCTTCGAGCAGGGGCTCAACCCGCATGTCGACATCGGCGTGAACTTCCGCTACTTCTTCGTCCGCAAGACGATGTTCGTGAAGTACGCGCAGGGCTTCGTCGTCCTGCCCGGCGGTCTCGGCACTCTGGACGAGCTCTTCGAGGCCCTCACCCTCGTCCAGACCGGCAAGGTGACCCGCTTCCCGATCGTGCTCTTCGGCACGGCCTACTGGAGCGGTCTGGTCGAATGGCTGCGGGACACCGTGGTCGCGCAGGGCAAGGCATCCGAGAACGATCTGCTGCTCTTCCACGTCACGGACGACGTGGAAGAGGCGGTCGCGCTGGTCACCAAGGAGGCGGGCACGCCCGTCGCGGTACCGTTCGAGGGGTACGAGGCCTGACGGCCGCCGTGCCGACGCGGGTACGGGCCCGGCGGTCGCGGCCCGTACCCGTGTGGCACCCTCCCGCTCAGGCCAGGCCGCGGCGAGCGACGGCCGGGGGGCGGTGCCCGGCGATGCAGGCGACCATGTCCAGCACCTGGCGGGTCTCCGCCACCTCGTGGACGCGGTACACCTGAGCGCCGAGCCAGGCCGATACGGCCGTGGTCGCGAGCGTGCCGATCAGCCGCTCCTTGACCGGGCGGTCGAGGGTCTCGCCGACGAAGTCCTTGTTGGACAGCGACACCAGCACCGGTCGGCCCGTCTCGACCATCTCGCCCAGACGCCGCGTCGCCTCCAGGGAATGCCGGGTGTTCTTGCCGAAGTCATGCCCCGGGTCGATGAGGATGGCATCCCTCCGCACTCCGAGCCGCTCGGCACGTTCGGCGAGACGGTTGGTCACCCGCAGGACGTCCGCCATCACGTCCTCGTACTCGACCCGGTGCGGGCGGGTCCGCGGCTCCGCACCTCCGGCGTGGGTGCACACCAGGCCCACGTCGTAGCGTGCGGCCACCTCGGCCAGCTTCGGGTCCACCCCGCCCCAGGCGTCGTTGAGCAGGTCCGCGCCCGCCTCGCAGACGGCGGCCCCCACATCGTGCCGCCAGGTGTCCACGCTGATCACCACATCGGGGAAGCGGCGGCGGACCTCGGCGACGAAGCCCACCGTACGGCGGGCCTCCTCCTCGGCCGACACCTCTTCGCCGGGGCCGGCCTTCACTCCTCCGATGTCGACGATGGCGGCGCCCTCCGCCACGGCCTGCTCCACACGGGTGAGCGCCGGCTCGTCACGGAACGTGGCGCCCTGGTCGTAGAAGGAGTCCGGTGTCCGGTTCACGATCGCCATGACCACCGGTTCACGCGGATCGAACTCGCGTCGGCCCAGCCGCAGATTTCCGCCGCGCATCCCCTGTTTCCTCCTCGTTCCCTCCCCGCCTGCCGTCGCCTGCGACCTTAGCCGTCGGTCGCGCATGGCACGATCGGCAGCAGACGGTTTCCTGCTCAGGGGAGAGGCGCGCTGTGTTCTGGTTCTTGCTGATCGCGATGGTCGTGGTCGTCGCCGCGGTCACGCTCGCGGTGGTCGGCGGCGGGGGGAGCGAGATCCTTCCGGACGCGGCCCCCGAGCAGCTCGTGGACCCGTTGCCGGTGGCCCGTCCCGTGGGGCGCGCCGACATCGAGGCGCTGCGGCTGCCGCTCGCGCCGCGGGGCTACCGGATGGCCGATGTGGACGACGTGCTTGACAGGCTGGGCGCCGAGATCGCCGAGCGGGACGCCCGGATCCTGCAGTTGGAGTCGGCGCTGGCCGAGCCGAGGCAGTCGGGCGGCGGCATGTCCGACAAGCGTCCGGAGCCCGGGCCGGGCGAGCAGGGCGGCGGCGTGAGCGGCGGCATGTTCGACGAGGAGCCTGAGCCGGGCGGGCGGTCGGAGCCCGAGCCGGGAGAGCGGCAGGGCGACCTGTTCGACAAGCGTCCGGAGCCCGGGCCGGACGAGGAACAGCGATGACGGGCGGCGGCGCGATCACGGGCCCCGACGGTCGGCTGCGCTGCCCCTGGGGTGTGTCGACCCCGGACTACGTCGCCTATCACGACGAGGAATGGGGCCGCCCGGTCCACGGGGACGACGCCCTGTTCGAGCGGCTCTCCCTGGAGGCGTTCCAGTCCGGCCTTTCCTGGATCACCATCCTGCGCCGCAGGGAGACCTTCCGGAAGGCCTTCGACGGCTTCCGTGTCGCCGCGGTCGCCGGCTTCACCGAAGCCGACCAGGAACGCCTGCTCTCGGACCCCGGCATCATCCGCAACCGCGCGAAGGTCGAAGCGACGCTCGCGAACGCACGCGTGCTGGCGGAGTGGAGCCCCGGTGAGCTGGACACGCTGGTCTGGTCGTACGCCCCCGACCCCGCGGCCCGGCCCGTGCCGCGCACGACGGCGGACGTGCCCGCCGTCACGGACGAGTCCAAGGCCCTCTCCAGGGACCTCAAGAAGCGCGGCCTGCGGTTCATCGGCCCCACCACGGCGTACGCCCTGATGCAGGCGTGCGGACTGGTCGACGACCATCTGGCGGACTGCGTCGCCCGCCGTGCCTGACGCGGCACCTGTCGTGTGCGGGCATGACGATGCCCCGGCGCGGTCGTACCGTGCCGGGGCATCGCGAGAACAGAAAGATGTGGGCGCCTTCTGCGTCAGCCGACGACCTTCTTGAGGGCGTCACCAAGGGCGTCAGCCTCGTCCGGTGTCAGCTCGACGACGAGCCGACCGCCGCCTTCGAGCGGAACGCGCATGACGATGCCCCGCCCCTCCTTGGTCACCTCGAGCGGGCCATCACCCGTCCGCGGCTTCATGGCCGCCATGCTCGTTCCCCTTCCTGAAACCAGCTCATCGTCAGCCGACGGCCCCTGGGTGGGCACACGTCACCGGCATCGAACACATTGCTTCCTGGCCATTATCCCGCATGGCGGGACCCGATGACCAACATCGGTCTGCATCGCTTGCGCAACGCGCTTTCGCAAAACCACCCAATTCGGGGATCCGCCTGCGATACTTCGCCATCGCGTTCTCGCCGGGGGGTGCGTTTTCCGGGTGTGCCCTTTGAGCCAGGTCACATACCGGTGCGTATGTCCGGCCCAGGCGATCTCCGCCATGCTGGGGCCGACACGATCACCGCGATCGACACGAGCACGCCGCGAAGGGGACACCACATGGCCGACACCGTGCTGTACGAGGTCAACGACGGACTCGCCACCATCACGATCAACCGGCCCGAGGCCATGAACGCGATGAACGTCGAGGCCAAGGAGGCGCTCCGGGACAGCCTGCGCGCCGCCGCCGCGGACACCGCCGTCCGGGCGGTCCTGCTGACCGCCACCGGCAAGGCGTTCTGTGTGGGCCAGGACCTCAAGGAGCACGTCACCCTCCTGATGTCCGACAAGCAGCAGGGCACCCGGCACACCATGATTACGGTGCGCGACCACTACAACCCCATCGTGCGGGCACTCACCGAGATGCGTAAGCCGGTGGTCGCCGGGGTGAACGGCGTCGCGGCCGGGGCCGGATTCGGGTTCGCGCTGGCCGCCGACTACCGGGTGGTCGCCGACTCGGCGAAGTTCACCACCGCTTTCGCGGGGGTCGCGCTGACCGCCGACTCCGGGGTCTCCTGGACACTGCCCCGTCTGATCGGCGCGAGCCGAGCCGCCGACCTGTTGTTCTTCCCGCGTTCGATCTCGGCGCAGGAGGCGTACGACCTGGGCATCGCGAACCGGGTCGTCCCCGCCGACCGGCTTGCCGCCGAGGCGGAGTCGGTCGCCCGGGACCTGGCGGACGGCCCGACGGTCGCCTATGCGGCGATCAAGGAATCGCTGGCGTTCGGCTCGTCGCACTCGCTGGCCGATTCGCTGGAGAAGGAGGACGAACTCCAGAGCCTGGCAGGCGCCTCCGAGGACCACGGCATCGCGGTCCAGGCGTTCCTCGACAAGGAGAAGCCCCGGTACCTGGGCCGCTGATCCGCATCCGGGGCTTCGCCGCTCGTACGATCCGCCCGACGCCGCAGCACGGCGTCGGGCGGGCGCGCGGAATCAGGACCCGCCTCGATTCCGGGTGACGACCCGGGGAGGGGGCGAGGGGGTGCGTTCACGCCGCGAAGTCCCGCCGCGCGAGACTCAGCCGCGCCGCACGGCGCACAGCAGCCCGTCTCCCACCGGCAGCAGCGACGGCAGGAGCACCTCGCTCTCCCGGACCGCCCGCAACAGCTCCCGCATCCGCAGCACATCGACCGGCTGTGCCGCCGCGTCCACCGTGCGGCCATCCGCGAAGGCCCCTTCGAAGCACACAAGACCCCCAGGTCGCAGCAGGCGCAACGATTCAGCGAGGTAGTCCAGCAGCTCCAGCCGGTCGCCGTCGCAGAAGACGAGGTCGTACCCGCCGTCGGCGAGCCTGGGCAGCACTTCCAGCGCGCGTCCGGGGATGAACCGCGCCCGGTTGCCGGCGAAGCCCGCGGCGCGGAACGCCTCCCGGGCGAACTGCTGGAGCTCCGGTACCGGATCCACGGTGGTCAGCACGCCGTCGGGGCGCATGCCCCGGAGGAGGTAGATCCCGGACACTCCCGTGCCCGTCCCGATCTCCGCCACCGCCTTGGCGTCGGCCGCCGCCGCCAGCAGTCGCAGAGCGGCGCCGGTGCCTGGAGACACCGAGGGCAGCGCCGCGTCCCGGGCCCGATCACGGGCCCAGCGCAATGCTTCGTCCTCGGCGACGAAGGCGTCGGCGAACGCCCAGCTCGTCTGCCGGTTGGCGGTAATGGCCCTCTCCTGTTCCCGTAGTCGGCGCAACGGTGACTGTATCCGCTGCGCCCGGGAACCCGCAGATGGGATGGGGCGTTGAGAAGAGGCGTAGGCGCGGTCGTGCGGGGGCGCAGGTAATGGGTGGGTGGGTGCCGCCGACCCCAAATTCGCGTAAAGATTCTTATCCGGAGCTAACGGGCGAGGTGGCTATGGTAGGGGCTCCACTGGACACCACCAGAGCCGACAGGGGAGGTGCGGCTGCGCCTGTGGATCGGAAAGGGGTGCTGCGGCGCCTGCTCCGGTCGGCGGGTGAGCCGAAATCCGTGACCGACACCGCTGACGAAACCCGCTCCAGCCAGGCCGACCCCGTATCCACCGCGACCTTCGCACCGGCTGCGGAATCGACCGTGTGGACCCCTCCCACCTGGGAGGACATCGTCAGTACGCACAGCGGCCGGGTCTACCGCCTCGCCTACCGTCTGACCGGAAACCAGCACGACGCGGAAGACCTCACCCAGGAAGTCTTCGTCCGGGTCTTCCGTTCCCTGGCCACCTATACGCCGGGGACCTTCGAGGGCTGGCTGCACCGCATCACCACGAACCTGTTCCTGGACATGGTCCGCCGCAAGCAGCGGATCCGTTTCGACGCGCTCGGTGACGACGCGGCGGAGCGGCTGCCCAGCCGGGAGCCGTCGCCGCAACAGGTCTTCCACGACACCCACTTCGACGCGGACGTGCAGCAGGCGCTGGACACCCTCGCCCCCGAGTTCCGCGCCGCCGTGGTGCTCTGCGACATCGAGGGGCTCTCCTACGAGGAGATCGCCGCGACGCTCGGCGTCAAGCTCGGCACCGTCCGCAGCCGTATCCACCGAGGGCGCTCGCATCTGCGCAAGGCGCTGCAGCACCGCTCCCCGGAGGCGCGCGCCGAGCAGCGTGACCCGGCCGGTTTCGCGGCAGCGGTGACAGGGGCGGGGGAGGGCGGTGCGCAGTGAGCGGCATCGGTCCTTCCCCCGCGGAGCAGCACTTGGGGGACCGGCTCGCGGCCCTGATCGACGGCGAGCTGAAACACGACACACGTGACCGGGTTCTCGCGCACCTGGCGACCTGTCCCAAGTGCAAGGCGGAGGCCGACGCGCAGCGCCGGCTGAAGAGTGTGTTCGCGGCGACCGCTCCTCCGCCGCCGTCTGAAGGGTTCCTCGCACGCTTGCAGGGCTTGCCCGGCGGGCCGCCCGCCGGGCGGCCCGCCGATGACGACCTGTCGCGAGGCCCCTTCGGCGGAGGGCGTCTTCCCGACGGTGTCTTCGGTATGAGGCCGGAAGGCTTCCCCGACCCCGGGTTCCGGATCCATGAGGTGGGGCGGCAGGAGGCCGAGCGCTCGGTGTGGCGCGGTCGCAGGCTGGCGCTGACGGCGGCGAGCGCGGTGTCGTTCGCCGCGATCGCCCTGAGCGGGACGCTGCCGATGGGCGCCCCGGGCGATGGCGCGGCTCGCGGGGACGGACGGGGCAACAACGTCACTCCGCAGCGGAGCGCGAACCCCAACCCGGTGTCGGGCGCCGACGCGCGGCGCCGCGGTGTCGGGGCCCAGCAGGCGGCCGGTACCGGCGGCACCGCCTCGTTGTCTCCGGTGCGGCCCCTGACCCAGCCGTTCGTGCCGTCGGACCTGTTCTCCCCGACGCCACCAGCGCTGATACGCCCCATGGACTCCGCCTACCGGCTGGCGGATGCCGCGGAGTCGGCGCCTGCCGCCGACCCGCACCCCACGCGGCTCGTCGCGCGCGACGCGCGCTGACGCCCGGAAGCCGGGTGATCCGCCCGGCTTCCCGGTTGCCCGCACTGTGTGACGCCATGCGCAAACCTGGTTGAATCCAGGTTGGGGTGCCCCCGGGCGGGGCGCATGGACGAGCTGTTGCGGGGAGCGCATGGAGCACGGGAAGCAGACGGGGCCGAAGCCGAAGTGGTGGAGCCGCCCCGGTGGAGCCGCCCCGGAGCCCGGTCTCACGGATACGGTCCCGGCCCCTGCCGCCCGTCCCGTGGATGATCGGTCCGAGTACACCCTGGCGGCGCCCGAGCCCGCGCCGATGGCCACCCAGCCGCCCACGGTGCCGTCCCTCACGGCGCCTCCGCCGGAGCCCGCTCCCGGCGTACCCGCGCCGACGGTGCCGGGCCCCAGGACGGACCAGCCCGTGTTCGAGGCCGCCCAGCCCCAGGCGGGCGCCCCCGCTCCCGATGCCCCGGCGCCCACCATTCCGGCCCAGGCGACCGGTGGGCAGCCGCCGCAGGACCTCGACGAGAGCCACACGCCGCCCTACGGAGGCACCGGACCATGGGCTTCTGCCCCGCCGGTCCAGCACCCGCTCGGCACTCCCGCGCACGGCACCGCCGTACCCGCGCAGCCTCCGGCTCCGGCCGGCTACGGCCCACCCGCGCCGACCGCACCCGCCCCGGCACCCCTCGCACCTACCGCGGCGCCGCCCCAGCCGCAGCAGTGGGCGCAGTACGACCCGTGGAGCACTCCCGGCACGGCCACCCTGAGCCAGACCGGTGAGCCGCCGAAGAAGAAGCGCAGGGGCTCCGCCGTCGCGATCCTCCTGGCCTTCGGGCTGGTCACCGGGGTCGCCGGAGGAGCCGTCGGCGCCTATCTGGAGCGCAACGGAGGCAGCCTCACCACACTGGAACTGCCCCAGGCCGCCGCCGACAACTCAGGACGGGCGCCCGGCAGCGTCGCGGGCATCGCGGCCAGCGCCCTCCCCGGTGTCGTCACCCTGCATGTGACCGGGAGCAGCGAGTCCGGCACCGGCACCGGCTTCGTGCTCGACAAGCAGGGGCATATCCTCACCAACAACCATGTGGTCGCCCCGGCCGGCGGCTCCGGCGAGATCAGCGTCACCTTCAGTGGCGGCGAGACGGCCGAGGCCAAGCTGGTCGGCAAGGACAGCGGGTACGACCTGGCGGTCGTGAAGGTCAGCGGAGTGTCCGGGCTCAAGCCGCTGCCCCTCGGAAACTCCGACAGCGTCCGGGTCGGCGACCCGGTCGTGGCCATCGGCGCTCCCTTCGACCTGCAGAACACCGTCACGGCCGGAATCATCAGCGCCAAGGAGCGCCCCATCACCGCGGGCGGTGAGAAGGGCGACGGCAGCGACGTCAGCTATGTCGACGCGCTCCAGACCGACGCCCCCATCAACCCGGGCAACTCCGGCGGCCCGCTCGTGGACGCCAAGGCCCGGGTGATCGGTATCAACAGTGCCATCAGGGCGGCGGGCAGTGGCACCGATTCCGAGAGGGACGGGGGCCAGGCAGGTTCCATCGGGCTCGGTTTCGCCATCCCGATCAACCAGGGCAAGCGGGTCGCCGAAGAGCTGATCAACACGGGCAAGGCCACCCATCCCGTGATCGGTGTCAGCCTCGACATGCAGTACACCGGCGACGGAGCCCGGGTCAGCGAGAAGAGCCGGGACGGCTCGTCCTCGATCACCCCCGGCGGCCCGGCCGCCAAGGCCGGCATCCGCCCAGGAGACGTCATCACCAAGGTGGACGGCCAGCGGGTGCACAACGGCGAGGAGCTCATCGTGAAGATCCGCGCCCATAGGCCCGGCGACAAGCTGAAACTCACCGTGACGCGCGGCGGCAAGGAGCAGGCCAGGACTCTGACCCTTGGTTCATCCAGCGGTACGTAACGGACACCCCGGAGGTACCGCCCCGACGGATTCGCCGGGTACCGTGGACCAGGTCGCCGAATGCGCGGTCGGGCGGGACACGGAGAACACGAACACAAGGAGCAGCAGGTGTTCAATGACATAGGCGCACTCGAGCTGGTCACGCTCGTGGTGCTCGCCGTGCTCGTCTTCGGCCCGGACAAGCTGCCGAAGGTCGTCCAGGACGTCTCGCGCTTCATTCGCAAGGTCCGGGAGTTCTCCGACAACGCCAAGCACGACATCCGCCGGGAACTCGGACCGGAATTCAAGGATTTCGAGTTCGACGACCTCAACCCGAAGGCGTTCATCCGCAAGCAGCTGGAGAACGACGACCTCCGGGAGATCCGCAGCAGCTTCGATTTCCGGCAGGACCTGAACGACGTCGCCGACGCGGTGAACGGCAAGGAGCCCAGCGCTCCGGCTCAGGCCGTCATGAACGGTTCGCCGGGCACCGGCGACCTGCTCAGGAAGCGGGAGACGGTCGAGAAGGGCGAGCGCCCGCCGTTCGACGCGGACGCCACCTGAGCCGCTGTCCCAGACGCCACCCGAGTCACGCCCGTGCCATCAATCCCGGCGAGCCGGTGCCGGATGGCTATCCTCCATCTGTCCGGGAAACGAGGACGCCCGAGGGGGGCGGGCCACTCCGGACCCTGGTGAACGAGAGGCGGCCGAACAGATGGAGACGACGAGTCGGCTAGGGGCGGCGCAGAGCGCGCCCATGGCATCCACCGCTGAGGAGGTGCCCGCGGCCCGGCGTACGGTCGACGGATATCTGCGCGCGCCCTTCCCCTGGTACGGACTGGACGAGGCATTCAGCGGGCCGCGCTGGCTGATGCAGGTCGGCGCCGCGGCCGACGGCACTGTGCAGCACGGATCCGTGGGTCACGGCGACGAGCCGACGATAAAGTCCGACGCCACGACCGCCGAGAAGGAACGCTTCGCTGTGGTCGTGTCGGTCGCCGCGAGCCCGGTACGCCGCACCGGCGACGGCACCGGAGTCCTGGACGCCACCACGGTGTCTTCCGCGGCGTGGCTGGCCGGTTCCGGGCTGCTGGCCTACACCTGGCCTGGGCAGCTCGACCACGGCCTGCGCGATGACTGGCTGAGGCAGCAGACCGAGACCGCCTTCGAGCTGGCGGACGACCTGGCGGGACCGGCCTGGTCGGAGCTCTCACTGCCCGTGGACGGGGTTCCCATGCCCTTCCACTACCGCGAGTCGGAGTTCGGCTGGGTGCTGGCCGGCTCGTCCGAGAACGGCGTGCACATCGGCGCGTACGGGCGCGGGATGAGCGCGTACGGACTCGGCTTCTCGATGGTGCGGGACCTCGGCACGTATCGGTAGGGCCGCCGCGGCGCGGACATACGCCGAGGGGCACCGTTCGCGATGAACGGTGCCCCTCGGCATGTGCGGCGGTTCGCTTGGCCCGCGGTCGCCTCGATTCGGCCCGCGCCCGCCCGGTTCAGAACTTGTTGCGCGGGGTGATGCCCAGCGACATGCCGGACAGGCCGCGCTGACGGCCGCCGAGCTTCCCGGCGATGGCCCGCAGCGCCGCACCGGCCGGGGACTCGGGGTCGGTGAGCACCACCGGCTTGCCCTCGTCGGCGCCCTCGCGCAGCCGGACGTCGATCGGGATCTGACCCAGCACCGGCACCGTCGCACCGGTCGTCTTCGTCAGCCCGTCGGCGACCAGCTGGCCCCCGCCCGTACCGAAGACGTCGACCATTTCGTCGCAGTGCGGGCAGGGCAGGCCCGACATGTTCTCGACCACACCGACGATCTTCTGATGCGTCTGCACGGCGATGGAACCGGCCCGCTCGGCGACCTCGGCGGCGGCCTGCTGCGGGGTGGTGACGACCAGGATCTCGGCGTTCGGAACCAGCTGGGCCACGGAGATCGCGATGTCGCCGGTGCCCGGGGGCAGGTCGAGCAGCAGCACGTCGAGGTCGCCCCAGTACACGTCGGCCAGGAACTGCTGGAGCGCGCGGTGCAGCATCGGGCCGCGCCAGACCACCGGCGCGTTTCCGGGGGTGAACATGCCGATCGAGATGACCTTCACACCGTTCGCCGACGGCGGCATGATCATGTTCTCGACCTGGGTGGGACGGCCGTCGGCGCCCAGCATCCGGGGCACGCTGTGGCCGTAGATGTCGGCGTCCACCACACCGACCTTCAGCCCGTCGGCTGCCATGGCCGCGGCGAGGTTCACGGTCACGGACGACTTGCCCACACCGCCCTTACCGGATGCCACCGCGTAGACCCGGGTCAGCGAGCCGGGCTTGGCGAACGGCACCTCGCGCTCGGCGGTCGTGCCGCGCAGCGTGGCCGCGAGCTCGCGGCGCTGCTCGTCGCTCATCACGTCCAGGGAGACATCGACGCGGGTGACGCCCTCGACGGCCGTGACGGCGTCCGTGACACGCTGGGTGATCGTCTCGCGCATCGGGCAACCGGAGACGGTCAGGTAGACCGTGACGGCCACCGCGCCGTCGTCCCCGATCCCGACCGATTTGACCATGCCGAGGTCGGTGATCGGCTTGTTGATCTCGGGGTCGTTCACCGTCGCCAGTGCTTCGAGCACCGCGTCTTCCGTAACCATACGGACGATGGTACGGCGCCGGGTACCGGCCGGGGGACGCTCCTCAGCGGTCGCCTTCGTCACGTGCCCGAGGCGCGTCCGGCGGGAATACCCCGGGCCGGTCCGCCAGCTCCCGCAGCAGGTCCTCGAACTCGGACCGGATCCAGTCGCGGGTGGCCACCTCGCCGAGCCCCATCCGCAGCGCCGCGATCTCCCTGGTCAGATACTCGGTGTCGGCGATCGACCGCTCGTTCTGTGCCCGGTCCTGCTCCAGATTGACCCGGTCGCGGTCGTCCTGGCGGTTCTGCGCCAGCAGGATCAGCGGGGCCGCGTACGAGGCCTGGAGCGACAGCATGAGGGTCAGGAAGATGAACGGGTACTCGTCGAAGCGCAGCTCGTCCGGCGCGAAGATGTTCCACAGGACCCAGACGATGATCGTGAGGGTCATCCAGACGATGAACCGGCCGGTCCCCAGGAAGCGGGCGATCTTCTCGGACAGCCGCCCGAAGGCCTCGGGGTCGTATTCGGGGAGCATCCTGGGGCGGGGGGCCCGCGGGACGTCCAGCCGGGTCCGTGGCCGCTGCCCACCCGACTGCCGTTCCCGATCACGTTCCCGGTCTCTGTCCCTGCCGTCGCCGCGCTCGCTGAGCCCGTATTCACTCATCGGCGGACCCTGTCCCCTCGAACTCGGCCTCGCGCCAGTCCTCCGGCAGCAGATGGTCGAGCACGTCATCCACCGTCACCGCTCCCAGCAGCGAACCGCTCTCGTCCACGACCGGCGCAGCGACCATGTTGTAAGTGGCCAGATAGCTGGTGATCGCGGCCAGACCCGTCCCAGGGGAGAGCGGCGGCAGATCGGTCTCGACGATCGAGCTGACCAGGGTGAACGGCGGGTCCCGCAGCAGCCGCTGGAAGTGCACCGTGCCCAGGTACTTTCCGGTGGGGGTTTCGTCGGGCGGACGGCAGACGTAGACCTGGGCGGCCAGCGCGGGCGAGAGGTCCTGCTGGCGCACTCGCGCCAGGGCGTCCGCCACCGTCGCGTCAGGACGCAGCACGATCGGCTCGGGCGTCATCAGCCCGCCCGCGGTGCGCTCCTCGTAGGACAGCAGCCGGCGGACATCGGCGGCGTCGTCCGGCCGCATCAGCATCAGCAGCCGCTCCTTGTCCTCCTCCGGTAGCTCCGAGAGCAGGTCGGCGGCGTCATCCGGGTCCATCGCCTCGAGCACGTCGGCGGCCCGCTCCTCCTTCAGCTTCCCGATGATCTCCACCTGCTCGTCCTCGGGCAGCTCCTCCAGGACGTCGGCCAGCCGGTCGTCGTCGAGCGCCGCCGCGACCTCCGCGCGCCGCTTGGGCGTCAGATGGTGCAGGGCGTTGGCGACGTCGGCCGGCCGCAGCAGCTCGAAGGTGGCGACCAGGCTCTCGGCGCCCTGAGCGTCCTCGTCCAGGGAGAAGCCGGTGACCGCGGACCACTCGACGGTCAGCGTCTCGCCCTTGCGGCGCAGGGCCCCGCCCTTCCCCTTGCGCACGAAGACCTTGTCGATCTCCCAGTCACGGCGGGCCGGCAACTGCAGGATGGCCACGTCGAGCACCGTGACCTGCTCGCCCGAGCCGGTGAGGCTGACCCTGCGGTCGAGCAACTCGCCGAGCACCAGGCGCTCGGTCGGCCGCTGCTCGAAACGCCGCATGTTGACCACACCGGTGGTGATGACCTGGCCCGACTCGACACCGGTGACCCGGGTCATGGGCAGGAAGATCCGGCGGCGCCCGTGCACTTCCACGACAAGCCCGAGCAGCCGCGGCGGGCGCTGGCCGACCCGGAGCATGGCCACGAGGTCGCGTACCCGGCCGACCTGATCCCCGTTGGGGTCGAAGACCGGCACGCCCGCGAGGTGTGAGACGAAGATCCGCGAAGCGCCAGCCGCCATGCTCTGCGCCTCCTCACACATGCTCCGGTACGTCGCTTTGTGGTGGCTTCGGACTGGTTCAGGCTAGCCCGCACCGGTCGTCACCGCTCCTGTGAGCGGTCCGTCCGGCTCGCCCCCCGAGCGCTCGACAACCCCGGGTACGCTGCCCTCTTGCCACCCCACCACCAGGACGAGAGGCAGTGCGCACGTGACCGCTCTCCCCCCGGCTGCCGCAGCACGGGCCCGTCGGACGGCACTCTCCGCCGCACTCTGCGCGGGGATCACCGCGGCCCTCACCGCGGTCACCGGATGCGGCGAGGACCCGGACGCGGGCACGAACGGCGTCGGCAAGCTCGACGCCCCCGCCATCGAGGAGAGGGCCAAGGCGGCGGTGGACGGGGCGCAGTCGGTACGGCTCACCGGGACGCTGGTGTCCAAGGGCGGCACCTACAAGCTGAACATGCGGCTCAAGAAGGCCGGCGGCAGCGGGTCGGTCACGACGAAGAACTCGACGTTCGCGCTGCTGCGGGTCGGTGACGAGCTGTATCTGAAGGCCGACAGGGACTTCTGGAAGCAGGCGGGCGGAACGTCAGCGGAGAAGCTGGACGACAAGTACGTGAGGGTCCCGGAGGACGACCCCACGTACAAGCAGTTGCGCGGTTTCACCGAGATGGCCACCCTGCTGGACGGGGTCCTCGATCTGCACGGCCCGCTCAGCAAGGGCGCCTACGACACGGTGGGCGGCAGCCGCACCATCAAGGTCCTCGGCGGCGAGGGCAGCGGCGGCACGCTGGACGTGTCCCTCAAGGGCAGCCCGTATCCCCTGCGCTTCGCCCGCGCGGGCGGGGCGGGGGTGCTGACGCTGGCGGACTGGAACGAGGCGTTCGAGCTGACCGCGCCTGAGAAGGGGGAGAGCGTGGACTACGGCCGCGAGCTCCCGCGCACGAAGTAGCCCCCGAGCACCCGGCGGGCGAGGCCGCCGGCGGACAGGAGCTGCCTACGGGCATCCTGCGGGCAGGACCTGCGTGCGGGCCCCGCGAGTCCCGCTACCCCCGCTTGCCGCGGCGGAGCAGGAGGCGGGGGAGGCCCGGGGGGATGGGGTGGCGCGTGGTCGCCGACGTGGGCAGCGGGGGCGCGGCCAGGGACCCGTCCGGGTGCTCCGTGGAGGCCGTGCACGGCGACAGGCGCAGTACCCTGCACTCCCGTGCCCAGCGCTCCGTCATCGCCTCGCCGTCCGGCGCGTTCAGGCGCTTCCCCTTCAGTTCGCCCACCGCGGCCTCCCACTCATCGGACCCCGGCGCGAGCTCGCTCACCGCGGCGGTCCAGGCCACCAGTCGGCCGCCCTTGTCCTTGCTGCGCACGGTCACCTCGGCGGTGGAGCCCGCGGCGAGGCCGGGCAACGGCTGCTCGCCGTGCCCGTCGCCCACCACATGAGCCGCGCCGTCGTGCCACACGTGCCACAGTGCACGGGCGGGGCCGGTGCCACGGACCCAGATGAGGCCGGACTTCTTGGTGGCCTCTTCGACCAGGGCCTGGTCGGGCAGCGACAGCGGGGTAGCGGCGTCAGTCATGCGAGCAGCCTATTAGAGCCAGCCGTTGCGCTTCAGGGTGCGGTGAATGGTGAGACAGACTCCGACGATGCCGACGAGCACCATCGGGTAGCCGTAGCGCCAGTGCAGCTCCGGCATGTGGTCGAAGTTCATCCCGTAGACACCGCACACGGCCGTCGGGACGGCGACGATCGCCGCCCAGGACGTGATCTTGCGCATGTCCTCGTTCTGCGCGACCGTCGCCTGTGCCAGATTCGCCTGGAGGATCGAGTTCAGCAGCTCGTCGAACCCGATGACCTGCTCCTGAACCCGGGCCAGGTGGTCGGCCACATCGCGGAAGTACTTCTGGATGTCGGGGTCCACCAGCCGCATCGGCCGCTCGCTCAGCAGCTGCATGGGGCGCAGCAGCGGGGTCACCGCGCGCTTGAACTCCAGCACCTCGCGCTTGAGCTGGTAGATGCGCCCGGTGTCGGTGCCCCGGGTGCTCCCCTTGGCGGGTGCCGAGAAGACATCGCTCTCGATCTCGTCGATGTCGACCTGGACCGCGTCCGCCACCGCGATGTACCCGTCCACGACGTGGTCGGCGATGGCGTGCAGCACCGCCGACGGGCCCTTGGCGAGCAGCTCGGGGTCGTCCTGGAGCCGGTGCCGCAGATTGCGCAGCGAACCCTGCCCGCCGTGCCGCACGGTGATGACGAAGTCGGGCCCGGTGAAGCACATCACCTCGCCGGTCTCCACGACCTCGCTGTTGGCGGTCAGCTCGGCGTGCTCCACGTAGTGGATGGTCTTGAACACGGTGAAGAGGGTGTCGTCGTACCGCTCCAGCTTGGGGCGCTGATGGGCGTGCACGGCGTCCTCGACGGCCAGCGGGTGGAGACCGAACACCGCGGCGATTCCCGCGAACTCCTCCTCCGTCGGCTCGTGCAGCCCGATCCAGGCGAAGCCGCCGTCCTCGCGTACCCGCAGCATGGCCTGCTGCGGGGTGAGGCAGCTGCCGTCCTTCACCCGCTCGCCGTCACGGTAGACGGCGCAGTCCACGACGGCGCTGGAGGCGGATGGGTCGCGGGTGGTGTCGTAAGTGCTGTAGGCGCTGCTGGTCTTGCGCAGCGCGGGGCGGACCGCTTGACGCAGGTCGCGGATCATCGACATGGCAGGCTCCTTCACGGGAAGCCGCCGGTGCGTGACGTGGCACAGCCCGGAATGGGGACGTTTTCTGGATACGTCCGCAAAGCGGGCGGCACCGCGGGACGCGATGACGGCGTTCGCTACAGACAGTCAGGCAAGGGCGATGTGCTCTTCCGACGTGCGCGATGCCGTGGTGCGCGGCGCGAGAGTTCGACGGACCGGAGGGCTCAGTCGGCCCAGGGGTGCTGAAAGTCGGTCAGAAGACGAGGAAATGCGCGGAAGAGCGGTTGGTACTGCACGGTCGACTTCGATCCACCGCAGCCCCACCTCCTCCGGCCGGTCCCCCGTAGGGGATGACGTGTCGTCGGGAACGGTCGCTGATCTCCGGTCCTCGCGGAGGCGCCGTCACACACAGGTATTCCCGAACAGGCGGCCAAGCCTATCAGCCGACTGAGGGTCAATCTCTTCCTTTGCCCGTTCCCGATGAGATCTATGCTCGCGGGATGGGAGAAATTCTTGCTCTGGTCGAGGCCCGTCTGCTCACCGCGTTCGGAGAGCCGGACGCGCGTGCCGCGGTGACGTTCCTCGGCACGGACCGGATCGAGGTGCTCCGCTTCATCGACGGGGGCGGCGGAGGCGTCGTCCGGTACGCCACGCTGGGCATGTCGGCGCAACCCATGAACGACCCCAAGGACCTCCTCGCCGACCCGGTGAAGGGACCGCGCGCCGAGCTGCTGCTGTCGGTGCGGGGTGGGCTCGCCGACACCGACAAGGTGCTGCGGCCGCTTGCCGTGCTGGCCTCGTCGCCGCAGGTGGAAGGGGTGATCATGGCTCCGGGGAATTCCCTGGACGTCGGTGAGCCGCTCTGGCCGAACGCCTCGTTCAGTTCCGTGCTGGTCGCCGAGCCCGGAGGTCTGGTCGATGACCTGGAGCTGCCGGAGCCGATGGAGCCGGTGCGCTTCCTGCCGCTGCTGCCGATGACGCCGAACGAGGCGGCCTGGAAGCGGGTGCACGGGGCGGCCGCACTCCAGGAGCGGTGGCTGAAGCACGGCACGGATCTGCGGGACCCGCTGCGCGGACCGGTTTCGCTGACATGACGTCAGTCCTGGTGGAGCGGTCCATCCCAGGCGCGGGGTTCGGCCCGCTCCGTGCCGAGCGGGAGCCGTGAACGCGAGGCTGGGAGCGGTGAATCGTTGCATTGCGCATCTGGCTCTTGATGGTGAACCAGGGTGAAACCGTCGAACCGGACGGGTGATCGTCCTTGACGTGACGCCGGACGGGTAGGACCGTTGAGCGCTATGAGGGGCGAACCCAGTTGCCCGAAGTGCGGTGGCCGGGTCAGGGCGCCCGGTCTCTTCGCCGATACGTGGCAGTGCGACGTGCATGGTGCCGTGCAGCCGCTGCAACCGGTGATCCCGCCCAGTGTCGAAGCCCTCACCGTCGTCGTGGCCCGGGCCAAGGTGCCGGTGTGGATGCCCTGGCCACTGCCGGTCGGCTGGCTCTTCACCGGCGTCGCCTACGCGGGTGACGACCGCAGCGGAGGCCGCGCCGCCGCTGTCGCCTGCTCCGGTCCGGGACCGCTGGGTGGTGTGGGCGAGCTGCTGCTGGTCGCGGAGGAGCTCGGCGTCGGTCTCGGTGCCCGGTTCGCGGGGATCGACGGACCTGACCCGGGCCCCCGTATGACCGTCGACAAGCCACCCCAGGCCAAGGTGCTCGCCGCGGGCCGGCCGACCCCGCTCTGGCAGGTCGACGGTGTGCCCGAGGACCGCGCGGTCTTCGCGGGCGAGGCACTGGGGCTGTGGCTGTGGGCCGTCGTCTGGCCCGAGTCGACCGGGCTGCTGATGTACGACGAGTTGATACTCACCGATCTGCGGGACGCGGGCTCGGAGGTGGACCTGCTGCCGTGCGGGGCGCTGTCCCCGCGGCTCCTGCTGTAGCGGCTGCTGCGGCGGGCGTGCAGATGCAGGGGCGGTGGTGGTGTCGACTCGGGCGATCAGCGGTGCCGGATGCCGGCGGCCCCCGTCCGCCCTCGTCGGTCGCGGCCACCAGGGTGGTGCCCCGGGGGTGTAAGGCGCCCCGCTAGGATGGAACGTCCCCTTCCGACCCGAGCTCTGGAGCCATGCGTCGTGCGTATCGATCTGCACACCCACTCCACGGCCTCGGACGGTACGGACACCCCGGCCGAGCTCGTCCGGAACGCCGTCGCCGCCGGACTCGACGTCGTCGCGCTGACCGATCACGACACTGTCGCCGGGCACGCCGAGGCCATCGCCGCGCTCGCCGGGCAGAGCGCACCGCTCACCTTCGTCCCCGGAGCGGAGCTCTCCTGCCGGACCGACGGGGTGGGCCTGCACCTGCTGGCCTATCTCTTCGACCCCGATGAGCCCGAGCTCGCGCGCGAGCGTGAGCTGGTCAGGGACGACCGGGTGCCGCGGGCCAAGGCCATGGTCGCCAAGCTCCAGGAGCTGGGTGTGCCGGTCACCTGGGAGCAGGTGGCCCGTATCGCCGGGCACAGCGACGAGGCGGCAGGCAGGAAGTCCGTCGGCCGCCCCCATATCGCCTCCGCGCTCGTCGAACTGGGCGTCGTCCCGGACGTCTCCGCGGCCTTCACGCCCGACTGGCTGGCGAACGACGGGCGGGCCTACGTCGAGAAGCACGAGCTCGACCCCTTCGACGCCGTCCGCCTGGTCAAGGCCGCCGGGGGCGTGACGGTCTTCGCCCACCCACTGGCCGTCACCCGCGGTGAAGTGGTGCCCGAAGGCACCATTGCCCGGCTGGCGGAGGCGGGACTCGACGGCATAGAGGTCGACCACATGGACCACGACGAGCCGTCCCGTGCCCGGCTGCGCTCACTTGCCACCGAGCTCGGACTGCTCACCACCGGGTCCAGCGACTACCACGGCAGCCGCAAGACCTGTCGGCTCGGGGACTACACGACCGACCCGGAGATCTACGGCGAGATCACTCGCCGCGCCACCGGCGCCTTCCCTGTCCCGGGCACGGGCGGAACGCCCGCCCGCTGAGCACCGGCGCC
Organism: Streptomyces sp. SCSIO 30461; assembly: GCF_037023745.1. NCBI lineage: Bacteria > Bacillati > Actinomycetota > Actinomycetes > Kitasatosporales > Streptomycetaceae > Streptomyces > Streptomyces sp. SCSIO 30461. The sequence continues at coordinate 1,527,258 of NZ_CP146101.1, forward strand.
GGTCTCCGGCGTTCCTCCGCATCCCCACTGATACGCGCTGATCCGCGCCTGCCGCAGATCCGGTACGCCCCGGCACGTACGCCGTGCCGGGGACCGGCTCGGCACACCAAGCCGCGGGACATCACGCGTTCACCGCACCCAGCACACCCACCACACCCCCGCAAGGCCTCACTGTGTTCGACCTCGCCGTCTTCGGCTCGCTCTTCCTCACCCTCTTCGTGATCATGGATCCCCCCGGGATCACCCCGATCTTCCTCGCCCTCACCTCAGGCCGCGCCACCAAGGTGCAGCGCCGGATGGCCTGGCAGGCCGTGGTGGTGGCGTTCGGCGTGATCACCGTGTTCGGCATCCTGGGCCAGCAGATCCTCGGATACCTCCATGTCTCCGTGCCCGCCCTGATGATCGCGGGTGGCCTGCTCCTGCTGCTGATCGCGCTGGACCTGCTCACCGGCAAGACCGACGAGCCCAAGCAGACCAAGGACGTCAACGTCGCGCTCGTGCCCCTCGGGATGCCGCTGCTGGCCGGTCCTGGCGCCATCGTCTCGGTGATCCTCGCGGTGCAGAACGCCTCCGGGACCGGGGAGCAGGTGGCCGTCTGGGCGGCGATCGTCGCGATGCATGTCGTGCTGTGGGTGACGCTGCGCTACTCGCTGCTCATCATTCGGCTCATCAAGGACGGCGGGGTCGTCCTGGTGACGCGGCTCGCCGGAATGATGCTCTCGGCGATCGCCGTGCAGCAGATCATCAACGGCATCACTCAGGTGATCCAGGGCTCTTAGGCCGTCCCGGCTGCCCGGAGCAGCACAACGCCCCCGCACGGAGGTGTCCGTGCGGGGGCGATTCTGCGTTCGGCCCACGGCCGGCGGCATCGGCGGCGCCGTGCGGATTATGAGGCCGTGCACTCGGCCGGCCGGATGTAGATCCGCTGGCCGATCGCGGCGGCCTGGAGGACCATCCGGTTGACGGAGGCTGCATCGACAACGGTGCTGTCCACGGCCGTGCCGTCGACGTCGTCCAGTCGCATGATCTCGAAGCGCATAAAGAGCTTCTCCCTTCTGTCCGTCCCAGTTCCACCCTTGCCAACAGGAGCAGAGCCGCAAACATTCCCTACGCTAAAGAAAATTTTTGGATGACTAACTACTCACCGGTATGGCACCTCATCCGCATCACAATGAGACCCATGAGATCCATGAGGCCCGTATGAACGACATGAGCGCCGACGATGAGCTCCAGCTCCGCAGCATCAGTGCCCGCATGGAGCGCACCAACGAGCTGCTCCAGCGCATGCTCGCCGAGGTCGCCAAGACCCCGTCCACCCATGCCATCTTCGTCGACGCCGGTTACGTCCATGCTTCCGCCGGGTTGCTGGTCGCGGGCACCGAGGACCGGCGCTCCTTCGACCTGGACGCGGAAGGGCTGATCGAGGCCTTCATCGACAAGGCCCGGACGATCTTCGCGGACAGCCGGTTGCTGAGGGTCTACTGGTACGACGGCGCCAGGCGCCGCATCCACACCGCCGAGCAGCAGTCCATCGCCGAACTTCCCGACGTGAAGGTCCGACTGGGCAACCTGAACGCCAACAACCAGCAGAAGGGCGTGGACTCCCTCATCCGGAGCGACCTGGAGTCATTGGCGCGGCACCGGGCGATCAGCGACGCGGCACTCGTCGGCGGAGACGAGGACCTGGTCTCCGCGGTCGAGGCGGCCCAGGGATACGGCGCGCGCGTGCACCTCTGGGGCATCGAGGCGGCCGAAGGCCGCAACCAGGCGGAGCCGCTGCTGTGGGAGGTCGACAGCCGGCGCACCTTCGACCTCGACTTCTGCCGCCCCTATGTGACCCGTCGACCGGTCACCACATACGAGGACGACACCCCCACCCCGTCCCGCGACGACGTGCGCTTCGTCGGTGCCCAGATAGCCGCCACCTGGCTCGCCGAGCGCGGCCGGGCGACGCTTCTGGAACTGCTTCCCGGGCACCCCTACCTGCCGGGTCCTGTGGACCAGGACCTGCTCGTAGAGGCCGAGAAACGGCTCCAGCACTCACTGCGCGGCCACGCCCACCTCAGGCGGGCCCTGCGGGACGGGTTCTGGCAACACCTCCAGAGCCAGCTCTGACGTCAGAGCCCGCCAGCCTCATCGGGTTCGTCGGGGCCTGGTCGGGCTGGTCCGGCTCCGGGGCGGGCTCAGGGCTCGTCGGGCCTTGAGCCTCAGTGCTCGTGCCAGAACCGCGCCAGAGCCGCGGCCGTCTCGGCGGGACGGTCGGTGTTCGGTGAGTGCTCGGCGCCCTCGACGACCGTGCGCCGCGCGCCGAGCCGTACCGCCATCTCGTCCAGCAGGGGCACAGGCCACGTGTCGTCGTGCTCACCGGAGACCACGTGCTTCGGCAGCGGCAAGGCGGCCAGATCGTCCACCCGGTCCGGCTCGACGGTCAGCTGATGGCCTGTGGCGAGCAGTTGGTACGGGTTGTGGCGTAGCCAGCGGTGCCGCAGATCCTCGCGGTCCCCGTTGAGCGCCGCCTCCTCCGGGGTGTCCATGGCCCGCATGGCATCCCAGATCTCGGCCATGGTCATGGCCGAGATGGCCTCGCTCAGCAGTTTCACCTTGTCACGCTGTTCGGCGGCGATCCGGGCCGGACCGGACGAGACCAGGGTCAGTGTGAGGAACGGCCGCGCGTCGCTGAGGACCGCGGCACGGGAGATCTGGCCGCCCAGCGAGTGGCCGACCAGATGGACCGGGCCGCCGACTGCCGCCGCCTGCGCCAGCACGTCCCGGGCCAGCTCGTCCTGGGCGTACGCCTCCTGGGACTGCGGTCCCTCGCTCTCGTACTGGCCACGGCCGTCGACTGCGATCGCGCGGTATCCGGCGGCGGTGAGCGGCTCCAGCATGGCGATGAAGTCCTCCTTGCTCCCGGTGTACCCGGGCAGGAGGAGCGCGGTGCCCCGGGGCGCGCCATCCGGCTGGGCGTCCAGCACGGCGAAACTGCCGCGCGAGGTCTCCAGCACGCGGGACCGGGCGCAGACGGGGGGCACGAAGGTGGGCGGACGGCTCATACAACGAGGTTACCGAGCAGTTGGGAAGAGCCCGTACCCAGGGGGTACGGGCTCTTCCGGACGTACTCGAGCGGACGGGACTCAGCTCTCGGGCTGGGCCACGGCCTTCGCACGGGTGCGGCGACGGCGCGGCTTGGCGGGCTCGGCCGCCGTCTCGTCCGCCGCCGTCTCGGCCGCGGCTGTCTCCGTCACGGGGGCGTCGGCGGCCACGACCTTGGCGGCAGTGGAGCGGGTGCGACGGCGGCGCGGCTTGGCGGGCTCGGGCGCCGTCTCGTCCGCGGCCGGCTCGGCCGGCGCCGCGGTGGTCTCCGGGACCTCGGCCGTCGCGGTGGCCCGGGTGCGGCGACGGCGCCGCGGGGTGCGCGGAGCCGCGCCCTCGTCCGCGTCGGACTGGCCCGGAGCGTCGGACGGTCCGGACGCCGCGGGTTCGACGGATTCCGCCGCCGTGCCCGCGGTCTCGTCCAGTGCCGAACCACCGCGTGTGCGCCGCCGCTGGCGCGGGGGACGCGTACGGGCCGGAACCTCCTCCTTCTTCGCCCGCCCTGAACGGCCGCGGCCGCCGGGCTCCCCGAGGTCTTCGATCTCCTCGGCGGCCAGACCGGCGCGGGTCCGCTCGGCCCGGGGCAGCACGCCCTTGGTGCCGGCGGGGATGCCCAGTTCCTCGAAGAGGTGCGGCGAAGTGGAGTACGTCTCGACCGGGTCGCTGAAGCCCAGGTCCAGTGCCTTGTTGATCAGCTGCCAGCGCGGGATGTCGTCCCAGTCGACAAGCGTCACGGCGGTACCGGACGCACCTGCGCGGCCGGTGCGGCCGATGCGGTGCAGGTAGGTCTTCTCGTCCTCGGGCGACTGGTAGTTGATCACATGGGTGACGCCCTCGACGTCGATGCCACGGGCGGCGACGTCGGTGCAGACGAGTACGTCGACCTTTCCGTTGCGGAAGGCGCGCAGTGCCTGCTCTCGGGCGCCTTGCCCCAAGTCGCCGTGGACGGCGCCGGAGGCGAAGCCGCGCCGCGACAGCTGGTCCGCGATGTCCGCTGCCGTACGCTTCGTGCGGCAGAAGATCATCGCGAGCCCGCGTCCCTCCGCCTGGAGGATGCGGGCGACCATCTCCGGCTTGTCCATCGAGTGAGCCCGGAAGACGCGCTGGGTGATGTTTGCGACGGTCGCGCCCTGGTCGTCGGGTGCGGTCGCGCGGATGTGGGTCGGCTGCGACATGTAGCGGCGGGCGAGGCCGATCACCGCGCCGGGCATGGTCGCCGAGAACAGCATGGTCTGGCGCTTGGCCGGCAGCAGCTGGATGATCTTCTCGACGTCGGGCAGGAAGCCGAGGTCGAGCATCTCGTCGGCCTCGTCCAGCACCAGCGCCTTGACCTTCGACAGGTTCAGCTTGCGCTGGCCCGCGAGGTCGAGCAGTCGGCCGGGGGTGCCGACGACCACGTCGACGCCCTTCTTGAGCGCTTCGACCTGCGGCTCGTAGGAACGCCCGCCGTAGATCGCGAGCACTCGGACGTTGCGTACCTTGCCGGCCGTCAGCAGGTCGTTGGTGACCTGCGTGCACAGCTCGCGGGTGGGCACCACCACCAGTGCCTGCGGGGTGTCCGTGAGATCCTCCGGCTTGGCCCGGCCCGCCTCGACGTCCACGGGCACGACGACCCGCTCAAGCAGCGGAAGGCCGAAGCCGAGGGTCTTGCCCGTGCCGGTCTTCGCCTGCCCGATCACGTCCGTGCCGGACAGTGCGACGGGGAGGGTCATCTCCTGGATGGGGAAGGGGGTGACGATGCCGACGGCCTCAAGGGCCTCGGCGGTCTCGGGGAAGATCCCGAGTTCCCGGAAAGTCATGATCTGCGTAGTCAGGGTGTTGCCTCTTCTGTGAGACGCGGCGTGAGGCGAACGCTGGGGGTCTTACCGCACCTTTGGTACTGGTGGCCCGGCCGTGGGTTGGCCGGAAGGCGCGGGACCACTGCCGTCGCTCGAGCGCTCATGCCGCTGAGGGCCCCTCGTGTGCGAAAGGATGCACAGAGGGCTGTCGGGTCGGAGCCGATCGGGCCACCGACCGGGCATCCTCATTCATAGGGCCCGTCCGCGTACGCGACTGTGCATACGCCACGGGCTCTCATAGCACTGTACCCCGGATTCGCGCATCTGTGTTGGGCGAATTCCGGCGAGCCATCTTGTGCCCGGTGCTGACCAGGGCCTTCACCCGACTGGTCGGCGGGCTATTGTGCGCTCCATGGAGACGTCAGACAACGCGACCGAGCCGGTGTCCGGCACCGACGAAGAACTCACCGGGATCGCCGCCCAGGACTGGGCCGCAGCCTCGACCGATCCCCAGTACCGCGCCGCGGTGGTGGATCTGCTGGGCGCGCTCGCCTACGGCGAACTGGCGGCTTTCGAGAGGCTCGCGGAGGACGCCAAGCTGGCGCCCACACTGGCCGACAAGGCGGAGCTGGCGAAGATGGCCTCGGCGGAGTTCCACCACTTCGAGCGGCTGCGGGACCGGCTGTCGGCGATCGAGACGGACCCGACCGCCGCCATGGAGCCTTTCGCTACCGCGCTGGACGAGTTCCACCGGCAGACCGCACCGTCGGACTGGTTGGAAGGGCTGGTCAAGGCATATGTCGGCGACTCGATCGCCAGTGACTTCTACCGCGAGGTCGCGGTGCGCCTGGACTCGGACACCCGTGGTCTGGTGCTGGCGGTCCTGGACGACACCGGGCACGGAAACTTCGCCGTGGAGAAGGTGCGTGCGGCCATCGAGGCGGATCCCCGGGTCGGTGGACGGCTCGCGCTGTGGGCGCGTCGGCTGATGGGCGAAGCGCTGTCCCAGGCGCAGCGGGTCGTCGCGGAGCGGGACGCGCTGTCGACCATGCTGGTGGGCGGGGTCGCGGGCGGTTTCGATCTGGCCGCGGTGGGCGAGATGTTCACCCGTATCACCAAGGCGCACACCAAGCGGATGGCCGCGCTGGGGCTGGCGGCGTAGCGGCGGCCGGCCTTGATGTCGCCCGAAGGTATTCGCAAGCGCATGAGCGGGCCATGCGGGCGGCTGACGCGCCGGGACTCGCGCGGGGGCGGGCTTCGTTCGGACGGTGCCCGCGGGCCGGCACTTCGGTCTTCGGGCGGACTGGACCTGCGGGTCGGCGGGGATCAGGCTGCGGCTGATCCCCGCCGCAGCCTGCGGCCCGAGGGGCGGACCAGCAGCGACAGGGTGACGCCCGCGACGAGCAGCGCGCCGATCAGGGTGGCGGGCTGATGGCCGGACCCGATCGCCGTATGCGTGAGATACGCCCCGAAGAGCGCGCCCAGCGCGCCGGTCCCGTACACCGCGCGCGGTGCGGGCAGCCGGTCGGAAAGCCATCGCACGGCGGCCCAGGACAGCACGATTCCGAGCAGTAGGGAGCCGAGAGCTTCCACGATCACCACGGGATCACCTCACGTGCACCGGCCCCCGCGAGCTCTCCCCGCCGAGGGGGAGATTCCAGGGGACCTCAGGGCATTTGCGGTCACAGCCCGTCCTACCCGAACCCGCCATGGCGCAACCCCCGCCGCAACAGGGGCATGGGAAGGGCCCGGCGCATTCCGCCGGGCCCTTCGAAAGCAAGTGTGGTTCAGAGCGCTCCGAAGCCGACGCGGCGCGCCGTCACCTCGCCGATCTCCACATAGGCGATCCGGTCGCCGGGCACGAGCACCTTGCGGCCCTTCTCGTCCAGCAGGCTGAGCAGCTGCGCCTTGCCGGACAGAGCGTCGGCCACGGCCTGCTCCACCTCCTCGGCGGTCTGACCGCTCTCCAGAACGATCTCCCGGGGCGCGTGCTGCACGCCGATCTTGACCTCCACGGCTTTGTCCCTCCGAACGGTCAGCTATGCGCGGTCAGCCGCGCCGTACGCTGCACACATTAGCCCGGTAAGGGGACCGGGTACGGCGCCCTCGCGCACGCCGGGAGCGAACACGGGTGCACCCGCGTGGAGGGACGAGCGCGCCGGACGGCGGTCCTGCGGCCGACTCGGCGTGCCGAGCCCGCGCTGTGGCCGGGCGAACCCGCGCCGTGGTCAGGCGGCCTCGCCGCCCTGGAGCGGGAAGCCGGCGATGCCCCGCCACGCCAACGAGGTCAGGAGCTGCACCGCCTGATCCCGGGGGATCGACGATCCGCTCGACAGCCAGTAGCGGGCGACCACCTGCGAGACGCCGCCGAGACCGACGGCCAGCAGCATGGACTCCTCCTCGGACAGTGCGGTGTCCTCCGCGATGACCTGCGAGATCGCCTCGGCGCATTGCAATGACACCCGCTCCACGCGCTCACGCACCGCGGGCTCGTTGGTGAGGTCCGACTCGAACACCAGACGGAATGCGCCGCCCTCGTCCTCCACATAGGCGAAGTACGCGTCCATGGTCGCCGCGACCCGCAGCTTGTTGTCCGACGTCGACGCGAGGGCACCCCTCACGGCCTGGAGCAGCGACTCGCAGTGCTGGTCGAGGAGCGCGAGGTAGAGCTCCAACTTCCCGGGGAAGTGCTGGTAGAGCACCGGCTTGCTGACACCGGCGCGCTCGGCGATGTCGTCCATGGCCGCCGAGTGGTACCCCTGGGCGACGAACACTTCCTGAGCCGCGCCCAGGAGCTGATTGCGTCGGGCACGGCGCGGCAGGCGGGTGCCTCGCGGGCGCGCCGCCTCTGTCTGCTCGATGGCTGTCACGCCGCCTCCCACGTTCGATGTACACGCACAGTGTCCTGTGCCGCGGCCACTGGCGCCGCGCCCGCCATCGTACTTTTCGGTAACCGTGGTGTGCGCGGTGCGAGCGCAGAATTTCACGTACCGGGCGCCCACGGAAGCCGGAACGGACCGGAAGCCGACCGAATCAGCGGTAGTCGTCCTCGTCCAAGGCGACCACTCGCGCCTGTTCTGCCGCGTCCGCCTCGTTGGCTGCGAACAGGCTGATCCTCGTCAGCGGGTCGTCCCGGCGCTGCTGCAGCTCCGTGTGCTGTTCCGCCGCGTCCGCCTCGGGGACCTCCTCATCGAGCCCCTCGAGGTCGGCGAATTCGTCAAGAGCGACCGCCTGGCCCTGGTCGTCCTCCGCGAAGGTGTCCGGGTCCGCCGGATCGACAGCCATCGGAATCCCTTCCTGTGCGTCCGGGGCAGCAGGGGGCGGGGTGCGTGCCCTGTTTATAGATACGAGCGTAGGAGTTCCTCCTGCTCGGCGCTACGCGGTGGAGTGTGCCGTTTCGGTGTCGATCCGGAGTGCGGGAGGTCCCGGCCCATCCGGAGGTCGGTCCCGGGGGCGGGTGGGGGAGCCGGGGCGTGTGACGGCGAACACAGCATCGGTGGCGTGATCGTCTCGTAACATTGCCCCATGTCTTCGACCGAGTTGCCGGGTTCCCGTGCCTCCGCACCGGCTTCTCCGCGGATCCGCGAAGTGCGGGTCGCGGCGGGTGAGGAGCTGCGCTCCGTCGCCCTGCCCGGTCTGACGCTCACCGTGCGTACGCGCCCCCCGGCAGCCGCCGGACTGCCACGCGCGCTGTACGTGCACGGTCTCGGCGGCTCGTCCCAGAACTGGTCCGCACTGATGGAGCGGCTCGAAGGGCGGGTGGACGGCGAGGCGGTCGACCTGCCCGGATTCGGCGACTCCCCGCCACCGGACGACGGAAACTACTCCGTCACGGGGCATGCCCGCTCGGTCATCCGGTTGCTGGACGCCTCCGGGCGCGGTCCGGTGCACCTGCTCGGGAACTCGCTGGGCGGCGCGATCTGCACTCGTGTCGCCGCCGTCCGCCCCGACCTCGTCCGCACGCTCACCCTCGTCTCGCCCGCGCTCCCGGAGCTGCGCGCCCAGCGCGCCACCTGGCCCACGGCGGCGCTCGCGCTGCCCGGTGCGGCCCGGCTGTTCAGCCGTGTGACGAAGCACTGGACCCCGGAGATGCGGGTCCGCGGAGTGACGGCGCTCTGCTACGGGGATCCGGGCCGGGTGACCGACCAGGGCTTCCGGCATGCCGTCGAGGAGATGGAGCGACGGCTCGAACTCCCGTACTTCTGGGACGCGATGGCACGCTCGGCCCGCGGCCTCGTGGACGCCTATACGCTCGGCGGGCAGCACGGACTGTGGCGGCAGGCCGAACGGGTCCTCGCACCGACGCTCCTCGTCTACGGGTGCCGGGACCAGCTCGTCTCGTACCGGATGGCACGCAAGGCGGCCGCGGCGTTCCGCGACTCCCGACTGCTGACCCTGCCGGACGCCGGGCACGTCGCCATGATGGAGTACCCGGAGACCGTGGGGGCGGCCGTCAGGTCATTTCTGGACGACAACAGCGGTAGGAGCTGATCCGGGGCGTGGGACGACACAGTCGCAAGGGCCCCGCGCCCAAGGCCGCCGACGGCGGTGTCGCGGGGCCCGCCCCGGCGGCGAGCGGGGTCGAGGGCGGGAGCGGGCCGTACGGGGGGCGGGACACGTATCCGACCCCGGCCCACGGGACTTCGGCGTACGGTATGCCCGCCCACGGGACTCCGGCGTACGACACCCCGACCCACGGAACACCGGTGCACGGCACACGGGCCGACGGAACCCCGGCGCATGGTTCCCCCCAGGTGCGCGGCGGCCATCCGGAGCAGCGTGAGCCGGGCGGCGCCTGGGGCGCGCCGCAGGGCGGCTCCCGGTACGGCGACTGGCGGGGTGTCCCTCGCGGGCAGACGGCCACCATGACGGGCGGGCAACCGGTCGTGGGTCCATCCGGCTCCGTGCGGAAGGGCCAGCCCATCGGCGCCGGAGCGCGGATCCCCGGTCCGCGGCGGGAGTTCGTCGAGGCGTTCGACGCTCCGAGCGCGCCGGGTGCGCCGCCCTTCGCCCCTGGTGTCCCGGGTGCGAGGGGCGCCACGGAGGCGTCCGAGCTCGGGAAGCAGACGGCTCCTGACGGAGTATCGGATGACGAAACGGCCGCGAGGCCGGCCGGCAAGAGCATCAAGGGCCGCACGGTCACCGGCATCGCCGCTGCGGCCGTGACCACCGTCCTCGCGGTCGTCGTCGCGGGCCAGGTCACGGGCGATGGCGCGGCCGAGTCCGATGCGCGGGCAGCGGGGGAAGCGGACCGGGGCAGCGCGGACGGCTCCGCGTCCCGCTCCGACAGCAGGCCCATCCCGCAGCGGCAGGCTCCCCGGGCGCCGGCCGCCCCACTCGGCTACGCGCAGCTGATGGCCAAGCAGTTCGAGCTCGACCCCGAGCTCAAGGGGCCGGGCGACTTCGCGGCGGTGCCCGGCTTCGACAAGGCCCCGGGCAGCGGCAGGAAGATCCGCTACCGGATCGATGTCGAGAAGGGCATCGGCCTGGACGGTGCGCTCTTCGCAAAGGCCGTCCAGCAGACGCTCAACGACAAACGGAGCTGGGCCCACGACGGGGACATGACGTTCGAGCGCATCTCTTCCGGGGATCCTCAGTTCGTGATCACCCTCGCCAGCCCGGGTACCACCGGGGTCTGGTGTGCCAAGTCCGATCTGGACACCACCGTCGGCAACGTCTCATGCAACTCCGACAGGACGGAACGCGTGATGATCAATGCCTACCGCTGGGCCCAGGGTTCCCCGACCTACGGGCCCGAGGCCATGCTCGCGTACCGCCAGATGTTGATCAACCACGAGGTCGGCCACCGGCTCGGACACGGCCATGTGGACTGCAGGACGCCCGGCGCCCTGGCGCCCGTGATGCAGCAGCAGACCAAGTCGCTCGCCGTCGACGGAGTGCGATGCCGTCCCAATCCCTGGGTCTACCCCGGCGACTGACGCGCCGCGGCGCGCCGGGCGACGCGAAGTCGGCCGGCGGCGCGAGGCCGTTGCCGGGGTGTCGTTCGTAGCGCTATCGAACGCCGCGGGCCCGGGAAAGTTACGTGTATTCACCCCTTCCGGTGGCGCGATGGACAACCGTCCGTCGCGCCACTGTCTTGTCCGCATAACGTCGTCCCGCCGCCAGGCCGCGACAGCACGCCCGGCCGGTGTGACCGACAGCGGCTGTCCACAAAAGGGATCGGGGGTGTAGTCGTGCGGATCGGATTGCTCACGGAGGGTGGCTATCCATATGTGACGGGTGAGTGCAGGCTCTGGTGTGACCGGCTCGTGCGTGGGCTCACGCAGCACGAATTCGATGTCTACGCCCTGAGCCGCAGCGCCGAACAGGAAGACGCCGGCTGGGTCCAGCTGCCGCCGCAGGTCGAGCGGGTGCGCACGGCACCGCTCTGGGCGCCGGAGGACGACGGCCGCAGCCACGGGCGGCGCGCGCGCAGGCGGTTCGCCGAGCATTTCGGGGAGTTGGCCGGCGGGATCTGCGGCGGCGACCGACACCGCTTCGCCGATGGCCTCTACGGACTCGCGGAGCTGGCGCGGGAGCGGGGGGGACTCCACACCGCCCTTCGGTCCGAACTCGCCGTACGTGCCATGGAATCGGCCTGCCGCGCTCCTGGCGCCGTCCGCGCGGCGCACACCGCCACGGTGCCCGACTTCCTGGCCTTCGCCGACCACCTGGAGCGGGCTCTGCGTCCGTTGAGCCTCGACTGGTACGGGAGTGACTCGCTCGGGGCGGTCGACCTCTGCCACGCCACGACCGGCGGAGCCGGGGCGCTGCCCGGTCTGCTGGCCAAACGCTTCTTCGGTGTGCCGCTGCTGGTCACGGAGTACGGCGTACAACTGCGCGCGCACTATCTGGCGGTGGCCGGAAGCGGGGCCGGAGGCGAGGGCGCGGCGGCACCCGTGCGCGCCCTTCTGGCGCGCTTCCACGGGCTGCTGGCCAAAGAGGTGTACCGCGAGGCGGCTCTCATCACCCCCGGCAACACGCACGCCCGACGGTGGCAGGAACGCTGTGGAGCCGATCCCGCGCGACTGCGCACGGTCTATCCGGGGATGGACGCCGACCGCTTCACCGAGGTGGGCGAAGGCGAGTTCTGCGGCGACCCGCGCACCCTCGTCTGGGTCGGCAGGATCGAACCCGCCAAAGACCTGGTCGCGTTGCTGCACGCCTTCGCGCAGGTGCGCAGAGCGGAGCCGGACACCCGGCTGCGGATCCTGGCCGCGTCGGTGCGAGGGCCCGAAGGACCCGCCTACCTCGCGCACTGCCGGGCCCTGGCCGCTCAGCTGTTTCCCGACGAGGCAGCCGGTGCGCACGCCGTCGGCGACAACCCCGTCTCGTTCGAGGAGATCGGCGGACCCGAGGCGCCTGAGCTCGCCGACGCCTATGCCGCGGGTGCCGTCGTCGTCCTGTCGAGCGTGGTCGAAGGCTTCCCCGTCAGCCTGGTCGAAGCGATGTTCTGCGGGTGCGCCACCGTGTCCACGGACGCCGGAGCCGTCGTCGAGGTCATCGGCGGTACCGGGCTCGTGGTGCCCCCGCGCAACCCGAAGGCACTGGCGGACGCCTGTGTCGCGCTGCTGCGCGACCCCGAGCGCCGCGCCCGGCTCGGGGCGGCGGCACGGGCCAGGGCCACCGAGCTCTTCACCGTCGAGCAGAACCTCGCCGCGTTCCGCGGCATCTATCTGGAGCTCCTGTCCCACAGCTGCCCGCACCGCGACACGGATTCCCCTTCCCTCCCCTTCAGCACCCCCGCCGAGGCCCATGTACCGGGCCACTGGACCGGGGCCCGCGCCCGTCCCTCGTGGGCGGACGGCGCCCTGGCCGACGCGGTCACCGCAGGAGCCCCCGATGCCTGACACCACCGCAGATCTCCCGGCGAGCCCGGCGATCGATACCACCGTGACCCACGAGGCGCCCCTTGGGCAGACCACCGCGGGTGTCCCCGCCGCTGCCCGCCGGGGCCCCGTCGACCCCGTGAAGACGCTGATGCACCGGCATCGCGAGCTGTGCGCACGGGCCGTCGACTCGCTGGAGATCGCGGCCGGACTCGAAGCACACGGGCTGACCGACCGCACCGCTGCCCGGTTCCGGCACCGGGACGTGTTCTCGTTGGCCGAGGAGATGTACGCCCGGGTGCCCCGTGGTGAGCCCGCCATCACCTCCCGATCCGCTGCCGTCGGGGCAGCGGGGTGGGTAGGGCCGGTTGAGACCGCGCCTGGGGCGGCGTCACTGCTCCCCGCGCTGCTGCCGGGCGCCGTCGCCATCGCCGGGGTGACCGCCCTTGACCTCGGCAGCGGCCTGATACGCGTCAGCGTGGCGGCAGGCGCGACGCTGGCGCTGGCTGCGGCACTGGTCGGCAGCCTCCGGCGCGGCCCGCTGCGGGCGCCCGGTCGCGCGGCGCGCTTCGGCAGGCTCTGGGTGGGCCTGCTGCTCGCCTTCTCCGTGGCGGGCGGTGGACTCCTGGCGCGCTTCGCCGGTGGCAGGGTCCACTCGATGGAGGTCGGTGACCTCTGGCAGCCGACGGTGGGCCTGCTGCTGTCCCTCGCCCTCGCGGTCGCCCCCGCGGCGCTCAGCGCCTGGCTGTTCGCCCGTGCGGCGCGCAGCAGGCTGGGTGGCAGCCGTGGCCTTGAGGACTTCGCCGCCGGGGTGCGGCCTCTAGTGCTGGCGGTCGTCGCGCTCTACGCGATCGCGCTGACCGCCCTGGTGGCACTCGTCGGACTCGTCCAGCCGGTGCCCGCGGTGGCCGCCGTCGCCCTGGGCCTGCTGCTCTTTCTGGCGCGGCTTCTCACGGTCCATGGCTTCGCCCGGTCCGCCTGCATGGGCCTCGCGGCCGCCGCTGCCGCGGAAGTCCTCGCGCTGGCCTGTGTGCTCGTCGGCCGACTGCCCGGGTGCGGCGCTCTGGCCCGGCCCGTGGAGTCCGCCGTGCTCGCCTGGGGACCGGGAGCCGTTCCGGCGCTCGCCTGCGGAGCGGCAGCGCTCGGCCTGCTGTTCCATGCCACCGCGGCGCTGTCCCGGGCGTCCGCGCACACCCCCTGACTCTCCGGTGGGCCTTCCCGGGCCCACCGGAGCCCCCCCACACACACAACACCCGCGGGGCCGACGCCGCGGGCGTACCGGAAGAACCATCGAGCAACATCCTGAGGAGACGCACGACATGAACCCGTCCCATCCAGCACCGGCCGTCCTGGCCCGAGTGGCCCGTCGGCAGCGGGGAGCCACGCGATGAGGGTGCTGCTGCTCGGAGCCAATGGATTCCTCGGCCGTTTCGTCGCCGAACGGCTGCTGGCCGACCCTGCCGTGCACCTCACGGCTCTGGGGCGAGGTGACGACGCCGACGTACGCTTCGACCTCGCGGGGGGCAGCCCGGGGGCGCTCACCCGCTTCCTGGACGCTGTCCATCCCGGAGTGGTGATCAACTGTGCCGGAGCGACCCGTGGCGGAGCCCGCGATCTCACCCGGCACAACACCGTGGCCGTCGCCACCGTCTGCGAGGCCCTTCGCCGCAGCGGCTGCGGCGCCCGCCTCGTGCAGCTCGGTTGCGCGTCCGAGTACGGACCGTCGCAGGCCGGCTCGTCCACGGCCGAGGACGCGGTACCGCGGCCGGGTGGCCCCTACGGAGTCTCCAAGCTGGCTGCGACCGAGCTGGTGTTGGGCTCCGGACTGGACGCGGTCGTGCTGCGGGTGTTCTCGCCGGTGGGACCCGGCACGCCCGCCGGATCCCCGCTGGGACGCCTCGCTGAGGCAATGCGCCGAGCCATGCAGTCCGGCGACGGAGAGCTGAAGCTGAGCGGCCTCGGCGTGCAGCGTGACTTCGTGGACGTACGGGATGTGGCCCGTGCCGTGCACGCCGCCTCACTCTCCGCGGCACAGGGTGTCGTGAACATCGGTACCGGCCGTGCCGTGCGGCTGAGGGACGCCGCCACCGTGCTCGCCCGGGTCGCCGGATTCACCGGGGCGCTCCATGAGGTGGACGCGCTTCCCGCGCGTTCCGGCCACGGTCACATCGGTGCACCGCGCGGCCCCGAGAGCCTCGCCGAGCAACTCGGCGCCACCCCCTTCCCTTACCCCGACGGCTGCGGAAGCTGGCAGCAGGCGGATGTGCGCACGGCTCGCGACCGGCTCGGCTGGCGGCCCCGGATCAACCTGGAGGAGTCACTTGCGGACATCTGGATGGAGGCGGCGTGCCGTATCTGACGTCCACGGGTCCCGTGCTCTCCGCACCCGACGCGGACCGACTCGGTTTCGGCGTCCCCGGCTATGCGCATCCGCTGGTGGCCCCCGTGGAATGGGCCGAGCTGACCCGGCCCGGAACTCCGCTGCACTGGGCGGTGCTCAATGTGTCCGGCGGCGGCCCCGGCATCCAGCCGGACCCGCACTGCTTGGAGGCCGCGGGGCGGCTGAACAACGCCGGGAGCCGGGTGCTGGGCCATCTCGACCTGGCCCATGGCACCCGCCCATTCGCCGAGCTCATCACCGACGCCCAGCGCTACCTCGACTGGTACCGGGTCCGTGGCTTCCTGCTGGGCCGCTGCCCGGTGGACCGGGTGGATCTGCCCGGCGTGCGGCGTCTGACGGCCACCCTCCACGCCCTTCTCGACGGAGGACACCTGGTCCTCGGCCAGGGCACGCACCCCCATCCGGGCTACGCGGAGGTCGCCGACCAACTCGTCACCTTCTCCGGACCCTGGGCCGACTACCGCTGGTCACAGGTCGCGGAGTGGACAGCGGACCATCCGCCCGAGCGGTTCGTGCATTTCGTCCACGGGGTGCCGCGGACGCATCTGGAGGAGGCCATGCGTATCGCCCGCTGGCAGGGAGCGGGCACGATCTTCTTCACCGACCGCACGGGGCGAACCGGGGCGTTTGACTCCTTGCCCGGCTACTGGGACGAAATTGTCTCGCGTATTGGACCGGGTGTCTCGGAATGAGAAGACGCATGGCACTGTTACAGCGAGAACAACCGTCCTGACGTAACGACCACCAGCTGTATTGATGAGGTCTCCGTGTCGCTGCCACCCCTGGTCGAGCCGGCTGCCGAGCTCACCGTAGACGAGGTCCGCAGGTACTCCCGCCACCTGATCATCCCGGACGTCGGGATGGAGGGGCAGAAGCGCCTCAAGAACGCCAGGGTGCTCTGCGTGGGCGCGGGCGGGCTCGGTTCCCCGGCGCTCATGTACCTGGCAGCGGCCGGGGTCGGCACCCTCGGAATCGTTGAGTTCGACGAGGTGGACGAGTCGAACTTGCAGCGCCAGATCATCCACAGCCAGTCGGACATCGGCCGTTCCAAGGCCGAGTCGGCGCGTGACAGCGTCAAGGGCATCAACCCGTATGTGAACGTGGTCCTGCACGAGGAACGGCTTGAGGCCGAGAACGTGATGGACATCTTCAGCCAGTACGACCTGATCGTCGACGGTACGGACAATTTCGCCACCCGCTATCTGGTGAACGACGCCTGCGTGCTGCTCGGCAAGCCTTACGTGTGGGGTTCGATCTACCGTTTCGATGGTCAGGCCTCCGTCTTCTGGTCCGAGCACGGCCCCTGCTACCGCTGCCTCTACCCGGAGCCGCCGCCGCCGGGGATGGTGCCCTCCTGCGCCGAAGGCGGCGTGTTGGGCGTGCTCTGCGCGTCCATCGGGTCCATCCAGGTGAACGAGGCGATCAAGCTGCTCGCCGGTATCGGCGAGCCGCTGGTCGGCCGGTTGATGATCTACGACGCACTGGAGATGCAGTACCGCCAGGTGAAGGTCCGCAAGGACCCGAACTGCGCGGTGTGCGGGGAGAATCCGACCGTCACCGAACTCATCGACTACGAGGCCTTCTGCGGCGTCGTGTCGGAGGAGGCCCAGGAAGCGGCGCTCGGCTCGACGATCACTCCGAAGCAGCTCAAGGAGTGGATCGACGACGGCGAGAACATCGACATCATCGACGTTCGTGAGCCGAACGAGTTCGAGATCGTCTCCATCCCCGGGGCGCGGCTCATCCCCAAGAACGAGTTCCTGATGGGCAATGCCCTCCAGGGGCTGCCGCAGGACAAGAAGATCGTCCTGCACTGCAAGACGGGCGTCCGCAGTGCGGAAGTCCTCGCCGTGCTCAAGTCGGCGGGCTTCGCGGACGCGGTGCACGTCGGCGGCGGTGTGATCGGCTGGGTCAACCAGATCGAGCCGCAGAAGCCGATCTACTAGGGCGTGTTGCGAAAGTAGCTCCGTCCGCCCGCAGGGCGGGGCCTGTGGCGTCTGGTGCGTGCGATCGCAAGGCGGAGGATCATCCTCGTACTGGACGTACTTGGATGACTCCGACAACGCGGCGAGCGTGCGTGCCAGGCGTCGCGGGTCAGGAGGGACTTTCGCAACACGCCCTAGGTGACTGGTGTTAATCGCGTGAGCTCGCGCTGGGTCTTCGTCCTGTGTCAGGCTGCGGGGTGTTGGTCGCTGGGTGTGGGGAGAGGTTGAGCGATGGCAGTGGGCCGGACTCCGATGCAGCCGGGGTTGCTCTCCTCCACAGTGGGTTTCTGCGAGGGTCGGCTGGCGCCGAACTCGATCTACGCGGTGCTGCACCGCGAGTGCCGGGCGTTGTTCCCCGATGAGATGTTCGCCGATCTGTTCGCCGAGGACGGCCGCAGGTCGGTGCCGCCGATGATCGTGGCGGTCGTGATGGTCCTGCAGCGTCTGGAGGGTTTGTCCGATCGCGAGGCGGTCGAGCGGTTCGCGTTCGATGTGCGCTGGAAGTACGCCGCCGGCGGGCTGGACTTCGACCATCCGGGGTTCGTGCACACCGTGCTGGTCGACATGCGGGCGAGGCTTGCCGCTTCCGCCCGGCCGAACCGGATCTTCGAGCGGACGGTAGAGGTTGCTGCACAGGCCGGACTGGTCGGCCGCAGGAGGGTGCTGGACTCGGCACCGATCTATGACGCGGTGGCCACGCAGGACACCATCACGCTGATCCGTTCGGCCATCCGCGGCCTGCTGCGGGCGGCCGATCACGTGCTGCGGGCCGAGCTGCGGGCGGTGATCTCCAGCGGGGACGCCTACACCAGCACGGACAAGCCGGTCATCGACTGGACGGACGCGGCCGAGCGGGAAGCCCTCATCGATTCGCGGGCCCGTGACGGGTTCGCGCTGCTGACCGTGCTGGACGGCCGGGCCGTGCCCGGGGATGTGGGCCAGGCCGCGCGGTTGCTGGCCACCGTGCTGGGCCAGGACCTGGAGCAGGACGGGGGCGTCTTCAAGATCGCCCGCAAGGTGGCCGCGGACCGGGTCATCTCCACGGTTGATCCCGAGGCCCGGCACGGCCACAAGACCGTCCGCCGGTCCTTCGACGGTTACAAGGGTCATGTGGCCGAGGAACCCGACAGCGAGGTCATCACCGCGACCGAGGTCACGGCGGGCAACGCCGGCGATGCCGAGCCCGCCGCCGACCTGCTCGCCGACGTTCTCCAACCACCTGCCGCCGAGCAGGCAGACCAGGCGCGGGCCGAAGTCTACGGCGACGCCGCTTACGGGACCGGGCCGCTGCTGGCCGAGCTGGACGACGCGGGCGCCCGGGTGATGGTCAAGGTGCAGGCGGCCAACGCGCCCGGTGGGCGGTTCTCCAAGGACGCCTTCACCATCGATCTGGAGGCAGGGCAGGTCACCTGCCCGAACCAGGTGACCGCCGCGATCCGCCCGAAGTCTGATGGCGGTGGGGCGGCCTGCTTCAAGACCGCCTGCGCCGCCTGCCCCCTTGCGGCGCAGTGCACTACCGCCAGGAACGGACGCGTCATCACCATCGGCCCTCACGAAGAACACCTGGCCCGGGGCCGGGCTCGCAGTGCGGACCCCGTCTGGCTGGCCGCCTACCGGGCCACCCGCCCCAAGGTCGAACGCAAGATCGCCCACCTGATGCGGCGGCGACACGGCGGACGCCGCGCCCGGGTGCGGGGCCGGGCCAAGATCGCCGCCGACTTCTCCTTGCTGGCCGCCGCCGTCAACGTCGCGCGGCTCGGCGTGCTCGGAATCATGTCCACAGGCAGTGACAAGTGGGCGGTCGCCGCCGGCTGACCGTCCCGAGGGCGCCCTGGACCATGCAAACGACCCGCACGCGGCCGTGCCAAGCCCTCAACAGCCCCCACGACGGCCACGAACCGCCCACACGCCGCCCGACCACCAGCCAGCAACCACGACCCTGACACCCCCAACGGCGACACCGCACGCCCAGGACGACCCGCTTAACACCAGTCACCTAGAACCACCCCTTGGGCCGGTCCGGCCGATCTGTTCCACCGATCCGCCGGACCGGTCCACTGGATCGTTGCC
Source organism: Streptomyces sp. SCSIO 30461 (assembly GCF_037023745.1). NCBI lineage: Bacteria > Bacillati > Actinomycetota > Actinomycetes > Kitasatosporales > Streptomycetaceae > Streptomyces > Streptomyces sp. SCSIO 30461. The sequence goes on from NZ_CP146101.1 coordinate 1,546,411, forward strand.
GCCGGGTCCTCCGGCCCTGCTTTCGGGCTTCGCGGGCGGGGCCGGCCTGCAGCGCCTGTGGTCGGCCCCTGTCGGCAGGTCTTTCCCGCGGTGCGGGACAGGGCTTCCGCAACACACTTCAGCCGCAGGTCTTCCCGTTTTGAGGAACCGTGCCGTTCAGCAGGTAGGCGTCCACGACCTCGGTCACACAGCGATTCTCCGGGTTGTAACCGCCGTGGCCCTCGGCTTTGTTGGTCAGCAGCACCCCGACGCCCTCGCCCAGCTCGTCCGCCATCCGGCGGGCGCCCTCGTAAGGCGTCGCAGGGTCTCCGGTCGTGCCGACGACCAGGATGGGGCCTGCTCCCGGCGCGCTGGCCTCCGGGGTCGACCGCTCGCCAGGCACCGGCCACTTGGCGCACCAGCCCGCCGTGTCCCAGGCCAGGAACTCGCCGAACACCGGGGATATCCTCCGGAATTCCGGCAGCAGAGCCTTCGCCTCCGCCGCGCTCGGCCGCCCCTTGCTGTCCGCGCACGATATCGCCCGCTGTGAATGGCTCTGCGTGCTGTAATGCCCGCTCTCGTCACGGTCGTTGTAGTGATCCGAGAGTGCGAGGAGCTTTGAGCCGCGGCCACGCTGCTCGGCCTCCTCCAGGCCCTCGGTCAGCTTCGGCCACAGGGTCTCGGAGTAGAGCGCCATGACGATGCCGGTGAGGGCGAGGCTCTGATTGAGCTCGCGCCCGTCGCCGGCGGGCAGTGGCCGCTGGTCGATGCGCTCCAGCAACCGCGCTATCCGCTGCGACCCTGCCGTCGCGTCCTCCCCTCTGGCGGTCAGGTAGTTGTCCAGAGCGCGCTGGAAGCCGGTGGTCTGGTTGCGGGCATGGCCGGTGGCGTCGGCCGTGGGATCCACGACCGCGTCCAGCACCGTCCGCCCCACGTTCCCCGGGAAGAGGTGCGCGTAGGTCCCGCCGAGTTCGGTGCCGTAGGAGATGCCGAAGTAGTTGAGCTTGCGGTCGCCCAGTACATGGCGCATCAGATCCATGTCTCGAGCGGCGTTCGTCGTGCCGACATGGGGCAGCATCCTCCCTGAGCGCGCTGCGCAGCCCGCTCCGAAGGACTCGGCGTCCCGGAAGTACGCCGCTTCCTCGACCGGGTTATCGGGAGTGAGGTCGACCCGAGTGGCCGCGTCGTCCTGCTCCCGGTCGCTGCGGCACACCACGCCGGAGCTCTTCGCGACCCCGCGCGGGTCGAAGCTCACCAGGTCGTAGCGGGCGCCCAGGGTCTCGAACTCCGGGGCGAAGCCGGGCAGGCTCTGCACTCCGGACCCTCCAGGCCCACCGAAGTTGAACAGCAGGGAGCCGATGCGCTCGCCTTGGTCGCGTGCCTCGCGACGGATCATGGCCAGGGAAATCGTCTCACCGTCCGGATCCGCGTAATCCAGCGGTACCTTGACCTCGGCACAGGTCCAGCCGTCATCTTCGCAGGGCCGCCAGTCGAGCCGCTGCTCGGCCAGAGCCCGGGGCAGTCCGCTCGCCGCGTCTCCCTTCCGGACCGGAAGCGGCGCCTGCGGCCCGCGGCCGGTGCCCTCGCTCCCGCCTGCGCCACCGAGAGTGTCACAGGCGGTCAGTACCCCGCAGGCCGCCGATATGGCCAGCGCGAGCGCCGTCACTCCGGCCTTCGAGCCCATCCTCGATCGTGTCCGTGTCCGTGTCCGCCACGTCATTCCACGCCCCCGTCTGTCTGATCGATGCTCGGTGATCGACTGCTGTGCCAGCCTAGGCGCCGTCACTGACAGTGACAATCCCTGGGGATAACTTCGGAATCCGATGCCGACGATGACGGAACGTTCATCGCGCTGATCGCGGTCGCGCATCGCGGGGCGTCACTCGCACACCGTGCCGGCGGCCGGTACCACCCCGTCCAACAGGTACCTGTCGACGGCCGACTGCACACAGGCGCTGCCGCTGCCGTAGGCCCCGTGCCCCTGGCCGCGATAGGTCATCTCGATGCCGACCCCCTCGCCGAGCTGTTCGGCCATGGCCTTGGCGCCCGCGTACGGTGTGGCGGGGTCACCGGTGTTGCCGATCACCAGGATCGGAGCGGCGCCCGCCGCCGTGACGTCCGGGTGCTCCGACTGGCCCGGCACCGGCCAGTCGGTGCAACTCATCAGGCCCCAGCCGAGGTAGTCGCCGAAGACCGGTGACGCCTTGCGGAATTCGGGCAGCTTGGCCTTGGTCTCCTCCAGCGAGAAGCGCTGCTTGGAGTCGAGGCAGTTGATCGCGGTGTTCGCCGCCTGGATGTTGCTGTACTGGCCTTCCTGATTGCGCCCGTTCATCGCGTCGGAAAGGGCCAGCAACAGCGCGCCGTTGCCACCGTCCGCCTCATCCAGGCCCTGCTCAAGCAGCGGCCAGTACTCCTTGGAGTACAGGGCTTGGGCGATGCCGTTCGTCGCCTGCGTCTGGGTGAGTTCACGGTCCCCGGATGCCGGGATGGGCTTCTTCTCCAGCCGTGCCAGCAGGTCGACGACGAACTGCTCGACCTCCTGCGCAGTGCTGCCCGGCAGCTGGCACTCGTCGCCGCGGGCGACGCAGTCCGCGGCGAAGTTGTCCAGTGCCAGCTGGAAGCCCTTGGCCTGCGCCAGCGAACCCTGCTCCGACGTGCTGTTCGGGTCGACCACGGCATCGAAGACGGCCCGGCCCACCTTCTCCGGGAACAGGTGCGCGTAGACGCCGCCGAGTTCGGTGCCGTAGGAGAAGCCGAGGTAGTGGAGCTTGTCGTCGCCGAGCACCTGGCGCATCAGATCCATGTCTCGGGCGGCATCGGTGGTGCTGACATGGGGCAGGTAGTCGCCGGAGTTCTTCTCGCAGCTTGAGGCGTACCAGCGCAGCCGGTCGGTGTAAGCCGCCTCCTCCTTGGCGTCGTCGGGCGTGGCGTCCTGCGCGTAGTACTCGTCCAGCTGCCTGTTGTCCGCGCATTCGACCGGCTCGCTGCGGCCGACGCCGCGCGGGTCGAAGCTCACCAGGTCGTAGCGCTCGCGCAGCTTCTCGTAGTCCTCGGCCATCGAGGGCAGCGCGCTGACTCCGGAACCACCGGGGCCGCCGAAGTTGAAGAGCAGGGAACCTATTCGCTTGGACTGGTCCTTGGCCTTCGCCCGTATCAGCGCGATCTCGAACGTGTCGCCGTCCGGATCCCCGTAGTCGCGCGGGACGTCCATGAACGAGCATTCCCACTTCGTGCCGCCGGGCAGCGGCGAGGGCGCGGGGCCGCCGCCCTCGGCCTCCGAGGGAGCCGGGCACGGCTGCCAGTCGAGTTTCTGGGCGCTCAGATCCCGCTTGCTCTGTGCTGTCTCGTCGCCGCTCCCCCCTCCGCCGCTCGAACAGCCGGTCGTCGCGAGGAGCACCGCCGCGGTCGCCGCCGCGGTCGCCGCTGCGAGGAGGGGGGTGGAGGTCGGCATGAGCCCATCCTGCGGCGTTCCGGCAGGGCCCGCCTCTCGGGCTCTGGCGGTCCGATGGCGGCGGACACCAGCAGGAACGCCCGTGGCCGCGCGCCACTGACGCGTTCCCTAAAGTGCACCCTTTCGGGTGAGGTGGTTGAAGGACACCCATCCCGGAAGCACCGGGATCCACAGCGTCAGCAGCCGGTAGAGCAGCACGGCGGGGGCCGCGACCTCCAGCGGCAGCCCCACGGCGCCCAGGCCGAGGGTCAGCGCGCCCTCGACCGCGCCGATGCCACCCGGTGTCGGCGCCGCCGATCCGAGTGCGTTGCCCGCGAGGAAGACCACGGCGATGCTGGCGTAGCTGAGCTGCTGGTTGCCGTTGTCGAAGGCTCGGATCGACGCGTCCAGGCACATCACGAAGGCGCCGGTCAGCATCAGCATGCCGCCGATTCCGGTGAGCAGCTTCACCGGCCGCTGGAGCACGTCCAGCATGCGCGGGACGACGCCGACGAACAGCGAGCGCAGCCGCGTCGACACGAATTTGCGCAGGAACGGGATCGCGGTCACCACAAGCACCAGCACGGCCACCGTCAGCAGGCCCGCGATGACGGTCCTGGACGGTGTCACCGGCGAGGTCCGCTCCGTGCCGGTCAGGTAGCCGAAGGCGAGCAGCAGCAGGATGTGGGCGCCGAGCCCGAACAACTGGGAGGCACCCACACTCGCCACGGCGAGCCCGGGCCGTACACCGGAGCGCTGGAGGAAACGCGTGTTGAGGGCGACCCCGCCGACCGCGGCCGGGGCGACGATCTTCACGAACGAGCCCGCGACCTGCGCCACGACCGTACGGAGGAACGGCACCCGCTCCGGTACGAAGCCCAGCAGGCTCATCGCCGCCGCGACATAGCTCACCGCCGAGAAGAGCACCGCAGCGGCCACCCAGCCCCAGTGCGCCCTGGCGACCACGGTGAGGTCGGTCTGGGTCAGCTGCGACAGCAGGAAGTAGGCGCCGATGGCTCCGGCGATCAGCGAGACCAGGGTGCGCGGCTTGATCCGCTCCAGCCGGACCGGCTCGACCGGTGCCTGCGGACGGATCAGCAGCACCTGCCGCCTGATCTGCGCCAGCAGGTCCTCCTCGCGCGCCTCGTCCAGCGCCGCGTCCATGGCGCGCTTCTCAGCCTGCTTCTCGGCCCGTAGCGACTTGCGGGCGGCCTTACGGCCGCGCCCGTCCTGCTCGCCTTCGTCCGCTACGGAGGCTTGTGCCCTGGCCTGCTTCGCCGCTTCGGCTGCAGCCAGCACCTCCTCCCGTTCGCGCTGCGACCGCTCCCGTGCGAGCCGCCGAAGGGTGGCGCGCGTGGAGCGGCTCAGGGCGATCGGCTGGAGCAGGGGCAGGCAGACGGCGATCGCGTCAGGCCCCAGGACGTCCACGGCCGCCGCCACGGCGCGCTCAGCCCCGACCCGCAGGCCCAGCGTGGCCAGCAATTGAGCGATGTCCATCCGCAGCACGATGTCGCCCGCGGCGATCTCACCACCGCGCAGGTCGGTGAGCAGCACCGTGCCGGAACGATCCACCAGGATCGCGTCGCCGGTCAGCCTGCGGTGCGCGATGCGTCGCGACTGGAGTGCCTTCACCTGCTGGAAGGCACCCCGCACCACCTCGTCGGTGATCTCCTCGTCGGGGAGGGAGTCCAGCGAGCGTCCGCCGAGGTGCTCGTACACCAGCATCACGGCGTCGGGCCCCAGCTCGGAGGTGGCGATCAGCTTGGGGGCGTGGGCACCGGCGGCGATGGCGGCGTAGGCGAGGAGCGCCTCCTGCTCCAGTGCCTGGCGCAGCGACTGGGTGGAACGGCGGGTGAAGATGCCGCGCAGCGTGAGCCGACGCCACACCCGGTAGAAGTAGCCCTGAGCCTGCTGCTCTCGGTCGACGACGGTGACGTCGAGCGGCGGGCCGTCCTCCAGGGTGACGAGGTAACGACGGCCACGGTCTCCGTTCTCGGCGGAGTCGGGAGCATCCTCCGCGCGCATGGCCGTGACCGGGTGGAAGCCCACGTGGCGCAGTCCGGCCAGCAGGGTCTGCCCGGTGGGCTGGACGTTCGGGGAGCCGACCGCGTAGATCGTGCCGTAGGCGACGGTCCAGCCGATCAGTACCGTCAGGATGATCGAGAACGGGGTGGTGTAGCCCGCGACCAGCATCGCGAACGCGTCGAGCAGCAGCACTCCCCAGAGTGCCACCCGCCAGCGCGGGCGTTTCGCCATGCCGACGGCCGTCATGTAGGCGATCACCGGTGCGAGATAGCCGTGCACGGGATCGGTCAGGCCGCCGCCCGTCTGCGGTTGGGTCAGCGCGTCCTGGATCTGGCTGGGCGCGGCGTCGGCGACCCACAGGTCGGTTGCCAGCGTCACGCCGTGAGCGAGCACGGCGGCGAGGACACCGTCCGCGATCCGCAGTCCGTCCCGCTTGATCAGCCGTTCGATCGCGAACGCGACGGGGACGAGCAGCACGGCGATGCTGGAGACCAGACCGGCGAGCTTGACCAGCAGATCGGGGGCCTGACCGGTGCGCTTGGAGATGTCCGACTCCAGGCCGGACGTCGTGCCGTGAGCGAAGGCGGCGATGGCGAGCAGGGCCGCGATCATCAGGATGCCGGTCAGCAGCCGAGTCAGATCGGACGGGCGGTGCACCCGGGCCGGGAGCAGGGGTGCGTCACCGAACACCTGCTCGCTGGCCGCCGGGGTCTCGGCGGCTGCGGATGAGCCGGTCGTGGACGTGCCGTCCGCGGTGCCGCCGGCAGCGGACGTTCGGGCGGTGGCGTCGTCGTCGGGGGTCGCGCCTGCGGGGGACTCGTGGGTCGGGGTGCCACCTGCGGGCGCCTCGTTCGCCGGGGCTTCGTCGGGGTACCCGTCGGTGGGCTTGGACTCATCGCCGTCCGAGCTCCCCTTCGGCACCTCGATCCCGCCGGTCGCAACAGTGTCCTCAGGCCCACCGGTCCTGCCGGTCGCGCCGGCCCCGCCGACTGCCTCGGTGCCGGACCTCACCTCGGAGACCGCGCCCCGATCCGGGTCAGCCCCCTCACCGCTTCGCGGACCGGCCGGTTCCGGGCGTGACTCGGAACCGGAGGTGCTTGCCGCTGCCGCAGGCTGCACGCCCCGCTCCCTCGTCGTGTCGGTCTCTTCTTGATCTCGTATCACCAGTCACCGCCCGGATGATGGTGGCATGCCGCGTCGATGTACGGGGGCATCAGGGTGCCCGCTCGCTGTCGGTGCCATGGTGCAGGATGGGCCGGATGAGCGACGAGATGCCGGGATCGACGGAGTCGCCGGAGCTGCCGGAGTACGCGGAGCGCGTACTCGATACCGCCGAGCGCATCCCGCCCGGCCGTGTCATGACCTACGGGGATGTGGCGGAGTGGCTGGGCGAGGGAGGTCCGCGCCAGGTCGGCCGCGTCATGGCATTGTACGGCGGCGCGGTGCCCTGGTGGCGTGTGGTGCGTGCGGATGGTGCGCTCCTGCCGGGCCATGAGCTCAGCGCGCTGGACCACTACCGCGCCGAGGGCACACCCCTGCGCGAAGCCGCACGCAGCGCGGAAGGCCATATGCCCCGTCTCGACATACGGCGGGCGCGCTGGGACGGCGCAACGGACGTCACGGGCGCCGCTGATGTTCCGGATGCCGCGGACGTCGCGGACACTGAGGCTCACAACTGACAGCTTCCGCCATCGGGCCGTGCGGGGAGTGCCCCGATCCCCGTACGAGGTACCCGCGAAGGCCCGGACCGGACCACCTGCGGGTCGGGCAGCGCGTGGAGTAGCGTCGTCGGAGCCGTTCGCGGCATCCGCAGATCCGTTCCCGCCGCCGTGACGGCGGCCACCCGCGCAGCTCATCACCAGCACACCCACCAGGACCGGCGATCCACGTGAGTTCCTCCTCTTCCACCGGGCGTACACCGCACCGTCGGGTACGGCAAGGGGTTCCCCCGCGCCCGAGGGGGGACGGCAGAGGGCGGACCCCGGGCGCGTACCGACTGGTGCGTACCACGCCGGGCACGGTGGATCCCCCTCTCCTGGACGCGGCCCAACGCGCGGTGGTTGACCACCGGCGGGGACCGCTGCTCGTCCTGGCCGGACCGGGCACCGGGAAGACGACCACTCTGGTGGAAGCGGTCGCTGCGCGGATAGCGGCGGGCGCCGACCCCGAGCGGCTGCTGGTGCTCACCTTCAGCCGCAGGGCGGCGGTCGAGCTGCGCGACCGGATGGCACTGCGGATCGACGGCCGGGAACGCGAGCCGCGCGGCGGACCGGGCGGGCCCGGATTCGCCAGGGCACCGCAGGCCACGACGTTCCACTCGTACTGCTACGCACTGGTCCGCGCCCACCAGGAGGCGGAGCTGTTCGCCGAGCCGCTGCGGCTGCTGTCGGGCCCCGAACAGGACGTGGCGGTACGCGACCTGCTGGCCGGACAGCTGGAGTTGGAGCGTGAGGGGCTGCCGGGCAGGGTCCGCTGGCCCGACGAGCTGCGTGCCTGCCTGACCACGCGCGGATTCGCGGACGAGGTGCGCGCCGTGCTCGCCCGCGCCCGCGAGCTGGGCCTGGGACCCGGCTCACTGGCCGGATTCGCGGAGCGTGCGGGCCGCCGGGACTGGGGAGCGGCCGCCGCGTTCCTCGCCGAGTACCTCGATGTCCTCGACATGGGAGGGGTGCTCGACTACGCGGAGCTGGTCCACCGTGCGGCGCTGCTCGCCGAGACCACCGCACTGCCGGGGTACGACGCCGTCTTCGTGGACGAGTACCAGGACACGGACCCTGCGCAGGTCCGGCTGCTGCGGGCACTGGCCGGAGGCGGCCGCACAGTGGTCGCGTTCGGCGACCCCGATCAGTCGATCTACACGTTCCGGGGCGCCGATGTGAACGGCATCCTCGACTTCCCGAGCACGTTTCCGCGGTCGGACGGCCGCCCCGCACCGGTCGCGGTGCTCACCACGTCCCGGCGCTCGGGCGCGTCGCTGCTGTCGGCGACCCGGCTGCTCACGCAGCGCATGCCACTGTCCCGGCTGCCGGCCGACGCGGTCCGGGCCCACCGCGCGCTGGCCCCGGTCCGATCCGGTGGCCGGGTCGAGGTCTACACATACCCCACGGCGTCGACCGAACTCGACAACATCGCGGACATCCTGCGCCGAGCCCATCTCGAGGACGGTGTGCCGTGGAACGACATGGCCGTCCTGGTGCGCGGGGGGGCGCGGATCCTGTCGTCGGCGCGGCGTGCGCTGACGGCGGCCGGGGTGCCGGTCGAGACGGACGGCGACGACATCCCGCTGCGCCACGAACCCGCCGTCGGCCCCCTGCTCGCGGCGCTGCGGGTGGTGGCCGCGCCTTTTGACACCGCCGGCCCAGGGCCCCGCGGAGGGCAGGACATCGCCGGACGGCACACCTCGGCCGGCGCCGGGCGCGTCGAGGTCACCGAGCGGGACGCCGCGGACAGGGACCACACGGAGGAGACGCAGGATCCGGAAGGCAAGCGGGACCCGGGGGCCACCCAGGATCCGGAGGACACGCAGCACCCGGAAGGCACGCAGGATGCGGACATCCGCGAGCGCACCCCCTCGGCCGCAGTGCCGCACGAGCAGCTCGACCCCGAGACCGCCCACGCGCTGCTCACCTCCCCCCTGGGCGGCATGGACACCGGCGACCTGCGCCGCCTGGGCCGAGCCCTTCGCGACGAGGAGCGCGCGGCCGGTCACCGGGTGCCCGCGCCGTCGAGCTCGCTCATCGCCCGTGCGCTCGCCGAGCCGGAGCGGCTCACCGCCCACGATCCCGCGTATGCCCGTGGCGCTCAACAGCTCGGTGCCCTGCTGCGCAAGGCGCGTGAACTCCTCGAAGGAGGGGGCACCGCGGAGGAGGCGCTCTGGGAACTCTGGAACGGCACCAACTGGCCGCAGCGCCTCCAGCGCGCCTCGCTGCGCGGCGGCGCCGCCGGCCGTAACGCCGATCGCGACCTCGACGCCATCTGCGCCCTGTTCGAAACCGCCGCGCGGGCGGAGGAGCGTACCGGTGGCCGTGGCGCACTCAATTTCCTGGAGGAACTGGAAGCCCAGGACATCGCCGCCGACACGCTCACCCGCCGAGGTGCCCGCCCCGCCGCCGTACGCCTCATGACGGCGCACCGGTCCAAGGGCCTCGAATGGCGTCTCGTCGTGGTGGCGGGCGTGCAGGAGGGGCTCTGGCCCGATCTGCGCCGTCGCGGGTCCCTGCTCGAAGCCGACCGCATCGGCCGCGACGGTATCGCCGAGCCCCTGCCGCCAGGTGCGCTGCTCGCCGAGGAGCGCCGGCTCTTCTATGTGGCGGCCACCCGCGCCCGCGAGCGGCTGGTGGTCACCGCGGTCAAGGCGCCGGCGGAGGACGGGGACCAGCCTTCGCGCTTCCTCGCCGAACTCGGCACCGAACCACGCGACATCACCGGCCGCCCGCGTCGCCCGCTCGCGGTGGCCCCCTTGGTCGCCGAGCTGCGCGCCACCACCGTCGACCCGAACGCGTCCCCGGAACTGCGTGACGCGGCAGCCCGCCGGCTCGCCCGGCTTGCGGCGCTCGCCGACGACGAGGGGCAGCCGCTGGTCCAGGCGGCGCACCCGAACCGCTGGTGGGGGCTGAACGAACCGACGCACAGCGATGTGCCGCTGCGTGACCGGGAGCGTCCGCTCGCCCTGTCCCCGAGCTCCCTCGAAAAGCTCACCGGCACCTGTGCCCTCCAGTGGTTCCTCGGACGCGAGGTGCGGGCTGACGCTCCCGCGAGCGCCGCGCAGGGCTTCGGGAACGTCGTCCACGTGCTTGCCGACGATGTCGCGTCGGGCCGGACGCCGGCCGATCTCGCCGTCCTCGTGGAGCGCCTCGACGCGGTCTGGGACGCGCTCGCCTTCGACGCCCCCTGGAAGTCCGTGCAGGAGAAGGAGCAGGCACGCGCCGCCCTGGAGCGCTTCCTGCGCTGGCACGTCATGGACCGCGGCGGACGTCGGTCCGCCGCCACCGAGCACGCGTTCGACGTCACCCTGGAGGCTGGGGAGTACGAGGTGCGGATCCGCGGCTCCATGGACCGCGTCGAACAGGACGAGCACGGCCGGGCCTACGTGGTCGACTTCAAGACCGGCAAACAGGCACCCACCAGGGACGAGGTCGCCCACCACCCCCAGCTCGCCGTCTACCAGCTCGCGGTCCGCGAGGGCGCGGTGGACGAGGTGTTCGACGGCCGCAGGCCCGAGCCGGGTGGCGCCGAACTCGTACAGCTGCGTCAGCCCGCCCCCCAGAAGGAGGGCGGTGACGCCCTGCCGAAGATCCAGTCCCAGGAGGCGCTGTCCGGCACATGGGTGGGCGAGCTGCTCGCCACAGCCGCGGGCCGGGTGCTGGACGAACGATTCACGCCCACGACCGGCCCGCACTGCGGTCAGTGTGCTTTCCGGGCCTCGTGCAGTGCCCGGCCCGAGGGGCGGTACGTCGTGGAGTGAGCCGTGCCCCTCGGCGTGGCGGCGACCATAGGGCAGCAGGGTGGCGGCCCGCCGGACGGCGGTCGAGCGGTTCGGCGGTCGATGTCAGCGGCTGCCGTTAGCCTCTCTCGGGTGTCCGCACGTATCACCGACCCCGAGCAGCTCAAGGAGCTCCTCGGTATCCCGTTCACCCCGGAGCAGATGGCCTGCATCACGGCGCCACCTGCCCCGCAGGTCATCGTGGCCGGGGCAGGTTCGGGCAAGACGACGGTGATGGCGGCCCGGGTGGTCTGGCTCGTGGGCACCGGACAGGTCGCCCCCGAGCAGGTGCTCGGTCTGACGTTCACCAACAAGGCCGCCGGCGAGCTCGCCGAGCGTGTCCGCACGGCGCTGGTCCGCGCCGGAGTGGTTGATCCCGAGGCGGTATCCGTGGGGACCTCCGGGACGACTTCGGGAGTGGGCGGCGGCCCCGGCACCGAAGCCCAGCCCCTCGGTGAGCCCCGAATCTCCACGTACCACGCCTTCGCCGGGCAGCTGCTCACCGACCACGGACTGCGGATAGGCCTGGAGCCGACCTCCCGGCTGCTCGCGGACGCGACCCGGTTCCAGCTCGCCGCGCGTGTGCTGAGGGAGGCTCCGGGGCCCTATCCGGCGCTGACCAGGTCCTTCGCCTCCCTGGTCAGCGATCTGCTCGCGCTCGACGCCGAGCTGTCCGAGCATCTCGTGGCCCCCGAACGGCTGCTGGCGTACGACTCCGCCCTCCTGCGGGACCTGGAGTCCGCCAGGCTGACCAACGCGGAGCTGCGCAAGGTCCCCGAGGCCGCGGGAGCCCGCCGTGAACTGCTGGATCTCGTCGTGCGCTACCGCGCGGCGAAGCGGGCTCGAGACCTGCTGGACTTCGCCGACCAGATAGCCCTCTCCGCCGAGCTCGCGCGTACCCGCCCCGAGGTGAGCCGCATCCTGCGGGACGAGTTCCGGGTGGTCCTGCTCGACGAGTACCAGGACACGTCGGTGGCCCAGCGACTGCTGCTCTCCGGCCTGTTCGGCACGGGCACGGGCCATGCCGTCACCGCGGTCGGCGACCCCTGCCAGGCGATCTACGGCTGGCGCGGCGCGTCCGTGGCCAACCTGGACGACTTCCCGGAGCACTTCGCCTTCGCGGACGGGCGTCCCGCCGTCCGGTACTCCCTCGGCGAGAACCGCCGCAGCGGCGGCCGACTGCTCGACCTGGCCAACGGACTCGCCGAGCCGCTGCGGGCCATGCACGAAGGCGTCGAGGCGCTGCGCCCAGCCCCCGGTGCCGAACGCGACGGATCCGTACGCGTCGCCCTGCTGCCCGGCCACACGGAGGAGATCGAGTGGCTCGCCGACTCGATCTCCCATCTCGTCCGCACGGGCAAGGAACCGGGAGAGATCGCGGTCCTGTGCCGTACGGCAGGGGATTTCGCGGCGATCCAGGGCGCGCTCGTCGCACGGGACGTGCCGGTGGAGGTGGTCGGGCTCTCGGGCCTGCTGCACCTGCCCGAGGTCGCCGATCTCGTCGCTGTGTGCGAAGTGCTCCAGGATCCGGGGGCGAACGCCTCGCTGGTGCGGCTCCTTACCGGCCCGCGCTGGCGCATCGGTCCCCGTGACCTCGCGCTGCTCGGCCGCCGCGCACGTGTCCTCGTCCACCGCGCACGCTCGGGCGGCGACGGTGCCGCCGCCGACGCGGACCAGCGACTCGCCGAGGCGGTCGAAGGCACCGACCCCGCCGAGGTGGTCTCGCTCGCCGACGCGCTCGACACGTTCCTGGAGTCGAGCGAGCCCGACGACGGACTGCCGTTCTCCCGCGCGGCCCGGGTCCGCTTCGCCCATCTCGCCCAGGAACTGCGCGAGCTGCGCCGTTCTCTCGCCGACCCGCTGATGGACGTGCTGCACCGCGTCCTCGCCACCACGGGCCTGGAGGTCGAGCTCTCCGCTTCTCCGCAAGCCCTGGCGGCTCGCCGACGGGAGACCCTCTCCAACTTCCTCGACACAGCCGCCTCCTTTGCCTCCTTGGACGGTGAAGCGAGCCTGCTCGCCTTCTTGGGCTTCCTGCGCACCGCTGAGCAGTACGAGAAGGGCCTGGACAACGCACTGCCCGGCGGGGAGAACACGGTGAAGGTCCTCACCGCCCACAAGTCCAAGGGGCTGGAATGGGACGTGGTCGCCGTTCCCGGACTTGTCGCCGACCAGTTTCCGAGCACCCGTGCCAGGGAGTCCTGGACCGCCCAGGCGAAGGTCCTGCCGCATGCGCTGCGGGGCGACGCGGACACCCTTCCCGACGTGGCGGACTGGGACGCGAAGGGGCTCAAGGCGTTCAAGGCGGAGATGAAGGACCACCAGCACATCGAGGAGCTGCGCCTCGGCTATGTGACCTTCACCCGGCCCCGCTCCCTGCTGCTCGCCTCCGCCCACTGGTGGGGCCCGACCCAGAAGCGGCGCCGCGGCCCCTCCGAATTCCTGCGCGCACTGTACGAGCACTGCGCGGCCGGTCACGGCGAGATCGAGGTGTGGGCGGACGAGCCGGACGAGGACGCGGAGAACCCCGTCCTGCACGCGGACGCGGAGGCAGCCGACGACCACGTCTGGCCGCTGCCCCTCGACCCGGCGGCGAAGGAGCGACGCCGTCGGGCTGCCGACACGGTCCTGGCCTATCTGGCGGCGGCATCAGACGAGCCCGAGTGCCCCGGTCCCGGTTCCGTCGACCAGGCGGACCGCGGGGACGACGAGGACCTCTGGCCTGCGGAGCTCGCGGAGCCCGACGAGGAGCCCTGGCCGGAGGACGACGCCGACACCCACGACTACGCGCACCCGGCGGAGGGCACCGACCCGGCGGTCTGGCCGGAGCACGACGATTCCGCGCCCCGCGCATACCCGGCGCCCCCCACGCTCCCCGGCCAACGCCGCGCCGAGGCGGACCTGCCGGCCGGTCCGGCAGGGTCCGTCCTGGCCGCCCCGGCAGAGGCCGACCCGGCGCCGCGTGAGCCCCTCACCCCCGAGGACGCCCGCACCATCGCCTCCTGGGACCGCGACCTCGAAGCGCTCGCCGGCGAGCTGCGTCGCGCCCGCGCCGCGGTGCGCGAGGTTCCGGTCCCGCCGGCCCTCTCGGCATCCCAACTGCTCCACCTCGCCGCGGACCCTGACGGCTTCGCCCAGGAACTCGCCCGCCCCATGCCGCGCCCGCCCCAGCGGGCGGCCCGCCGCGGCACCCGGTTCCACGCCTGGGTGCAGTCCCGCTTCGAGGAGCTGCCGCTGCCCATGCTCGGGCCCGATGAGCTTCCGGGCCTGGACCCGGACGACCCGGACGCGATGGACATCGCCGACGAACGCGACCTCGCAGCCCTCAAGGAGGCGTTCGAGCGCACCCCGTACGCACGCCGCACCCCGTACCGGGTGGAGGCCCCGGTCCGGCTCACCCTCGCTGGGCGGGTCATCAGGGGGCGTATCGACGCCGTCTACCGCGACGCCGCCACCGGGGCGTTCGAGATCGTGGACTGGAAGACCAGCAGGGAGCGCGACGCCGACCCGTTGCAGCTCGCCGTCTACCGGCTCGCCTGGGCCGAGCAGCACGGACTCCCGCCGGATTCCGTGGCCGCCGCCTTCGTCTACGTACGCACCGGCGAGGTCGTACGCCCGGGTGCCCTGCCGGGCCGCGGCGCGCTCGAAAGACTGCTCACAGCACCGTCCCCAGTCGTGGAACCGGCGCACGACCGCGCAGACGAACCCGCGCCGGGCGCCGGATAGGCTCAGGGACATGAGCGAGACCCAGGACAACGCCGTCCGCACCTACATACACGGGCACCGCGCAGCCTTCCTCGACGACCTCGCCGAGTGGCTGCGCATCCCGTCGGTCTCGGCACAGCCCGAGCACGCAGGGGACATACGGCGCAGTGCCGAGTGGCTCGCCGCCAAGCTGAAGGAGAGCGGCTTCCCGGCCGCCGAGGTGTGGGAGGTCCCACCGGCGGCGGAGGAGGCCGCTCCGGGCGCCCCCGCCGTGTTCGCCGAGTGGCCGTCCGACGACCCGGACGCCCTCACGGTCCTGGTCTACGGCCACCATGACGTACAGCCCGCGGCACGCGAGGACGGCTGGCACACCGACCCGTTCGAACCGGTCGTCGAGGACGGCCGGTTGTACGCGCGGGGCGCGGCCGACGACAAGGGTCAGGTGTTCTTCCACACCCTGGGTGTACGCGCCCATCTGGCCGCGACGGGCCGTACCTCCCCCGCCGTGCATCTGAAGCTGCTCGTCGAGGGAGAGGAGGAGTCCGGCTCCCCGCATTTCCGGGCGCTCGTGGAGCGGCACCGGGATCGCCTCGCCGCCGATGTGGTGATCGTCTCCGACACCGGGATGTGGTCGGAGACCACCCCCACGGTCTGCACCGGGATGCGCGGTCTCGCCGAGTGTGAGATCGAGCTGTACGGACCCGGGCAGGACATCCACTCCGGCTCCTTCGGCGGGGCTGTGCCCAACCCGGCCACGGTCGCCGCCCGGTTGGTCGCAGCACTCCACGACGAGCACGAGCGGGTGGCCGTCCCAGGCTTCTACGACGGGGTCGCGGAGCTGACCGACCCGGAGCGCGAACTGTTCGCCGAGCTGCCGTTCGACGAGGACGAGTGGCTGCGTACCGCCAGGTCCCGGGCGACTCTCGGCGAGGCCGGCTACTCCACCCTGGAGCGTGTCTGGGCCAGGCCGACCGCCGAGGTCAACGGCATCGGGGGCGGCTACCAGGGCCCCGGCGGCAAGACGATCATCCCGTCGTCCGCCATGCTCAAGCTGTCCTTCCGGTTGGTCGCGGGCCAGGACCCGGACCGTGTGGAGGAGGCCGTACGCGACTGGGTGGCCTCCCTGATCCCCACCGGTATCCGCCACGAGATCACCTTCGGCGGAGCGACTCGCCCCTGCCTGACCCCGCTCGAGCATCCCGCCCTCCAGGCGGTCGCCCGATCCATGAGCCGGGCCTTCGACGGCCGGAAGATCCGCTTCACCCGTGAGGGAGGCTCGGGCCCGGCCGCCGACCTCCAGGACGTGCTCGGTGCACCGGTGCTCTTCCTGGGCATCTCCGTTCCGTCCGACGGATGGCACGCGCCCAACGAGAAGGTCGAGCTGGACCTGCTGTTCAAGGGCGTCGAAGCGAGCGCCTACCTGTGGGGAGAGCTGAGTGCCTCCCGGACCGCCCGAAGCTGAACGCGGGCACACCGTCCCAACGCCAGTACGCCGAACGACCCGAACGACCCGAACGACCGGGGGAGTGGAACGCACCTGTGAGCATCTTCCATCACGTTGCCGACGGACGGCCGATCGGGCTGACCGCGCCGAGCGGAATCGACCGCGCCGCCCATCACCGGCTGGACGAGGCCTGGCTGGCGGCGGCGTGGAGCCACCCCTCCACCCGGGTCTTCGTGGTCTCCGGCGGTCAGGTGCTCGTGGACGACACACCCGACGGCGGTACCGGACTCGTGATGACCCCGGCCTTCGAAGCCCCCGTCACCGAGACCCACCGGTACTTCCTGGGCACCGACGAGGACGGCGTCAGCTACTTCGCCCTGCAGAAGGACGCCCTGCCGGGGCGCATCGACCAGTCGGCGCGTCCCGCGGGACTGCGTGAGGCCGGGCTGCTCCTGTCGCCGCGCGACGCGGGCCTGATGGCGCACGCGGTCGCGCTGGAGAACTGGCAGCGCCTGCACCGCTTCTGCTCCCGCTGCGGCGAACGCACCACCATCGCGGCGGCGGGCCATGTCCGCCGCTGCCCGGCCTGCGGTGCCGAGCACTACCCTCGCACCGACCCGGCCGTGATCATGCTGGTCACGGACGAGCAGGACCGTGCGCTGCTGGGGCGCCAGGTGCACTGGCCGGAGGGACGCTTCTCGACTCTGGCCGGCTTCGTGGAGCCGGGCGAGTCGATCGAGCAGGCCGTGGTGCGGGAGGTCTACGAGGAGGCGGGTGTCACGGTCGGCGAGGTCTCGTATGTCGCCAGCCAGCCCTGGCCTTTCCCGGCCAGCCTGATGCTGGGATTCATGGCCCGTGCCACCTCCCCGGAGATCACGGTCGACGGCGAGGAACTGCACGAGGCCCGCTGGTTCTCCCGAGAGGAGCTGGGCGCCGCCTTCGAGTCGGGGGAGGTACTGCCCCCGTACGGCATCTCGATCGCGTCCCACCTGGTCGAGACGTGGTTCGGCAAACCGCTGCCGAAGCCCGGATCGGCAGTCTGACCTCCGCACGCCGTCGGCGCACCGAAGCGCCCCTCCGGTCACGACGGTGCCGGAGGGGCGTGGCGCGCGGCTCGCGGAACGCGGGTGAAGGTCCAGGCGGGTCAGCCGGTGAGAGCCTGCTTGACCTGGGCCAGGCTGGGGTTCGTCATGACGATGTTCTCGCCCCCGCTCGGCGGCACGACGAGAACGGTGGGGACGGTCTGGTTGCCCCCGTTCGCCTTCTCCACGAAGGCCGCCGACTCCGGGTCCTCCTCGATGTTGACCTCGACGTACGAGATGCCTTCCCGGTCGAGTTGGCCCTTCAGCCGAACGCAGTAGCCGCACCAGGTCGTGCTGTACATCGTCAGAGATCCCTGCATCTTCTTCTCCGCTCCTCCGGTTCGTGGGCCTGTCCGGCTACTCGAACGTACGTGACGACGGCGCCATTCCCCACACGCCCGTCACACACCTCACACCCGATTCATACGACCGGTCGGCTCCGCCTGTGGACAACCGACTCGGTGATCTTCCCGGACCTGGCAGCATGGCGGCGTGACAGCAGCAACGCACTCCACACTCTTCCCACAGGTCCCCGAGTCGGCCGACGCGGTGCTCGACGGGCTCGACCCCGAGCAGCGCGAGGTCGCGACCGCCCTGGCCGGTCCGGTGTGTGTGCTGGCCGGTGCCGGCACGGGCAAGACGCGCGCGATCACTCATCGCATCGCCTACGGGGTGCGCGCGGGGATACTCCAGCCGTCGAGTGTGCTGGCGGTCACGTTCACCAACCGGGCGGCGGGGGAGATGCGAGGCCGGCTGCGGCAGCTCGGAGCGGGCGGAGTGCAGGCACGCACCTTCCACTCAGCCGCCCTGCGCCAGCTCCAGTACTTCTGGCCGAAAGCCGTCGGTGGGGAGCTACCCAGGCTGCTTGAGCGCAAGATCCAGCTGGTCGCCGAGGCGGCGGCACGCTGCCGGATCCGGCTGGACCGCAACGAGCTCCGCGATGTGACCAGCGAGATCGAGTGGGCCAAGGTCACCCAGACCGTGCCCGCGGACTATCCGGCGGCAGTCACCAAGGCACTCAGGGACGCCCCCCGCGACCCGGCCGAGATCGGCCAGATCTATGCGCTGTACGAGCAGCTGAAGCGGGACCGCTCGGTCATCGACTTCGAGGACGTGTTGCTGCTCACGGTCGGCATCCTCCAGGACCGCCACGACATCGCCGAACAGGTCCGCCGCCAGTACCACCACTTCGTGGTGGACGAGTACCAGGACGTGTCACCGCTCCAGCAGCGACTGCTGGACCTGTGGCTGGGCGACCGGGACAGCCTCTGCGTCGTCGGCGACGCAAGCCAGACCATCTACTCCTTCACCGGGGCCACCCCGGACCATCTGCTGAACTTCCGCGCACGCCATCCGCAGGCCACGGTCGTCAAGCTCGTGCGCGACTACCGCTCAACCCCCCAGGTGGTGCACCTCGCCAACGGGCTGCTGCGGCAGGCACGCGGCCGTGCTGCCGAGCACCGGCTCGAACTCGTCTCGCAGCGCGATCCGGGCCCCGAGCCCGCCTACACGGAGTACGGGGACGAGCCCGCGGAGGCGGAGGGCACCGCCCGTCGTATCCGCGAGCTGATCGCGTCGGGAGTCCCCGCGGGTGAGATCGCGGTGCTCTTCCGGGTCAACGCCCAGTCCGAGGTCTACGAGCAGGCGCTCTCCGATGCCGGTGTGCCCTACCAACTGCGTGGCGCGGAGCGGTTCTTCGAGCGTGCCGAGGTCAGGGAGGCCGGGGTCGCCCTGCGCGGCGCCGCCAGGGCCGGGGGGAACGACTCCCTGCTGGACGACGCCGAAGACCTGGGTTCCCAGGTGCGGGCGGTGCTGTCGACCAAGGGCTGGACCACCGAGCCGCCTGCTGGGTCCGGGGCGGTCCGCGACCGCTGGGAGTCCCTGGCCGCGCTGGTCCGGTTGGCTGAGGACTTCGTCAGAGCCAAGCCGGGGGCGACACTGTCCGACCTCGTCTCGGAGCTCGACGAGCGGGCCGCCGCCCAGCATGCCCCGACCGTCCAGGGCGTCACCCTGGCCTCCCTCCACTCGGCGAAGGGCCTGGAGTGGGACGCCGTGTTCCTGGTCGGTCTCACCGAGGGCATGATGCCCATCACCTATGCCAAGACCGACGAGCAGGTCGAGGAGGAGCGCCGACTGCTCTACGTGGGCGTCACCCGCGCCAGGCTCCATCTGTCACTGTCCTGGGCGCTGTCCCGGGCGCCCGGCGGCCGGGCCTCCCGCCGCCCCACCCGCTTCCTGGCCGGACTGCGTCCCGGTTCGTCGGCGCCCGGTGGCGGTGGGGCGGGCGGTGCGGGAGGTACCGAGCGGGGCGGTGGGCAGGCCGCCCGGCGCAAGCGGCGCGGACCTGCGCTGTGCCGGGTGTGCGGCAAGACGCTGACCGACGCCGGCGAGATGAAGCTGATGCGCTGTGAGGACTGCCCGTCCGATATGGACGAGGCACTCTACGAGCGGCTGCGCGAGTGGCGCTCGGGGCAGGCCAGGGAGCTCGGGCAGCCCGCGTACTGCGTCTTCACGGACAAGACCCTGATGGCGATCGCCGAAGCCGTCCCCGGCAGCGAGGGGGAGCTCGCTGTGATCTCCGGTGTCGGCAGCCGCAAGCTGGAGCGTTTCGGAGTCGACGTCCTCGCCATCTGTACAGGTCAGCAGCTTGAGGGCGACGGCGACGAGGACTGATGCAAACTCGTCGAGAAAATAGTTTGCGCCCGCCCTGGTCATCCCCATAGGTTCTTAACCACGAGCACAGCGGCTTCTCTGAAGCTCTGTCCTCGTGCTGTACTTATCCGAATACGCGTGATCGGCCCCGGCCGGTCCCAGAGACGCCGAGAGGAGGCGATTCCAGTGATCAGCATCGACACCAGCTTCATCTGCACCACCGAAATGACCGATCGCTCGGTCGTCTCCGCCTGCTCGCTCGGTCTCTCCGGCTCGGCGTTCATTGGCACCGGTCTGTCCGGCTTCGCTGCCGAACTTCCGGTCTCCCCGCGTGCGGCTCTGCCCGTCCGGGAGCGCAATGAGCGACCGACCAAGGCACTGGCAGCAGGAGTAGTGAAGGCAGAGGCGAAGGCCTATGGCTTCGCAGCCGCCAGTGCCGGAATGAAGCAGACGCACCACCACACGATGTGGGCCTTCCGTGGGCTCGAACCCTGGAGTGATCCAGCCTGATCCATGATCAGGCCGGCGCCTTCAGGGCCGCGGAACCCCACCCGGGATCCGCGGCCCTTCTGTTTTCCCCGATGAGGAAACAAGCGGAGGCGCCTCGGGACCAGCAAGACCCGGTACCAGCCGAAACCCGGTCCACAGACCGGAACAAACAGACGAGGAAAACACCACCGTGCAACTCGAAGCGCACGCCCCGTCCGTACCGCCTTCCGAGACGCTCTCCCCGCCCTGCCCCACAGAGGACTCCACCTTGACCCCGCTCACCGCGCTCACCGCGCTCGACGACGCCATCGAGAACCTCGGCGTACCCGTCCCCTGCCGTTCCTACGACCCGGAAGTCTTCTTCGCCGAGTCGCCGGCCGATGTCGAGTACGCCAAGTCCCTGTGCCGGACCTGCCCGCTCATGGCGGCCTGCCTCGCGGGAGCCAAGGAGCGGCGTGAGCCGTGGGGCGTCTGGGGCGGCGAGCTGTTCGTCCAGGGTGTGGTGGTAGCCCGCAAGCGGCCCCGTGGCCGTCCGCGCAAGAACCCGGTCGCGGCATGAACGCCATCGGCACCATCGACAACCCCCTCACGCACGATCCCCAGAAGCAGGCCCCGATGACCTCTTCCGCCAGTGAGCCGTCCGGCTCCGCGACTCCAGCCTTCAGCACCATCGACGCGAACGCCTCGCGTCAGAACAGGACCCGTGAAATGCAACTCATCCAAGAAGCCCTGGCTCGTGCGCATATGCACGACCGCATGCGGGAAGCCGATGCGGAACGTCAGGCCGCGCGTCTGATCGCCGCCCGGCGGATGCAGCGCCGCGCCGAGCGGGTGTCGCTGCGCGCTCGCCGCGCGCTGGCCATGGCCGTCATGCACTGACCGGCAGCCCGGCTGCCACCCGAGTATGAGCTCCCACGCGGGGGCCGGTCCGAGCGGACCGGCCCCCGCGGTCGTCGCCCCTTGCGCGGTGTGTCGTCTCCCCGGTGCGTTGGCCCTGCCGCCCGAGCCGTCCGAGGTATCGTCACGTGGTGGACCAGCACACTCATCACCCTGTTCAGCCGGGTGCCGAGAACGCCGTGTGTTCCCGGTGCGGCAAGGTCGCCGAGGGCACTCCACCGACCTGGATCTGCTCCGTGGAGAACGGCAGGCGCCGCTACTTCTGCGAGGACTGCGCCCGAGCCAACATCAGAGCCATCGAGGGGCGGCTCGACTCCTCGTGGTGGTGAAGGTCGTCTACCCGGACACGCACGGCTC
Source organism: Streptomyces sp. SCSIO 30461 (assembly GCF_037023745.1). Classification (NCBI taxonomy): domain Bacteria; kingdom Bacillati; phylum Actinomycetota; class Actinomycetes; order Kitasatosporales; family Streptomycetaceae; genus Streptomyces; species Streptomyces sp. SCSIO 30461. The sequence continues at coordinate 1,567,953 of NZ_CP146101.1, forward strand.
AGGCCCCCGCGACCAGTTCATCCGCGTCGGACGCCGCACTCGGCTCGTCGTCATTGCCGTCCTCTTCATCGTCGTTCCCGTCGCCGCCCAGGTTCCTGCCGTCGGCGTCGGTAGCGTCGGGATGGCCGTGCTTCACCGCGCCATCCGCCACGAACCCCGGCAGCCACTCCTCCAGTTCGTCCCGGAGCCGGACGGTCGCGTTCAGCTGGCACAGCACTCCGATGGTGCTCAGCGTCACCCGGTGGATCAGCAGATACGCGGGCGGAAGGTTGAGCTGCTTGCCCAACTGGTGGGCGGGGGAGCGGGGATCGGCGATCCGGGCCGCCTGGCCGCGCATCCAGCCTCGGGTGAAGGTGAACGCGTCGGCCTCGGCCGGCTCGATGATCGGCAGCAGATAGTCGAGCACCGCGTCGGGCTCCAGATAGACCGACTCCTTGACGAAGCCTTCCGCGCGCAGTAGCCCGTAGACGGCCTCGGCCTCTCCCGCCAGAGCGAGCCGCAGCGACTCGCCTATGGTCGAGGGCAGCCCGCCTGGGAGCCGGTCGACCGTACCGAAGTCCAGCACGCCCAGCCGCCAGGAGCCGAAGTCCTCATCGGCATCGCCTGGATCACCCGCCGGGAGCAGCCGGAAGTTGCCCGGGTGCGGGTCTGCGTGCAGCAGTCCCGTGCGAGCCGGTCCCGAGAACAGGAAGCGGGCGAGCAACTGCCCCGCGCGGTCGCGCTGCTCCGGGGTGCCGTCGCTGATCACATCGGCGAGCGGTATCCCGCCGATCCATTCGGTCACCAGCACCTGATCACCCTGGTGGACCACGTCCGGGACCACCACATCTGGATCACCGTGGAACCTCCTCGCGTGCTCCTGCTGGGCCCGGGCCTCGAGACTGTAGTCGAGTTCCTCCGAAATACGGTCCCGCAGTTCGGCGATCAGCGGTTTGATGTCCATCCCCGGAACCAGCGGACTCAGCAGCCGTGCGAACCTGCTCAGCTGGGTCAGGTCCGAGAGGAGTGCCTCACCGGCTCCGGGATACTGCACCTTCACCGCGACCTCGCGTCCATCGTGCCAGACGGCGCGATGGACCTGGCCGATCGATGCCGCTGCCGCGGGCTTGTCCTCGAACTCCGGGAACAGCTCTCGCCAGTCCTCTCCGAGACGCTCCGCCAGCACCTGGTGGACCCTGCTCGCAGGCATCGGCGGTGCGGCGTCCTGGAGCTTGGTCAAGGCGGCCCGATAGGGGCCCGCGACCTCCTCGGGGAGCGCGGACTCGAACACGGACAGCGCCTGTCCGACCTTCATGGCACCGCCCTTGAGCTCGCCCAGCACCCGGAACAACTGCTCCGCTGTGCGCTGTTGAAGCTCCCTGGCCACGATCTCCGCGGACTTGCCGCCGATCCGCTTGCCCAGACCCCATGTCGCGCGACCCGCGAAGCCCAAGGGCAGAGCGGCCAACTTGGCGGTACGGGTGACCGCCTTCCGGGGAAGATCAGACATTGCGCCCCTCCAGTTCGCAGACTGCCGTGCCGCGTGCAGGGGATAGCCGTTCATTTCGTCGTGCGGTGACCCCGGCCCCCGTTGCGCGCTCTCCCCCAGTCTGCCCAACCGCACCACACAAGCAGTCAGGGTGGCCCCGGAACAGCTCCGACCTCCACTCCAAGAGCGGCAGCGAAACCTCCCAGCGGGCGCCGGTGCCGGACGGCACGTCGCCGTCGAGGAACGCCAGCGCGTGGGCCGCGGCGAGTCCTGCGACCGCGGTGGCGAGCCCCAGGTCACAGGGCCCCGCGAGGGTGGCGTCGCGTCCCGAGCGCCACTGCGCCAGCATCCGAGGCCATGCCGGATCACGGTCGGTCCGCGCCTCCTGCAGACAACCCGCGCAGGCGCTGCCACCCGGCAGCACCAACGGCCCCACCATCCCGGTGCCTTCCAACACCCCGGCGTACAGATGCGGGGTGCCGGTGGCGACCCATTGCTCGGCGACAGCGGGGTCGGGGGCGTAGACCGCGAGACCGTCCCTCGGCGCGATGACGACCAGGGAAAGCGGCGGCTCATCCCGTGCCGTCCCACCACGCTGCTGCCGGCATGCCGCGCGCGGCGGTCTGACGGCCGCCCACTTCCGCACCAGCCGACCGGCCGCGGCGTCCCGGCGCTCGCCGACCGCGCCGTCGGGCAGACCGCCGGGAGCCACATCACCGGGCGCGGTATCGCCCGAGTCCAGGACGTCGACCCGACCCACACCCGAGGCGGACAATGTCGCCGCGATCGCCGCTCCGACCCGACCGGCACCGCGCACCTGGACGCGCAGCGCTGCCCGCCCGGCCAACCGGGCCATCGCGGCGCCTGGTTCGGGATGCACCACCGAGAGCGAGGCGAGATCGGGCCGCAGCCGGTCGAGCGCGGGGCCGACCCGCCTACGCAGAGCGTCGGCGTCCGGTCCGCCCCCTGTCGGGTCGTCGACCAGTCCCGCTGTGGCCAACCGTGCCAGCAAGGCGTCCACCCGGCCGTCGGGCAGTCCCAGCGCCCTGGCCTCCTCCCGCAGCCTGGGCAGCCCGCGAGTGCCGTCGATCAGAGAGAGCAGACTCCCGGTCGCCACGTCGACCGGTCCGACGACCACCGCATGCGCCGAGGTGGCACCGAACTGCACATGCCGCATATCCCGCCAAGCCCGCCTAAGACTTCGCTTCACCACTGGATGCACCATTCCCCCGTCCTCTCCGGAAAGGGGACCCGTCCGACCGCGCGGACCGCGTTCCCCGCCGCGACATCCGTCCGGATTTCGGATGGAGCCGTCTGACGAGCAGAATGCTCTTCCCCGGCAACAGACGCGGAAAGTTGTCCACAGGCGGTGCGTACTAATCGTCCAAATCGCGCGCGTCGTTGAAGCCCGCCGGACGGATCAAGGTTCATCCGGCTCGCGGGCGGGACTTACCCGACGCGCAGCGGGTAACGTCGGGGCGTGTCCGCCGAGCCCCCGCACAGCGCCGAAAGCCGGCAGCGCAGTGCGCCCCGATACTCGTCCCGGCCCTCGGCGACGAGCGCTGTCGAGGTACGCAGGAGCGCCCGACGCAGGAGAACGGTCTCCGCCTACCGTGAGGGAGACCGGACGATCGTGCTCATCCCCGCCCGGATGTCCGAGGCGGAGGAGCAGCGCTGGGTGACGGTGATGCTCGACAAACTCGCCGCCCAGGAGAGCAAGCGGTCTCTCGGCGACGCGGAGCTGGCGGAGCGGGCCGCGAGGCTCTCCGCGCAGTACTTCGGCGGGCGGGCCAGGCCTGACTCCGTGCGCTGGGTGACCAACCAGAACACCCGCTGGGGCTCCTGCACCCCCGCGGAGGGCAGCATCCGCCTGTCCCACCGGCTCCAGGGCATGCCGGATTACGTGGTCGACTATGTGCTCGTCCACGAGCTGGCGCACCTCCTCGTACCAGGCCATGGACCGCGCTTCTGGAAGCTCCTGGAGGCCTATCCGCGTACCGAACGGGCCCGCGGCTATCTCGAGGGTGTGGCGGCCGCTGCCCGGCTGCCGCGCCTGCCCGGCGACTCCGGCTCCGGGCCGGGCTCCGGCGCCGGTTTCGACGCTGGTGATTCCGTCGCTCTCCTCGACTCGGTCGATCCCGCGGATTGCGGCGACCTTTCCCAAACCGCCGATCATGCCGATCCCGGCGGGCAACTCGCCGACGGCTGAAAGCCGTTCGCCGACAGGCACCCGCAAACGGGGCTTGTCGATCCTGTACCGAATCTGTCCCGAGTCGACTCAATGTCGCCCGCAGCGGTTAGCCTGGCGCGACGTAGTCACAGTCGTCGGGATGGGGGACGGTCGTAACGCATGGCCAGGGAATTCCAACGGGGCCACAAGGCCAAGATCAGTGATCTCACTCCGGGTACGGATCTGTACGTGGGAGTGCAGATCGCGGCGCCCGGACTGACCTTCGACATCAGTTGCTTCGGCCTCGACGCCGACGAGCAGCTTTCGGACGACCGGTATTTCATCTTCTTCAACCAGCCGAAGTCGCCCGAGGAGTCCGTCCAGCTGCTCGGCGCGCAAGCCGGTGACACCGAGTCGTTCCGGGTCACGCTTGACCGTGTCCCGGCGAGCATCCACAAGCTGTCGTTCACCGCCACGATCGACGGCGCCGGACAGATGTCGCAGATCGGCCCCGGGTACATCCGGATCGTCGCGGGTGGCGAGGAAGTCGTCAGATACGCCTTCACCGGCTCGGAGTTCTCCACCGAGCGCGCAGTGATGCTGGGCGACCTCTACCTCAAGGACGTCTGGCGGTTCGCCGCCGTCGGACAGGGCTTCGACGGCGGACTCGACGCGCTGCTGAGGAACTTCGGCGGCGAGGTTGCCGAGGAGGAGCCCGCCGCACAGCAGGCGCAGCCGCCGCAGGCCGTGCCAGGGTTCGCCCCGCCTGCTCAGGCTCCGTCCTTCGTGGCGCCGCCGGCCCCGCGGACACCCGTGGCCCCGCAGCCGACGCCCGCGTTCGGCGCGCCTCACACCGCTGCTCCGGCCGCGCCTCAGGCTCCCGGCGGCCCGCAGATGCATTCAGCGCCCACCATCGCCGCCCCCATGACCCCGCCCACGGGCACGGTCCCACCGCAGGCGCCGTACGGCCAGCCGCCCCAGCAGCCGCCGTTCGGCCAGGTGCCCGGTCAGGCCCCGGGCACTCAGGCTCCGGCCTTCGGCCAGCAGTCCGCCCCGTACGGCCAGCCCGGTGCGCCCCAGGGCGTTCCGCAAGGCGTGCCCCAGGGCGGCGCCGGCCTCCAGGCGGCACTCCAGCCCTACAAGGAGCTGCCCACGGGTCAGCGCTGGACCCCGCAGAACCAGCAGCTCATGCGGGTCGATCTGGCCATGGGCGGCGCTCCCGTGCTCGCCCGGCAGGGCAGCATGGTGATGTACCAGGGCAAGATCGACTTCAGCTACAAGGGCGCGGGTTTCGCCGGCCGGATCGTCGGCAACGCGACGGGCCAGGAAATGCAGTTGATGCGCTGCACCGGCCGCGGCCAGGTCTTCCTCGCCGAGGAAGGCGCCCATCTGCACCCGATCGAGCTCCAGGGCGACGGAATCTGCGTCTCCGCCGAAAGCGTCCTCGCCTTCGACGAGTCCCTCCAGCACGAGGTCCGCCGTATCGAAGGCCACGGCATCCCCGGCGGCGCGCTGTTCACCATGCTCTTCCAGGGCACCGGCACGGTCATCGTGAAGACCCGCGGCACCCCGGTGGTGCTCCCGGTCACCCCGACTACCTTCGCCGACTCCAACGCCATCGTGGCGTGGTCCGCCGCCTCCCAGGTGATCCTGGCCAGCCAGGTCAGGCTGCGCCGCAATTCCTACCCGGGCCACAGCGGGGAGACCGTGAACCTCCAGTTCCGGGGCGCACCCGGCAACTTCATCGTCGTCCAGCCCTACGAGGTCTGAGGGAGCCCGGAGAATGAACCAGCAACTCGCGGGCTACGCCCCGACCGCCGTCACGGCCAGGATGGAGAACCACGGCCGCACGATGCTCAAGGTGGCCATGGCCACGGGCCAGGATCTGTTCGCCCGTGCCGGCTCGATGGTCGCGTACGAGGGTTTCATCCAGTACGAGCCCAACCCGTCCGCCGTCCGCCGGGTCGCCTCGCAGTGGGTGACCGGCGAGGGGGCGCCCATCATGAAGTGCTCCGGCGACGGTCTGCTCTATCTGGCCGACTACGGCGCCGATGTCGTCGTCGTCAACCTCGACAACGACTCGCTCTCGGTCAACGGCACCAGCGTGCTGGCCTTCGACGCCCACCTCCAGTGGGGTGTCGAACGCGTCAAGGGCCTCGCCAAGTTCGCCGGGCAGGGTCTGTGGAACGTCACGGTGGCCGGCACCGGGTGGGTCGCCCTCACCTCGCGCGGCACACCCATCGTGGTGGATTGCGGGCGCGGCGATGACGAGACCTATGTGGACCCGGACGCCCTTGTCGCCTGGTCCCCGAACCTGAAGGTGAAGGGCAAGCGCAGCTTCAAGGCCGCGTCCCTGATCGGCCGGGGCAGCGGAGAGGCGTACCAGATGGCCTTCTCGGGCCAGGGCATCGTCGTCGTACAGCCTAGTGAGGACAGCACCGACCGCCTGCGGATCCGGGGCTGAGGGGGAGCGAGAACACACCATGCAGAGCCCGCTTTTCAGCTACGCCGAACTGCAGTCCCAGGATCGGTACGTCGTCCAGAACCCGCAGCTCCTGCGGGTGGTGCTCACCGGACACGACGATGTCCTCGCCCGCAAGGGCGCCATGGTCGCCTATCAGGGACTCGTCGACTTCGATGGCGAGTACCAGTCGGGGAACCAGCGGCGAGCCCGCGCCCGCACCGGTGAGGGCCTCGACCTGATGCGCTGCTCCGGCCAGGGCACGGTCTACTTGGCCAACCTCGCGCAGTACATCCATGTGGTGGACGTCGAGCAGGAGGGCATGACCGTCGACAGCGCCTATGTGCTGGCGCTCGACTCCGGTCTGCACACCGAGGTCATCGCCGTGGACAGCCAGTACGGGATCTCCGGCTCCGGGAAGTACCAGCTCAACATCTCCGGGCGGGGCAAGGTCGCCCTTATGACATCGGGGCAGCCGCTGATGATGCAGGTCACTCCGGACAAGTACGTCAACGTGGACGCGGACGCGATCGTCGCCTGGTCCTCTTCGCTGCGGGTCCAGATGCAGGCCCAGACCCATTCCTCAGGGGTGTGGCGGCGCCGGGGCAACACAGGAGAGGGCTGGGAGCTCAGCTTCCTCGGGCAGGGCTTCGCCCTGGTACAGCCCAGTGAGCTGCTTCCGCCGCAGAACGCCCAGATCGGGCCTGGCGCGCGGGCGCAGTTCGGAATGGGCCAGCACGGCTCGCACTCCCAGAACCAGGGCAACGTCTGGAGCTGAGCGTCCTTCGGGAGGGACGGGGCCCAGGCCCCGCCCCTCCCGGGCACTCCGTCACAGCCTGGCGCGAGTGCGCTCCAGCAGCCGTACGACGGACTCGTCGGCCACCCCCGCCACGTCGTCGTACCCGAACCAGCGCAGATCCAGCGACTCGTCGCTGATCGCGGCCACTGCGTCCGGCCGTGCGACGGCCGCGTACTGCACGTCGAAGTGCCAGTGGCATGGCGCGGGGATCGGATGCCGGTCCAGCCGCACCGGTCCGCCCGGCAGTAGTTCGAGACCTGAGATGCCCGATTCCTCGGACCCCTCGCGCAGGGCCGCGGCCTCCAGAGTGGTGTCGCCCGGTTCGCAGTGGCCGCCCATCTGCAGCCACATGCCCAGCTTCTTGTGCAGGGTCAGCAGCACCCGGTCCCGGGACGGGTCGATCACCAGCGCACTGGCCGTCAGATGTCCGGCCGTGCAAGCCTTCCACATGCCATCCGGGTGGGCCGCCAGATGATCGAGGTAGTCCTGGCGCAGTTGTACCTGGTCCGTGTAGTCCTTCAGCACGTGGACGGCGTCGTCGTACAGGCTCACTTGTCGGTGTCGTCCTTGTCGCCGTCGCTGTTGCCGCCGCCGTGGCCTGTACCGCCCTCACCCCGGCCCTGCGCGGCCTCGCCGAGCATCTTGTCCCACTCGGAGAAGTCGAGCTGCTCGCGGTGCACGAAGCCGTCCGGGTCGTCGAGGTCGGACGCCGTCGGCAGCATGTCCGGGTGCTCCCACACAGCGTCGCGTCCGTCGAGCCCGCGCGCGTCGGTCAGCGATGCCCACAGTCGGGAGGCGTCCCGCAGCCGTCGCGGCCTCAGCTGGAGGCCGATCAACGTCGCGAAGGTCTGTTCGGCGGGACCACCGGAGGCGCGCCGGCGGCGCAGCGTCTCGCGCAGAGCGTCAGCCGACGTCAGCCGGTTCTTGGCGGCGTCGTGCACCACGGCGTCCACCCAGCCCTCGACCAGTGCCAGCGCTGTCTCCAGCCGAGCCAGGGCGGCCTTCTGCTCCGCGGTGTCCTCCGGCTGGAACATCCCCTGCTGGAGCGCCTCCTGCAACTGTTCCGGATGCGTCGGGTCGAACTGCCCGACCACGTCCTCCAGCTTGGTCGTGTCGACCTTGATACCCCGCGCGTAGCCATCGACCGCACCGAACAGGTGCGAACGCAGCCACGGCACATGGGCGAACAGCCGCTGGTGGGCGGCCTCGCGCAGGGCCAGGTACAGCCGGACCTCGTCCTTGGGGACGCCGAGGTCCTTGCCGAACGCGTCCACGTTCAGTGGGATCAGCGCGGCCTTGCCCGCAGGACCGAGCGGCAGCCCGATGTCCGTCGAGCCCACGACCTCGCCCGCCAGCACACCGATGGCCTGCCCGATCTGCTGGCCGAACATGGCGCCGCCCATGGAGCGCATCATGCCGATGAGCGGACCCGCCATCGCCTGCATCTCGTCGGGGAGCACGTCGCCCATGGCCGTGCCGACCCGCTCGGCCACCGGGTCGACCAGCTGCTGCCACGCGGGCAGGGTCGCCTCGACCCACTCGGCCCGGCTCCATGCCACGGCGCTCGTGGCACCCGACGGTAGCGACGTGGCTCCGTCGAGCCACAGGTCGGCGAGCCTCATGGCCTCCTCGACCGCCGAACGCTCGGCCGGGCCCACGCTCGCGTCCTTTGTGCCGTCCTGGGTGCCCTGCGCCACCGTCTGGCGGGCGATCTGCTTGGCCATGTCCCAGTTCACCGGGCCGCCCTCGTAGCTCAGCATCTGCCCGAGCTGCTGGAAGGCCGCGCCGAGGTCGTTGGGATTCAGCGAGCCGAACATCGCGGCGAACGGGTTGTCGCCGCCTGGCCCTCCGGCGCCAGGGAAGCCGAACCCGAAGGGGTCGCCCGGCCCGCTCTGGCCGCCACCGGAACCCTGCCCACCTCCGGTGGGGTCCTTCTTCTTGCCCTCGTCGCCGTTCTCCGGCTCCTCCGGCGGAAGGCCGAATCCGAATGGGGTGTCACTCACGGGTTTCCTCGGCTCGTAGGGCCGCCGACTCCGGCCGGCGGCGAATGCCCGACAACACCACCAGCCTAAGCATGGACTGGCTGGCCGCGGTGGCGTCATCGGCCGACTCCGGTCGTAAGACCGCACGGATCCGGACCTGACCATGGCTGATCCGGACCGGACGAGGGCTGGGTGCTCCGCCGACCCGCTGGCTGCGGCAGGATGGACGCCACCTGGTACGTGCGCGGCTTTCGCGTACGTACTGAAGACAACCGCTGGAGACGCCTGGTGAGTTCCCCAGATCCGCAGGTTCGCGCAGCAGATCCGCAGGTTCGCGCAGCGCGAAACCCCCTCAGCCCCGGCGCGGGGCGCGGCCCCGTGGTCGCGGTGACCGGCGCCGCTTCGGGCATCGGAGAGCTGCTGACGGGGCGCCTCGTCGAATCCGACGAGATCAAGCAGGTCATCGCCATCGACGAGAGGCGTGGCGAGATCCCGGAGGCCCACTGGCACATCCTCGATGTACGGGACCCGGCGATCGCCGAGAAGCTGCGGGGCGTCGATGTCGTCGTGCACCTGGCACTCGACCTGGATCTGGAGACCGACTCCGCCGCCCGCACCGCGTACAACGTGCGCGGCACCCAGACCGTGCTCACAGCCGCCGCTGCCGCGGGCGTCCACCGGGTCGTGCTGTGTACCTCGGCCATGGTCTACGGGGCGCTGCCCGACAACGACGTCCCCCTGTCCGAGGACGCCGAGCTCCGGGCGACCGCCGAAGCCACCGGTGTCGGAGATCTGCTGGAGATCGAACGTTTGGGCCGCCGTGCCCCGCGCGCCCATCCCGGGCTGAACGTCACGGTGGTCAGGCCCGCGGTGCTGGTGGGCGGTACGGACACGGCACTGACCCGCTATTTCGAGTCACCGAGGCTGCTCGTCGTCGCCGGATCCCGGCCGACCTGGCAGTTCTGTCATGTCGAGGACCTGGTGGGTGCCCTGGAGTACGCGGCGCTCGAGAAGGTGGACGGTGAGTTCGCGGTCGGCTGCGACGGCTGGCTTGAGCAGGAGGAGGTCGAGGAACTCAGCGGCATCCGCCGGATGGAGCTGCCGTCAGCGGTCGCGCTGGGCGCTGCGGCCAGGCTGCACCGGATCGGCCTCACCCCGTCCCCCGCGGGCGACCTCGCGTACACGATGCACCCCTGGGTGGTCAGCGTCGGCAGGTTGCACGACGCCGGATGGCGGCCCCAGTGGACCAATGAGGAGGTGCTCGCCGCTTTGCTGCAGGAGGTCGAGGGCCGGCACACCGTGGCCGGGCGCCGTCTGGGACGCAAGGACGCCACCGCGGCGGCCGGCGCGGCGGGCGCGACCGTGGCGCTGCTGGGCACGGCAGCTCTGGTGCGGCGTGCACGCAAGAGGCGAGGGCTGTAGCGACCGCTCTTTGTAGGAGTCTCCAAACGCGGCCTGTGGCGCCCGGGGGAAAGCGCGGTTCCGGGGCGTCGACGTAGTGCGGCACGATGGAGGCATGGCAGACATGAGCGATCATCCCGGTGAGCGGGCGGCGGCGGACCCGATCCGGCTGCTGGAAATTCGCGAGACCGCGCTCTCGGTGGACGAGGTCTTCCGCGCCGTCGGGGATTCGGCGGCGGGCGGCACGGCGCTGTTCGTCGGCACGGTGCGCAATCATGACGGTGGCGCCGATGTCGACGCGCTCGGGTATTCCTGCCACCCCACGGCCGAGGCGGAGATGCGCCGTATCGCGGAGAAGGTCGTCGCCGAGTACCCGGTCCGCGCCCTGGCCGCCGTACACCGAGTGGGTGACCTTGAGGTCGGCGATCTCGCTGTCGTGGTCGCGGTCTCGTGCCCGCACCGCGGTGAGGCCTTCGAAGCCTGCCGGAAGCTGATCGACGGCCTGAAGCACGAAGTCCCCATCTGGAAGCACCAGCGCTTCTCCGACGGAACGAATGAATGGGTAGGTGCGTAGCACCCTCGACTGCCGGGGCACGGGCCTCTTTGCTGCGTATAGACCCTTAAACGCCTCTTTGGGGCGTACAGGTGTGCGTCATGGGTACCCGTGGAAGGACTGGCGGCAGGCTGGTCGAGGGTAGGAAACCGATTTGCGTAACTACCACCCTGCCAGCAGCGTTGAACAGACGGATGGTTAATCTGCTGATCGGCTAGCTGTAGCGGTGGTTGTACCAGTCCATGGGTCGGGAGGTAGGGGATGGCGGCACTTGCCTGGTTGCTCATTCCGCTTTTCGCCGCCGTCGGAGCGGCGATCTGGGGAAGCTGGGCCTCTCGCAGTCGAACTACCGGGGATATCGCCGAGCTGGCGGGCTATGCGAAGTTCCGGGACGCGATGGAGAAGTCCCATTCCGGTTCGGACGCCGCCTGACGTTCCTTCGCCGGTGTCGTTCCGACCTCGTACCGGCGCGCGCGTTCCAGTGGACGTGCGCTGGGCTCTCGCGCTCGTACGGCCCGTCCCGGCGAGTGCACTGGCGGACCAGTCCCGTACTGTCGTTCCATGCCACGCCGCACAGCGACGATGCTCGCCTCCACCCTCGTCCTCATTGTGCTGCTCTGCGTCGGCGTGTACATGGCGCCGCCGTACTCCGAGATGACCCCCGGCCCGACGGTGAACACACTCGGCGACGCCGGTGGCGAACCGGTGCTGCAGATTTCGGGCCGCAAGAGCTACCCGACCTCGGGGAACCTCAATATGACGACCGTCAGGGTGACGGGTGCCGAGTACCGGATGAACCTGGTCGAGGTCGTGTATGGCTGGCTGGCTCACGACAACGTGGTGGTGCCGCACGACACGCTCTACCCGGACGGCAAGACCGAGGAGCAGTCCAGCCAGGAGAACGCCGAAGAGTTCAGCCAGTCCCAGGAGAGCGCCAAGGTCGCCGCGCTGAAGCAGCTCGGTATCCCGGTGAGCACCCGTGTGGTGGTCTCCTCCGTCCGGAAGGGAAGCCCCGCCGAGGGCACGCTGCACGCGGGCGACGTGATCAAGGCCGTGGACGGTACGCCGGTCAACGAACCGGACCAGGTCGCCAAGGCCGTCACCAAGCACACCCCGGGCCGGCAGGTCGTCTTCACCGTCGTGCCCGCGAAGGAGGCAGCGGTCGCGGAGAAGGCGGGCAAGGAACCGTCCGCCACCCGGGAGGTGCGGGTGAAGACCGTGAAGTCCGGCGAGGGCGACCGGGCCGTCGTCGGCATCACCGCCGGTACGGACCACACCTTCCCGTTCACCATCGACATCAAGCTCGCCGACGTCGGCGGTCCCAGCGCGGGACTGATGTTCGCGCTGGGCATCGTGGACAAGCTCACTCCGGACGACCTGACCGGCGGCAGGTTCGTCGCCGGCACCGGCACGATCGATGAGAAGGGGATCGTCGGTCCGATCGGCGGGATCGAGATGAAGCTGGTCGGCGCGCGGGACGCGGGCGCGGACTTCTTCCTGACGCCGGAGGCCAACTGCGCGGCCGCCGCTTCGGACACCCCCGCCGGACTCACCCTGGTCAAGGTGAAGGCCATCAGCGATGCCGTTCAGTCCCTGGAGAAGATCCGCAGCGGGGACACCAAGGGCCTGCCCAGTTGCTCGAAGGGCTGATCGCCCCGGTACGGGCCCCGGCGCGGAACCGCGGCAGGGGGCCCATCCGGAGGCCACCCCCTGCCGCCGGGCCGTCACGCCTCGAACGTCGCCGAAAGGGCCTCCGCCAGGCCCGGCACCAGACCGGCACCGGTGAGCACCTGCGTCGGTGAGTCCTTCTCACGCAGTCGCAGCGCCGACTCCCGAGTCCCGTCGCGAAGTACGGCCACGGTCATCCGCACCTCCTGGCGGCCCGGATGCGCGGCCACCCACGCGGCCAGAGCGGACTCGTCGAGGCCATCCGGCACGGACGCCTCCGCGGACGGCGGCAGCATCAGCCGCTCCACGGTCAGAGCACAGCCCGCGACCGCTTCGGGCCAGGCGATCGTCCCGAGGAACTCGTCAAGCGGGGTGCCGGACGGGATCTCGTCCTGCTCCACCGGGGTCAGTGCGCTGGCCTGGTCGCCTTCCGCCAGCCCGAGCTGATCGGCGAGACCCGGCTCCTGGGCGCGCAGGCGTGCGGTGTCGACCAGGGCGAAGAGCCGCGCGGGCTGGTCCCAGCCCAGGCCGGACGCGTACTCGTCGATCTCGAGCACCGCGCGGGTCAGCGGGCTTCCCGCCACTGGGGTCCCGGCCGGGGACGGCTGGTCGTCAGACGATGAGGAGGACGATGAAGGGGAAACGTTGGACATGGCCAATATCCTGCCTCCTCGCCCCCCGCTGTCGGGAACTAGGTAAAGCATCAGTAAGTTCCATGAGTGGGCCCTACGATCGCCAGGGCCCGGGTATACCCGCGGCGCGCGGGTACGCTCGCACGCTTTCGCATGCTCTACACAACCGCGAACTTCGAGGGGCGCACGTTGGCTTTCCAGATGCCGGACCGCGGCGGAGGCCCTAGCGGGCCACGGATCAGAGTCGGTCGGCCGTCCCGGCGCGCCCGCACTCTGCTGATGACATTGGGCGTGCTGGCCGTCCTGGCCATGGCCTTCGTCATGTTCTCCGGGTTCTGGACCGACTGGCTCTGGTACCGCTCGGTGGACTACTTGTCCGTGTTCACGACCACCCTGTGGACCAAGGTCGGTCTCTTCGCGGTCTTCGGGCTGCTGATGGCGGCCGCGGTCGGGGTGAACATCTGGCTGGCCTACCGGCTGCGCCCGCCGCTCAGTGCGATGTCCATGGAGCAGCAGAGCCTCGACCGGTACCGCATGGGGGTCGCCCCGTACAAAAAGTGGGTTCTCCTCGCGATCACCGCTCTGGTCGGGCTGATCGCGGGCGCATCCGCGTCCACACAGTGGCGCACCTGGCTGATGTGGGTAAACGGAGTCCCGTTCGGGCAGAAGGACCCCCAGTTCGGTCTTGACGTGGCGTTCTTCGCGTTCGACCTGCCCTGGTACCGCTTCCTGCTCGGTTTCGGCTTCGCCGCGGCCGTGCTCTCGGTGATCGCCGCCGCACTCACCCACTACCTGTACGGCGGGCTGCGCGTCACCAGCCCCGGAGCCCGGGCCACCGCCGCGGCCACCGGGCACCTGTCGGTGCTGATCGGCCTCTTCGTCGCGTTCAAGGCCGTCGCCTACTGGCTCGACCGGTACGGCCTGGCGGTCAAGTCCAGCGACTTCAAGGCGGCCGGCAACTGGACGGGGCTGCGCTACGTCGACGCCAACGCCTATCTGCCGGCGAAGACGATCCTCTTCTGCATCGCCGCGATCTGCGCCGTGCTGTTCTTCGCGACCTTGTGGCGGCGCACCTGGCAGCTGCCGGTGATCGGCTTCGGTCTGATGGTCCTGTCGGCGATCCTGATCGGCGGCCTTTACCCGGCGATCGTGCAGAAGTTCCAGGTCCAGCCGAACGAGCAGGCCAAGGAAGCCCCGTACATCGAGAAGAACATCGAGGCGACGCGCAAGGCGTACGGCATCGACCAGACCAAGGCCGAGGACTACTCGGGCAAGGCCGATCCCAAGCGCAAGGCGCAGCAGCGCGAGCAGGCGGCGACCGCCGCCAGCTACCGGCTCGTCGACTCCAACGTGGTCTCGCCCGCCTTCCAGCAGCTCCAGCAGGAGCGCAAGTACTACCAGTTCCCGGCCACCCTTGATGTCGACCGGTACCGGGGTGCGGACGGCAAACCGCAGGACACGGTGATCGGGCTGCGGGAGCTCAACGTCCAGGGCATCCCCAAGCACAACTGGATCAACGACCACTTCACCTACACCCACGGTTACGGCGCGATCGCGGCCAAGGGCACCAACGCGATCACGAACGAGGACGAGGGCACGATCGGCTCGCCGGACTTCACCGAGTCCGGACTTCCCACGACCGGCCAGTTCGGGAAGTACGAGCAGCGGATCTACTATGGCGAGAAGACCGTGCAGTACTCGATCGTCGGCGGTCCGCAGAAGGAACTCGACTACGAGCGCAAGAGCGAGGGGGAAGCGACCACCAGCTACCGAGGCGAGAGCGGGGTCGATCTCTCCAACGCGTTCAACCGCGCGGCGTACGCCGTCGCGTTCAGCGAGCCGCAGATCCTCTACTCGGGTGCGATCGGCGAGGGCTCGCGGATCCTGTACAACCGCACGCCCAAGGAGCGCGTCGAAGCGGTGGCGCCCTGGCTCACCATCGACGGTGACGCCTACCCGGCGGTGGTCGACGGCCGCATCAAGTGGATCGTCGACGCCTACACCACCACCAACGGCTACCCCTACGCCTCGCGTACGACCCTGGGCGACACCACGGCCGACTCGCTGACCGACAGCCAGCGGGCCGTGGTCGCACAGCAGAACCAGGTCAACTACATCCGCAACTCGGTGAAGGCGACCGTCGACGCGTACGACGGCAAGGTCGACCTCTACCAGTGGGACACCGAGGACCCGGTCCTCAAGACCTGGATGAAGGCCTTCCCGGACACGGTGAAGCCCAAGGGCGACATCGCACCCGCCCTCAAGGCCCACCTTCGTTACCCGCAGGACATGTTCAAGGTCCAGCGGGAGCTGCTGACCCGGTACCACGTCACCGACGCCGACCAGTTCTACAGCGGCAGCGACGCCTGGCAGGTGCCGGACGACCCGACGAACAAGAACACCCGGACGGTCCCGCCGTACTACCTGAGCCTCAAGATGCCCGGGGACCCGGAGCAGAAGTTCTCGCTGACCACGACCTTCACCCCGAGCGGACGGCCCAACCTGGGGGCGTTCATGGCGGTGGATGCGGATGCGACGAGCGACAAGTACGGGTCGATAAGGCTGTTGAGAGTCACCTCGACCGTGCAGGGCCCGCAGCAGGTCCAGTCCGAGCTGAACGGTGTGCCCGAGGTCGCGACGTTCGTGCGCGACCTCAGGGGAACGGACTCGGACATCGAGTACGGCAACCTGCTGACCGTGCCGCTGGACGGAGGCTTCCTCTACATCGAGCCGGTCTACGCACGCGGTGGCACCGCCAATTACCCGCTGCTGAAGAAGGTCGCCGTGTCGTACGGCGGGAAGCCCGTCTTCAAGGACAGTCTTGCGGAGGCGCTCAACGCGGTGTTCGGAGTCGAAGGCACCGAGCAGCCGACGCCGACCACTCCGCAGCCTCCCGGCGACACGCAGCCGCCGCCGGCCACAGGCGACGCCGCTCTGCAGCAGGCCATCGCGGATGCCCAGAAGGCGTACGAGGAGGGGCAGGAAGCACTCAAGAAGAACGACTGGACGGCTTACGGCCGCGCCCAGGCGGACCTTCAGGCGGCGCTGGAGCGTGCGGCGGCGGCCCAGTCGTCCGGTTCGCAGCCATCGGCGCAGCAGCCGCAGTCACCGCCCGCGTCGTCAGCGCCGCCGACGACGCCCCGAGCCGCTCCATCGGCAGCCACTTCGCAGGCGCCGTAAGGCGATTGACGCGCTGAACGGAGATCAGCACCGTGCCCTGGCCGGCGGCGAAGCCCGTCCGCAAGGCCGCCGACCAGGGCACACCACGCGGCGTGGTACGGTAGTCGCACAACGACGCGGGGTGGAGCAGCTCGGTAGCTCGCTGGGCTCATAACCCAGAGGTCGCAGGTTCAAATCCTGTCCCCGCTACTGAAATGAAGGCCCGGATCCATCAGGATCCGGGCCTTCTTCATGCAGGCACGATCCTGTGTGTTCGCATGTGTGGGAAACCCGTGGGGGGAGAAGCGCGTGCCGTGGGGGCCGAGTTGGGCTGAGACGTGTTTGACTTGTCTCTCTGTGGGCATGTCGACAAAACGCTGAAGTGACCTCACTGGCTGCGATATACCAGGTGTGCGCGGGTTGCGGGTGGTGCGACGATGGGATTTATGGGGGACAGGGTAACTCTGTTGGGAACAGGGCGGTTTGCGCAGAGGCATACCGGAGCCGCGATGGCAGCGGTCGGAGTGGATGACGTCGAGGCAGGGAGCGCCCTTCGGCTTGCCGAGCGTGTTGCCGTGCCCCTGCCGGCCGCACCTGTCGACCCCGTTGGCCCCGCCGCTCCGATCGGGCCCGTCGGCCTCGCCGGTGCCACCGCTCCGGCCGGTGCCGCGGACCTCGCCGGTGCCGCTGCTCCGGCCGGACTCGCCGAGTCCGACGACTTTGACGAGCCCGACGAGCCCGACGAGCCCGCTGACCCCGACCGCTTCGGCGCCGGCCTCGACTCCGTCGCCGCCGGCGACACCGCCGAGGCGGAGGACGAGGCGCGGTACCGCCGTGCGGCCGAGGCCGGTGACATCGCGTCCATGAGCGTCCTCGGGGCCATACTGCTGCGCCGGGGCGACCTCGACGGCGCCGAGCCCCGGCTGCGAGCCGCAACCGCCGAAGGCGACCGCGCCGCCGCGAACAACCTGGGCGTGCTGCTTCACCAGCGCGGGTACCCGGACGAGGCCGCCGGCTGGTGGCGTATCGCCGCGGTCGCGGGTTCGGCCGCCGCCGCGCACGCACTGGGCCGGTACTACCGCGAGCGCGGGGACGAGCCCGCCGCTGAGTACTGGCTGCGCCAGTCCGCGGAGCAGGGGCACGCCCTCGGCTCCTACGCCCTGGCGGATCTGCTGGAACACCGAAGTGAGCCCGGAGCCGAGCGCTGGCTGCGCTCTGCTGCCGAGCGGGGGCATCGCGAGGCGGCGTACCGCTTGGCCGGCGTGTTGGAGCGGCGCGCGCGCGCCGCCGTCCGGGCCGCCGCTCCGGCGGTCCGGACGGCGTATGCGGGACTCACCATCGACACGGCGACGGACACCGTTCCGGCACCGCGCTGCGGCGACGGAACGGTGTCCGTGGGCGGATCCACCGGTGCGCGGCGGCTCACTGCCGATGGGGCCGTGCCCCGGCAGGCGGCGCGTGCGGGCGCTGCCATCGCGGACGATGCCGCGGACGGCGCCGACGCTGCCGAAGAGCTCTGGCGTGAAGCCGAACAGTGGTACCGCCAGGCGGCCGCACGAGGACACCGGCGAGCGGCGCTCCAGCTCGGGGCCGTCCTCGAACGGCGAGGTGAGCTGAGGGAGGCCGGACGCTGGTACCTCACCGCGGCCAAGGAGGGGGAGCCCCGCGCCGCCTGTGCGCTCGGTTTCCTGCTGCGGGACGCGGGCGATGAGGACGCCGCGGCCGTCTGGTGGCTGCGGGCTGCCAAGGAGGGCGATGGCAACGCTGCCAACGCGCTCGGCGCACTGCACGCCGCCCGCGGGGAGCAGCAGACCGCCGAGCGCTGGTACCGCGCGGCCATGGACGCGGGCGACGTCAACGGTGCGTACAACCTGGGTCTGCTCTGTGCCGCCCAGGACCGTACGGCCCAGGCCGAGCAGTGGTATCGCCGCGCCGCGTACGCCGGGCACCGTGAGGCTGCCAACGCCCTCGCGGTCCTCATCCTCCAGGCGGGCGATCCGACCGGCGCTGAGCCGTGGTTCTCCAAGGCCGCGGAAGCGGGCAGCGTGGACGCCGCGTTCAACCTCGGCATCCTGTACGCCGGGCGGGACGACGACAGGAGCGCGCTGCGCTGGTACGAGCGTGCTGCCACGGCCGGGCACACCGAGGCGGCGCTCCAGGTGGGTATGGCTCTGCTGCGCGACGGCGAGGACGGTCATGCGGAGCGCTATCTGCGGTGCGCGGCGGGCAGCGGCAGCGCCGAAGCGGCGTTCCGGCTCGCGACCGTGCTCGACGCCCGGCAGCCACCGCCGGGGGCGCCGGTGCTCGGGGAGCCGCTCGCGGAGAAGTCCGAGTGTGAGGAGTGGTACGAGCGGGCCGCCGAGCAGGGGCACCGGCGTGCGCAAGTGCGTGTCGGCATGCTGGCGGCCGCCCGGGGGGACCTGGTGGACGCGGTGCGCTGGTACCGGGAGGCAGCGGAGTCGGGCAGCCGCAACGGCGCGTTCAACCTCGGGCTGCTGCTCGCCCGTGAGGGTGACGAGCAGGAGGCCGCGCTCTGGTGGCAGCGCGCGGCGGACGCAGGGCACGGACGTGCGGCGCTGCGGCTGGCCCTGCTCTGTGCGCGGCGGGGCGAGCTGGTGGAGGCGCAGCAGTGGTGCGGCCGGGCGGTGACGCTGGGTCCGGCTGAGGTCGCCGAACGAGCGGCCCGGCTGAGGGACGCACTCAGTCAGGAGCTGACGGCCTGAGCGTCGGGGTCGGGGCGCGCGAGCCGGCCGACACCTCATGTCGGCCGGGCGGGCCTGGTGCGGGCCGGTGGTGAGCCCGGGCCGCGCGGCCCGGGCTCAGGATTTTGCACTGGCCGTCGGCTTCCCGTACTGTTGTGTTCACCGACGCGGGGTGGAGCAGCTCGGTAGCTCGCTGGGCTCATAACCCAGAGGTCGCAGGTTCAAATCCTGTCCCCGCTACTCAAGACCGAAGGCCCGGAAGCTGATGCTTCCGGGCCTTCGGCGTTCGTACGCCCCGGTCGGACCGCCGCGTACGACGACGACACCGGTTGACGTTGACGTTTACGGGGGCGCGGGTTACGTGGGGTTACGCCGTCGTGCAGTTCGGGCAGAGGCCGCGGTAGGTGACCTCGACGTCGGAGATCGTGAAGCCGAAGCGCTCCGCGTCGGGGAGGGCGGTCAGCGGGTTGCCCGTCGGGTGTACATCGCGGATCGTGCCGCATCGCGAGCAGACCAGATGCTGGTGCGGGTGGTGCGCGTTCGGGTCGTAGCGCTTGGCGCGCCGGTCCGTGGAGACTTCCAGTACCTCTCCGAGCGAGACCAGCTCACCCAGCGTGTTGTAGACCGTCGCCCGGGAGATCTCGGGCAGCCGCTCGACGGCGCGCGCGTGCACCTCGTCGGCGGTCAGGTGGACGTGCTCGCCGTCGAGGACCTCGGCGACGACGCGCCGCTGCGCGGTCATGCGCCAACCGCGTCCGCGCAGTCGTTCCAACAGGTCACTCATACGTATCAGCCTAACAGTCAGTGGCGGGACTTAGACAATGTCCATTGTAAGAACGGGCGCAGCCGACAGCGGGAGTGGGCCCGTAGGAGCGTCTTCACCCCGCTGCCGACATGCCTGACTGTGATCGCTCGGATCCTGATCGGCGCGTCTGCGTCGCCGCTCGCGCCGGCTCCGCGTGGCTACCCCGTGAGTGTCGTTTTGCGCTGACGCGCGGGTATCCAGCAGCGGATGATGTCACGCACGGAGACGATGCCGATGGGCTCGGTGTCGTCCAGCACGATGAGGTGGCGGAAGCCGCCGTGAGCCATGGCCCCCGCCGCTGCTTCCAGTGTCCACGAGGGGGCGGCGAAGACGATGTCGGTGGTGGTGTGGGCGCCCGACGCTTCGAGGTCCGGGTCCTGGCCCGCGCCGAGTGAGTTCAGGATGTCGCGTTCGGTGAGGATGCCGAGGCCGCTGGTGTCGGGGTCGAGGACGATGGCCGCTCCGACACGGCGGCCGGACATCAGCCGGGCTGCCTGTCGCAGGGTGTGGGCGGGGCCGATGGTGAGGACAACGGTGCTCATGGCGTCACGGACGAGCATGGACGGAGCCACCTCCTTGGGTGAACCCCCCCGGTGGACAGGACTCGGCGACGCGGCTGGCGTCTGAGAAATTGTTCACAAGTTCACAAGTGGGGGGACTCTCAGAGTCCCAGCGAATCGCGATGCCAACAAGGGGTGGTGCGTGGCCTGTTGGGGGCGTGCGGGGTGCGTACCCGTCAGCGGCGCGGGTCGAGGAAATCGAGCAGCTCCGCGTGCAGCAGCCCGTTCGATGCCGCGGCGTTGCCGCTGTGCGGCCCCGGAACGCCGTCGAGCCCGGTGAAGCTGCCCCCCGCCTCCTGGACGATGATCGCGTTCGCGGCCATGTCCCACAGTGACAGCTCCGGTTCGGCGCAGATGTCCACCGAGCCTTCGGCGACCATCATGTAGGGCCAGAAATCGCCGTACGCACGGGTGCGCCAGACGGACCTGGTCAGGTCCAGGAAGTCGTTCAGCCTGCCGCGCTCCTCCCAGCCGCTCAGCGAGGAGTACGCGAAGGAGGCGTCGGAGAGTCGGGACACCTTGGAGACGCCCAGTCGGGTCGCCGACGACAGGCTGCGGCCCGAGTAGGCCCCCGCGCCTTTCGCCGCCCACCAGCGACGCCCCAGGGCGGGCGCGGACACAACGCCCACGACCGGTTGGTAGCCACCCTCACCGGCCTCCATCAGGGAGATCAGGGTCGCCCAGACGGGCACGCCGCGTACGTAGTTCTTGGTCCCGTCGATGGGATCGATGACCCAGCGCCGCGGCCCCGTGCCCTCGATGCCGTACTCTTCGCCGAGGATCGCGTCACGTGGCCTGGCGCGCTGGAGCTGGGAGCGGATCAGCTCCTCGGCGGCCTTGTCGGCCTCGCTCACCGGTGTCATGTCCGGCTTGTTCTCGACCTTCAGGTCGAGTGCCTTGAACCGGTCCATCGTCGCCGCGTCGGCGGCGTCCGCGAGGACATGGGCAAGACGCAGATCATCGTGATAGTCGGCCATGGCCGCACTCTACTGCCGACGGGGGAGGGCGGGACTCCGAGGCCCTCTTGACGATGTGTGCCGATACGTCAACTCTGAGCGCAGAGATGCCGGTACGCGAAGTCGGTGAGGCCCGCGCGGTCCACGAGGTCCGCGAAGCCCCGCCCCCGCCTGGGAGGCGACGATGCCCACAGCCCGCGAAGCACTGCTGTACGCCGCCCTCACCGCACTGTCCGAGCTGCCTTGGTCAGGGATCCGCATGGTCGATGTCGCCGTGGCGGCCGGAGTGTCACGGCAGACGCTGTACAACGAGTTCGGCAGCAAGGAGGGTCTCGCCCGCGCCCTCGTGCGGCGTGAGGCCGACTCCTACATCCACGGCATCGACCGCATCCTGAGCCGGGGCCGGGCCGCGGACTGCGCCGAGCGCCTGGCGGTGATCGCCGAGTGGACCGTGAGCGAGGCCCGCGCCCGGCCGCTGCTGTACGCCCTGCTCACCGGCTGCTGGGGCGAGCGACTTCCCGCTCCCCGGGCCGGCCTTTCCGTGTCGCGAGCCGTCGTCCCCGCACAGCGGCGTGCCGACGCCGGACATCCGGCACCGGAGGAACTGGTCGCCGCGGTGCGTGACCGCATCGCCGCCGTGTTCGAACACGAAGGCAGGGGGCGTACGAGTAGAGAGGACCCTGTGGAGCTGGCGCGGCGCTGCGAACTGGCCGTCAGGCTCGCGCTGTCCTGCGTCGTGGCGCCACCGCCCGGGAGTGGCCCAGGGGTCGGCTCGCTGGTCCGTCACACGGTCGGTGGTGTCGGCGGAACAGGCGCCGCCAGGGGTGCGGGCGGCGCCAGAGGGGGGAGAGGAACCGGTGGAGTCGGCAGCCCCAGGGGAATCGGTGGACCCACTGGTGCCGGCGACATCAGTGGCTCGACCCCGAGAGCTGGAGGCCGATGACCCCTGCGATGACCAGTGTGATCGAGACGATCTTGAGGGTCGATGTGACCTCGTTCAGGAAGACCATGCCGTAGATGGCCGTCCCCGCCGCCCCGATACCGGTCCACACCGCATACGCGGGACCCACGTCCAGCTTGCGCAGCGAAAGGGTGAGCAGACCGAAGCTGCCCAGAGCGAACACCGCGAAAGCGATCGTCGGCCACAGCCGGGTGAAACCGTGCGAGAGCTTGAGACAGACCGCGAAACCCGTCTCCAGGAGCCCGGCGACCACTACGAGCAGCCACGCCATGGTGTGTGCCTCCCGCGTCGGTGACTGCTTCGTGTCACTTGGTGCGAGTATGCACTTACCAGGAGCGGGCACCCGCAAACGCGCGAGCCAAGACCATCCGCGTCGCCGCTGTCCGGGGCGGCGCGCGGGAACGAGGGGCTGTGCGGAGCCGTCATCGCGGCGGGCGTTGCACGCTTGGGCGGCGAAGGCCACGCCGACGCACCGGACGCCGAGGAGCGGATGCGGAACGTGCCGCGGTCACCGCACCATTGAGCCGGTAGGGCGCCCCCTCGGCGACCGCCGGGGCGCCCCTACCGGCCCGTGACGTCGGACGAGGCCCCTCAGTCGCCGTCGCGCCGCTCGCGCGTGGACAGCAGCCGCCGCAGGGAGTACAGCCGCGCCGGATCGGCGTGTCCCTGCTCCACCCACTCGTCCAGCGCGCAGTCCGGTTCGTCGTGCGAACAGGCGCGGGGGCAGCCCTCCGTGCCCGTCTCCAGGTCCGGGAAGGCGTGGATGACCCGCGAGGGGTCGATGTGGTGCAGCCCGAAGGAACGCACCCCGGGGGTGTCGACCACCCAGCCTTCGTGCCCGACCTCCGGGACGGCCGAGCCGCCCGTGCCCGCCAGCGGCAGCGCCAGAGCCGAAGTCGTGGTGTGCCGGCCGCGGCCCGTGACCGCGTTGACATGGCCGGTCGTACGCCTGCGATCCTCCGGCACCAACGCGTTCACCAGAGTGGTCTTGCCGACGCCCGAATGCCCGACGAAAGCGGTGATCCGCCCGCCGAGGTGTTCGCGTACCCGGTCGGCGGCGTCCCCTCCGTACAGCTCTTCGCGCGAGGTCACGACATACGGGATGTCCAGTGCCCCGTAGAGCTCCAGCAGCTTCTCCGGCCCGGCCAGATCCGACTTGGTCAGCACCAGCAGCGGCTCGAGGCCCCCGTCGTAGGCCGCGACCAGGCAGCGGTCGATCAGTCGCGGCCGAGGCTCGGGATCGGCGAGGGCCGTGACGATGGCGAGCTGGTCGGCGTTGGCGACCACGACCCGCTCGTACGGATCGTCGTCGTCGGCGGTGCGCCGCAGCACGGAGGACCGTTCCTCGATGCGGACGATTCGGGCGAGGGTGTCCTTGTTGCCCGACAGGTCCCCGACCAGACCGACCCGGTCCCCGACGACGGCCGCCTTGCGACCCAGCTCGCGAGCCTTCATCGCCATGATGGTGCGTCCGTCGACGAGGCAGGTCAGCCTGCCGCGGTCCACGGTCAGGACCATGCCCTCGGCCGCGTCCTCGTGTTTCGGTCTGATGTTCGTGCGCGGGCGATTGCCCTTGCGGTTGGGGCGTACGCGGACGTCGTCCTCGTCGGTGTGCTTTCCGTAGCGGCGCATGTCCTGCTCCGCTCAGTTGCCCGCGAGCATGTCGGTCCACATCCTCGGGAAGCCGGGCAGGGTCTTGGCGGTCGTCGCCACGTTCTCGATCTCGACCCCGGGGACGGCGAGGCCGATGATCGCACCGGCGGTGGCCATCCGGTGGTCGTCATAGGTGTGGAACACCCCGCCGTGCAGCGGCATCGGCCGGATGCGCAGTCCGTCCGCGGTCTCCGTCACATCCCCGCCAAGCTCGTTGATCTCCTTGGTGAGCGCGGCGAGCCGGTCGGTTTCGTGCAGCCGCAGGTGTGCGACACCGCGCAGTGTCGAAGGGGAGTCGGCGAGCGCCGCCACCGCGGCGATGCCCGGGGTCAGTTCGCCGACCTCGCCGAGGTCGACGTCGATGCCGTGGACACGGCCCGTGCCGCTGAAGGTCAGACCGGAGTCGGTGAGCTCGCAGGAACCCCCCATCTCGGTGAAGATCTCCCGCAGCGCGTCTCCTGGCTGGGTGGTCCGCTCCGGCCAGTCGGGGACCGTGACCCGTCCGCCCGTCACCAGCGCCGCCGCCAGGAAGGGCTGGGCGTTGGACAGATCGGGTTCCACGGTCAGGTCCCGGCCGAGCAGGGCGCCGCTGCGGACCCGCCACACATCGGGCTCGCCACCGGTCTCCGGCTCGTCCACCTGCGCCCCGACCGCACGCAGCATGTCCACGGTCATTCGGATATGCGGCATCGACGGCAGGGTGGAGCCGGTGTGCCGCACCTCCACGCCCTGGTTGAACCGCGGCGCGGACAGCAGCAGGGCGGACACGAACTGCGAGGACGAGGAGGCGTCGATCTCGACCGGTCCGCCGTCCAGTGCGCCGCCGCCGTGCACGGTCATCGGGAGGGCGCCCCGCCCGTCGTCGTCGATCCGGGCGCCGAGCGCGCGCAGCCCGTCGATCACCCCGCCGAGCGGGCGCTCGTACGAACGTGGGTCGCCGTCGAAGCGGATGGGCCCGTCGGCCAAGGTGGCCACGGGCGGCAGGAAACGCATCACGGTGCCGGCGTTGCCGACGTCGACGGTGGCGGGGCCGTGCAGCCCGGCCGGGATGATCCGCCAGGCCTCGCCGCTGTCGGGTCCGCCGGTGCCGGTGGAACTGGAGGACACCTGCTCCTCGATGCCGACGCCCATCGCCCTCAGGGCCTCGGCCATCAGCAGGGTGTCGCGGGAGCGCAGCGGACGGCGCAGCCAGCCCGGTTCCGCGGCCAGCGCCGCGAGCACGAGCGCGCGGTTGGTGACCGACTTGGATCCGGGCACGGTGACCGTCGCGTGGACGGGCCCGCTTGCGTGAGGGGCGGGCCAGAGGTCGTGGTGCACGGAGCTGTCGGTCATGGCCATCACTTTAGTGGGCGTCGGGCCTGGGAGCCGTTCCCCGACCGGTCGATGGACACCGCCGCCGCGCCGATCACGCCCTCGCGCTGGTCACGAAGGCCGGTGTGCCTCGCTCACGCCGTGTTGCCCGCTCATCGCGGCGCTCTCGTCGCGTGCCGGCCCCGTTCACAGACCGAGCAGCCAGCGACCGCCTCCGATCAGCGCGCACAGCGACACCGAGTGAAAGAGGAAGAACCACATCGCGGGCGGCACGTGAGTCAGCCGCGCCAGCTGGTCCGCGTCCGAGTCGGGCGCTCCTCCGTGCCGGCGCTTCGACTGGAGCTCGAACGCCGGGCGCACCCCGCCGAGCAGCAGGAACCACACCGCCGTGTAGGCGAACCCCGCCTGCACCAGTGGGCCGGTCAGCCAGGACACCAGCAGGAAGGCCGAGCCGGTCAGGATCACGGTGAGCGCCCCGTAAGCGTTGCGGATCATCACCAGCATCGCGAGCAGCAGCGCGGTCGCGATCCACAGCAGCAGCGTGATCCGGTGCGCGGCGAGCAGCCAGGCGCCGCCCAGTCCGAGCAGCGGCGGCGCGGTGTAACCGGCCGCCGCGGTGAGGATCATGCCGAGCCCGGTCGGCTTGCCCCGGCTGACAGTGAGCCCGCTGGTGTCGGAGTGCAGCCGGATGCCGTCCAGCCGCCGCCCGGTGGCCAGGGCGATCAGTCCGTGGCCGCCCTCGTGGGCGATCGTGATCGCGTTCCGCGACAGCCGCCACACCGCGTGCGGGACGACCGCGGCGAGAGCGAGCACGGCGGTGCCTATGACCAGCCACAGTTCCGGGGCGGGCTGGGTGCCGAAGATTTCGCTGCTGGCCATTTTCGGGGAGGCTCCTCGGGACGCGGGCGGTCGTGGCAGTGTGGCACTCATGTGCGGTAGGTATGCAGCGAGTCGCAGGCCCGAGGACCTCACGGGGCTCTTTCAGGTCGAGAAGTGGGAGCCGGCGGAGACCCTGGCTCCTGACTGGAACGTGGCTCCCACAAAGGAGGTCTACGCGGTACTCGAACGTCCTGTGAAGGACGCGGTGGACCACCGTCCGGTTCGCCAGCTGCGGAAACTCAAGTGGGGCCTGGTCCCGTCCTTTGCCAAGAACCCCGAGGGCGCTGCCCGAATGATCAACGCCCGCGCGGAGACCGTCCACGAGAAGCCCTCGTTCCGGCGGCCCTTCAGCGCCCGCCGCTGCATCCTGCCCGCGGACGGCTACTACGAGTGGGTCACCGGGGTCGAGGAGCGGGAACTGGAGGTCCAGGGCAGGAAGAAGAGGCCGCGCAAGCAGCCGTACTTCGTCACGCCCGCCGACGGGTCGGTCTTCGCGATGGCGGGTCTGTACGAGTTCTGGCGGGACCGGACCCTGCCGGACGATCATCCGCAGTCGTGGTGGGTGACCTGCTCGGTGATCACCACCGAGGCGGAGTCGGGCCCGCTCGCGGTCGCCCCCGCCGACGGCCCGCGGTCGCTGTCCGACATCCACCCGCGGATGCCGCTGATGCTGCCCCCGGACCGCTGGGACGCCTGGCTCGACCCGGCGCACACCGACGTCGACGAGCTGCGGGAGCTGCTCGCTCCGCCACCGGGCGGGTTGATGCGGGCGTATCCGGTGCCGACGGCCGTCAGCAACGTACGCAACAACGGCCCCGAGCTGCTGGAGGAGCTGGCGGCACCTGAGGTGGGCACGCTCTTCTGAATCGCCATCGCTGGTTCGTCCCGCTGGTTCGTCCGGCTTGGTTCGTCCGGCGAATCGCCCCGCTGATTCGCTCCGCCGGTTTCCCGGTGCCGCCGTTCGCTGATGTGAGACTGCTCGCGTGACCGCCATGACGGAGAGTGAGATCGTCGAGACCCCCGCCGGGGACGCCCGGATCACCTGGCACCCTGCCCGGGGAAAGGACAAGGCCCAGCTCGTGCTGGCCGTGAGCCATGGAGCGGGAGGCGGCATCGAGGCGGGCGATCTGCAGGCGCTCGCCGGCGCACTGCCCTCATCCGGGGTGACCGTCGCCCTGGTGGAGCAGCCCTGGCGGGTGGCCGGCCAGAAGGTCGCGCCCGCACCCAGGAACCTGGACGCCGGCTGGCGGGGGCTGTGGCCCGCGCTGGAGAAGAGGGGGCTGCCGATCGTCGCGGGCGGGCGCAGCGCCGGTGCGCGCGTGGCGTGCCGTACGGCGCGCGAGCTCGGAGCCCGGGCCGTACTCGCGCTGAGCTTCCCGCTGCACCCACCGGGCCGTCCGGAGAGGTCCCGGGCCGACGAACTGCTCGGTGCGGGGGTTCCCGTGCTGGTCGTCCAGGGCGGGAACGATCCCTTCGGGAGGCCGGAGGAGTTCCCCGAGGGGGAGTACGAGCTGATCGCGGTCGACTCCGCCGATCACGGGCTTTCCGTGCCCAAGCGGGCGCCGCTGAGCCAGGAGGAGGCGCTGGCGGTGGTGGTGGACGGTGTCCGGAAGTGGATCAGGGGGCCGGTGTGAGGCGGGGGCGCCGCCGTGTGGCCGGGTGGCCTGGCATGAGGCCGGGGCGCAGCCGGGGCGCGACGGAGCACGAAGAGCCCGGGAATCCGTGTGGGCATGGGGAATACCGGCGGTGTCGCGTCCGTTGACCCCGACACCACCGCACGAGCTTGGAGAGGAAGTCCGCCGCATGGGTTCGACCATCTGCCCGAACCTCCCGCACGCCTCTGACCTGCACTGGACCGTGCTTCCGGCACCCAGGAGCGGAGCCGTTCAGGCGGCGGGCGGAGTGGTTGGTCGTCTATCCTCCGATTCGAGCGGGTCCGCTTTCGGTCCCGCCCCAGCGTTGGAGGAGGTGGGTCCGGTCACTGGGACCGACGACGGCCGCACGGAAGAGACGGCCGCCGAGCGCAACGCACGATTCGAGCGGGACGCTCTCGGCTACCTGGACCAGATGTACTCGGCCGCGTTGCGCATGACGCGCAATCCGGCCGATGCCGAGGATCTCGTCCAGGAGACGTATGCCAAGGCGTACGGCTCGTTTCACCAGTTCCGTGAAGGCACGAACCTCAAGGCCTGGCTGTACCGCATCCTCACCAACACGTTCATCAACTCGTACCGCAAGAAGCAGCGGGAACCCCAGCGCAGCGCGGCGGAGGAGATCGAGGACTGGCAGCTGGCGCGTGCCGAGTCGCATATGTCGACCGGTCTGCGTTCCGCCGAGTCCCAGGCGCTCGACCACCTGCCCGACTCCGACGTGAAGGAAGCGCTGCAGGCGATCCCCGAGGAGTTCCGCATCGCGGTGTATCTGGCGGACGTCGAGGGCTTTGCGTACAAGGAGATCGCGGACATCATGGGTACCCCCATCGGTACGGTGATGTCCCGACTGCACCGAGGCCGTCGCCAGTTGCGCGGAATGCTCGAGGACTACGCCCGTGAGCGCGGGCTGGTGCCCGCCGGCGCCGGGGAGTCGACGAACGATCGGAAAGGCTCGGGCTCATGAGCTGCGGAGACCCGCATGAGACGGATTGCTCTGAGGTGCTCGACCATTTGTACGAGTTCCTCGACCGTGAGATGCCCGACGCCGACTGCACCAAGTTCGAGTCGCACTTCGAGGAGTGCTCCCCATGCCTGGAGAAGTACGGCCTGGAGAAAGCGGTGAAGAAGCTCGTCCAGCGCTGCTGCGGACATGACGACGTGCCGTCCGATCTGCGGGCGAAGGTCATGGGCCGGATCGAGCTGATCAGGGCCGGCGAGGCGGTGCCGGAGCAGGACGTGACGGTCGGGACGGAACTGCCGGGCGCGCCGGCGCAATAGCGGGGCCGGTCCGCGGCCGAGTGCGATCGGCGGCCGTGCAGCGGCCGTCCGTACGTCCGTCGGGGACGCGATATCCGTGGAGGGGCGCATCGACGCGATGCGCCCCTCACGTGTGCCCGTTGTCATGCGAAGTCACGTACCTTCACCCGATGGTGCGAACCGTTGCTCTTCCGTCGCTGCCCGCTGTTCGACTCGCTAGCCTGGCGCTCTGTTTCGGTGGATGGCCAGGGGCGGTCGGGACGGGGGTCGCCGAGGGAGGGCTGCGGGCGGGTGAGAGGCATTCCGGGTAGGGCGCGCACCCTGATTCTGTGCGCCGTGGTGTGCGCCGTCGCGAGTGCGCTGCCCGCCCTGCGCCCCGGCGCGCAGGTGCCCTGGACGGATCTCGCCCTGCTCGCCGGGGCATACGCGGCGGGCGAACTACCCCTGCGCCCCTCGCTGGGACGCTTGGGGCTCTTACGCGGTCGGCCGGATGAGACGACCTCGCCGGCCGGTGCCGGATCGCTCTTACCCGTACTGCTCGCCGCGGCGCTGGTGCTGCCGCCCCCCGCCGCCGCGCTGGCCGCCATCCCCGGTGGGCTCGCGGCGCCCGTGGACCGCACACCCGTCGCCGCCCGGCGGCTGTGGCGGGCCGCCCAACTCGCCCTGGCGACGTGGACCGCCTCCTGGGCCGCCGTGCTGGGCGGAGGGCTCGGGGCCGCCCCGGCCTTTCCCCGGGTGCTGCCAGTGGCCCTGGTGTCCGTGCTGGTGTTCTGCCTGGTGCTCACCGCCCTCGACGCGGCGATCCTGGCCACCGCCGAGCGCTCACCACCGGCTGCCACCTGGTCGGGGCTGCTGCCGCGCTCGCTCACCCCGCACCTGGTCCACGGACTGGCCGCTGTGATGGCGGCCGTGTTGTGGCACAGCGCCTACGGGCCGGTCTCCGCGCTGTTCGTGCTGCTGCCGGTCTACATCTCCTCATGGGTGTTCGCCCAGTACCACCACGAGCGCGGGACCCACCGAGCCACCATCCGGGCCCTGGTCCAGGCGGTCGACATCAAGGACGAGTACACCCGGGGCCACAGCGAGCGCGTGGGCCGGGCGTCCGTGCTGATCGCGCGTGAACTGGGTATGGAAGGGGAACGGCTGGAGGTCATCCGTTTCGCCGGCATTCTTCACGACGTCGGCAAGCTGGGCGTCCCCACCCGGGTGCTGCGCAAGGACGGCCCTCTCACCCCCGAGGAGCGGCGGGTGATCGAGCTCCACCCGGAGTACGGGCACGAGATGATCCGCGGCATCGGCTTCCTCGGGGACGCCAGAGCGGCGATCCTGCACCACCACGAACGGATCGACGGCAGCGGCTATCCGTACGGGCTCGCCGGGAACCAGATCCCCGAGTCCGCGCGGGTGGTGGCCGTGGCGGACGCGTTCGACGCCATGACCTCCAGCCGCTCCTACAGCAGGGCGCGCCCGGTCTCCGAGGCCGTCGAGGAACTGGAGCGCTGCGCGGGCACCCACTTCGACCCGCGCATGGTCAGCGCGCTCGTCAGCGCGCTGTCACGGCACGGCTGGCAGACGGAGGTCACAGCGGACGGGCCGCACCTGCCGACTGCACCGCCGCCGCGAGCACCGCGGCTTCGGCCACGGGACCCCCGGACGGCGGCACCGGTTGCCCGTACGGCCTCGGGCCGTACCGCCGCCGACGGACACCGGGCATGAGGCCATCGGGCATGAAGCGCAGGCCCGCACGGGCCGCGGCCGGTGCCACGGCCGCCCTGTACACGGCGGCCGTGGCACTGGCCGGGACGGCCCTCGTGCGGACCCTGTGGCACGGCATCGAGGACCCGGGCATCGCCCTCGCGTTCTGGGTGCTCATAGCGGCGGGCGAGCTTGCCCGCCGGGGCCCCGCCGACCCCGCGAACGCTCCCTGGGCCCAGGCGCCGCCCGCTGCGCGCCCGCTCATGTCCTACGGGTCCTGGGGCCGGGAACCGGCCCCCATCGGAGTGGCCGGAGCACTGGGCTACGCGCTGCTCGGCGAATGCGCCGGTCGCAGCACGGGCCACGGTGCCTTCCAAGTCGTCGCGGTCGTGGCCACCGGCGTGCTGGCCGGTGCCGCACCGCATATCGCCAGGGGTCGTGGCCCGGCGCCCGACCTCATCGCACGCCGGGTGCTCACCCTGGGCTTCACCGCGGTCTGCTTCCAGCCGCTCTACAACGCCGGCGCTCTGGTCGGCAGCCTCGGCAAGGGCCCGGCCTACGCCCTGTACCTGCTGCTGCTCCTCGTACTCACCGCGCTCTGCGACGCCGTGCTGGCCGCA
The DNA here is from genome assembly GCF_037023745.1 of Streptomyces sp. SCSIO 30461. Classification (NCBI taxonomy): domain Bacteria; kingdom Bacillati; phylum Actinomycetota; class Actinomycetes; order Kitasatosporales; family Streptomycetaceae; genus Streptomyces; species Streptomyces sp. SCSIO 30461. The sequence continues at coordinate 1,599,297 of NZ_CP146101.1, forward strand.
CTGATCCAGTGGACCCGCGCCGTCCCGCACTGCGTGCGCTGCACGGAAGCCGTCCGCACACCCTTCGGCCCACTGCTCCGCGACGAACTGCGGGCGTTCCCCGGCATCGGTTCGGCCGTCTGCGCGACCGGCGCGGTGATGTCGCTCGGCGCCGCCGTCGCCGGGCTGTGGGCGCTGCCCGTGCTGTGCGTACCGCTGTTGCTGGCCCAGGTGGCCTTCCGGCGCTACGCAGGGGCACGCGCCACCTACCGGCAGACCATCGCCTCGCTGGCCCGCGCCACCGAGGTCGCGGGCTACACACCCCGCGGCCATGCCCGCCGGGTCGCCGCGCTCAGCACCGCCGTGGGCCGTGAGATGGGTCTCGCCGGGCCCGATCTCGCGGTCCTGGAGCATGCGGCGCTGATGCACGACATCGGGCAGTTGTCCCTGGTCGACCCCGTACCGGAAGGTGCCACGGCCCTGCTGCCGGAGGCGGAGCAGCGCCGTATCGCACTCCTCGGCGGGGCCGTGGTGCGCCAGAGCGGTGCCCCCGCCGCTGTCGCGGCGGTTGTGGAGCGGCAGGCTGATCCGTACCGTGAGCAGCCGCTCGCCGCCCGGATCGTCCGTGCGGTCAACGCGTACGACGACTTCGACGGCGCACGCCCGGGCGACGCACTGGGGGCACTGGAGCGGCTGCGTCTGTGCACGGCCCACGACTACCAACCGGAAGTCGTGGATTCTCTCGCACGGGTGCTGTGCCGGGGCTGTGGATCCCCTCCGGTCTGGGTAACCCATGGGTAATGAGCGAGCGTCCGACCGGGCATGGTTGGATGCGATTGACGGCAGACACAAGCGACACGGCGAGACTGGCAACACGCGAACAGGACGACATTCGTGTCCGGGGGAAGTGACCCGAGCGACCGGCAGGCGGGAATCGTGAGGATCTTCGGGAAGGTACGGCATCGGCCGTCCGCCTCATGGCGGCAGGCCACCGACCGCGCGTTCACGCTGATCGGTGACGGCCGTTACGAGGACGCGGGCGCACTGCTGACCCGTGCGGCGGATCTGGAGCCCTGGCTCTCGGAGTCGTGGTTCAACCTGGCGCTGCTGCACAAGTTCCGGCACGACTGGGAGCAGGCACGGGCCGCCGGTCTGCGCGCCGTGGCACTCCTGGACAAAGAGTCCGGGGCCCCCGACTGGTGGAACGTCGGTATCGCCGCCACCGCCCTCCAGGACTGGCCGCTCGCCCGCCGAGCCTGGCAGGCGTACGGGCTGCGGGTCCCCGGTGAGGCCACCATGGGCGGTGAGCCCCTCGGTATGCAGCTCGGCAGCGCTGCCGTGCGCCTCTCGCCGGAGGGCGAGGCCGAGGTCGTGTGGGGCAAGCGGCTCGACCCGGCCCGGATAGAAGTGCTCTCCATTCCCCTGCCGTCGTCCGGCCGCCGCTGGGGTGAGGTGGTGCTGCACGACGGCGTCCCGCACGGTGAGCGCACCACCGCCGCTGGGCACAGCTTCCCGGTGTTCGACGAGATCGAGCTCTGGGCTCCTTCGCCCGTCCCCACCTGGGTCGTGCTGCTCGAGGCGGCGGCGGAGGAGGACCGGGACGCCCTGGAGCGGCTCGCGGCCGACGCCGGATACGCGGCCGAGGACTGGTCATCGTCGGTGCGGCTGCTGTGCCGGGCCTGTTCCGAGAGCGAGATGCCGAGCGCCGAAGGCGAGGGCGAGCACCTGGATCCGCACGACCACAGCGAGCCCGGCCACCCGGGGCCGCTCGGGCACCGTACGGCGGGGGATCTCTGGGTACCGGAGCGCGAATGCGGTATCGCCGCGCCCACCGGACTCGTGCGGGGGCTGCTGGACGGCTGGGTCGCCGACAGCCCGGACACCCGCGAGTGGCGGGATCTGGAAGAAGTCTGCTGACCACCTCGGACAGGGCCGTAGGCTGTACGGGACAGCGAGCAGGGATTTCAGGAAGGCTTACGGCGGCATGGCGCAGCAGACGGACGAGCAGATCAGCGACGGCTTCGTCGTCGACACGGAGGACTGCGAGGAGCGCGAGCAGGCGCACCGCGAGCGCGGCACGGCCCGTCCCATCACCGTCGTGGGCAACCCGGTGCTCCACAAGGAGTGCCAGGACGTCACCGAGTTCGACGACAAGCTCGCGGCACTGATCGACGACATGTTCGCCAGCCAGCGCGCAGCGGAGGGCGTGGGCCTCGCGGCCAACCAGATCGGTGTGGACCTGAAGGTCTTCGTCTACGACTGCCCGGACGACGAAGGCGTGCGCCACACCGGTGTCGTGTGCAACCCGGTGCTCCAGGAGCTGCCGCCGGAGCTGCGCGTCCTGGACGACTCCAACGAGGGCTGCCTGTCCGTCCCGACCGCGTACGCCGCGCTGGCCCGCCCGGACTACGCGGAGGTCCACGGCCAGGACCCCGAGGGCAACCCGGTCAAGGTCCGCGGCACCGGATACTTCGCGCGCTGCCTCCAGCACGAGACCGACCACCTCTACGGCCGGCTGTACATCGACCGGCTGTCGAAGCGGGAGCGCAAGGACGCGCTGAAGCAGATGGCGGAGGGTACTCCCCGCTACGAGACCGTCCCGAACGACTGAGCGGTCCGCAGGACCGAGCTTCCTGCCGGCGGCGGTTCCCGCAGAGGTGCCGGCAGTCCGAGGGCCCCGGACCACGCGCGTTGCGCGGTGGCCCGGGGCCCTCGGATCAGTCAAGGGGCGCCTGGACGGTCAGAAGTCCTCGTCCAGGTCCACCGAGCCCTCGACCGCTACCTGGTACGCGGACGGGCGACGCTCGAAGAAGTTGGTCAGCTCCTGGACGCCCTGGAGTTCCATGAAGGCGAACGGGTTCTGCGAGCCGTACACCGGGGCGAAGCCGAGGCGCACCAGCCGCTGGTCCGCGACGCACTCCAGGTACTCGCGCATCGACTCGGTGTTCATGCCCGGCAGTCCGTCACCGCACAGGTCGCGGCCGAACTGGAGCTCGGCCGCGACGGCCTCCTTCAGCATCTCGGTGACCTGGTGCTGGAGTTCGTCGTCGAAGAGGTCTGGCTCCTCCTTGCGGACCGTGTCCACGACCTCGAAGGCGAAGTTCATGTGCATGGTCTCGTCGCGGAACACCCAGTTGGTGCCGGTCGCCAGACCGTGCAGCAGACCGCGCGAGCGGAACCAGTAGACGTAGGCGAACGCCCCGTAGAAGAACAAGCCCTCGATGCAGGCCGCGAAGCAGATCAGATTCAGCAGGAAGCGACGGCGGTCGGCCTTGCTCTCCAGACGGTCGATCTTCTCGACCGAATCCATCCACTTGAAGCAGAACTGGGCCTTCTCGCGGATCGAGGGAATGTTCTCCACTGCGGCGAAGGCGGCGGCCCGGTCGTCCGGGTTCGGCAGGTAGGTGTCCAGCAGCGTCAGATAGAACTGGACGTGCACGGCCTCCTCGAAGAGCTGGCGGGAGAGGTAGAGCCGCGCTTCGGGGGAGTTGATGTGCTTGTAGAGGGTGAGCACCAGGTTGTTCGCGACGATCGAGTCGCCGGTCGCGAAGAACGCGACCAGCCGGCCGATCAGGTGCTGCTCGCCGGGGGAGAGCTTGGCGAGGTCCGCGACGTCGGAGTGGAGGTCGACCTCCTCGACCGTCCAGGTGTTCTTGATCGCGTCCCGGTAGCGCTCGTAGAAGTCGGGATAGCGCATCGGGCGGAGAGTCAGCTCGAAGCCGGGGTCGAGCAGGTTCTTCTCGCGCTTTGCCGGGGCGCTGGTGGCTTCGGTGGACATTACTGGCAGGCCTCGCAGGACTCGGGGTTCTCAAGGGAGCAGGCGATGGCGTCCGCGTCGGGAGCGGCCTGCTGTACTGGGATTTCCCCCGCCGAAGGCCGGGGGAGGATGGTGGCGGCGGGGGCCGCGGCGGCGGCCGACGGTGTCCCGGACGCGGCGCGGGCGATCCGGGTGGCCGGGCGGGAGCGCAGGTAGTACGTGGTCTTCAGGCCCTGCTTCCAGGCGTACGCGTACATCGAGCTGAGCTTGCCGATGGTCGGCGTCTCCATGAACAGGTTCAGCGACTGCGACTGGTCCAGGAACGGGGTGCGGGCCGCGGCCATGTCGATCAGACCGCGCTGCGGGATCTCCCAGGCAGTGCGGTAAAGCTCCCGCACCTCGGCGGGGATCCAGTTGAAGCCCTGCACCGAGCCGCTGGAGTCACGCAGCGCCTCACGGGTCTGTGCGTCCCACACGCCCAGCTGCTTGAGCTCGTCCACCAGATACGAGTTCACCTGGAGGAACTCGCCAGACAGAGTCTCGCGCTTGAAGAGGTTGGAGACCTGCGGCTCGATGCACTCGTACACGCCCGCGATCGACGCGATGGTGGCGGTCGGGGCGATCGCGAGCAGCAGCGAGTTGCGCATGCCCGTGGTGGCGACCCGCTCGCGCAGGGCGGCCCACCGCTCGGGCCAGTTGAGCTCCACGCCGTAGTGGTCGGGGTGCAGTACACCCCGCGCCGTGCGGGTCTGCTCCCAGGCGGGCAGCGGGCCGTTGCGCTCGGCGAGGTCGCAGGACGCCTCGTACGCCGCCAGCATGATGCGCTCGGCGATCCGGGTGGACAGCGCCTTCGCCTCGGCGGAGTCGAAGGGCAGCCGCAGCTTGAAGAAGACGTCCTGGAGGCCCATGGCGCCCAGGCCCACCGGGCGCCACTTGGCGTTGGAGCGGCCGGCCTGCTCGGTCGGGTAGAAGTTGATGTCCACGACCCGGTCGAGGAACGTCACGGCGGTGCGGACGGTCTCGTCCAGCCGCTCCCAGTCGATGTCCCCACCAGGGGTGACGAACGCGCCCAGGTTGACCGAGCCGAGGTTGCAGACGGCGGTCTCGCCGTCGTTCGTGACCTCGATGATCTCGGTGCACAGGTTGGAGGAGTGGACGACGGTGCCCGGCTCGGCGGTCTGGTTCGCCGTACGGTTCGAGGCGTCCTTGAAGGTCATCCAGCCGTTGCCGGTCTGGGCGAGCGTCCTCATCATGCGCCCGTACAGGTCACGGGCCGGGATCGTCTTGCGGGCGAGGCCCGACTCTTCCGCCTTGCGGTAAGCGGCGTCGAACTCGTCGCCCCACAGGTCGACCAGCTCCGGCACGTCGACCGGTGAGAACAGCGACCACTCGGCGTCGGCGTTCACCCGGCGCATGAACTCGTCCGGGATCCAGTGCGCCAGGTTGAGGTTGTGCGTACGCCGCGCCTCCTCACCGGTGTTGTCGCGCAGCTCCAGGAACTCCTCGATGTCCGCGTGCCAGGTCTCCAGGTAGACGCAGGCCGCGCCCTTGCGCCGGCCGCCCTGGTTGACGGCGGCCACCGAGGAGTCCAGGGTCCGCAGGAACGGCACGATGCCGTTGGAGTGCCCGTTGGTCCCGCGGATCAGCGAACCGCGGGAGCGGATGCGGGAGTACGAGAGGCCGATACCGCCCGCGTGCTTCGAGAGCCGTGCCACCTGGTGGTAGCGGTCGTAGATCGAGTCCAGCTCGTCCAGCGGGGAGTCGAGCAGATAGCAGGAGGACATCTGGGGGTGCCGGGTGCCTGAGTTGAAGAGCGTCGGGGACGACGGCAGGTAGTCCAGTCGGCTCATCAGCCGGTACAGCGCGCCGACCTCGTCCACGGCGCGCACCGACTCGTCCTCGGCGAGTCCGCAGGCGACCCGCAGCATGAACTGCTGCGGGGTCTCGACCACCTTGCGGGTGATCGGGTGGCGCAGCAGGTAGCGGCTGTAGAGGGTGCGCAGTCCGAAGTAGCCGAAGCGGTCGTCGGCGGCCGGGTCGACCAGCGCGTCGAGTCGGGCGGTGTGCTCCTGGACGAAGGCGTGCGTACGGTCCGCGATCAGGCCCTCGCGGTGGCCCACGGCCACGGACGCGGCGAATCCGGTGGCCCCTTGCGAGGCCGCCTCGTCGGCGATGGTGAGGCTGAGCAGCCGAGCCGCGAGCCGCGAGTACGCCGGGTCCTCGGCGATCAGACCCGCGGCTGCCTCCGTGGCCAGCTCCCGCAGTTCGGTCGCGTCCGAGCCCGCGTGGCGGCCACGCAGCGCTGCGGCGGCGACCCTGCCGGGGTCGGTGTCGGGGAGGTCGGCGGTGAGGTCGGTCAGGGTCCGCAGCAGCGCGGTTCCTGGCCCATCGGCGAGCTGCGATGAAGCAGGGTCTGGCGGCGCGATGGTCACGGGGGTGCTCTCCCTCACTCGGCTCGGGGCCGGCGGGGAAGGTGGTGCGGGCGTGTGTCTGGGCAGCACAACGCACCGCGTCCACCGGCCTGATCCGCGAGGCCCGGACGTCTCGGCACCCGGGCCGGTCGGACCGGGTGCGTTGCCGACAGGTCCTCGGACTCGTGGGTGTGCACTCACGGGCACGCGCGCACACGGGTACGCCGCACGGGCACGCCTCATGGGTTCGCGAAAGGAGCGAATGCAGACCGACTCACCGTTGCGGGACAGTTCCGGATTTCCACCGGATTCCCCTGCTGCGGCAACGGAGTCGAGCATACATGTAGGGGCGCGGCGTTGCCGCGCCCCCCACATGTTGTGTCGCGGTGGGTGTCTTACCCCGAAGTGCCGGTTCTCAGAGCTCAAGCGCGTACGTCAGCAGCGGGTCCAGTTCCGCGAAGGGCGACCAGTCCCGATCGGGGGTTCGCACGAAGCCCATGCGCTCGTAGATGCGGTGTGCGGCGTGCATCTGCTGATCGGTCGACAGCACCAGCCGGTGGCAGCCGTCGACAGCGCGGGCCCGTTCGAGGCATGCCATGACGAGAGCCTCTCCGATACCCCGCTTGCGGGCTTCGGTGGCGACGACGAGCATCCGGAACTCGGCCTCGTCTTCGCGTGCGACATCGGCGTAGGGCCTCGCTCCCAATGTGAACGCCACTCCGCCGAGGATCCGCCCCGAGCCGTCGACGGCGACCAACACATCGGACTGCGCCGCCCTCCCCGCCGTGTCGCGCAGCACCGGGAGATAGGGGTCGTCCTTCCCGAAGGCCAGTAGTCCGTCGTCCAGATAGGTCTGTGCGGTGAGCTCCCCGAGGCCGCTGTACTCCTGCGGTTCCACCAGTCTGATGATCACGTCCATCCGGGCAGTGTCCCGCACATGGCGGGGGGAAGCGCACCGGATAACGACGTCTGGCCGCCGCCCCTTCGAGGGCGGCGGCCAGACGCCGTCAGACGGGTCAGTGGGTCGCGGCGGTCAGTTTCGGGGCTTCCGTCTCGACCCCAGGGTCACCCGCGTCCGCCGTGTAGTCCTCGGGGGAGGTCTCGTCCACACCGTCCGGGGCCTTGGCGGCGCGCAGTACGAAGGTGAGGACCACCGTCACCAGCACATTGAGCACGAACGCCGTCAGGCCGATGTAACCGATCTCGCCGATGCCCGGGATCTCGGCGGACGAGCCACCGAAGTGCTTCTGGGTCGGGCTCGCGACCCCGTACGCCGCCATCGTGCCGTAGAGCATTCCGACGGCCCAGCCCGCGAGCAGCGCCCAGCGGTGGAACCAGCGGGTGAACAGCCCGCCGACCAGGGCAGGGAAGGTCTGGAGGATCCAGATGCCGCCCAGCAGTTGGAAGTTGATGGCGACCGTCTTGTCCATGGTGAGCACGAACACCAGGGCGCCCACCTTCACCAGCAGCGACACCAGCTTCGAGACCCGGGTCTCCTGTTCCGGGGTCGCGTCCGGTTTCAGGAAGTCCTTGTAGATGTTCCGGGTGAACAGATTCGCCGCGGCGATCGACATGATCGCGGCGGGCACCAGTGCACCGATGCCGATGGCCGCGAACGCCACCCCCGCGAACCAGTCGGGGAACATGTTCTCGAACAGCTGCGGAATGGCGAGCTGCCCGTTGGCCACCTTGACCCCGGCCGCGATCGCCATGAACCCGAGCAGGGCGAGCAGTCCAAGCATCAGCGAGTAGAGGGGCAGTATGGTCGTGTTCCGGCGGATCACCTCACGGCTGCGCGAGGACAGCGTGGCGGTGATCGAGTGCGGATACATGAACAGCGCCAGTGCGGACCCGAGTGCCAGCGTGGCGTAGCCCCAGTGGCCCATCTCGCCCGGCACCAACGCGCCGAAGGGCTTGTCCGTCTTGGGATTGGTCTGAGAGAGCGCGTCACCAGCCGTGGCGAAGATCTCGCCGAAGCCACCCAATTTGATGGGGATGTAGATGATGGCCACCGCGATCACCAGATAGATGAGAGTGTCCTTCACGAACGCGATCAGCGCGGGCGCCCGTAGACCGGACGAGTAGGTGTACGCCGCGAGCACGCCGAAGGCGATCAACAGCGGCAGGTCCTTGATGAACCAGTGGGTGTTCTCGCCGCCGCCCACGCCCATCACGTCCAGTACGGCCTGAATGCCGACGAGCTGGAGCGCGATGTACGGCATGGTCGCGAGAATGCCGGTGAGAGCCACCGCCAGTGAGAGGCCCTTGGAGCCGAAGCGTCCGCGGACGAAGTCCGATGTCGTCACATAGCCGTGCCGGTGCGAGACCGACCACAGGCGGGGCAGGAACGTGAAGATCAGCGGATAGACCAGGATGGTGTAAGGCACCGCGAAGAAGCCCGCCGCGCCCGCCGCGTAGATGGCCGCGGGCACGGCGACGAAGGTGTAGGCGGTGTAGAGGTCGCCGCCGAGCAGGAACCAGGTCACCCAGGTGCCGAACGAGCGTCCGCCCAGGCCCCATTCGTCCAGGCTGTTCTCGTTCTCCGCCCGGCGCCAGCGTGAGGCCAGGAAGCCCATGACCGTGACGGCCAGGAAGAAGAAGACGAAGACGGCGAGTGCGACGCCGTTGACACCGTCCTTCACAGCGACATCCCTTCCTGATCCTGCTCGCGGCGGGGAGTCCGCTGCTCGCGCCTTGCGCGCTGGTCACGCTTCCACAGCTGGTACGCGACCATCGTCAGGGCGGTCGAGATGAGCACCCAGAGCATCTGATACCAGTAGAAGAAGGGGATTCCGGCGAACGCGGGGTCGGTCCTCGCGTACGAACCGACCCAGAGCATCGCGACGAACGGCGCGATAAGACAGAGGGCCACCACCACCCGTGCCGGTGTGACGGCCGGTCTGCTCCCCGCTGATACTTCGGACATGAGCGACTCCGTTCCCTCGGTTGCCTCGCTGGTCAGCCGAGTCGCCGAGCAGCTGGGCTGCCGGCGCTGAGCTGCTGTGGCGCACGAAATCTAGGGGATGGACTCGCGTGTGGGAACCCTGTGTTCCGGATATCGGACAGTCAATCGCCGGGCGGTCGGCACGGCCGCTGAACGGCCGGAACCGGCCGCTCAGCGCCTGTAGCCGACCGTTCGTCGCGCAGGCGTCCGGGGTGTCAGTCCGTTTGGGGGCGCTTGAGGCGCGCCACGAACTTGTAGCGGTCGCCTCGGTACACCGACCGCACCCATTCGACCGGTTCGCCGTCCCTGTCCAGGGAATGCCGTGACAGCATCAGCATCGGCAGGCCCACGTCCGTACCCAGCAGTCCCGCCTCGCGCGGGGTGGCCAGCGAGGTCTCGATGGTCTCCTCGGCCTCGGCGAGATGCACGTCGTACACCTCGGCGAGCGCCGTGTAGAGCGAGGTGTACTTGACCAGTGACCTGCGCAGCGCGGGGAAGCGCTTCGCCGACAGGTGTGTCGTCTCGATCGCCATCGGCTCCCCGCTCGCCAGCCGCAGCCGCTCGATCCGCAGCACCCGCCCGCCCGGTGCGATGTCGAGCAGTCCGGCGAGCGAGTCATCGGCGTTGACATAGCCGATGTCGAGCAGCTGGGAGGTGGGCTCGAGGCCCTGCGCCTTCATGTCCTCGGTGTACGAGGTGAGCTGGAGGGCCTGGGAGACCTTGGGCTTGGCGACGAACGTCCCCTTGCCCTGGATGCGTTCGAGGCGGCCTTCGACCACCAGCTCCTGGAGGGCCTGGCGCACGGTGGTGCGCGAGGTGTCGAACTCGATGGCGAGTGTGCGCTCGGGGGGTACGGGTGTGCCGGGCGGCATCGTTTCCGTCATATCGAGCAGATGCTTCTTGAGCCGGTAGTACTTGGGCACCCGGGCCGACCGGGCCGCCGTTCCGTTCTCGGTCTCCGTGCCGCCCCCGTCCGTGGCCATGGCCCGCCTTCCCGACTCGTGTGCTGCTGCCGTCACCGGCTCCTCCGTTGGTTGCGGATCACATGGTGGCACGGTCCGGTGACGGGTCGTCGCCCTCCCTCAGATGTCGGTCCGGTAACGGACGCGACAGCCCTTCTTATACACCCTTGACACCCCTAAAGGTCTAGGCCAAGCTCCGCTTACTGGTCTAAACCAATAGGGCCATGTGGGGGTTGCAGCATCCCTGAGGAGGGTGGCGTGAAGCGCAAGCTCATCGCGGCGATCGGTGTCGCGGGCATGGTGGTCGGCATAGCCGCGTGCGGTTCCGAAGGCGGCAAGGGCGGGGACAAGGCCGGCGCCGACGTCAAGGAACTCACCGTCTGGCTGACCGTCGATGCCCAGAACAACTGGCCCGAGCTGGTCAAGGCGGCCGACGACGCGGTCGTCAGGAAGCACCCCGGCCTCACCATCAAGCACGAGTTCTACGGCTGGCCCGACAAGAACGCCAAGCTTGACGCCGTCCTCGCCACCGACAAGGCCCCCGACGTGGTCGAGATGGGCAACACCGAGATGCTCGGCTATGTGGTCAACGGGGCCTTCGCCGAGATCGACCCCAAGCAGTTCGAACAGTCGGACGCCTGGCTCGACGGCCTCAAGGAGTCCGTCAGCTACGGGGGCAAGACGTACGGCGTGCCGTACTACGCCGGCGGCCGAGTGGGCAACTGGCGCAAGGACGTCGCCGCCGAAGCCGGAGTGAAGGCCCCGCCGAAGACGTACGCGGAGCTGACCGCGGCCCTGGACCGGATCCAGGCGGAGAAGGGCCCCAAGTTCAGTGCCTGGTACCAGCCTTCGCCCGATTGGTACGCGGCGATGTCCTTCGTCTACGACGCGGGCGGCGCCATCGCCGAGCAGGAGGGCGACCGGTGGAAGGCCGGCCTCTCCTCGCCCGAGTCCCTCAAGGGCCTGAACGAGTACAAGAAGGTGCTCGACACCTATATGAAGGCCGACAAGACCAAGGACGAGTCCGACCGCTACATCGTGTACGGCCAGGGCAATGCCGGGATGATCTTCGGAGCGGCCTGGGAAGGCGCGACCGCCGAGGACCCGAAGAACGACAAGACCGGCAAACTCAAGGGCAACCTGGAGAACTTCGTCATGCCGGGACCGTCCGGCGGCAACCTCCCCGTCTTCCTGGGCGGCTCCGACCTCGCCATCCCGGTGAAGTCCGACGCGCAGGCCGTGGCCGTCGAGTGGATCAACGCCTTCACCGGCGCCCAGGGACAGAAGGGCTTGGTCGCCAAGGGCAATCTGCCCAACAACAAGGCGGACCTCGCCCCACTCAAGAGCGACCCCAAGACGGCGGTTCCGGCCATTGCCGCCGAGTCCAGCTGGTTCGTCCCGATGGCGCCGGGCTGGGGCCAGGTCGAGAAGGCCCAGATCCTCAAGACGATGCTCCAGGAGATCGGCACCGGCAAGAAGTCGGTCGAGGAGGCAGCGAAGGCGGCGGACGAGGCGATCGACAAGGTCATCAACACCAAGTGACCGCCGCCCCGGCAGGGCTCCTTCGGCCGACCGGCACACCGGCCGGGCGAAGGAGCCCTGCTCCTGTACGCGTTGAGGCAACGCATCGCTGAGGAGCGCTGATGAGTGCCGCAGACACATCCACCGCCAAGGTTTCCCCCGCGAGGCCACCGGCACCGCCGGGCACCGGGCAGACGGCCAGGGGGCGTGGCGGGCAGGGACAGCGGGGAGTGCGACGTCGGCGTCGCGGGGGCGGCGGAGCCGGGCTGCCGTGGGCGCTGCTCGCCCCCTGTCTGCTCGTCCTGCTGCTCGTACTCGGCTATCCGCTGGCCCGGCTGGTCACGCTCTCGTTCCAGAAGTTCGGCCAGCCGCAGCTGTGGGGCTTCCAGGAACCCGAGTCGGTGGGCTTCGGCAATTTCACCAGGATCCTCGGCGACGGCGAGTTCTGGTCGGTGGTCGTCCGCACAGTGGTCTTCGCCGCCGGCGCGGTGGTGCTGACCATGGTGCTCGGGATGCTGATCGCACTGCTGCTCCAGCGGGTCTCGGGCTGGGTCAGGACGCTGATCAACATCGCGCTGGTGGCGAGCTGGGGCATGCCCGTCATCGTCGCCACCGCGATCTTCAAATGGCTGTTCGACACCGATTACGGCGTGCTGAACTGGCTGCTCAGCCGGCTTCCCGGGGTCGACATGAGCGGGCACAACTGGTTCGCCGGCGGTCCCGAGGGCCTCACCGTCATCATGCTTCTGGTCGTCTGGGGAGCCGTGCCCTTCGTGGCCATCACGCTGAGCGCCGGACTCACCCAGGTGCCGAGGGAGTTGGAAGAGGCCGCCCGCCTCGACGGCGCCGGGGCGTGGGGCGTCTTCCGCTACGTCACCCTCCCGGTTCTCAAACCGATCATCGTGATGCTGACGACGCTCTCGGTGATCTGGGACATGGGCGTGTTCCCCCAGGTGTTCGTGATGCGGGGCGGCCACCCCGAGGCCGAGTTCCAAGTGCTGACGACGTACTCGTACGACAAGGCCTTCGTGGTCAACGACTACGGCGGCGGTTCGGCGATCGCGCTGGTCACCGTGCTTCTGCTGCTCGGTGTGGTCGCGGTGTACATGCGACAGATGCTCAGGATCGGAGAAGCCGAGTGAGTGCCGTGTCCGAACAGACCGATCGCACCGCCGTGCGTGCCGCAGGGAAGCCGGGCAAGGCCCGGGGCAGGCTCGGCTGGAACCTGCTGGGCCTGCTGGTGTTCGCCACCGCCGGCTTTCCCGTCTACTGGATGCTCAACACGGCCTTCAAGCCGGCCAGGGACGCCATCGACCCGGACCCGCACTTCTTCCCCGGGACACCGACAGCCGAGAATTTCTCCCGGGCGCTGGACGTGGCCGACTTCTGGGGCCCGGTCGGACGCAGCCTCGTCGTGTCGCTGGCCGTGGTCGCCATCGGGATCGTGGTCGGCATGCTCGCCGCGCTCGCGATCTCGCGGTTCGCCTTCCGCGGCCGGAAGGTCGTGATCGTCGGCATCCTGGCCGTCCAGATGGTGCCGCTGGTCGCCATGATCATCCCGGTCTTCCTACTGCTGAACGACCTCGGTCAGTACGACAGGCTGACCGGCCTGATCATCACGTATCTGACCTTCGTCCTCCCCTTCACCGTGTGGACGTTGCGCGGCTTCATCGTCAACATCCCCAGGGAACTCGAGGAGGCCGCGATGGTCGACGGCTGCACCCGTGCGGGCGCCTTCCTCAGGGTGGTCTTCCCGCTGCTGGCACCGGGCATGGTGGCGACATCCGTGTACGCGTTCATCCAGGCGTGGAACGAGTATCTGTACGCCCTGATGCTCATGAGCCAGCAGAACCAGACCGCCACCGTCTGGCTCGGCAACTTCACCACCAAACACGGCACCGAATACGCCCCGATGATGGCCGGCGCCACGATGATGGCCGTCCCCATCGTGATCCTCTTCCTCCTCGTCCAGCGCAAGATGGCCGCGGGCCTGACGGCCGGCGCGGTGAAGGGATGACGTCGCCCATGACCACGTTCGCGCACCGAGCCGACACACTCACCCGTGACGCCCTGGCCGTGCTCCAGCCCGGCTTCACCGGCACCACCGCGCCTGACTGGCTGCTGCGCCGGATCAGCGAGGGCCTCGCCGCCGTGGGACTGTTCGGCCGCAACATCGCTTCACCCGCTCAGCTCACCGCCCTCACGGCCCGGCTGAGGGCCGAACGCGACGACGTACTCGTCGCCATCGACGAGGAGGGCGGGGACGTCACCCGGCTGGAAGTCGGTACCGGCTCGTCCTTCCCCGGCAACTACGCCCTCGGGTGCGTGGACGACACCGAGCTCACCGGACAGGTGGCCGCGGCGCTCGGACGGCGGCTCGCCGCCTGCGGGGTGGACCTGAACTGGGCGCCGTCGGCCGACGTCAATTCGAACCCGGACAATCCCGTGATCGGGGTGCGTTCCTTCGGCTCCTGCCCGTCCCTCGTCGCCCGGCACACGGCCGCCTATGTCCAGGGCTTGCAGTCCGCCGGCGTGGCCGCGTGCGCCAAGCACTTCCCCGGACACGGGGACACCTCGGTCGATTCGCACCACGCACTGCCTCGGATCGATGTGGATTCGGCCACTTTGCGCTCCCGTGAGCTGCTGCCTTTCTATTCGGCGATCGAAGTGGGTTCCAAGTCGGTCATGAGCGCGCATATCCTGCTACCCGCGCTCGACCCCGATCACCCGGCGACCCTGAGCCCGCGGATCCTCACCGATCTGCTGCGTCAGGAGCTGGGCTACGAAGGCCTGATCGTCACCGACGGTATGGAGATGAAGGCCATCGCCGCGACCTACGGGATCGAGCGCGGCAGTGTCCTCGCGATCGCCGCCGGTGCCGACGCGATCTGTGTCGGCGGCGGCCTGGCCGACGAGGACACCGTGCTGCGGCTGCGCGACGCGCTCGTCACCGCGGTACGGGAGGGCGAGCTGCCCGAGGAACGACTGGCCGACGCGGCTGCGCGCGTGCGCGCGCTCGCGGACTGGACCAGGGGGGCCAGGGGGGCGGCATCGGAGCCGGGCGCGGCTTCACAGGAGGGGACCGCGCCCGGCACCGAGAAGAGCTCTGCCGCACCGCGCCCCGATCCGATCGGCCTCGCCGCGGCGCGCCGTGCGGTACGGGTGACCCGGGGGCCGCGGCCTGAGCCCCTTGTGTCCGCGCCCTATGTGGCGGCCTTCACCCCGGTGGCCAATATCGCGGTGGGCGACGAGACTCCCTGGGGCATCGCCGCCGAACTGGCCCGTGTGTTTCCCGGCACCCGCACGGACACCTATGCCGCGTCCGCCCCGACGGCCGAGGTGCTGCGGGCGGCGGGCGACCGGCGCGTGGTCGCGGTGGTCCGCGACGCCCACCGCCACCCGTGGATGCTGTCCGCCCTCGACGCCCTGCTGTCCGTCCGTCCCGACACGATCGTGGTCGAGATGGGCCTCGACCAGGCGCCGCCGCGCGGCGCCCTCCATGTGGCGACGCGGGGCGCGGCACGCGTGTGCGGGGTCGCGGCGGCGGAGGCGATCTGCGGTCGGCGCCAGCTGTAGCCAGGGCGCGAGGCGCCTGTGATGCCCCGTGCCCACGGGGCACACCGTGAGCCGGTGCTACAGCCCCTGCCATTCGGGCTTGTTCGCGTATGCGTGGCGGAAGTACCCGGCCAGGCGCAGCCCGCCCGCCGCCGCCTCGTCCACCACCACCGTCGCATGCGGATGCATCTGCAGCGCGGAGGCGGGGCACACCGCCGCCACCGGCCCCTCCACGGCCGAAGCGACGGCTTCCGCCTTGCCCTTGCCGGTGGCGAGCAGTACCAGGTGCCGGGCTTCCAGGATGGTGCCGATCCCCTGGGTGATCACATGCTGCGGCACCTGATCGACGTCGCCGTCGAAGAAACGCGCGTTGTCCGCCAGGGTCTGTTGCGTGAGCGTCTTGATCCTCGTACGGGACGCCAATGACGAGCACGGTTCGTTGAACCCGATGTGCCCGTCCGTGCCGATCCCGAGCAACTGGAGGTCCACCCCACCCGCCTCGGCGAGCGCCGAGTCGTAGGCCGCGCAGGCGGTCGGTAGGTCGACGGCCGTACCGTCGGGCCCCATGAAGGCTTCGGGGCTCAGGCCCAGCGGTCCGACGACCTCGCGCAGCAGGACGGAGCGGTAGGACTCGGGGTGCCCGGAGGGCAGGCCCACGTACTCGTCCAGCTGCGCGATCCGGACCTGGGACATGTCCGCCCGCCCTGTCCGCGCCAGCGCCGCGAGCGCCTCGTACACAGGCAGCGGGGTGGACCCGGTGGCCACGCCGAGTAGCGCGTGAGGTTTGTGGCGCAGGAGATCCGCGATGCCCCGGGCGACGAGTTCGCCACCCGCCTTGGCGTCCGGGACTATGACGACTTCCACACTGGGCCTGCCTATCGCCGGAGGATACGAAAGCCATCTGGTATAGACCAATATATCAGAAGGGTCCCCGGAAACCAGGCGCAGAAACACCCGCGGGCCGCGGCGCCGGGACGGGACCCTCAACCCGTCCGGCACCGCAGCCCGGAGTTACCCGGCCGACGGGTGTGCGTTCCCGTACGGCCGTTGGGGGGCATCCGCGCAGTCAGGGCAGAGAGCGCGGGTACCCGGGTCCACCCTCCTGTGCGGGGAGGGCGGAGGCTTTGACGTTCATTGTGGACTAGACATCCACGCGGAGAGAAGTCCGAGGTCATCCTTCGTCACGGAGCCCCGATCGGACCGGTTCACACCGAGGGTACGCTCACAAGGTGCCCTCCATGAACGATCTCGTACGCCAGCACACCGCTCTGAGTGAATCAGACCTCGAGTGGCTGCATCTGCTGGTCTCGGAGTGGCAGCTGCTCTCCGACCTCTCCTTCGCCGATCTGGTCCTGTGGGTCCCCACTCTGGACGGCACGCGCTATGTCTCGGTCGCCCAGATGCGCCCCAACACAGGGCCCACCTCCTATCAGGACGACATGGTGGGGCATCTGGTTCCGCGCGGGCGCCGGCCGATGCTGGACGCGGCGCTCGACGAGGGCCGTATCGTCCGCGAGGGCGACCCGGAGTGGCGCGAGGAGGTGCCGGTCCGGGTGGAGTCCATCCCTGTGCGGCGCGAGGGCCGGGTCCTCGGCGTGATCGCCAGGAACACCAATCTGCTCACGGTCCGCACCCCGAGCCGGCTGGAGCTCACCTACCTTCAGTCCGCATCCGACCTGGCCCAGATGATCGCCGCGGGTGCCTTCCCGTTCCCCGAGCAGCAGGTCGACATGGACGCGTCCCCGCGCGCCGGTGACGGGCTGATCCGCCTCGACGCCGACGGGGTCGTGCAGTACGCCTCGCCCAACGCGCTCTCCGCGTACCACCGCCTCGGGCTCGCCGCCGACCTGGTCGGACAGCACCTCGGGAGGATCACCGCGGAACTCGCCCCGTCCCGGGGACCGGTCGACGAGGCCCTGGTCAAGCTGGCCAGCGGCTATGCGCCCCGGGAGACCGAAGTCGAGGGCAACGGCGGCGTGATCCAGCTGCGGGCCATCCCGCTCAAGCCCAAGGGGGCCCGTATCGGCTCCCTGGTGCTCCTCCGGGACGTCACCGAACTCCGCCGACGCGAGCGGGAGTTGATCACCAAGGACGCCACCATCCGGGAGATCCACCACCGGGTCAAGAACAACCTCCAGACGGTGGCCGCCCTGCTGCGTCTCCAGGCCCGCCGGATGGATTCGGTGCGGGGAAAGGAGGCGCTCAACGAGGCGGTCCGCCGCGTCGGCTCCATCGCGATCGTGCACGAGACGCTGTCCCACAACCTCGATGAGCGGGTCGAGTTCGACGAGATCGCCGACCGGGTGCTCGCGATGGTCGCCGAGATCGCCCCGGGCAAGGTGGTCTGCCGTCGCAGCGGTCGCTGCGGAATCCTCGACGCCGAGGTGGCCACCCCCCTCTCGATGGTGCTCACCGAGGTCGTGCAGAACGCTCTTGAACACGCCTTCGCGCCGGGGGAGCAGGGCACGGTCGACGTCACGGCGGTGCGCGGCGGACCGCGCGGCGCCGAGCGGTTGCTGATCACCGTGCAGGACGACGGCCGCGGACTGCCCGAGGGCTTCGACCCGCAGCGGGCCGGCAATCTCGGGCTCCAGATCGTCAGAACCCTGGTGGAGGGAGAGCTCGGCGGCTCCTTCGACATGAAGCCGGCGCCGGGGCGTGGCACGCACGTGGTCCTCGACATCCCCGTGCAGAGCCAGAAGTAACCATTCCGCAGACCCCCGGACACAGCAGCGAGCCCCGGACCGTATCGATACGGTCCGGGGCTCGAATGCTGTGAGTTACTGCTGCGCGCTGCGGCTCGGGGGCGGTGAATGCGTACTCGCCGTACGCGCCGCCGGCCTCAGGCTCTTAGCGGTGGCGGTCAGGCGCTGGCGTTGCGCGCCCGGTTACGAGCAGCGCGGCGCTTCATCGCGCGCCGCTCGTCCTCGCTGAGGCCACCCCAGACGCCGGAGTCCTGGCCGGACTCGAGCGCCCACTGCAGGCACTGCTCCATGACGGGGCAGCGGCGGCAGACGGCCTTGGCTTCCTCGATCTGCAGCAGCGCAGGACCGGTGTTGCCGATGGGGAAGAAGAGCTCGGGGTCTTCCTCGCGGCAAACGGCGTTGTGACGCCAGTCCATGGCTGCTACCTCTCTCGGTATTACATACTGATTGCTTGTGAATGTGAACGCTTTCACGAATCCCTCCGCACGGGAAGGGCCAACGCCCAGCTGAACTGGTTGCGGTCCTGAGATAAGGAGGGGTTCTGGCTCTCTGGGTGCCGATCCTGCGGGCTGTCCCGATCGCCACGTAGAGATTCGCAAACCTCGGCGGCGGATACAACCCCTTCCGGAAAGTTTTTTTTGATTCCTTGGTGTCGACTAGATCACAGCCGTACTTCTATGGGGTGGATCCGCGTCTAAACGTTCGACTGTAAGGAGATCAGGGTCTTCCACTCACACAATCACACGCAGTGCACGGCGAACGCCTGTGAACGTCACGCTCGTGCGCAGGCCCAGATGGTCACCATCCATCTGGAAGGGTAGTGGAGCCTTCGAATGCAAGGTGAACTCCGCTACATCGTGAAGTGACACCACGTGCTTGCCGCGAGGGCCGCGCTCCGGGGTCGAAGTGAGCAGCTGGGTGGCGTAGCGGGCCAGCGCGGGGGCCGACAGCCGCTGCAGTCCGAGGACGTCCAGGGCGGTGTCGAACGATGCGTCGGGTGCCGCGTACACCGGGCGATTGCCCAGGTAGGTCCAGGGGGACGTGTTGCAGACTATGGACAGCGCGAGATCGCGCACCGGCTCCATGCCGGGGCCCTCCAGGGTGATCGCGCCACGGCGGCGATGCGGGTCGTCCAGGAAGTGGCGCGCCGCCTGGCGTATGTAGAGGGCGTGTGTCGATTTCCTGCCGCGCTCGCGCTGCTGTTCCACCCGGCCGACCACTCCGGCATCGAAGCCGAATCCGGCGCAGAAGGTGAACCAGCGCGGCGGAGCCCCCTCGTCGTCCGTACCTGGCGTGCCGGACGTCAGCCCGAGTCCGATGGTGCGCTCACTGCGCAGGCTCAGCGCGTCCAGAATGGCGCCGGTCGCCTCCACCGGATCGTTGGGCAACCCGAGTGCCCGAGCGAAGACATTGGTGGAGCCGCCGGGGACCACGGCGAGCCGGGGGAGGGCGTCCGGTTCGGGGCCTGCGTGCAGCAGCCCGTTGACGACCTCGTTGACGGTGCCGTCGCCCCCGAGGGCCACGACCAGGTCGATGTCGGCGGACTCCGCCGCGCGCCTGGCGAGGTCGCGGGCGTGGCCGCGGTACTCCGTGGTGACGGCCTCCAGTTTCATCTCGCTGGCGAGGGCGTGGATCAGCACGTCACGTGTGCGGGCACTGGTGGTGGTTGCTGCCGGATTGACCACAAGGAGTGCGCGCATGGCCGCCAGGGTACCTACCGGGGGGTACCGCGTGTACCGGCCGGGTCTCCCGGCCGGCGGGTACGGGTCCCGCCCGGCCCCCGGCCCGGCGGCCGAGGGCTACCCTGCAGGGGTGAGCAGCGCTGACCAGACCCCCGAGCAGTCCGTCGAGCCGTCACCCGACGCCGTGCCCGGCCCCCGCCCGCCCAGGCTGACCGCCGCGGCCGCCGTCTGCGCGCTGGAGGCACTGGCGCTCGTCGTCGGCGGAATCCATCTCCTGGTGAGCGGGTTCGTGGGCACCCCCGAGAGCACCTCCCAGGCGGAATCGGGCGGGGCCACGCTGATCGCCCTGGGTGTCATCCCGCTGCTGGCCGCACGAGGTCTGCTGCTGCGGCGCGGCTGGAGCCGCGGTCCGGCGATCATCACCCAGCTGATGGCTCTCCCCGTCGCGTGGACACTGCTTCGATCCTCCGGCGCGATGATCCCCGCCGGGATCGCGCTGGCGGCCGTCGCGGTGACCGGTCTGGTCCTGCTGCTGAGCCCCTCGACCACCCATGAGCTGGGCCTCCGGCGCGGGTGACGTCCGCCGTTGTGCCGCCGCCCAGTGCTGCGGATGGCGCGGCAGGAGGCCTTGCGCTCCCTGCCCAACCGGCCCTTGAGGTCTGAGGCGGACTCCCCTACGGGCGCGGGGCGCCTTCAGACGCACCGGACCCCGCCGCCAGTCGAGCGCTCACTCCTCGACCAGGAGCTTCTCGCGCAGCTGCGCCAGCGTCCGTGCCAGCAGTCGCGACACGTGCATCTGCGAGATCCCGACTTCCTGCGCGATCTGCGACTGCGTCATGTTCCCGAAGAACCGCAGCAGCAGGATCCGCTTCTCCCTCGGTGGCAGATCCTCCAGCAGCGGCTTCAGCGACTCCCGGTACTCGACGCCTTCCAGCGCCTCGTCCTCCGCGCCCAGGGTGTCGGCCACCGCCGGTGACTCGTCGTCCGTGTCGGGCACGTCAAGAGACAGCGTGGAGTACGCGTTGGCCGACTCCAGCCCCTCCAGGACCTCCTCTTCGGAGATGCCGAGCCGCTCGGCCAGCTCATGCACGGTCGGTGAGCGTCCGTGCTGCTGCGACAACTCCGCCGTCGCCGTGGTCAGCGACAGCCGCAGCTCCTGGAGCCGCCTCGGCACCCGGACGGCCCAGCCCTTGTCACGGAAATGGCGCTTGATCTCACCGACGACCGTGGGCGTGGCGTAGGTCGAGAACTCGACACCCCGCTCCGGATCGAACCGGTCCACCGACTTGATCAGGCCGATGGTGGCGACCTGTGTCAGATCGTCCAGGGGCTCGCCCCTGTTGCGGAACCGGCGGGCCAGGTGCTCGACCAGCGGCAGATGCATCCGAACCAGCTGATTGCGCAGCTCCGCCCGCTCGGGGGAGCCCTCGGGCAGCCCCCGCAGGGTGATGAACATCGACCGCGCCTCGCTTCGGTCGTCGCTCCGGGTGTTCGGCTCGGAGCGCGCGCGACCGGCGTCCGTGCGGGCCGCCTGACTGGCGGGGCCGGACCGGGCCGGGTCGTCCGCGCGATCCGGGTGGTTCTCGGAGTGCTGCTCGTGCTGCTCGCTCATATGGGCCGCCCTCCCCCAGTCCTTCGCCTGGGAGGTACCCCCAGCCTGCGCCTGCTCCGGCGCCTCCGGCACCGCCGACACGCCGTCATGTCCGTCCACCGCCGGGTGGGGCCTGGCCTGCTGCTCCGGGATGCCCGCTGGGGCGTACCCCGGATCCGCCGGGGCCGCACGTCCGTCGTGCGGCGTACCGGGAACGCGCTCCTCGTCCCGCACCGGACCTTCCCCGTCGCTCACGCCGGCCCGGGTCCCGCGCCGCGCTGTTTGTACAGGCTGATGGACACCGTACGGTCGTCGGCCACGGAGGAGTCGACCTTGCCGGCCAGTGCCGAGAGCACCGTCCAGGCGAAGGTGTCGCGCTCCGGTGCGCGCCCGTCGGTGGTCGGGGCCGAGACCGTGACCTCCAGGGAGTCGTCGACGAGCCGGAAGACGCAGCTGAGGACGGATCCCGGGACGGCCTGCTGGAGCAGGATCGCGCAGGCCTCGTCGACCGCGATGCGCAGGTCCTCGATCTCGTCGAGGGTGAAGTCCAAGCGTGCCGCGAGTCCGGCGGTGGCCGTACGCAGCACGGAAAGGTAGGCACCCGCAGCCGGCAGCCGGACTTCCACGAAGTCCTGGTTCCCGGGCTCGCCTGCGATCTGGGACACCCTCACCTCCAAAGTGGCACAAGGTCGATCGAGGCTCCGGGGGGACGGCCCCGGAGCCGGTTGCTGCGCGTCGGTACGCAGTCGGTTACCTGGACTGGCGACGCTATCGCGATCCATGGTGCCGTGTCGCCGGACCCTTACCCGACGCTGTCACTCATGGTAAGCCCATGGGTACGCACAGTGGCTAGAGGTGTGCGTCGCCCAATTGAGATAAGCCGGCGGAGGGTTGACGTACCCAGACCTCAGACGATCGAACCGTCCGTGTGGCACCAGCGCCAGCTCTCCCCGGGTTCCAGGGTCCGGATGACCGGGTGACCCTCCTCTTCGGCGTGCCGGGTGGCATGCCGGTTCACCGAGGAGTCGCAGCAGCCCACATGCCCGCAGTGCAGGCAGAGTCGCAGCTGTACGGGGTGCGTTCCGTCCACCAGGCATTCCCGGCAGGTATCGCTCAGTTGTGCGGGCTCGGGGCGCGGCAGGTCGAGAACATGGGGGCACTCGCTCATGATTGCCAGACTACGACGAGCGGGACGGACGTGAGGTCGCCGATATGGACGCACTGCCCCTGGTGGCACTGATCGCGGCGAGCGCGGTGATCGCCGCGGCGGCCCGCAGAACGCCGGTGCCGCCGCCGCTGTTGCTGGTGACCGTGGGGCTGGCCGCCTCGTACGTGCCAGGCGTGCCGTCGTACACCCTCGACCCGCACATCGTGCTGCCGCTGGTGCTGCCTCCGCTGCTGCACACGGCCGCGCTGGAGAGCTCGTACCTCGACCTCCGGGCCAACATCCGGCCGATCGCCCTGCTGTCCGTGGGCTACGTGCTGTTCGCGACCCTCGCGGTCGGCTATCTCGCCTATCTTCTGGTGCCCGATCTGCCGTTGCCCGCCGCGTTGGTGCTCGGTGCCGTCGTGGCGCCCCCGGACGCGGTGGCGGCCACCGCCATCGCCCGTCGCCTCGGACTGCCGCATCGCATCACCACGATCCTCCAGGGCGAGTCCCTGGTGAACGACGCCACCGCGATCACCGCCTACCGGGTGGCGCTGGCCGCTGCCATCGGCGAGGGGGTGACCTGGGCGGGGGCCGTCGGCGAGTTCCTGCTCGCGGCCGTCGGCGGGATCGCGGTCGGGCTGATCCTGATGGTGCCGATCCACTGGCTGCGCACACATCTGAAGGAAGCGCTGCTCCAGAACACCCTGTCGTTGCTCATCCCCTTCGTCGCCTATGCCGCCGCCGAGCAGGTCGGGGCGTCCGGAGTGCTCGCGGTCGTCGTCGTAGCGCTCTTCCTGGGGCATCGTGCCTGGCAGGTGGACTTCGCCACCCGGCTACAGGAAGCGGCCGTGTGGAAGATGGTCTCCTTCCTCCTGGAAACCTCGGTCTTCATGCTGATCGGACTGCAACTGCCCTACGTGGTCCAGGGACTCGGGGACTACAGCATGGGGCAGGCCATGTGGTACGCCGTCGCCGTGTTCGTCATGGTGGTGGTGATCCGCTACGTGTGGGTCTTCCCCGCCACGTTCCTGCCGAGGGCACTGTCGAGCCGGATCAGGCAGCGTGAGCCCGGGGTGAGCTGGAAGGCGCCCGTGATCGTGGGCTGGGCCGGGATGCGCGGCGTGGTCTCGCTGGCCATCGCCTTCTCGATCCCGCTCGCCGTGCACGGCGGGGAGCCCTTCCCCGCCCGCAACCTGGTGCTGTTCCTGACCTTCACGACGGTCATCGGGACCCTGGTCGTGCAGGGCCTCACCCTTCCGCCGCTGATCCGGGCGCTGCGGCTGCCGGGTCGTGACGTACAGGCCGAGACCCTCGCCGAGGCCCAGGCGCAGAGCGAGGCTTCCCGTAAGGCCGAGGAGCGTCTCGACGCGTTGCTGGCCGACGAACGCAACACGCTTCCCGGCCCGCTCGCCGACCGCCTGCGCGGGGTGCTGGAGCGCCGCAGGAACGCCGTGTGGGAGCGGCTGGGCGCGGGCAATCCCATCACGGGGGAGTCCGCCGACGACACCTACCGGCGGCTCGCGCGGGAGGTGATCGACGCCGAGCGTGCGGTCTTCGTGCAGCTGCGCGACGAGCGGCGGATCGATGACGAGATGATGCGCACCCTGTTGCGGCGGCTGGACCTGGAGGAGGCGGCCGCCTACCGGGAGGGCGCGGACTGAGCGTCCTCTCCCGGTGATCGTGCCGCTGCCGGGTCCGGGCTTCCCGTGATCACGGCGGTCACGGTGGTCCCGGAGGGGAAGGCGCCTTCGCCGGTGAGTGTGACAAGGGCGTAGAGCAGTTTGGCGACGTAGAGGCGCTCGACGGGGAGCCCGTGCCGCTGCTCGAAGTCCGCGGCGAAGGCGTCCAACTCCGGAGTGGTCCGTGCGTAGCCACCGAAGTGGAACCGGTCGTCCAGCCGCCAGTCGCCCGTCCGGCCGCCGAATGCCTGCCGCTGGAGGGAGGCGACGGCCTCGGCCAGGAACCCGCCCCGGAGTACGGGGATGCCCAGGGCTTTCGCGGGTCTCTTCGCGGGCACCTGCGCGGAGCGGGCCAGCCCGGCGGCCAGTCCGGCGAGTGTCCCGCCCGTACCGCAGGCCACGGCTACCACGTCCGTGGCACCGCGCAGTTCGCGTCCCAGGTCCGTGCAGCCCTGGGCGGCAAGGGCGTTGCTGCCGCCTTCGGGGACGACGTAGCAGCCGTCGCCTTCCTGCCCGATACCGAATCGCTCGACCAGGGAGGCCGGCACGCCGGGTTCGTGCTTGCGGCGGTACGTGGCCCGGTCCACGAAGCGCAGCACCATGCCGTCCGCCGCGCAGCGGGCCAGCGAGGGGTTGAGGGGGCGGCCGGCGAGTTCCTCGCCGCGGACGATCCCGATGGTCGGGAAGCCCAGCAGGCGTCCCGCCGCGGCGGTGGCGCGCAGATGGTTCGAGTACGCCCCGCCGAAGGTGAGTATGGGCCGGCCGGCCGCGGCGGTCAGATTCGGCGCGAGCTTGCGCCACTTGTTTCCCGGCAGGGCGGGGTGGATCAGGTCGTCGCGCTTGAGCAGCAACCTGACGCCGTGCCGGGTGAAGCGCTCGTCGTCGACCGGCTCCAGGGGGGAGGGGAGCCGGGGTCGGAGACTGCCGAGGTCGATCGCGTTCACCTGGCCATTGTCGCGCCCGCGTCAGATTGCGCCTCCGGGCTGGGCCGGGCGGGTGGAAACGCCCCCGCCATGCCCCGCTGGTGCGGGACTAGTCCCACTCATTTGTGTAATGGCGGCCGCACTCTCCGTGATGGAAGGCTTCTTCTCGCAGGTCAAACCATGATTGTTCTGATTGCGAGGAGTCGCATGTCGGTCGGTTCGGTTGGTTCGGTTGGTGGCGAGGTCCGCGACGGCGGCCAGGACGCGGCGGTGACTCAGCAGAGTCTTGGCACGGCCGCCGCGAGGAACCTGGCGACCACCACCAAGTCGGCGCCCCAGATGCAGGAGATCACCTCCAGGTGGCTGCTGCGGATGCTGCCGTGGGTCGAGGTCCAGGGCGGTACGTACCGGGTGAACCGCCGTCTCAGCTATTCCGTGGGCGACGGGAGGGTCACCTTCATCCAGACCGGGGGTCAGGTGCAGGTCATCCCGGCGGAACTCGGGGAGCTTCCCTCGCTGCGGGGATTCGAGGACGCGGCGGTGCTGGCCGAGCTGGCGCAGCGATGCCGGCAGCGGGAGTTCGCGCCGGGCGAGGTGCTGGCCACGAAGGGGGAGACGGCGGACCGGGTGTTCCTGATCGCCCATGGCCGCGTGGAGCGGATCGGCACCGGACCCTACGGCGACGAGGCGGTGCTCGGAGTCCTGGCCGACGGCTCCTACCTCGGTGACCGGTCGCTGGTCGACGGCGACGCGGTCTGGGACTCCACGGCCAGGGCAGCCACCACATGTGTGGTGCTCCAGCTGACCCGCCAGGATGTGCTGACCCTCGCCGACCGGTCCGAGACGCTGGCCGCCCATCTGGTGTCGATGGTGTCCCTGCCGCACCAGCGCACCAACAAGTACGGCGAGGCCGCCATCGACCTGTCGGCGGGGCATGTCGGCGAGGCGGTTGTTCCGCATACCTATGTCGACTATGAAGCGGCGCCCCGCGAATACGAGCTGAGTGTCGCTCAGACCGTCCTGAAGGTGCACAGCAGGGTTGCCGACCTCTACAACCAGCCGATGAACCAGACCGAGCAGCAGTTGCGGCTCACGGTGGAGGCGCTGCGTGAGCGCCAGGAGGACGAGCTCGTCAACAACAGGGAGTTCGGGCTCCTGGCGAACTGCGACTACGATCAGCGGCTCCAGCCGCACGACGGGGTGCCCGGTCCCGACGACCTGGACGAGCTGCTGTCCCGTCGGCGCGGCTCCAAGCTCTTCCTCGCACACCCGCGTGCCATTGCCGCCTTCGGACGCGAGTGCAGCAAGCGGGGCCTCTACCCGGACACCGTGGACATCGGCGGCAGCCGTATCCCGGCATGGCGTGGTGTGCCCATCTTCCCCTGCAACAAGATCCCGATCTCGGACGCCCGGACGACCTCCATCATCTGTATGCGTACGGGCGAGGACGACCAGGGCGTGGTCGGGCTCCGGCAGAGCGGCATCCCCGACGAGATCGAGCCGAGCCTGTCGGTGCGCTTCATGGGCATCGACGAGCAGGCGATCATCTCCTACCTGGTCACCGCCTACTACTCGGCTGCCGTTCTGGTTCCCGACGCCCTGGGTGTGCTGGAGAACGTCGAGGTGAGCCGCTGGCGCTAGGCCGTACTGCGGAAGTCCCGCCTGGCTCGCGCCGCCTGGCACGCACACTCGCTGCGTTGTCGGACTCATCCAAGTGCGTCCAGTACGAGGATGAGTCTCCGCCTTCCGATCGCACGCACCAGATGCCGCGAGCCCCGCTCTCCGGGCGGACGGCGCGCCTCAGGCAGGTCGGCTCAGGCCGGGCCCGGCCCGAGTACTGCGTGGACTCCCGCGTCCTACGGGGTGCCGCCGAACCACTCCCGACATCGCCGGCGCAGAACTGCGCCGCTGAGTCGGATACCGCAAGCCACACCCCCCACCCGCGGGGGCGGCCGAGCCGCCCACCGGCCGCCCCCGCCCCACCTGCGCCCCAACCTCCGACCCCCAGCAGAGGGAGACACCGTGACGATGACCGGTACGGACACCGCCACCGAAGGCCAGGAGGCCGCGGCACTCCTGGAGCGCACCAGGACAGCCGTCACGCCGCGGCTGCGGGACACCGTGGAGTCGCTGCCCGGGTCCATACGGCGCATTGCCATGTATCACTTCGGCTGGGAGCGCGCCGACGGAAGCCCGGCTGCAGGCTCGGCGGGCAAGGCCATCCGGCCCGCGCTGGTGCTCGCCGCGGCCCAGGCGCTCGGCGGGGATGCCCAGCACGCTGTGCGGGCAGCCGCCGCGGTCGAGCTCGCCCACAACTTCACCCTGCTGCACGACGATGTCATCGATGAGGACCGCACACGCAGGCACCGGCCCACGGCATGGACCGTGTTCGGTACGCCCGACGCCATCATCGCCGGTGACGCCATGCTCGCCCTCGCCCTGCGGCTGCTCGCCGAGGACCGGCACCCGGCCGCCGCCGCGGCGTCCGCCAGGCTCGCGGCCTGCGTGATCGAGCTGTGTGCGGGACAGCAGACCGACTGCGCCTTCGAGGAGCTCGATCCGCACGAGGTGTCCCTCGACGAGTGCCTTGCCATGGCCACGGCGAAGACGGGAGCCTTGCTGGGCTGCTCCTGCGCCCTGGGCGCCATCTACGCGGGTGCCGGCGAGGAGGAGGTCGCGGCCATGGACGCCTTCGGACGGGAGGCGGGTCTGGCGTTCCAGCTCATCGACGATCTGATCGGGATCTGGGGCGACCCTGAGCGCACGGGCAAGCCCGCGGGGGCCGACCTCGCGGCGCACAAGAAATCGCTCCCGGTGGTCGCGGCCCTCAGCTCGGGCACGGCGGCGGGAGGGGAGCTGGCTGAGCTCTACAAGCGCCCCATGGACACGGAATCCGTGCGCCGCGCCGCTGATGCGGTCGAACGGGCCGGGGGGCGAGACTGGGCCCAGATGGAGGCGGCGGACCGGATGGCAAGGGCGGTGCAGCAGTTGTCCCGGGCGGTGCCGGACCTCGGGGCGGCCGGTGATCTGCTGGCTCTCGCCGAGTTCGTCACCCGGCGCACCCGCTGAGGGTGCTTTCCGCCACGGCCGGAGTCCTGGCTCCGGCCCCAACCCTAGGATCCTTGCGGATCCGTTGGTCGAGCGCGGAGAGGTCTGGAGATGGGCGTACGGGTAAGGCAGGCCGGAGCGGGCGACCGTGAGGCGGTGGCACGCCTGCTGGACGAGGCATTCATGCACGACCCGGTGAGCAGCTGGGTCTTCCCCGACGAGAGCCACCGCCGCAAGGTGCACGGCGTGTTCATGGGCATCTTCCTCGACACCGCACTCGCCGAAGGGCGGGTGGACATGACGGTGGACGGGAAGGCTGTGGCCCTCTGGCTCCAGGTGCCCGCGGGGCCGCCCGACCCCGACGACGACACACCGGCCCGGATGCGTGAGGTGGCGGACCCGGACAACGAGCGCGCCGAGATGGTCGGCCGGCTCACCGGCGCGGTCCATCCACACGACCGGGCCCATGAGTACCTGCTGCTCATCGCCGTTTCCCCGGAGCGCCAGGGCGAGGGGCTGGGTACCGCGCTGATCGCCCCGGTGCTGGAGCGTTGCGACCGGGAGGGGGTCCCCGCGTATCTGGAGGCGAGCAGCCTCCGTAGCAGCAGGCTCTACGAGCGCCTCGGGTTCGCTTTCACGGGGCGCGAGATCGAGCTGCCGGACGGCCCGTGCATGTGGCCCATGTGGCGGGAGCCCGCCACCGCCCCGTCGGGAGGCTGACGGACCCCATCGGGGAAGCGCCGAGGGCCGGTGCTCCCGGTCAGCTCTCCGGGATGATCCGGTTGACCATGGTCTCCACGAGCTGGTCGAGCTCCCGGTCGGCGAGCACTCCGGGCAGTGTGAAGTGCTCCAGCATCAGCCCCGTCATGGCCAGATAGAGGGTGAGGAACGCGTCCGCGTCGCCAGGCAGGCCCGAGCCGAGGTGCAGCAGACGGTTGGCATCGAGCTCGGCACGGACCGCCTTGTTCAGCTCGGCCGCCAGTGTGGGACGCCGCGTGGCCTCCAGGCGCATCTCCAGCAGGGCGAGATAGCCGGTGCGCTCGGCCGTCATGCGCCGCAGCAGCCATCGCATCAGATCGACGTAGAGCCCGCGGGTCGGGCTCTGCCGCATCGCCGCGTCCGCATCCGCGGGGTCCGGGGCCATACGCACATGGATCCGGGCTCCCGCCTGGGTGAACAGGTCATCGCGGTTCGCGAAGTAGTTGGACGCTGTCCCCGTCGGTACCCCGGCCTCGATGTCCACGGCCCGGAAGGTGAGGCCGCGGGCTCCTTCCCGCGCCAGCACCTCGATGGCGGCGTCCACCAGCGCGATCCTGCGCTCAGGGTTTCTGGCCACCGTCGCGGCCACCTCCTCTTCACTCCGGCTGTCCGGAAATCGCTCTTTACTAACCACTACATATGAAGCACTCTAAGCGTAGTGGTTGTGACAGGAGGAACCGGTTTGCGTAAGCTCACGTACTTCATCGCCTGCTCGATCGACGGCTTCATCGGCGATCCGAAGGGCGATGCCTCGTCCATGTTCGCCTTCGTCGACGACGAGTTCCTGGAATTCCTCAAGGCGGAGTACCCGGAGACCATTTCGGCCGAGGGTCGCAGGCTGCTCGGACTCGACGGACTGGAGAACGTGCGCTTCGACACGGTGATCCAGGGCCGCGGTAGCTATCAGCTTGGGTTGGACGCCGGGATGACCAGCCCGTACGGCCATCTGCGCGAGTACGTGGCCTCCCGCACCCTTGAGACGTCCCCGGATCCCCATGTGCGGATTCTGTCAGGCGACCTCGTCGCCGCGGTCCGTGAGCTCAAGGCGGAAGACGGGGGGCTCGGCATCT
This sequence comes from Streptomyces sp. SCSIO 30461, assembly GCF_037023745.1. Classification (NCBI taxonomy): domain Bacteria; kingdom Bacillati; phylum Actinomycetota; class Actinomycetes; order Kitasatosporales; family Streptomycetaceae; genus Streptomyces; species Streptomyces sp. SCSIO 30461. Next base: position 1,629,033 of record NZ_CP146101.1, read on the forward strand.
GGTTGTGCGGTGGCTCGGAGATCGCTGGCGAGTTGGTCGATGAGATCGACGAGCTTGTGATCAAGACCTATCCGCAGGTGTACGGGTCCGGTATGCCGATGTTCGGCTCCGGATTCTCGCCCACCGACTTCTCGCTGGACGATGTGCGCGTGTTCGGCAACGGGGCGCTCGTGCGCACGTACACCAGGTGTACGTCCTGAGCATGCCGACCTATGCTGGAACGCATGGGCAGCGAAGGGCGTCGGACCGTCCGCAGCCCGGAGGTCGAGTACGCGTGCCCGGTCTGCGGGAAGCCTGTCGGTACCGTCATCAAGCGGCGCAAGGTTCTGGGCGCGTTCGTCCCCGAGTGGGTGCCGGGACCCTGTCACAACGAGGCTTGTGCGCTCGGCGCCGAAGAGCCGGTGGGGCCCCCGGGGCCGGCACGGGCGGCCAGGCATGAACGCACCAGGAGTACCGAAGGGTCGCCGTAGATCGGTTTCCGGTGCTCCGTTCGGGCGTTCGACGCATTCGAAGGGGTGACCGGCTGCACGGTGGAGCCAGTCATACCGCTACAGTCCGCGCCATGTCATCGGAGTCGACGGACGTATGGACCGGCTGGTACCGGGACCGCCGTGGTGCGGAAGCGATCGCCATCGCGGTCGCCGTGAACGGGCGGGATGTGCGCACCCGCATCAGGGGAATCGCTTACGGGGGCTCGGGATTCGCCTCCTTGGCCGCGGCGGATTCGGGCGAACCGCTCGCCGGCTGTGTACTGGAATGGGACCTGCCGCTGCCGGTCACCCTGGCTGGGACCGAGCATCAGGCCACGCTCAGCTGCCTGCTGACGCTCGGCGAACGCGGGTCCGACGGACGGCCGGACCGGGCCGATCTCAATCTGACCCTGCACTTCGGCGGCGCGGCGTACGAATCCGGGATCGCGGGCGGTGACTTCGACGAGGCGCTGGCTCGTATCCGACGCCGGCTGCCCCACGGTGCGGACTACGGACGGAGCTTGCCCGAAAGCGCCTGACCCGCGATACGCACCGCGTTCCTCGAAGTGGGCGGGGCCGGAGTGAGGCTTCCGGTCCCGCCGCTGTCATACCTGGTCCTGCCCGGCCGTGAGCAGGGCGCGGAAGCTCCGTGCGGGTCGACCGGTGACACGTTCGACGGTGTCGCTGACGCGGTCTTCGGCGCCCTCGGCGATGTCGCGGTCCATCGCGGCCAGCATCTCCGCGAACTCCAGCGGCATCGAAGCGGCGAGGAAAGAAACCGCACCCGGCCCGTCATGGACGCCGTGCTCGGCGGCCTGCGGACCGGGTGCGGACAGGTAGGTAGCCAGACCCGCGAAACCGCAGGTCAGACGGCCTAGGCAAAGATCAAGCCTTCTTGGTCTCCCAGAAGATGCGGTCGATCTCGGCGATGAGCTCAAGCGCCTTCTCGCCCGTCTTCGGGTCGGTGGACGCCTTGGCCGCGGACAGTGCCTTGAGGGTGTCGTTGACCAACTGGTGCAGTTGCGGGTACTTCTCGAAGTGCGGCGGCTTGAAGTAGTCGCTCCACAGCACCGAGACGTGGTGCTTCGCGAGCTCCGCGCGCTGCTCCTTGATGACCGTCGCACGGGCCTGGAAGTGCGCGTCGTCGTTGGCGGCCATCTTCTCCTGGACGGCCTTGACCGATTCGGCCTCGATACGGGCCTGGGCCGGGTCGTACACACCGCAGGGGAGGTCGCAGTGCGCGCTGACCTTCACCTTGGGGGCAAACAGGCGGGAGAGCATTGAGCTGTCCTTCCTCGTGATCGTCTTCTCAGGTGGGAGATTACTCCGTGAGAGAGACGTTTTCGCGAGTGCCCCCGGGGCTTGGGTCAAAAGTCCGGGGGGTGCCGGGACCTCCGCGGAACGTACGGTGGGAGCCGAGAGGTGGATGATGACGGACCTGGGGCGGGAGCCCGGAGCGCGCTTCGGGGTCGCGGAGGTGACGGGGCCTTCCATGTACCCCACGCTGACGCACGGCGACCGGCTGCTGGTGCGCTACGGGGTCGAGGTCCGGGCCGGGGACGTCGCGGTGATGCGGCATCCGCTGCAGCAGGATCTGCTGATCGTGAAGCGGCTCGTCGAGCGCCGTGAGGGTGGCTGGTGGGTGCTCGGAGACAACCCGTACACGGAGGGGGACAGCAGGCTGTTCGGGGTGGTGCCCGACGAACTGCTCCTCGGCCGGGTCCGGCTCCGCTTCCGGCCGCGCGCCGCGGATCAGGGCTCGCTGCGCTCGCGCACGCTCTGGCTGGTGTCCGCGGTGCGGCCGGTGTCCGGTGACCGCTCGGTCTCCAGGCGCTTGCGGGCGCGGTATGCGGCGACGTTGGCGCGGGTGGCGCAGCGGTCGGAGCAGTAGCGGCGGGAGCGGTTGGTGGAGGTGTCGAGGTAGGCGTTGCGGCAGGGGGCGGCCTGGCAGAGGCCGAGCCGGTCCGCGCCGAACTCGGTGAGGTGGAAGGCCAGCCCCATCGCGGCGATCGCCGCGTAGCCCGTCGTCGCGTTGGACGGGTGCTCGGCCAGGTGCATGTGCCAGCGCGGGTGGCCTTCGCCGTCGAGGTGGTCATGGCCGGAGATCTGGGGGCTGACCGGGAACTCGAGCAGCAGTGAGTTGAGCAGGTCGACGGCCTGGGTGTGGTCACCCGCGTCGGCCGCGGTGAAGACCGCGCGCAGCCTGGCACGTACGGAGCGGAACCGGGTCACGTCCGCGTCCGTGGCGCGGCGGGCGGCCTGGACGGATACGCCGAACAGCTCGCGTACCGCCTCCACGGAGTTGAGTGTGTCCTTGTTGCGGGCGGGCTCCTCGGTGTTGACCAGACGCACGGCATAGTCCGAGTAATGGGCAAGTTCCACTTGTAGTCCTTACGGATCGGGTCTAGTGTCAGCGTCCGGGGAGGTAATGGATGTCTCTCCAAACAGGGTATTACCCAGGGGAGGTTTTCCCGTGATGGAGTCAGCAGCCGGCGCGGCACACGCAGAGGCCACCACCGACTGGCGGGCCTGGCAGGAAAGCTGGGACCGGCAGCAGGAGTGGTACCTGCCCGACCGCGAGGAACGGTTCCGGGTGATGCTGGACATGGTCGAGGCCGTTGTCGGGCCCGAGCCGAGGGTCTTGGACCTCGCGTGCGGAACCGGAAGCATCACGGACCGGTTGCTCAGGCGGTTCCCCGACGCGGTGAGCGTCGGAGTCGACCAGGACCCGGCGCTGCTCGCCATCGCCGAGGGGTATTTCGAGGGCGACGGCCGCGTCACCTTCGTCAGCGCGGACCTCACCGATCCGGACTGGACCGCGGCGCTGCCACACGACTCGTACGACGCAGTCCTCACCGCCACAGCCCTGCACTGGCTGCGTCCGGGCCCGCTGGCAACCCTGTACGGGCAGCTCGCCGGGCTCATCGCGGACGGCGGGGTCTTCATGAACGCCGACCACATGAAGGACGAGAGCACACCCCGGATCAATGCCGCCGAGCGCGCCCAGCGCCATGCCGCCATGGACCGGGCCAAGGCCGCCGGTGTGCCGGACTGGGCCGGGTGGTGGGCGTTGGCAGCCAAGGACCCGGTGCTGGCCGCCCCCACCGCACGCCGCTTCGAGATCTACGGCGAGCACGCCGACGGGGAGATCCCCTCGCTCGACTGGCACGCCCGCACCCTGTGCGCTGCGGGCTTCGCCGAGGCGCGCGGAGTCTGGGCGTCCCCTTCCGACTCGATGGTGCTCGCCCTGAGGTGAGCGCGGGCGGTGAGACGCGGAGGGCGGGTGCCCGCGCATCGCGCGCGGGCACCCGCCCTCCGGTGGTGTGACCGTCAGAGCACCTTGGACAGGAAGGCCTTCGTGCGGTCGTGCTGCGGGTTGCCCAGGACGTCGCGCGGGTTGCCGGACTCGACGACCACACCGCCGTCCATGAACACCAGGGAGTCGCCCACCTCGCGGGCGAATCCCATCTCGTGGGTGACGACCACCATCGTCATACCGCTCTCGGCCAGGTCGCGCATGACGTCGAGGACGTCACCGACGAGCTCCGGGTCGAGGGCGGACGTGGGCTCGTCGAAGAGCATCAGCTTCGGCTCCATCGCCAGCGCACGGGCGATGGCGACACGCTGCTGCTGACCGCCGGAGAGCTGCGAGGGATAGTTCCCGGCCTTGTCCCCGAGGCCGACCCGGTCGAGCAGCTTCAGGGCCCGCTCGCGGGCGACGGCCTTGGCCTCGCCCTTGACCTGGACCGGCGCCTCCATGACGTTCTCGAGGGCGGTCATGTGCGGGAACAGGTTGAACCGCTGGAACACCATGCCGATGTCCCGGCGCTGGAGCGCGACCTCGCTGTCCTTGAGCTCGTAGAGCTTGTCGCCCTTCTGGCGGTAGCCGACGAGCTCGCCGTCGACGTACAGCCGGCCGGCGTTGATCTTCTCCAGGTGGTTGATGCACCGGAGGAAGGTCGACTTGCCCGATCCCGAGGGGCCGATGAGGCAGAACACCTCACGCGGGGCGACTTCGAGGTCGATGCCCTTGAGGATGTGGGCCGCGCCGTAGGACTTGTGTACGCCCTCGGCCTTCACCATGGCGGTCATGTCACATCACCGCCTTGGGGCGTCGAAGGATCATCAGGTTCGCCCTGACACGCTGCCACGGGGTGGGGGGCAGCTGACGCAGCGAGCCACGGGCGTAGTACCGCTCGATGTAGTACTGACCGACGCTGAACACGCTGGTCAGAGCCAGGTACCAGATGGAGGCGACGATCAGCATCTCCATGATGGCGAACGAGGTCGAACCGATGTTCTGGGCGGCGCGCAGCAGATCGACGTACTGCACGGCGGAGACCAGGGACGAGGTCTTGAGCAGGTTGATGAACTCGTTGCCGGTCGGCGGCACGATCACCCGCATCGCCTGCGGCAGCACGACCCGGCGCATGGTCTTGCCGTTGGACATGCCCAGCGCGTGCGAGGCCTCGGTCTGGCCCTCGTCGACCGACTGGATGCCGGCGCGCATGATCTCGGCCATATAGGCGCCCTCGTTCAGACCCAGACCCAGCAGGGCCACAAGGAACGGGGTCATGACATCGACCATCTCGTCCTTGTAGAACCCGATGTTCAGGATCGGGAAGATCAGCGCCAGGTTGAACCACAGCAGCAGCTGGACGAACACCGGGGTCCCGCGGAAGAACCAGATGTACAACCAGGCCACCGCACCCGTCACCGGGTTCTTCGAGAGCCGCATGACGGCGAAGACGATGCCCAGCACCAGGCCGATGATCATCGACAGCACGCTGATGAAGAGGGTGTTCACCGCGCCCTCGACGATTCGGGAGTCGAAGAGGAACTCGCCGATCGTGGCCCAGCGGATGTCGCCCTGAGAGAAGGCGTAGCCCAGCCAGCCGAGCAGGCCCAGCACGATCACGGCGGACACATAGCGCCCGTAGTGCCGCACCGGGATGGCCTTGATCTGCTCGGGGTGCGCCGCGATGGCGGCTTCCTCGCTGACCGTGCTGTCGCCCTTGCTCTCCGGCGAGCCGGCCGACGGCTTGTCCGCCGGTGGCTCGTCGGCGGGCGTCTTGTCGAACTTGTCAGTCACAGTGACTGCCCTTCAGTGGAACGCTTCGAGGCGGTGACGCCGCGACTTACTTACCGCCGTTGATGGTCGCCTCGGTGACCGCGCTGTCCTTGACGTCCCACTTCTCGAGGACCTTGCCGTACTCACCGTTCTTGATGATCGCGGCCAGGGCCAGCTTGAGGGCGTCGCGCAGCTCGGTGTTGTCCTTGTCCACCGCGATGCCGAACGGGCCGGCGGCGGTCTGGTCGCCGGCGACCTCGAAGTCGTTGCCGCCGCCCGCGGTCTTGGCGATGTGCGCGGCGACCGGGTAGTCGTTCAGGTCCGCCGCGGCGCCGCCGGACTTCACCCGGGTCTGTGCCTCGGCGTCGGTGTCGAACGCCTCGATGGTGAGCTTGCCCTTGCCGTCCTTGACGCACTTGGCGGCCTGCGTCTTGAAGGTGTCCTCGTAGATCGTGCCGCGCTGGACGGCGACCTTCTTGCCGCACAGGTCGTCGAGCGAGGTGATCTTCTGCGGGTTGCCCTTCTTGACCAGCAGGGAGACGCCGGATGTGAAGTAGTCGACGAAGTCGACGCCCTCGCCGACCTTCTTGCCCGTGTCGTCCAGACCCTGCTGGCGCGCCGGAGTGTCGCTCATGGCGGACATCACGATGTCCTGGCGGCCGGTGTTGAGGGAGGAGATGAGGCCGTCGAAGGTGCCGCTGGTGAACACGAACTTGACACCGAGCTCCTTGCCCAGCGCGGCGGCGATGTCGGGGTCGATACCGACGATCTTGCCGCTCTCCTCGTACTCCATCGGAGCGTACGCGGCGTCGGTGCCGACCTTGATCTCACCGGCTTCCTGGTACTTCTTAGGGAGCTTGGAGTAGAGCGGGGCGGAGCTGTCGGCGCCGCTCTCCTTGGTGGAGGTCGATGCCGAGTTGGTCTGGTCACCGCAGGCGGTGAGTACCAGCGCGCCGGCGACCGCGATCGCGCCGACCGCGGCGATCCGGGACCGTGCGGCGGTCGTACGACGGGTGGTGCTTGCGGTCATGATCGTGGTCCTCCGGCATGTCGGGGTGTAGCCAAAGTCGGTCGCGAACTCGCCATTGAGTGTTACGACCCTGTGTGTTTCCGGCATCTTGCCATTCGGACTAGCCCATTCAGTGGCCTCAGCATGTCAAAATCGGATAACGGGTGACCCCCGAACCACTACAGGCCGGTACAACACGACCGGACCAGCCGCATCATCTGCGGCTTTACCTTCCCATGACGGAAAAATCTTCTGGTTGTCCCACGATGTGGGCGACTCGAAGAGTGATGGTTGATCGACTTTATGTGACATGTTCAGTTGCTTGATGCTTTTTGTCAGGTTATGTCGCGAAGGGTCGTCGTGCTGGAGCCCCGAGCCGGTCTAACGGACTCGTCGGCGATACCGTGCGTCAGGTAAGAAGGATCCTTACACCCCTCATCCGGGGCTCAGGGCGCGTTGTGCGGCGCGCCCGCGCGTACGTACCTCTCCCTGCCGGGCGGGCCAACCGCCCCGCGCAGGGCACGGACGCGGTGCCCGCCCACCCCTCCTCAACCAGGAGCGGCAACCCTCAAACGATGAAGACTTAAGGGGTCAACCAAAAATGGCAGCCGAGATCGTCAATCCCCATAGTGAGAGCGCCGGCGAGGCGGAAGCGGAGGGTGTCGCGAGGGCGTCCGGCGACGCCTTCGATCCCGCTTTCGCCCTGCACCGCGGCGGCAAGATGGCCGTCCGGTCCACGGTGCCGATTCGCGACAAGGACGACCTGTCCCTCGCCTACACGCCCGGCGTCGCCCGGGTGTGTACCGCCATCGCCGAGCAGCCTGAGCTGGTCCACGACTACACCTGGAAGTCCCAGGTCGTGGCGGTCGTCACGGACGGCACCGCCGTGCTCGGGCTCGGTGACATCGGCCCGGAGGCCTCACTCCCCGTGATGGAGGGCAAGGCGATCCTGTTCAAGCAGTTCGGCGGGGTCGACGCGGTGCCGATCGCGCTGGCCACCACCGACGCCGACGAGATCGTGGACACCGTCGTCCGGCTCGCCCCCTCCTTCGGCGGGGTGAACCTGGAGGACATCTCGGCGCCGCGCTGCTTCGAGATCGAGCGCAAGCTCCAGGAGCGGCTCGACATCCCGGTCTTCCACGACGACCAGCACGGCACGGCCGTGGTGACGCTCGCGGCCCTGCGGAACGCGGCCAAGCTGACCGGACGGGGGCTGGGCGACCTGCGCGCGGTGATCTCCGGCGCCGGCGCGGCGGGCGTGGCCATCGCCAAGTTCCTGCTGGAGGCCGGGCTCGGGGATGTCGCGGTCGCCGACCGCAAGGGCATCGTGAGTCGGGACCGCGAGGACCTCACCCCGGTCAAGCGGGAGCTCGCCGAGCTCACCAACCGCGCCGGGCTCAGCGGCTCGCTGGAGACCGCGCTGGTCGGCGCCGACGTCTTCATCGGCGTCTCCGGCGGAACGGTGCCGGAGGCTGCGGTGGCCTCGATGGCGGAGGGCGCCTTCGTGTTCGCCATGGCCAACCCGAACCCGGAGGTCCACCCGGACGTGGCGCACAAGTACGCCTCGGTCGTGGCGACGGGCCGCAGCGACTACCCGAACCAGATCAACAACGTGCTGGCCTTCCCCGGCATCTTCGCGGGCGCGCTCCAGGTGCGGGCCTCCCGGATCACCGAGGGCATGAAGATCGCGGCGGCCAACGCGCTCGCCGACGTGGTGGGTGACGACCTTGCCGCCGACTACGTGATCCCCTCGCCGTTCGACGAGCGAGTGGCCCCGGCGGTCACGGCGGCCGTGGCGGCGGCGGCCCGTGCGGAGGGTGTGGCCAGGCGCTGACCAGCCCCGGTTGGTTCGACCGGGCCGTGCCGGGCACCTTGCGGGGTGCCGGGCGCGGCCCCGCTCCTTTCCGGGCCTTGGCGGGTGGGAGCAACTCGGGCCCGCCGTGAAAAGAGGGTGTGTGTCACATCCGTCGGCGGTTCCCGCCGTGTGCCCGCCAGCCCTATCGTCAAGGTCATGTTCGCCGCCTACGCCGCACGCATCGACCGTGACCAGCCGCTCACCGGACTCGAACTGGGCGAACGCCCGGCGCCCGACGTGCCCCCGGGCTGGACGGTCGTGAACGTCAAGGCCGCCTCCCTCAACCACCACGACCTGTGGTCGCTGCGGGGTGTGGGCCTCTCCGACGACAAGCTCCCGATGATCCTCGGCTGCGATGCCGCAGGCATCGACCCGGACGGCAACGAGGTCGTGATCCACTCCGTCATCGGCCAGACGGGTCACGGCGTCGGCCCGAACGAGCCCCGCTCCATTCTGACCGAGCGCTACCAGGGCACCTTCGCCGAACAGGTCGCCGTACCGGCCTGGAACGTGCTGCCCAAGCCGAAGGCACTCTCCTTCGAGGAGGCCGCCTGTCTGCCGACCGCCTGGCTGACGGCCTACCGCATGCTCTTCACCAACGCAGGGGTGCGCCCGGGCGACTCGGTGCTCGTCCAGGGCGCGGGCGGCGGCGTAGCCACCGCGGCGATCGCGCTCGGCAAGGCCGCCGGACTGCGCGTCTTCGCCACCAGTCGCGACGAGGCCAAGCGCAAGCGGGCCGTGGAACTCGGCGCGGTGGACGCCTTCGAGCCCGGCGCCCGGTTGCCGCAGCGGGTGGACGCGGTGATCGAGACAGTCGGCGCCGCCACCTGGTCGCATTCGGTCAAGTCGCTGCGCCCCGGTGGCACCGTGGTCATCTCCGGAGCCACCAGCGGCGACCGCCCCTCGCACGCCGAGCTCACCCGGATCTTCTTCCTCGAACTGAAGGTCGTCGGTTCCACCATGGGTTCCAAGGACGAGCTGGAAGACCTGCTGGCGTTCTGTGATGCCACCGGGGTGCGCCCGGTGATCGACGAGGCGCTGCCGCTGGACAGAGCGCGCGAGGGCTTCGAGAAGCTGGCGGCCGGCGAGCTGTTCGGAAAGATCGTCCTGACCAACTCCTGATGGGCGGCCAGGCTCTGTCCGCCGTCACCGAGAGGACCCCGACCCACGGCGGGCGCAGGCCCGGATGTGGCGGGTGCTGACCGGGCGCTTCGCTGAGCATCCCGTCGTGCTCGGCTGCGACCTGATCAATGAGCCGATGGGGGAGATGCGGGAGGGTGAGGACTGCCCTCCGTATCGAACGCGAGCAGCTCGCGGCGATGTACAACCGGCTCGCGGACCCGGTGCGTTCCGTCGACCGGGAGGACTGGCTCTTGCCTCGCTCGCCACAGCTCCGGCCGGCGGGCTTTGTGTGGTGCTACGGGAGCGGCTACTGCGCCGTGGACGAGGGCGGCCGCTTCCGTAGCGACAAGGAGCAGACGGCGGAGCCCCCACGCCCCGGCGGTCGCGGGGGTGGTGCGAGGCGAGGAGTGGGACTCCCCGGCCGGGGTGTACCGGCTCTCGTACGACGCCAGCCCTGGCGTCGCCCGGTGTCGCTTCCGGCGGGCGGGAGGGGGGGCGGGTCGAGGTGTCGCACGGGATGCCGGGGCAGGTGGTGCACCGCGAGGAGCGCGGTGCACCACACGAATCCGCGCCCGCCGGGTCAGGTGTTGCGCAGGAGCGCGATGACATGGGCCGCCGCCGATGACAGGTGGCGGCGTGCCTCAGCGAGCTGGGCCGCGCTCACGCCGTGGTCCCGGGCGGCGTCACGTACGTCGTCGCGCAGGCGGTCGAGCAGGCGCTCCAGATCGCGAGCCGGATCGTCCGATTCCGCCGCGTCCTTCGCCCAGTCCGGGTCGGCGCCGGCGGGCTCCGGCTTGGTGAACGGAGACCATGCCGTCGTGCCCCGGGCCAGACTGCCCAGCTGGCCGGCGAGTTCGGACATGCCGTCCCGGACGCCGGCCGGCCAGTCGCCCCGGGCGAAGTGCCCTTGTACCTGCTCCTGGACCTGGCGGGCGATGCGCTGGACCTCCTCGCGGGCCTGCTCATGGGCCTCCTTGGCTTGGCGGCGCGCGTTCTGCGCGTCCTCGCGGGCGCGGCGTGACTCGTCCTTCGCCCGGCGGGCCTGCTCCTTCCACTCCTCCTTGGCCCGCCGCAGCTCCTCCTTGGCCGTGCGCCAGGTGTCGCCGTCACCGAGGCCCGCGTCCGCGCGCCGGTTCTCCGACGCGGCGGCCCGCATCTCGCTGCGGAGCTTGCCCGCCGCGCCGCGTACGTCGTCGCGGATCTCCGCGGCCAGTTCAGAGACGGACTCGCGGATCTCCAGCTCCAGGTCGGCGAGTTCCCCGCCGCGGTTCGCGAGCTCCGCCCGGCCGGCGTCGGTGATCGAGTACACCTTCCGGCCGCCTTCGGTGGCGTGGGTGACGAGCCCTTCGGCCTCCAGCTTGGCCAGCCTCGGGTACACCGTGCCCGCCGACGGCGCGTACAGCCCCTGGAAGCGCTCCTCGAGCAGCCGGATGATCTCGTAGCCGTGGCGGGGTGCCTCGTCCAGCAGCTTCAGCAGGTAGAGCCGGAGCCTGCCGTGGGCGAAGACGGGTGGCATCTCAGAGCACCTTTCCAGTGCGGGCGGGCTCGCCGTACTCGTCCTCGGTGGGCGGGCGCCGGAGCAGGGCGATGGACCCGGAGAGTGTGGTGGCCTTGAGTGAGCCGTCGCCCGAGCCGAGCGTGCCGGTGATCTTCTTCGTGCCCCACATCCCGGTGACCTTCAGGTCCTCGAAGGCGCTGGACACCGCCCCGCTGGTGGTGTTGGCCTCGACCCGTGCGTCCGCGGGGTGCGGAAGCCGGATCGCGACCTCTCCGGAGACGCTGCTGACCTGGACGTCCGTCGGTGTCCCGTCCAGGTCGATCACCATGTCGCCGCTGACGGTCTTCGCCTTCACCGAGGGACCCGCGCCGTCGATCACGGTCAGATCGCCGGACACGGAGCTGAAGCGCAGCTCCCCAGTCACCTCCTGGGCTTCGAGACCGCCCGAGACCGTCTCGGCGTCGATCCGTCCGGACAGGCGCACCAGCGTGGTGTCCCCGCTGACGCCGCGTACGTCCGTGCGGCCGTGGATACCGGAGACGACTGCCCCGGCCCCCACGACACCCACCTCGACGGCTGCGCTCGACGGCACGGCGAGGGACACCACGGCGTGGCGCTGCCAGCGCTTGCGGTCGAAGAGTTTGATGAAGTCCTGCCAGGGCACGTCCTCGTAGGCCACGGTGAGCGTGGACCCGCTGAGGGTCACGATCAGCGGTGGGCCGTCGAGCTCCGATACCTCCAGGCGGGCGGTCGGCTCGTCGGTGCCGACCACGTTCACCGCCCCGTTGACGATGCGCACGTTCAGGGCTGTCACGGGTTCGTCGAACGCGAGCTTCTGGGGCTCGGCAACGGTCCACGTCGATTCTGGCATGGTGCTGACCTCCCGGCGGCGATGACGCAATATATCGCGTCTCCTGATGTAGATACGATATATCGCGAGACTGGGAAGTCAAGAGGTATCGCGATAGGCGTCAGAGCGGCACGGCACGGCCCGGCACAGCGAAGGCCCCCGTCCGTGGGATGCGCGCGGGGGCCGGGAGGGGGCGAGCCGGCCTACTCGTCGTCCTCGTCGTCGAGCCGTGCCAGCCAGGTGGCCAGCCGTTCGACGGGCACCTCGAAGTCCGGGTTGAGATCCACGAACGTACGCAGCTGCTCGGCGAGCCACTCGAAGGTGACCTCCTCCTCGCCGCGCCGCTTCTCAAGCTCCTCGATGCCACGGTCGGTGAAGTACATGGGAACAGCCTAGCGACCCCGGGGGCACGGCCGGCGCGCCCAGGAGTGCCGAGACCGCTGCCGTGAACGCGTGCCGCGCGGCACTGCGTACCGGACGCCCGAACGGGATGGTGACGAGCCACCCGCCGCGATGAGCGGTCGTGGTCTGAGGGCCTGAGCCCGAACGGGAGCGTCCCCCCACCGCGGCAACGCGGTGGGGGGACGCTCCCGTTCCGGATCAGAGGCGACCGGGGCCTGTCGTCAGGCCTCGAAGACCTCGTTCACCAGCTGCTGCTGCTCAGCCTGGTGACGCTTCGCCGAGCCCACCGCAGGGGACGACGAGTGCGGCCGGGAGATCCGGCGCAGGCGCTCGCCGTGCGGGACGTCCGCGCCGACAGCCAGGTCCAGGTGGTCGATCAGGTTCAGCGCGATGAACGGCCAGGCGCCCTGGTTCGCCGGCTCCTCCTGCGCCCACAGGTACTTCTCGGCGTTCGGGAACTTGGCGATCTCGGCCTGGAGCTCCGCACCCGGCAACGGGTAAAGGCGCTCGAGGCGGATGATCGCGGTGTCCGTGACCCCGCGCTTCTGCCGCTCGGCGTCCAGGTCGTAGTAGACCTTGCCGGCGCAGAAGACGACCTTGCGGACGTCGGCCGGGTTCACCGACGCATCTCCGATGACCGGGCGGAAGCCGCCGGTGGTGAACTCCTCCACCTTGGACGCCGCGGCCTTCAGACGCAGCATCGACTTCGGGGTGAAGACGATCAGCGGCTTGTGGTGCGGGTTGTGGACCTGCCAGCGCAGCAGGTGGAAGTAGTTCGACGGCAGCGTCGGCATGGCGACCGTCATGTTGTTCTGGGCGCAGATCTGGAGGAAGCGCTCCGGACGGGCGGACGAGTGGTCCGGACCCTGGCCCTCATAGCCGTGCGGCAGAAGCAGGGTGACGCCGGAGGTCTGGCCCCACTTCTGCTCGGCGGAGGAGATGAACTCGTCGACGACGGTCTGGGCGCCGTTGACGAAGTCACCGAACTGGGCCTCCCACATGACCAGCGCGTCCGGGCGGGCCAGCGAGTAGCCGTACTCGAAGCCCATCGCCGCGTACTCGCTGAGCAGCGAGTCGTAGACGTTGTAGCGGGCCTGGTCGTCGGACAGGTAGAGCAGCGGGGTGTAGTCCTCGTCCGTCTCCTGGTCCACCAGCACCGCGTGGCGCTGGCCGAAGGTGCCGCGGCGGGAGTCCTGGCCGGCGAGGCGGACCGGGGTGCCCTCCATCAGCAGCGAACCGATGGCCAGGGTCTCGCCCATGCCCCAGTCGATCGTGCCGTCCTCGACCGACGCGGCGCGGCGCTGGAGCTGCGGCATCAGACGCGGGTGGACCGTGACATGGTCCGGGATGTTGACCTGGGACTCGGCGATCCGCTTGACGACCTCCTGGGAGACCGCGGTGGTGACGGCCACCGGGAACTCGGCCTGGGCGTCCGGGACATGGGCCGGGGCCGGGTGGCTGGTGGCCTCGCGGACCTCCGCGAACACCTTCTCCAGCTGGCCCTGGAAGTCCTGGAGCGCCTGCTCGGCCTCTTCCAGCGTGATGTCTCCGCGGCCGATGAGCGACTCGGTGTAGAGCTTGCGCACCGAGCGCTTCTTGTCGATCAGGCTGTACATCTGCGGGTTGGTGAACTGAGGGTTGTCGCCCTCGTTGTGACCGCGGCGGCGGTAGCAGATGAGGTCGATCACGACGTCCTTGTTGAACGTCTGGCGGAACTCGAAGGCGAGCCGCGCCACCCGTACGCAGGCCTCCGGGTCGTCGCCGTTCACATGGAAGATCGGGGCCTCGATCATGCGGGCCACGTCGGTCGCGTACATCGAGGAACGCGACGACTCCGGGGCGGCGGTGAAGCCGACCTGGTTGTTGATGACGACGTGGACCGTGCCGCCGGTGCGGTAGCCGCGCAGCTGCGACATGTTGAGGGTCTCGGCCACGACACCCTGGCCCGCGAAGGCCGCGTCACCGTGCAGGGCGATCGGCAGGACGGTGAAGTCCGTGCCGCCCTTGTTGATGATGTCCTGCTTGGCGCGGGCGATGCCCTCGAGGACCGGGTCGACCGCCTCCAGGTGCGAGGGGTTGGCGGCCAGCGAGACCTTGATCTGCTCGCCGTCCAGACCGGTGAAGGTGCCCTCGGCGCCCAGGTGGTACTTCACGTCGCCGGAGCCGTGCATCGACTTCGGGTCGAGGTTGCCCTCGAACTCGCGGAAGATCTGCGCGTACGACTTGCCGACGATGTTCGCCAGCACATTGAGCCGGCCGCGGTGCGCCATGCCGATGACGACCTCGTCGAGACGCGACTCGGCCGCGGAGTCGATGACCGCGTCGAGCAGCGGGATGACGGACTCGCCGCCCTCCAGCGAGAACCGCTTCTGGCCCACGTACTTGGTCTGGAGGAAGGTCTCGAACGCCTCGGCGGCGTTCAGCCTGCGCAGGATGCGCAGCTGCTCCTCGCGCTCCGGCTTGGAGTGGCCGCGCTCCACACGGTCCTGGATCCACTTGCGCTGCTTCGGGTCCTGGATGTGCATGAACTCGATGCCGGTGGTGCGGCAGTACGAGTCGCGGAGCACGCCGAGGATGTCGCGGAGCTTCATCATCGACTTGCCGCCGAAGCCGCCGACCGCGAACTCGCGCTCCAGGTCCCACAGGGTGAGCCCGTGCTCGGTGATGTCCAGGTCGGGGTGCTTGCGCTGGCGGTACTCCAGCGGGTCGGTGTCGGCCATGACATGGCCCCGCACCCGGTAGGAGTGGATCAGCTCGAAGACCCGGGCGGCCTTGGTGACGTCGTCGTCGTGCGAGGCGTCGATGTCCTTGAGCCAGCGGACCGGCTCGTAGGGGATGCGCAGGGACTCGAAGATGCCGTCGTAGAAGCCGTCCTCGCCGAGGAGGAAGTTCGAGACGATCCGCAGGAACTCGCCGGAGGCGGCGCCCTGGATGACCCGGTGGTCGTAGGTCGAGGTCAGGGTCATGACCTTGGAGATGCCCAGCTTGTTCAGGGTGTCCTGGGAGGTGCCCTGGAACTCGGCGGGGTAGTCCATCGAGCCGACGCCCATGATCACCGACTGGCCGGGCATCAGACGCGGCACGGAGTGGACCGTGCCGAGGCCGCCGGGGTTGGTCAGCGAGACGGTGACGCCCGTGAAGTCGTCCATCGTCAGCTTGTTGCTGCGGGCGCGGCGGACGATGTCCTCGTAGGCCTGCCAGAACTCGAAGAAGTTCAGCGTCTCGGCCTTCTTGATGCCCGCGACGACGAGCTGGCGGTCGCCGTTCGGCTTGACCAGGTCGATGGCGAGGCCGAAGTTGACGTGCGGCGGCTTCACCAGGACCGGCTTGCCGTCCTTCTCCCCGTACGACCAGTTCATCGACGGCATGGCCTTGATCGCCTGCACCATCGCGTAGCCGATGAGGTGGGTGAAGGAGATCTTCCCGCCCCGGGCGCGCTTGAGGTGGTTGTTGATCACGATCCGGTTGTCGAAGAGCAGCTTCACCGGGACCGCGCGCACGGACGTGGCCGTCGGCAGCTCCAGCGAGGCGTTCATGTTCTTCGCGACGGCGGCGGCGGGGCCGCGCAGCGGGAGCAGCTCGGGACCGTCGGGAGCCTCGGCTGCGGTCGGCTTCGCGGCGGCGGGCTTCGCGGGCGCGGCAGCCGGGGCGGCGGCGGGCTTCGCCGGGGCGGCGGGCGCCGGTACGGCGGCGGGCTTCGCGGGCGCGGCAGCCGGGGCCGCGGGGGCCTGGGCAGCCGGGGCGGCGGGCTTCGCCGGGGCGGCGGGCGCCGGGGCATGTGCGGTGCCCGGCGTCGGTTCGGCGGCGGTGGAACCACCCGGCTTGTAGTCGGCGAAGAAGTCCCACCAGGCTCGGTCGACCGAATTCGGGTCCTGGAGGTACTGCTGGTAGATCTCGTCGACGAGCCACTCGTTGGCGCCGAACGCGGCAGTGGGGTGCTTCCCCTGCCCGTCCGGGTCGGTCGAAGAACTCGTGTTACTGGGGGACTGAGACGACACGGCGGTAACCGCCCTCTTCCGCTTCACAAGGTGATGGACAGCGGAAATAAAGGCTACGCCTCCCCGGGCGGGAGGTGCAGGCCGGGCACGTCCTTCGTCGCCTAAGTCACACCGGACAGTCGGTTTCGGGGCGGGAAATGGCGGGAAACAAGCGAGGTTGCGCTGGGAAACGGGTGTGCGGTAGCGCGGCTACGGCCCACTGGACCGCATCCCGGCCGTGTATCGGGGCGAACACGCACCGAACACGCCACGCACACGTACCGAACGCGCGCCGAACGGCTTCGAACATTCGCTGAGCGCGAACCCGCCTCGAGCCGAACGCGATCTTCCGGTTCGAACCCTACGTCAACCTCGGCGCTGTGGGATTCCCGGAAGGCTGATGAGGATCCGGCAGCCCCGCGCCGATTCGGCCACCCCGATCCGCCCGCCGTGCAGATCGACCGCCCAGCGGGCGATCGCGAGCCCCAGACCCGTACCGCCGTCGCTGCCCGGTCCGTGCGGCGCCGGGACGCTGCCGCGGTTGAACCGCTCGAACACCTTGTGCCACTCCGACCGAGGGATACCCGGACCCTCGTCCTGCACTTCCAGCTCCAGCGACCCGGGCTCCGGCCCGCGGCGGGCCCGTACGGTGACCCGGCCGTGCGGAGGGGAGTGCTTCACCGCGTTGTCGATGAGATTCGCCACCACCTGGTGCAGCCGCTCGGCGTCAGCGTGCGCGGTCAGCTCGGGCGGCGACACCTCCAGGTGCAGATGGACGTCCTTGCGGGTGTGGCTCCCGGAGCCGGACGGCAGTCTGCGCTGCCCGGCGGCCAGATTGGCCTCCTTCAGCACACCCGACAGATAGGGCCAGACCTCGAAGCGCCGCGACTTGAGCATGACCACGCCGTTGTCCAGCCGCGACAGGTCCAGCAGGGTCTCCACAAGGCGGCTGAGGCGCTCGGTCTGCTTCAGCGCCGTACGCATCGTCTCGGGGTCGGCGGCGCTGACGCCGTCCACCACGTTCTCCAGCACCGCGCGTAGGGCGGCGATGGGGGTGCGCAGCTCGTGGGAGACGTTCGCGACCAGTTCCTTGCGGTTGCGGTCCACGTCCTCCAGGTCGTCCGCCATCAGATTGATGGTGGTCGCCAGGTCGCCGAGTTCGTCACGCCGGTCCGCGCCGTTCACCCGGCGGGTGTAGTCACCGTGGGATATCGCCTTCGCCACGGTGTTCATCTCGTCCAGCGGCGCGGTCAGCCCGTGCGCCACGAACTGGGTGATCAGCAGGGTGGTGATCATCGCGAAGACGGTGATGTACCGCAGCTCGGCCCCGGTCCTGATGGTGACCAGCGCGAGCCCGCAGGTGATCAGCACCGAGGTCACGACCAGGGCGATCAGCTTGGTCTTGATCGAGATCGCGACCGCGCCCAGCGCCGACCGCAGCCGCCCGAGCTCCGACAGCAGTCGGTCCGACCGGGACGGCTGCCTCGCCCGGTCGGACGGGGAAGGAGGCTGTTCGGACGGGGGCCGGCCGGACCGCGAGTGCTCGGAGCGGGACTCCGACGGCGCGGCTCGGGACCGCAGCCGACCTGCTCCGGGCCGCAGCCGACCCGCCGGGTACGGTCGCCTCGGTCCGCGCGGCCCGGTCACGGGGCTCACGGGACCGGAGTCTCCAGCGCGTAGCCGACGCCGTGGACGGTACGGATCCGCTCGGCGCCGATCTTGCGGCGCAGTGCCTTGATGTGGCTGTCGACGGTGCGCGTCCCGGAGGCGTCGGCCCAGTCCCACACCTCGGCGAGCAGCTGCTCCCGAGAGAGCACCGCGCGGGGGGTGCTCGCCAGGCAGACCAGCAGATCGAACTCGGTCGGCGTGAGGTGGACGTCCTCGCCCTTGACCCGCACTCGGCGCTGCGCGTGGTCGACCTCGAGCTCGCCGAGCCTCAGTATCCCGCTGCGCGGCGTCACCGCGGCGAGCGCGGCCCGCTCCACCCGGCGCAGCAGCACGTGCACCCGGGCGGCAAGCTCGCGCATCGAGAACGGCTTGGTCATGTAGTCGTCGGCGCCGACGCCCAGACCGACCAGCATGTCGGTCTCGTCGTCCCGCGCCGTGAGCATCAGCACCGGCACCGGCCGCTGGGCCTGCACCCGGCGGCACACCTCGAGACCGTCGAAACCGGGCAGCATCACGTCGAGGATCATCAGATCCGGCTGCCAGGCCTCGGCCGCCTCCACGGCGGCGGGCCCGTCCGATGCCGTCTGCACCAGGAAGCCCTCGGCGCGCAGCCGCGCCCCGATGGCCTCGACGATGGTGGTGTCGTCCTCGACCACCAGCACCCGGCGCTGGGCACTGGCCGTCGAGTGCGCCGCCGCGCCGTTGTTGCTGGTGTGTGTCTGCTCCATCGCCCCGCCCTTGTCGCGCACCGCGAGCTGGTGTTGATCGGTCTGCGTGTAGATATGTGTGTGCATCGTGTACATCGGTGTGTCAGCTAGGTCAGCAGCGTAAAGGCATCGATCGACTCGCGGCTACGCAGGGCGAACGCCGAGATGGACCACGTCAGGTACGCCTCGGGCAACCCGGATCTCTTCGGTCCTTACCCTGGTGAATCCGGCATTGCGCAATGACACCTCGAAGTCGGCGGACGGCCTCGCAGACCATACGGCGAGCACTCCGTCCGGCGTCAACCTCCTTGCGCAGGCCGCCAGCCCGGCCGGTGAGTAGAGGCTCGCGTTGTCCTCGGTGACGGTCCAGTCGGGACCGTTGTCGATGTCCAGGCAGAGCGCGTCGTATGTGTCCGAAGCGTTATGGACGTAGTCGACGAGGTCCCCCGTGATGATCTCGGTACGCGGGTCGGCCAGTGCGTCGGCGGAGAGCACGGACAGCGGTCCGGTGCGGTGCCAGTCGATGATCGCCTGCTCCCGCTCCACCACGGCGACCCGCGACCAGAACGGGTCGGCGGCGGCGTGGGCGAGGGAGAAGCCGACTCCGAGGCCGCCGATGAGCAGCCGGGGCGCCGTGCGGTCCTCCATCGGCTCGCCCGTGCCCAGGGCTTCGCGTGCTGCGTCGATCAGCAGTCGCTCGGAGCGGCCGTCGGATGTGTCCATCAGGAAGCAGCCGTTGGCGATGATCTCGTAGACCGTGCGGTCCCCGTGCGCCTCCTGCCGCAGCCGCAGGACGACCTCCCCGTGGGGTCCTTCGCGCCGGTCGAGCGTGACCGGCCGGTGGGGTTCGGCGGGCGGGGTCTGGGTGAGGGACGGCATGTCGGGAACCTCCGGCGGCTGGTGGGACGGCGCGGATCAAGAACATCCTGTCCGTGGCGGACCCGGCAGGACAAACCCTTTCGCGGATACCGGAGGTGTCCACGGCCTTTCCCGTGCCCCGTAGGCGCGCATCCAGGTCTGCTCTCCGGCGGTTGCCGTTCCCGCACCACCCGTTCCGGCACCACCTGTTCCGGCCGCCCTGGCCCGACCCGCCCGCCCCGTCCGTTCCTGTCGCCGGATCCCGGCCGAGCTGTCCCGGCCGAGCGGTCCGCGCCTCTGATCGCTCCTGGCGAACAGCGGGTCGGGAACATCCCGGCCGTCCTCTGCATTGAGTCGGTACAGCTCAACTTGAATGCAGAAGGGGAGATCATGGCTGCTGAGTCCTCGGCGTACGACACCGCTCTTGCCCTGCCTGTGCTGCCGCTCGACGACGAGGTCGTGCTGCCCGGGATGGTGGTGCCGCTCGACCTGTCCGACACCGATGTACGGGCCGCGGTGGAAGCCGCCCAGGCAGCGGCCGGCACCGAACCCGGTAAGCCGCGGGTTCTGCTCGTGCCGCGCATCGACGGCGCCTACACCGCCACCGGCGTACTCGGCACCGTCGAGCAGGTCGGCCGGCTTTCCGACGGCGACCCGGGTGCCCTGATCCGGGGCCGCAGCCGGGTGCGCATCGGCGCGGGGACCACGGGCCCCGGCGCCGCCCTCTGGGTCGAGGGCACCGTCATGGCGGAGAGCGTCCCCGACCCCGTCCCCGGCTCGGTGGCCGACCTGGTCAAGGAGTACAAGGCGCTCGCCACCAGTTGGCTGAAGAAGCGTGGCGCCTGGCAGGTGGTGGACCGCGTCCAGCAGATCGAGGACGTGTCCGCGCTCGCCGACAACTCCGGATACTCGCCGTTCCTCAGCACCGCCCAGAAGCTGGAGCTGCTGGAGACCGGCGACCCGGTCGCCCGGCTCAGGCTGGCCACCGAGCAGTTGCGCGAGCACCTCGCAGAGCAGGATGTCGCCGAGTCCATCGCCAAGGACGTCCAGGAGGGCGTGGACAAGCAGCAGCGCGAGTTCCTGCTCCGGCGTCAGCTCGAAGCGGTCCGCAAGGAACTGCGCGAGTTGAACGGCGAGTCCGAGGGCGACGAGCCCGACGACTACCGTGCCCGGGTCGAGGCGGCTGACCTCCCGGGGAAGGTCCGCGAGGCCGCGCTCAAGGAAGTCGAGAAGCTGGAACGGGCCAGCGAGCAGAGTCCCGAGGGCCCTTGGATCCGTACCTGGATCGACACCGTGCTGGAACTCCCCTGGCATGAGCATACCGAGGACGCCTACGACATCCGGGGCGCCAGGGACGTGCTCGACGCCGAGCACGCCGGACTGGACGACGTGAAGGAACGGATCACCGAATACCTGGCCGTCCGCAAGCGGCGTGCCGACCGCGGACTCGGTGTGGTCGGCGGGCGGCGCGGCGGAGCGGTGCTCGCCCTGGTGGGGCCGCCCGGGGTCGGGAAGACCTCACTCGGTGAGTCGGTGGCGCACGCCATGGGGCGGAAGTTCGTCCGGGTCGCCCTCGGCGGCGTACGGGACGAGGCGGAGATCCGGGGCCACCGGCGTACCTACGTCGGCGCGCTGCCGGGCCGTATCGTCCGGGCCATCAAGGAGGCCGGGTCCATGAACCCGGTGGTGCTGCTGGACGAGATCGACAAGGTCGGATCCGACTTCCGGGGAGACCCGGCCGCCGCGCTGCTCGAAGTGCTCGACCCGGCGCAGAACCACACCTTCCGCGACCACTACCTGGAGGTCGAGCTCGACCTGAGCGATGTGGTCTTCCTGGCCACCGCGAACGTACTGGAGGCCATTCCTGAGGCCCTGCTCGACCGTATGGAGCTGGTCAGGCTCGACGGCTACACCGAGGACGAGAAGGTCGTCATCGCCCGGAACCATCTGCTCCCGCGCCAGCTTGAGCGGGCCGGCCTGGCCGACGGCGAGGTCGGCCTGGACGAGTCCGCACTGCGCAGCCTGGCGGGGGAGTACACCCGTGAGGCGGGTGTACGGAACCTGGAGCGCTCGATCGCCAGGCTGCTGCGCAAGGTCGCAGCCCAGCACGAACTGGGCGACCGGGAGCTGCCGTTCACTGTCAGGGACGAGGACCTGCGCGGGCTGATCGGCCGTCCGCACCACGTCCCCGAGTCCGCCCAGGATCCGGCCGAGCGCCGCACGGCTGTGCCTGGTGTGGCCACCGGTCTCGCCGTCACCGGGGCGGGTGGCGATGTCCTCTACGTGGAGGCGTCGCTGGCGGACCCGGAGACCGGCGCGGCCGGTCTGACCCTGACCGGTCAACTCGGCGATGTGATGAAGGAGTCGGCGCAGATCGCGCTGAGCTTCCTGCGTTCCCACGGCGCGGAGTTGGAGCTGCCGGTGGCCGACCTCAAGGACCGGGGCGCACACATCCACTTCCCGGCGGGCGCGGTCCCGAAGGACGGCCCGAGCGCGGGCATCACGATGACCACGGCGCTCGCGTCCCTGCTGTCCGGGCGGCTGGTCCGCGCCGGTGTGGCGATGACGGGTGAGGTGTCGCTGACGGGGCGTGTGCTGCCGATCGGCGGGGTGAAGCAGAAACTGCTCGCCGCGCACCGGGCGGGCATCACCACGGTGGTCATCCCGAAGCGGAACGAGGCCGACCTGGACGACGTCCCGGCCGAGGTCCTGGAGAAATTGGAGGTCCACCCGGTGACGGATGTGCGGGAGGTCCTGGAACTGGCTCTCGCTCCGGCACAGGTGCCGGTTCCGGCGGTGGCGTGACCCAGGGCCGGTTCAGGGCCGCACCCGGCGAGGGGTCGGGCCTCGGTGAGATCCGCCGAGGCCCGACCCCTCGCCACCCTCCCGTCTTCCGCTCGCCGTGGAGCCCGGCCCCCTGCCTCCGCTTCGGCCGGGTGAGCGCGGTGCGTGTGTTGCCCGACAGTCGGTGAGATCCGCCGAGGCCCGACCCCTCGCCACCCTCCCGTCTTCCGCTCGCCGTGGAGCCCGGCCCCCTGCCTCCGCTTCGGCCGGGTGAGCGCGGTGCGTGTGTTGCCCGACAGCCGGAACCTCACCTGATGTCTTGATCGCCTCGATCCATGGGTGCCGGTCGACCGGGCCGGTCAGGAGCGGTGTGCGATCCGACTTCACGGGAGTCCGCCGGAAGGCAAGCGGGTCCATGCCGCCGGCATCTGTGGTGGTTCGGTGTCGGTGACCGATACCTTCACGGTCGCCGGACGGTCCCGGCGTCCATGTCACCGACGGCGAGGGTGTTCCTGCTCCGTGACAGCCCGGGGTAGCAGCCCAGGGGCTGTCGCCGCTCGACAGTGCCGTACGGAGCCGTGCCCCGCCCGGACGGCTTAAGGGCTGTCCCGTAATCCCCGGCGGGCGCGCGACGACAGCTACGGCACCCCGCTGCGTTGTCGAATCGCCCGAATACACCCAGTATGCGGGCGACCCTCCGCCTTGCGTTGCACCGCACCTGACGCCGCGCTCTGATCCACCGCGGATTACGGGACAGCCCTTAGGGAAGGGGCGCGAAGACGTCACTCGGTGGCCAGCCAGCCGCGTAACGTCGCCTGCGCGCCCGCCTGGAAGCGCGTCTCGGCGCCCAGCGACTCCAGCAGCCTGCTGATCCGCCGCCGTGCCGTGTGCACATGGACCCCCAGCCTGCGGGCGATCGCCTCGTCCTTGAGGCCGGCGGCGAGCAGGGACAGCAGTTCCCGCTGCGGCGCGGGCAGTGGACCGTCGGGTGTGCCACCGCCGAGTGGAGTGGCGCGTTCCCATACGGTTTCGAACAGCGGCACCAGTGCGTTGCGCAGCAGTGCGTCATCGATCACCAGCGCCGATGCGGTCGACCCCGCCGACTCGTGCGGTGGCAGGAGCGTGGTGCGCCGGTCGACGGCGATGAGCCCGGTGGGTACGGCGGGTGCCACCCGGGCCTTGAGGCCCCGTTCCACCAGTGCTGTCAGCACACGCGTCCGCTCAGGTCCCGGGAGCCGCTCCCGGTCGAGCACCGCCCGCACGGTCACCCCACGCTCCAGCAGTGCGTCGATGTCCAGACCGGACAGCGGGTGGTCCAGGATGACCACTTCGTGCTCGGCCGACGCGAGCAGCACCCCGGCCCGCTCCGCGATCTCCCGGCGTCCGGCGATCACTTCGATGCCGCTGCCCGGCAGGAGCGCGTCGGCGAGTTGGTCCGCGGACATCCGCAGGCGTTCCAGCTCGGCCGATTTCAGGTGGAGCTCGGCCTGCCGCCGGTGGATGAGCGTGCGGATCGCGGAGGCCGGGGCCGCCGGGCGGGGCAGCGCGCCGCAGGACGGCGGCGGCAGGGCGAGTCCGTGCTCCACCAGCCGGTCGAGTGCCGATTGCAGTTGGTCCTGGGGCAGTTCCAGCCGCTGCGCCAACTCCTCCTTTTCCGTGGCGCGTTCGGTGAGCAGGGCCTCGTATGCGCGTTCCTCGGCCGCTTCCAGGCCGAGGGTGCGCCATTCCGCCTCGATCATGCGCCGGATTCTCACAGCGAATTCACAGGACACACAAGTGTGCATGCCCACTTGTGAACGCACTTGGCTCATTGTCGCGTCCGCGCCCCAGCTGTTGCATGGCCATGACCACCTGAACCGGCTCTGACCAAGCCACTGGAGGGGTACGTACTGTGCGCACGTTCAGCAGCAACCACGGGAGACCCGGAACCGGGATACCGAGGGGAGCGGGTATCGCCGCGCTCCTGGCCGCGGCGGGGCTCCTCGTCACCGCGGTGCCGGCCCAGGCAGTGACCGCTGCGGCGCCCCAGGCGCCGCACGCCGATGTCATCCCCGGCGAGGACACGGCGACCCCCGCCCTCGTCGACGGGCTGCGGGAGGCCGTGGACGCCAAGGCGACACCCGCCGCCGCGGCCATCGGCCACCTCACCGCCAAGGAGAGCCGCTACCGCATCGCCGAGCCCCAGCGCGACCTCGCCCCGCTGGCGACGGTCAGGCGCGGCGACGACGAGATCGTACGGCTCCAGCAGAAGCACCACGGGGTGCCGGTGCTCGGCGGCCAGTACGTCGTGCGGATGGAGCGCGCGGACGGCAGGCGCGTCGTCACCGGCACCTCCGGCAAGTACTTCACCGGGCTGAGGGCCGAAACCGAGCCCACCGTGGCCAAGGACCTGGCGCTGAAGCGCGCCATCGGCGCCACCGCGCGCCAACTCGGCGGAAAGCTGACCAAGGCCGACGCCATCCGCAAGGAGGGCGAGAAGTCCGAGAAGGCGCAGGCGCTCAGCGGCTCCGTCGGCGGACTCGTCGTCATCCCGCGCGGAGAGGGCGTGCTCGCCTACCACGTGACGGTGCGCGGTACGAACCCTGCCACCGGCGAGCCTGTGCTCCAGCAGGTGTACGTGGACGCCGGGTCCGGCTATCCGGTGCTGCAGTTCAGCGGGATCAGGACACTGACCGCTCCCGCCGAGGCGGTGGTCGATGCCAAGGCACGCGCGGCCGGCAGGACGGGCGCGGCGGCGGACGAGCCCGCCGCCCATCCCGGCGCCACCGGCAGCGGGGTCCGTCTGAACGGCGCCAAGGTGCCCCTGGAGCTCTACCAGGACACCGCCCGCGGCGAGTACGTCATGACCGACTTCGCGCGAATGGCCGACAGCACCAAGAACACCCTCAGCACCTGGGACGCGTCGGACCGCGATGTCAACGACGTCGCCGGAGTCTGGCCCGAGGGCATCAAGGTGTTCGGCTCCCCGGCCGCCGATTTCGGTACGGCGGCGACGGACGCGGGCGCCGTCGACGCGCACTGGGCCGCAGGCCAGGTGTACGACTACTACAAGAAGAACCACGGCCGCAACGGCCTGGACGGACGCGGCTCCACCGTCAACTCCCTCGTCGGTGTGACCCTGTTCGGCGGCTCGTACGTCAACGCCTTCTGGGACGGCCAGAAGATGGTGTACGGCTCTGGAGACGAGGAGTTCCGGCCGCTGTCGGCAGATCTCGACGTCGTCGGCCACGAGATGACCCATGGCGTGGTGGAGAACACCGCCAACCTCGTCTACGCGGGCCAGTCCGGTGCCCTCAACGAAGCCATCGCCGACTACTTCGGCAACGCGATCGACGTCACCGCCTCCGGGCAGTCGATGGACGACCCCGACGCCGGGCTGATCGGCGAGGACCTGTGCCGCACCAAGGCGGCGGGCGACTGCGCGTTCCGCGACCTCAACGACGGCGCCACCACGTCCAAGAACTTCCTCGGCGTGACCTTCGGCACCGACAACGGCGGAGTCCACCTCAACTCCACCATCTTCTCCGGTGCGTTGTGGGACATCCGGCAGGACCTCGGCGGCGAGCTCGCGGACAGGATCGCCTACAAGGCGCTGTCCGAGTACATGACCCCGCTCGACGGCTTCACCGAGGGCCGCAACGCGGTGCTCGCCGCGGCCAAGGACCTCAAGGTCACGGCGAAGCAGCTGAACGTCGTCAAGAAGTCGTTCAGCGCCCACGGCATCGTGCCCGGCTGGGAGGACGCCATGGGCGTCGACTCCGACCGGCTGCTCGGCAAGCTCAACATCAGCGGCACCGGCGTCCAGGCGGGCGGCGGCTGGTACGCCGTCTCCCAGTCCAACGACGACGGCTCCGAGCCGTACTCGGTCTGGGCCGGGCGCGCCGACGGCAAGGGGTCACCCAAGCTGATCAGCCCCAACGACGGGCGCTACCACGTGTACCCGGCCACCGACGGCAAGACGGTCGTGTGGGTCGCGTACGGCACCACCAGCCTGGACATCCTGTCCCGCCCGCTCGCGGGCGGCCCGATCAAGAAGCTGCACACCTCGTACAACGACGTCTCCGGCCTGCGCGTGGAGAACGGCGTGGTGGTCTTCGAGTCGTACGGCTTCTTCGGCGACCGGCACGTGGCCTACCTGCGCCCCGGCGACACCCGGCCCACCTTCGTGGACGGCGGCGGCTGGTTCGACGGCACCGCACTGCCGTCCATCGCCAAGGGCAGGCTGGCGTACGCCAAGCTCTACCTGGACGGCTTCGAGTTCAAGCTCGGTATCGAGGTCCTGGACCTGAAGACCGGTGACAGGAAGCTGACCGGGCAGCTCGGCGATCCGCAGGGCATCGGGCAGACCGGTATCAACGGCAGCCACGTCTTCTGGCTCACCGACGAGATCATGGAAGACCAGGGCCAGATGGGCGTCCGCCGCGCGGACCTCGACGGCGGCAATGTCGTGGACATCAACCCCGAGGCCAAGCCCAGGGCGCTGATCGCCTTCGACCTGACGGCGTCCGACGAGGCCGTCACCGTCAACAGCCAGCTGCCCGACACGCGGTTCCGCAACGAGTCCCTGCCCAAGCTGTGGCAGATGACCACGGACGGCAGCCGTCTGGAGCGGGTCTCCTGCAACCGGGGCGAGCAACTCTCCCCGGCGGCCCTCACGGGCAAGCAGGTGGTCTGGCTCGACGGGTCCACCGGCTGGACCGACCTGGTCACCCGGAGCCGTCCGGCAGGACTCTGCGGCTGACCGACCCCGGTCCCCCGCAGTGACCGGAGCCCCCGGCGCGGCCTCGCCGCCGCCGGGGGCTCCATCCATGCGCCGGTGCGGACCGTTCCCCCGGCCCGGTACTGACGCTGGCATGTGCCGAAATCCTCCCGGAGTGACCGGGAAGGTGCCGGGGGCCTCCGCCGCACCTCGACTGCGAAATACTGGACGAGCTGCGGCGTTGACCGCCGCGAGGAGACCATCTTCGTCAGTTGAGCGTGCGAGGAGTGCTGGCGTGCACGGAAGCGGTGCCGGGAGTGAAGCGGAGCCCACGGGAAGCGGTGACGTGGACCGCGACTTCGAGGAGTTCCTCGCCCTGGAACGCGAGCTGGCGGTCTTCCTGCGCCGGGCCCGGGCGAACTCCGGCGAGATGGCCCGCGAGGTCCACCCGGAGCTGGAGCCCGCGGCCTACGGTCTGCTGGTGCGGCTGGAGGAGTGCGGCCGTCAGCGGGCCACCGATCTCGCGGTCTACTTCGGAGTCGGCAAGGCCACCATGAGCCGTCAGCTCCGCGCACTGGAGCAGCTCGGCATCGTCGCCCGCGAGCCCGACCCGGCCGACGGCCGCGCCTCGCTGGTGCGGCTCACCGACGAGGGCCTCGCGCGGTTCCGCAGTGTGCGTAACGCACGGCGCCAGACCTACGTACACAAGCTGGCCGACTGGGACCGCGGCGAAGTCGCCGAGCTCGCCCGGCTGCTGCACCAGCTCAACGAGCGCGCCGAGGGCTGAGCGCCGGAACCGGCCGCCGACCGCCGTCGTGCGGGCCCGCGGCCCGCCGCCGTGCGTCCCGCGGGTCCACTCGGCGGGCTCACAGCCGTACGTACCCGGCGGTCGCGTCGTCGTGGACCTTCGAGCGCCTCGCCCGGGGCCGTGCTCCCTCGGGTACCGCCTCTGCGCCTGCCTCCGTGTTCGTGCCCGGTTCGGGGCCGGCGTCCTCCCGCTCCAGGGCCCGTACCCGCCCGATCAGCCCCTGAGGACCCTCCAGGCGGAGCAACCCCATCAACTGCTGCCAGCCGCCTGCCTCGAACAGGTCCGTCCACCTCGACGCCCCGTCGGTGAGCGCCGCGAGCGCCTTCACCCGGGAGCGCGGCGTACGGCCCGTCACCGCGCGGTCCGCCACCGAGGGATCGGCCGCGGCCGTGAAGAAGCCGCCCTCCTGGTTGCGCAGGGCGTCCGTCGCGCTCAGCGAACGCAGCGTCTCGCGCGGAATCCGGTCCAGACGGTCATCCCGTACCGCCGACACCTCACCGTCCGGCGATTCCAGCAGCAGGGTCGAGTCGGACAGCACGAGGTGCTCGACCCACCGCTCGCCCCAGCGTGCGACGACCACGGCGGCCTGTGGTGTGCGCACGTGAGAAAGGTCACAGTCGTTCGAGTGGGCGTCCGCGGTGCGCCGAATGGACAGGGCGAGGATCTCGGACAGTCGGATATCCCGTAGCGAACCGGACAGTTCGATCAGCGTGCCACCGAGTCGTGCGGTGAACCAGGGAACACCGTGTGCGCAGCCGTCGTCGCCCGGCGGCGGTGTCACCCCGTCCAGTACGACCAGGCAACCTCCCAGGCCCGAAGCCGGGACGGCGACGGAAGCCCAGTCCTCGTTGGGGCGTTCGGGGTGGCCCGGCTCGGATGTGAGTGCGGCGAGCGTGCAGTGCATGAACTGCAGTCTGCCCCAGCGGGCACCGCACCTTCACGAACTCCGCCATATGCCGCCATCGGTCGCTACCACCCACTCCGACCAGCGGTTTTGGCCGGAATGATCACTTCGCCCCGGGTGCGGGCGCGCATCCTGTCAAAGCCTGCGCCGAAGGTCCACCCGGAGCTCCGCGGGCTCGTCCGGCCATCCTGCTGACAAGTTGTTGACCAACTCCGGAGTGATGTTCACTCGTTCGGGTGGCGGACCGAGTGATCAGCGTCCCGCTCCCAAAAGCGCTGGAATGGTCGTAAGCCGTACCAGGGTGGGGGCATGTCGCGAGAATGACCGGCCGTCACCTCTGCTTCATGGGTGGACGAGTCGAGATTGCGAGCACCGGTGCAGGAGAAACGGCCTCGGGGCACAAGCGGTATGCCCGGTACGGCATCGCCGGGTCAGTCGCCGGGTCAACCGGGCCGGGAAGCCGCCCCCGGGGCTCCCGCCACGCCCGAGACCTCTCAGGTCCGGCCCGAAAGCGCGTCCTCCGGATCCCTCCCGGGCGGCCGCCCCGTACGGGTCCGCCGAAGGCTCGTCGCAGGTGTCGCCGCCGTCTCCCTCACCGTGGTCGCCGCAGGGACCCCGGCCGTGCTCGCCGCATCCGCCGATCTGAACGACTCCCAGCGGCTGGTCACTCTCGCCGAACTGAACCGGCAGGCGGTCACGCTCGCCCACTCGCTTGCCGACGAGCGCGACGACCTCACCGCGTACATCGCCGCGGGCCGGGACGGGCAGGAGGGCGACAGGCAGCAGCACCGGCGGGTCTCCCAGAGCCGTAGCGCCCGCGTCGACCGGCAGATCGACGAGATCCGCCCCGGTGTGGCCGCCGAGCACGGTGAGTTGGCCCGCGACCTCGGCAGGGTGCCGTCCATCCGGCGTACCGCCCTGAGCGGCAAGGGCAGCGCCCTGGAGGCGCACCGGGCGTACACCCGCATCGTCGAAGCCCTGCACGCCCTCGCCGACGAGCTCGCCGAGCAGACCCCGCCGCGCGCCGCCGACGCGGTGCGCGCGCCCGCCGCACTCGGCCTCGCCGTGGAACAGGCGGCGGCGAGCCGCGGACTGCTGACCGCCGCGCTGTCCCTGCCGCTGCTCGAGGACGATGGCCCGGCCTTCGACCCTGTCACCGGCCTGCCCCTGGAGGACACGGGGAACGACCGGAACGACAAGGCCGCCAAAGCGACCGAAGCCGCCCGCGACGCCCTCAGCGGAGCCGCCCAGCAGGCCAGGGTGCGCGAGCTGGCAGCGCTCGCCGACTTCGGACAGGCCGCGCGCCCCGAAGCCAGGGAGCGGTTCGCGTCCACGGTCAGCGGCCCCGAGGTCAAGACCGCCGAGGAGTACCTCGCCCGCCTCACCGACCGGCCCGAACTCTCCGACAGCGATCTCGAACTCGCGAAGGACGCGGGGGACCGTGACAAGGTCGAGTCGGCGCTCTCCGCCCGTATCGAGCAGATGCGCGGAGTCGAGTCGGCGCTCGCCACCGCACAGGTCGAGCGGATCGGTCAGCTGCGCGACGACGACGTCACCGCCCTGGAACTGCGTATCGCACTTCTCGGCGGTTGTCTGCTGATCGCCGTCGGCATCAGCGCGGCGGTCGCCCGTACGCTGACCCGCCCGCTCGCGGTGCTGCGCATCGGCGCTGCCCGGCTCGCTGCCGCGCCCGCCCCGGAGTCCGAGGAACCGGTCCGCTTCACCGGCCGCAACGACGAGTTCGCCCAGGTGGTGCGGAGCCTCAACACGCTCCATGGCAAGCTCGCCGACCTCGCGGCGCGGACCGTGCGGCTGGACTCCTCCCGGGAGGACCTGACGGAGGCCCGCGGGCAGCTGTCCGCCCAGCGCACCGAGCTCCGGACCCGTACGGCCGAGCTGACCGCTGAGCTGGAGCGGCTGCGCGAGCTGGTCAACCACACCTTCGTGAACCTCTCGTTGCGGACCCTCGGGCTGGTCGAGCGGCAGCTCGGCGTCATCGAGAAGCTGGAGCAGCGCGAGCAGGACACCGAGCGGCTCGCCACCCTCTTCAAGCTGGACCACATGGCGACCGTCATGCGCCGCCACAGCGAGAACCTGCTCGTGCTGGCAGGCGCCGAGCACGGAAACGCCCACCCGGGTCCCGTACCGCTGGTCGACGTCATGCGCGCGGCCGTCAGTGAGATCGAGCGCTACGAACGCGTCACCATCCGGTCGCTGCCACCGCACACACAGGTGGCCGGGTTCGCCGCCGACGACCTCAGCCATCTGGTCGCCGAACTGCTGGAGAACGCCACGTCCTTCTCGCCGCCCGACGCACAGGTCCAGCTGTCCGGCTGGCTGCTGGAGAGCGGCGAGGTGATGCTCTCCATCCAGGACGCGGGCATCGGCATCACCCCGGAGCGGCTCGCCGAGCTCAACGCCCGGCTCGAGGCGGACGATCCGCGTGCCACAGCCGCGGGGGACGGGGAAGGACTCGGCCTGCGGGTCGCGGCGCTGCTTGCCCGCCGACACGGTGTCCGCGTGGAGTTGCGGGAACAGAAGCAGGGCGGCACCACCGCGGTGGTGGTCCTCCCCGAGGCCGTGCTGCCGACGGCGCCGCCCACCGCGGCCCCGCAGTCGGCGCCCGTACCGGGGGCGGCGCCCACGCTGAACCTCCCGGGTTCAGTGGCCGAGGCCAACTCGAACGCCCTGCCGGCGCGCCGTACGGAGGTACCACGGCCGGCGTCCGAGCCGGAGCCGGAGGCTGCCGAGGGCAGCGCCGAGACCACCCTCCGATTCCGCCTTCCCAGGCCGCCATCAGAGCCGGACACCCACGATCGGGCAGACCACGTCGCCGATGAGGCGCCCGACATGGACGCCCCGACCGCGGCGGACGGTCCGGATGACGCGGACGACGCGCGGGAACCGGTCACGGACAAGGGCCTGCCCAAGCGCACACCCAAGCTCGTCACCCAGCCCGCCGCACCCCGCGGGCCCGGTGGTTCCGTGGACGCGGAGGAGCTGCGCCGCCGCCTCGGCGGCTTCCAGCAGGGCGCGAAGGAAGGCCGCCGGGATGTGGCGGCGGAGCTTTCGGCGGTGGAAGACCTGTACGAGAGCCGACATCGGATCGACCAGCACCAGACCGAGGAAGAGCACAAGCCGGGGGGACCACCGAGGAGGAGGCACGACGTTGACCGCGACCGGCACATTCGGGCTGAGCAGTGAGGCCCGCAACCTGCAATGGCTGTTGGGTAACCTGGTCGAGGAGGTGCCGGGAGTGCGATCCGTCGCCGTCGTGTCGTCGGACGGACTCCTGCTGCTGTCGTCCGACCCCGCGCACGCCGCTCCCACGGATACCCCCCGCCCGCGGAGTCCGCGCGGCTCCAGCGCGGACCTCGCCACCATCGTCTCGGGCATCGGCAGCCTCACCATCGGTGCGTCCCAGCTGATGGACGGCGGCGCGGTGAAGCAGAGCATGGTCGCGATGGAGGACGGCAGCCTCTTCGTGATGTCCGTCAGCGACGGTTCGCTACTCGGCGTGCACGCGGCCCCCGACTGCGACATGAGCGTCGTCGCTTACCACATGGCGTTGTTCGTCGGGCGGGCCGGACACGTCCTGACGCCCGAAGTCCGCAGCGAACTGCGCAAGTCGGTGGAGGGCGTCCGGTGACGCCCTCCACCGGACTGGCGCCCCGGCTTCCCGTACGCGGCGAGGGCAAGCGCCCCGCACGGGTGCGCCCGTACTCGCTCACCGGTGGCCGCACCCGCTTCGGCCATGTGCTGCTGGTCGAGACGTTCGTCGCCACGCTCGACCCGGCCGAACGCGCGCTTCCGGCCGGGAAGACCCGCAGGGAGCTGCCGAACGGCACTCTCGCCAACCGGGTGATGCCGGAGATGCGGGCCATCGTGGAGCTGTGCCGCCGGATGCGTACGGTAGCCGAGATCGCGGCCATGCTGAGGATGCCGTTGGGCGTGGTCCGGGTGCTGCTCAGCGATCTCGCGGACCAGGGAAAGATCCGTGTGTACGGGACCGGGCACGGCACCGGTCACCCGGACCGCGCACTGCTTGAAAGGGTGCTGAGTGGACTCCGCCGTCTGTGAACTCCCCATCGCGGTGGAGGACGAGAACGTACAGTCCTGGCAGAACGACCGCAGCCGAGCCCCGATCGCCACCAAGATCGTGGTGGCGGGCGGCTTCGGTGTCGGCAAGACCACCTTCGTCGGTTCGGTCTCCGAGATCACCCCGCTGCGGACCGAGGCGCTGATGACCCGAGCCGGGGAGGCGACCGACGATCTCAGCGCGACGCCGGACAAGCACACCACGACCGTCGCGATGGACTACGGCCGCATCACGCTCGAAGACGACCTGGTGCTGTACCTCTTCGGCACCCCGGGCCAGCAGCGCTTCTGGTTCATGTGGGACGACCTGGTGCGCGGGGCGATCGGCGCCGTGGTGCTGGCCGACACACGGCGGCTCAAGGACTGCTTCCCCGCACTCGACTACGTCGAGAGCTGCGGGCTGCCGTATGCCGTGGCCGTCAACCACTTCGAGGGAACTCCCGCCTACGAGGCGGAGGATGTCAGGGAGGCCCTGAGCATCCCTTCGGACATCCCGGTGGTCATCATGGACGCGCGCCAGCGGATCACAGTGATCGAGTCGCTGCTCGCACTGCTGCGCCATGCGCTCGATGTCACACCCGATTGATTCTGCCCGTCAACGAAAGAGCGGCCATGCGGAAGATCCTCATCGTCGGTGCCGGCCAGTCCGGACTCCAGCTCGCCCTCGGTCTGCAGGCGCAGAACTACGACGTCACACTCATGTCCAACCGGACTGCGGACGAGATCCTCTCGGGCCGGGTCATGTCCACCCAGTGCATGTTCGACACGGCCCTCCGACATGAGCGCGACCTCCAGCTCGGCTTCTGGGAGTCCCAGGCCCCGAGCATCGACGGCCTCGGCGTCTCCGTCGCCGGGCCCGATGCCGCCCGGGTCATCGACTGGGTGGGCATGCTCGACGGCCACGCCCAGTCCGTGGACCAGCGGGTGAAGATGGCCGGCTGGATGGACACGTTCGCCCAGCGCGGCGGCCGGCTCGTCATCCATGGCGCCGCCGTCTCCGACCTGGACTACTTCTCGCGCACCTACGATCTGGTGCTGGTCGCGGCGGGCAAGGGCGAGCTGGTCTCCATGTTCGCCCGCGACGCCGCCCGTTCGCCCTACACCGAGCCGCAGCGCGCCCTCGCCGTCTCCTACGTCCACGGCCTCGCCCCGCGTCCGGAGCACCCCGACTTCGACGCGGTCCGCTGCAATGTCGTGCCCGGCGTCGGCGAGCTCTTCGTGATGCCGACCCTCACCACCTCCGGCCGCGCCGACATCCTCTTCTGGGAGGGCGTCCCCGGCGGTCCGCTCGACGTCTTCCAGGGCGTCAAGGACCCGGCGGAGCATGTGGCGCTCACGCTGGAGCTGATGGAGACCTTCACCCCGTGGGAGTACGCCCGGGCCACGAAGGTGGAACTCACCGATGCCGGTGGGACCTTGGCCGGACGCTACGCCCCGACCGTCCGCCATCCCATCGGCCGGCTCCCCGGTGGCGGACTCGTACTCGGCGTCGCCGATGTCGTCGTCGCCAACGACCCGATCACCGGCCAGGGAGCCAACTCGGCCGCCAAGTGCGCCGCATCCTATCTGGCGTCGATCACCGAGCACGGGGACCGCCCCTTCGACGAGGCGTGGATGCAGTCCGCGTTCGACCGCTACTGGGCCACCGCCCGGCACGCCACCAAGTGGACCAACGCGATGCTGGCCCCGCCGCCGGAGCACGTACTCGACCTGCTCGGTGCCGCTGGTGAACTCCCGCCTGTGGCAGCCCGGTTCGCCAACGGTTTCAACGACCCGGCGGACTTCGAGGACTACTTCTACGACCCGGAGAAGACGGCGGCCTACCTGGGCGAGGTCGCGGGCGCCGACGCGGCGCAGGCCTGACACGAGCGGACGTTCCACTCGGCTTTTTCCGTGTGCCTCCGAGGCCACGGGAAGGAGAGACCGGTCGGTGAGAGCGCGGAAGGGGGCCGGAGCCGGACCCCGGAGGCCATGCTCCGCGGAGGCGCCCGTCGCGCGGGAGGCGCGTCCCGCCGAGCTACCCCCCGGTCACCGCACGGTATGTGCACACCTGGGTACCCGTGGGACTGGTCACCGCCGACACCAGCTCCAGTGTGTGGCGGGTGCCGCCTGCCGGGAAGATCGTCTTTCCGCCGCCGAGCAGCAGCGGCATGATCATCAGTCGGAGTTCGTCGACCAGGCCCTCCTCCAGAAGCGTCCGCGCGAGCGTCGGGCTGCCCATCACCAGCAGGTCGCGGCCCTCCGTCGCGCGGAGTTCCGCGATACGGGCAAGGGCCTCATCGCCGGGAATCCGGCGGGTGTTCACCCAGGTCAGGCGGTCCTCGCCCAGGCTGCTGGAGACGACGTACTTGGGGATGGCGTTCATCCGGTCGGCGAACGGGTCGCCCGCACGCCCGGGCCAGGCGGCGGCCATGTTCTGCCAGGTGCGGCGGCCGAACAGCAGGGCGTCGGCGCCGGTCAGCGCGGCGTCGAACGCGCCGCCGACCACCTCCGGGTCGAAGAACGGATGCGACCAGCCGCCGTGGGTGAAGCCGCCGTCGGTGTCCTCGTTCGGGCCGCCAGGGGCCTGCACGACACCGTCGAGACTCATGAACTCACTGATCACGATGCGCATGGGGACTTGCTCCTGTTCCTCGCTCCAGGGTGGGCGGCACCGGTGAAGACCGGTGCGCCGCGCGAAAGTCATCGCGCGGCGCCGGACTTCCGGCTCAGGGCGCCGTGGCGGAGGCGTACCCGTTGTCCGAGCCCGCCCTCGCGTGCTTCGGGAGCATAGGCGGCGCGTATGACAGCAGCGGGCCGCTCGCCGGGTCCGGGCGGACGGCCCCCAGGACGGGGTTGGCGGCGATGGGGGACACCTTCACCCGGGTGCCGGGCCGAGGCGCCTGCACCACCAGGCCGTTGCCCAGGTACATCGCCACATGGGTGGCCTTGGGGAAGTAGATCACCAGATCGCCGGGGCGCAGCGCGCCCAGCGGGACTCTGCTCAGCCGCGCCCACTGCTCCTGGCTGGTGCGGGGGATGGGGCGACCCGCGGTGGCCCAGGCCCGTGATGTGAGGCCCGAGCAGTCGAACCCGTACGGCCCCGTCGCGCCCCAGACATACGGCCTGCCGATCTGGTGTACCGCGTACTCGACCGCCAAGCCGCCCATCCGGGACGGCTTCCGCGTGCTCGCGCCCAGCGCGCCCGACTCCAGAAGTCTGCGTTGGGCCTCGTCCGTCTCGGACTGCTCCAGCCGCTCCAACTGGGTGCGTTCGACGGCGGAGAGCCTGGCGAGCAGCGCCTGCGCCGACTCCAACCTCTCCTGAAGCCTGTCGTGTTGCCTGCGCTGGCGGTCGGCGAGCGACCGCTTGACGGTGAGTGCCACGCGGGAGCGGGCGGCGAGATCGTCCGCGCGCAGCTCGCTGTTCCTGAGACGGGCGATGGTGGCGGCGCTGCCGCTGCTCGCCCGTTCGATCAAGTGCCTTTCGTCCAGAGCCTGCTGAGGGTCGCGTGCGAGCAGTAGTCCGAGGTAGGCGGAGAGCTCCGATTCGCCCCGGTACTGGCGGCGGGCGAGGCGGCCCGCTTCGTCGCGGCTCTCGTTCAGCGCGCTGCGCGCCTGGCGGAGTGCGAGTTGGAGCCGTCTGGTCTCGGCGCGCTGGACCACCAGCCGCTCGGCGGTCGTGTGGTAAGCCTCACCCGCCTCCTCCGCCTGCCGGTACAGGTCCCGGAGTACGGGGAGCAGTTCGCGTACGGTGCGCGGCTCTGCCGGACCGTCCGGCACGGCCGCGGCAGGCCCCGCCGCGAGCGCTGTCACGGACACGACGGCGATCGCCGAGGCGAGCGCCGTGGTCCGGAGCGTGCGCAGCAGTCTGTCTGGCATCCGTTCACCTCCCGTTGGTCACGGGAGGGATGATGCTGCGACTGGCTCCTGTCGGGCGTGAGGCTGGCCGCGCCACGCGGGTCCACCACCCGAGCACCCCAAGTAGGTTTGTCGTATGGATGGATGATCGCGGATGGCGCCGGGGCTACTGGCCGAGGGGCAGCGCGTACAAGGTTGTGTCCCGCCAGAGCACCGCCGTGTCCCCGGCGACGATCCCGCGGTAGCGGCCCGACTTCGTGGGCCGGTCGGCCGAACCCGCGGACTGGAACTTCCACAGCCGCCGGCCGTCCCGCGTGCTGAACGCCGTCACCTGGTTCTCCTCCAGCGTCAGCGCCGTCCCGGCGGACAGCAGCAGGCGCGGCCGCCCGCTCCCGCTCGCTTCCGTGGAACGGGACCAGCGGATCTTGCCTGTCGCCGTCTCCAGGGCGTACAGATCGTGGTCGTCGGTGCCCAGGTAGAGCGTCCCGTCCTGGATGACGCCCTTGCCGAAGCCGCCGCCCTTGTTGGCACCCGGAGTGGCGGGGCCGAACGCCTGCCACATGCTCTTGCCGCTGGTCGTGTCGAATGCCTGGAGGTCGTTGCGGACCGGTGCGTACACCCGGCCCGATGCGTCGCCGACGACGGTGGCCTCGTCGCTGACCCCCACGAGGTACTTGCTCCACACACGCTGCCCGGACTTGCGGTCGTGCAGCGAGAACAGGGCCAGGCCCTTGCTCGCCTTCGTCTGCTGCTGCGTCAGGGAATCGCTGTCCTGCCGTACGAGGATGCCGTCGGGCATCACGGCGACTGCCTGGTACTCGGGCAGGGCACTGCGCGAACGCCCGTTCGGGACCTGGGAGCGCCAGAGTTCCTTCTTGGCCTTCATGTCGTACGCGAACAGATACGTGGCCGCGCCCACGGTGCCGCTGAACCACACGACCGAGCCCTCGAAACCGGCGATGGCGGTGACGTGCCCGGGAGCGGTCGAGGTCGATTCGACGGCGCCGTCGTCCGCAGAGAGCCAGATGAACTCGGTCGGGCCGACCACGAACACACTGTCGCCCACGAGCACGGGAGCGAACGCGGCACGGCCACGCGACTGCGTCCACAGATGGCGACCGGTGCGCAGGTCCACCCCTGTGCACTGGTGCGCCTCGGCGAGTACCAGCACCCGGTTGCGCCAGACGACGGGCTCGACGGATTCCTCGCCCGAGTGCTGGTACGACCACAGCGGGGCGGGCGGCGCACCCGGGACGGTGCGGGGCTTCGATGATCCCGTGCCATCGGATTCCTTCGAGAAGCCGCTCGCGGCGCCGAATCCGATGCCCCCACCCAGCAGCAGGCCCGCCGTACCCGCCACGCCGGCGGCCACGAACACGCGCCGGCGCGCATCGGCCCGGGCCGCCAGGACGGAGGCAGTGACAGTGGACCTGGGGGCGGATGCCATGGAGTCGCCACCGGTGCCGAACGGCGAGGCGGAGGCGGCGGCCGCCGTCGGGAGCAGATAGTCGTTGGCTTCGGCCGGGGACGGGGTCCGCGCCGCCGGGAACAGCGGTGCGGTGGCGCCCTGGTCGCCGGGGCCCTCAACGCCGGGGTGTCCGTGACCCGGAAGCGGGGCGGCCGTACCCGTGCCGCCGATGCCCGAAGGCGCGGGTCCCTCAAGGCTTGCGAATCCGGGCGGCGCGGGCGTGCCGGGGGCAGGTGGCGCCGCCTGGGGACCGGGGCCGGCCGGGGCGAACGGCCCGCCCGACAGCGGGTGCTGGGCGGCTCCCCGCACATCCACGTCCGGTGCCGCGCCGGGTACGCCGTTCCATGCCGTGCCGGACGCACCGCTCTGCGCCGTGCCACGAGGGCCGCGTCGTACGCCGTCCTGCTCCCCGGCCCCGGACACCGCTGCGGCCTGCGTGGCCAGCGCTGCGGTGACCGGTTCCGGCAGCCAGCCCTCCGTGACCAGAGCCGCCGCGCCCGCCAGGGACAGGGCGGCGGCCACCGCGCCGGCCGTGGGGCGCTGCGCCGCGTTCCAGGACAGGCAGTCGGCCACCAGGCCGCGCAACGCCTCCGGAACGCCCTGCAGTTCGGCGGCGTCGAACGTCCCGTTCCATGCTCCGTCCTGCGCGAGCCCCGGGGCCCTGCCCGTCGCCGCGTAGGCCAGCAGCAGGCCCAGCGCGAAGATGTCGGCCGGGGTGCCGGGCCGGTCGCCCGAAAGCTGCTCCGGTGAGGGGCAGACTGGGTGGGTGGACAGCCGGCCGTCGTCACCCGCCTCGACATGAGCGGCGGAGCCGAGCGCACCGAAGGCCGTGAGGAGGGGGCCGCCAGCAGACAGAAGAACCGTTTCGGCATTCAGTGCGTGCAGCACCGTGCCGGTCGCATGGGCTCGCGAGAGGGTCTCAGCCAGCCCTGCGCCCAGGGTGCGCACCGCGTGCTCCGGGAGCGGGCCCGCAAGGGCGACGGCCTCGGCCACACTCACGGCAGGCACATAGGGCCACGCCGTCCACAGCTGTGGCGCGTTCGCGTTCCCGCTCGCGTCGTCCGCGGCCGAGGCACCCGCGCGCGGCGGCACCCAGCTGCCGGCGAGCCGATCCGCGGTGCGGACCTCGTCCTCGAAGCACTGCCGGAATTCGGGCAGCGCGGCGAGCTCCGGCCGGGCGAGCGAGACGACGACGGGCGCGTCCGCGCCGCCGTCTGCGCGGTGCGCGAGGTACCGCACCGCGCTCGCGCTCTCGCGTAGTCGAGCGAAGGCGGCGAACGGGCCGATGCGGCGCGGATCATCCTGCTGAAGCGGCTTCATCGGCGAGTTCCCCCATGGTGGCGCCGTGCTGATTGGGACATGACGATCCTAGGGGGCGTCGCGTTCCGGTTTGGACCAGGGCCATTTGATCCGGCGGCGCTCGCGGCCCTCGGGCGCGTACTCGTACTTCCAGCCGCGCGGCAGCGCGAGCCGCTTGGTATGGCCCGCCGGGACCCTGCGGTAGGCGTGCACGGTGGGCTGCCCACCCGCGTCGTCCGGCACGGGCACCTCGTACCACAGCGGGGGGTTGCCGGTCGGGCCGACGAGGACGGGCAGCACCCGGCCGTCGAGCGGCCCGCCGACGAAGGGGGTGTTCTCGCTTCTCACCCCTCCAGTGTCACAGCAGGTGTGCCGCGTCGCCCACGATGGGCAGCAGTCGCCGCCCCAGTGTCCCCGCCCTGCCCGACGCGTCCTCCAGCGCCAGGAGCTTTCTGACCACGCCCGCTGCCTCCTCGTCGGATGCCGCCGTCACCGCCAGCAGCCCGAGCAGGTGGTCGATGAGCCAGTCGCACAGCCGGTCGGCCGGCTGGCGTTCCTCTTCGTCCAGCCAGATCAGCGAGGCCGCCTCCACCGACGCGATCCAGGTGCGGACCATCATCCGTACCCGCGGGCCCGGGCCGGGCAGCACCCCGAGGTGCACCAGGATCTGCTCGGCGGCGGCACGGCGTACCTCGTCCACGATCGCGTGGGCGCGGGAGGTCGCGGCGACGCTGCCGCCGCGCAGCAGGGCGCTGAATCCGGCGTCGTGCTGCGCGACGAAGTCGAGGTAGCGGTCGAGCACCCGGCCGAGTCGCTCGGTGGGCGGCCCGGTCGGCGGCTCGGCGAAGCAGAGCACGAGGGCGTCGGCCGAGCTGCGTAGCGCCGCCTCGTACAACTGCTGCTTGCCACCCGGGAAGTAGCGGTACACCAGTGGCCGGGACACTCCGGCCACCTCCGCCACGTCGTCCAGCGACACGTCTTCCGGCGCCCGGTGTGCGAACAGTGTGAGGGCGGCACCCAGCAGTTGGCTGCGGCGCTCCTCCACGCTCAGCCTCCGGTAGGCGCGGGTCTCCGCGGGAGCACTCGGAGCGCTCTGGGCACTGGGAGTGGTCATACCGGCAGCGTAACCGGCGACGCGGGATCCTGGGGGCGGCCTTCAGACGCTTCGGTCCCTTCTGGCCCTTCGCGCCGATCGGGTCCCGTCGGCTGCCGGCCCGGCGTCATCGGGCGAGCAGTCCCGAGCTCTGCCACAGCCTGCGGCCCACCCCGCGCAGTACGCCGATGTCGTCCAGGAAGTCCGTGAGCCGTTTGGCCCCGGTCTGCATCACCTCGCGGCGATGGCCGCTCGCCTTGACCTGGGCCACGGCCGTGCGGCGGTCCAGGCCGACGTTCTCGTACACCCCGGGGTTGACGAAGCAGATGGAGAAGATCCGTGCCGCCTCGCCGCAGCCGACCCGGGTGAGCTCCTGCTCCCAGCGTGGGGCGGTCACCATCTGGCGGCGCAACTCCTCGCGTGCGTAGCGCACATGGCGGGCCTCCTCGACCACATGGATACGGGTCACCCCGCGTACCAGGGGCTGTATCCGCTCATCGGGGAAGGTGAGCCGCTGCATCCAGTCCAGGATCTCCTCGCCGAGCAGGGTCGCGGCGAACGAGCCGGGGGTGGTCGAGGTGGTCTTCATGACGCGGGCGAGGTTGTGGTAGGCCCGCGGTACCTGGTAGGCCGGGGTGCCGCCCTTCTGGATCAGCCTCGCGAACATCATGGAGTGGCGACACTCGTCCGCGATCTCGGTGAGTGCATAGCGCACGTGGTTGCTGGTCACGGGCTTGTCGTAGATGTGCCGCACCAGCAGCTGCATCAGGATGATCTCGAACCAGATGCCGAGCGAGGCAAGCGAGGCCGACTCGTGCCGGGCCAGCTCCATCCGCTGCTCTTCGGACATCCGCTTCCACAACGGGGTGCCGTACAGGGACACCAGCTCAGGCGGCCAGAACCACTTGCCGTTCTCGAACGGAGCCTCCCAGTCCAGCTCCTTGTCCGGGTCGAAGGAGTGCTTGGACGAGGACTCGAGCAGGCGTGCGGCGACCTGTTCGCGGTCCCTGAGCGGGCCGAGGGCGTCGCGGAGGAGTGTGATGTCGCGTGGGGTCACCATCGTCATGGCCTTTATGAGACTGCGTGTCAGTAAAGTCGTCAATCCCTTGCGTGGGACTTGTTGACCCGGCGTCTACCAACGTGTGAGCCTGCCGGAAGACGTCAGACAGACCGTCAGGCGGTCAACGGGACATGCCGGGCGGTCAACGGACTGCGAAGGAGCTGTTCGTGCCGACACGTGACTTCTACACCAACACCCCTGACGATATGGCCTGGTCCGTCCCCGCGTCCGGCTCCGCCCGCTTCACCTGGGAATACGACGACGGCCGAGACCGCCTGCTCGCCCTGTACCAGAAGGGCAAGGACAAGCAGTGGGACGGCGCCAAGCGGATCGACTGGGACCTGGAAGTGGACCCGTACGACCCGCTCGGTACCCCGGACGAAGCCCTCAGCCTCTACGGCACCCGCCACTGGCCGAAGATGACCGAGAAGGACAAGGGCGAGCTGCGGCGCAACTACACCGCCTGGCAGTTCAGTCAGTTCCTGCACGGCGAGCAGGGCGCGATGGTCTGTGCGGCCCGGATCGTCGAGTCGGCCCCCGACCTCGACGCCAAGTTCTACTCCGCGACCCAGACCATGGACGAGGCCAGGCACGCGGAGGTCTACGGGCGGTTCCTGCACGAGAAGATCGGCATGCTCTACCCGATCAACGACAACCTCCAGGCCCTGCTCGGCGACACCCTCCGCGACTCGCGATGGGACATGCCCTATCTGGGCATGCAGGTCCTCATCGAGGGCCTGGCACTGGCCGCGTTCGGCATGATCCGCGACACCACGGACAAGCCGCTGCCCAAGCAGATCCTGGCGTATGTGATGCAGGACGAGGCAAGGCATGTCGCCTTCGGGCGGATGGCGCTGCGCGACTACTACAAGCAACTGACGGACGCGGAACTGCGCGAGCGCGAGGAGTTCGTCATCGAGGGGTGCTATCTGATGCGGGACCGCATCAGGGGCATCGAGGTGCTGGAGGACTTCGGTGTCTCGCGCAAGGAGGCCGAGGAGTACACCGAGCAGTCGGAGTTCCTGCACCTCTTCAGGAAGCTGCTCTTCAGCCGGATCGTGCCGTGTGTGAAGGACATCGGGCTGTGGGGCGAGCGGCTCCAGCGGGCTTATGTCGACATGGGGGTGTTCGAGCTCGGCGACTCCAACCTGGACCTGCTGATGAGCCAGGACGAGCAGGTGGCGGAGGAGCTGGACAAGGAGCGCTTCGCGGCTGAGGAGGCGGCGCGGGTGGCGGAGGTGCGGCAGGCGATCGCCGAGGGCGGGGACTGACCGGGCGTTTTACGGCGTGCGCCGCGACCGGCCGGGGGCGCCCGCGGGGCGCCGGACGTCGCGGATGCCGGGTGCGGCTGTCGGCACGGCCCACCCGGTCGCGGCGGTGCCGGGGGAAGCGGCCGGGCTCAGCCACCGCGCCCCTTCAGCGCCGCCTCGATCACCACCTTCGCGATCGGCGCCGCGTCTCCACCCCCGCTGATGTCCTCGCGGTTCGCCTCCGCGTCCTCGACCACCACCGCCAGGGCGATCGCCGGGCGGCTCGCCTCCCGCTGCTGTGCCCAGGCGATGAACCAGGCGTACGGCACACCGGCGTTGGCCACGCCGTGCTGTGCCGTGCCCGTCTTGCCGCCCACCCGGACCCCGGGGACCGCGGCGCGTCGGCCGCCGCCCTTCTCGACCGCCTGGATCATCAGGCGCTGGAGGACCTGCGCGGTGACCGGGTTCATGGGGCGCTGGTACGTGCGGGGGAGCGCGGCGCTCACGGTGCGGCCGCCCCGGGTCGTGACGCGGTCCACCAGGTACGGGCGGACCAGCTCGCCTCCGTTTGCGACGGCCGCCGCGACCATCGCCATCTGAAGGGGGGTGGCGGCCGTATCGAACTGGCCGATGGAGGACAGCGCGAGCTGGTCCGGGCCCATCTCGCGGTCGAAGGTGGAGGCGGCGACCCGGGCCGGGATCCGCAGACCGGCGTCGTTGAAACCGAACTTCTCAGCCGTCTCCCGCATCCGGTGCAGGCCCACCCTCACCCCCAGGTGCGCCATCACCGTGTTGCAGGAGTAGCGGAGGGCATACGACAGCGAGGCGCGGTCGCAGCGCGGTGCCCGGTTCGGGAGGCGGGTGCGGGTGCCGGGGAGGATGTACGGGTCGCGGGCGTCCGTCGCGGCGTTCGGGTCGGTGACGATCCGGGCGTCCAGCGCCGCGGCCGCCGTCACGATCTTGAAGGCCGATCCGGGCGGATAGGTCTGGCGGATGGCGCGGTTGAGCATCGGGCGGTCGGGGGACGTGTTCAGTCGCCGCCAGGCGGCGACCACCGCCGGGCTGTTCCCCGACAGCAGGGCGGGATCGTACGAGGGGCTGCTGACCAGCGCCAGGATCCTGCCGGTCGACGGTTCCAGCGCGGCGACCGCGCCGCGCCGCCCGGCGAGTCCCTGGTACGCCGCTCGCTGTACGGACGCCCGGATCGTGGTGACGATCT
Organism: Streptomyces sp. SCSIO 30461; assembly: GCF_037023745.1. NCBI lineage: Bacteria > Bacillati > Actinomycetota > Actinomycetes > Kitasatosporales > Streptomycetaceae > Streptomyces > Streptomyces sp. SCSIO 30461. The sequence goes on from NZ_CP146101.1 coordinate 1,673,041, forward strand.
TGCCGCCGGGCTGCCGCGAGCGGGTGAGGTCGTTCCACAACGGGAGCGGGGCGAGCAGCGGGTCCGTTCCGGCCAGGGTCTCGTCCTCGGTGTGTTCGAGCAGCGTGGTGCCGTACAGCTGGGAGGAGTAGCCGGTGACCGGCGCGTACAGCGGCCCGTCGTGGTAGGTGCGCTCGTATCGCAGCTGCTGCCGGGTGTCCTTGCTGCCGGTGACCGTCCGGCCGCCGACCACGATGTCGCCGCGCGGATCGGCGTAACGGGCGATGAGAGGACGGCGGTTGGCCGGGTTCTCGCGGAGTTCGCCGGCCTGGAGCAGTTGCAGCCGTACGACGTTGACCAGCAGTGCCGCCAGCATCACCAGGCACAGCGTCGCGGCGCGCCGGATGTAGCGGGTCATCGGCCGCTCCCTGGTGCGGTGGTCATCTCGGCCAGAGTGGGGGAGTCGGTGCCCTCGCCGTCGGAGGGCTGGGCGCGGGCCGAGTCGCTGACCCGGATCAGCAGTGCCACGATGATCCAGTTGGTGACGACCGACGAACCGCCCTGGGCCAGGAACGGCATGGCCATTCCGGTGAGTGGGATCAAGCCGGTCACTCCGCCCGCGATGACGAATACCTGGACGGCGATGATCGAGGCGAGACCGATGGCGAGCAGCCGCCCGAAGGAATCGCGCAGGGCGAGCCCCGCGCGGTAGCCGCGGGCCACCAGCAGCCCGTAGAGCAGGATCAGTGCGCTCAGCCCGATCAGCCCGAGTTCCTCGCCCGCCGTCGCCAGGATGAAGTCCGACTTTGCGGCGAAACCGATCAGGGTCGAGTGCCCGGCGCCGAGCCCGGTGCCCTGCATCCCGCCCGCGGCGAAGGAGAACAGTGACTGGGCCAGCTGACTCGGCCCCAGGCCCGCGTCGATGGAGGCGAACGGGGCCAGCCATTCCTGGACCCGTACGCGCACATGGGGTTCGAACGCTCCGACAGCGAAGGCGCCCACCCCGGCGAGCAGCAGGCCCACGGCGATCCAGCCGGTGCGTCCGGTCGCGACGTACAGCATGATCACGAAGAGTCCGAAGAACAGCGACGAGGTGCCGAGGTCCCGTTCCAGCGCCAGCACGGCGACGCTGAGCAGCCAGATGGTGACGATCGGGCCGAGCACCCGGCCGGTGGGGAACTGGAGCCTCCAGACGCGGCGCCCGGTATAGGCGAGCGCGTTGCGATTGGCGGCGAGGTACGCGGCGAAGAACACGGCGAGCAGGATCTTCGCGAACTCGCTCGGCTGGAAGGAAAAACCGCCGAACCGGATCCAGATCCGCGCTCCGTTCACGGGTGGGAAGAGGATCGGCAGCATCATCAGGGCCAGGGCGGCGGCGACCGAGACATAGGCGTAGCGCTGGAGGAGGCGGTGGTCGCGCAGTGCCAGCACCACTCCGATGAAGAGGGCCACTCCCAGTGTCGACCACACCAACTGCGCGGGGGCGGCACGGTCTCCGGGGGTCTCCAGATCGAGCCGGTAGATCAGGACCAGGCCGAGGCCGTTGAGGAGGACCGCGATCGGCAGCAGCAGGGGGTCCGCGTACGGAGCGCGAAAGCGCACGGCGAGATGGGCGAACAGCGCCAGCAGGCCGAGTCCGGCGCCGTAGGCTGCGGCGTCGGGCGGGACGGCTCCGGACCGGGTGAGGCCGACGGCCGTGTAGCCGTACACGCAGATGAGGACGGCGCTGACGAGGAGCGAGAGCTCGACCCCGCGCCGCTTCGGCATCCGAAGTGCGGGCGGTGCGGGCGGTGGTGGCGGGACTGGCGAGGGAGCGTCCGCTGCCGGTGCGGTCATGACCGGCAACGTAGCAAGCGGGGGTGTTATGTCCCCTTATCCGGGGAACCAGGGGTGTCGCGGCTTGTGCTCTCGTGCCCCGTGGCATCGCGGTGCGGGCCCGTGCCACCGGGCTTGCGGCCGGTGCGTTCCTGGTCTGTGCGCTCGTGCTCCGTGCGTTCCTGGGCGGTGTGCTCGTGATCGGTGTGCTCGTGATCGGTGTGCGTGTACTCCGGCAGGCTCAGCCGGGCGATCGCCCCGCCCTCAGGTGCGTTGGCGAACTCCAGCTTCGCCCCGATCACCGCGGCCTGCCCCACGGCGATGGTGAGTCCCAGACCGTGACCCTTGCCGCCCGAGTCCGTACGGAACCGCTGGGGGCCGTGCTCCAGCAGATACCGCGGGTAGCCGACGCCGTGGTCCCGTACGGTCACCGTCGGCCCGTCGACCGTCACCACCACCGGACGGGCGCCGTGCTTGTGGGCGTTGGTGATCAGGTTGGCCAGCACCCGTTCGAGCCGCCGCTGGTCCGTCTCCACCCGCACCCGTGCCGGGCCGCTGATGTTCACCTCTGTCTCACAGCCCGTGCTGCGTACGGCCCGGACGACCCGTTCGGCGAGCGGGGCGAGTTCGTGGATGTCCATGTCCACGGTCTCGCCGCCCGCGTCCAGCCGGGAGATCTCCAGCAGGTCCTCGGTCAGCGCACGCATGGTGCGCACCCGGTCCTGGACCAGTTCCGAAGGTCGTCCGGGCGGCAGCAACTCGGCGGCGGCGGACAGGCCGGTCAGCGGAGTGCGCAGCTCGTGCGCCACATCGGCGGTGAAACGCTGCTCGTTGAGCAGCTTCCCCTGGAGCGTGGACGCCATGGCGTCCAGCGCCCCCGAGACCGTGGCGACTTCGTCCTCGGGCCGGCTCGGGTCCTTGGTGCGGGGGTCGTTGACCCTGGCGTCCAGATCGCCCGCGCTGATCCGCCGTGCGACCTGCGCGGTCAGATGGAGTCTGCGGGTCACCCGGGTCACCGCGAACGCCCCCACGAGCAGGGTCGCCCCGATCGCGAGTACGGAGGAGCCGAGGATGGCCCGGTCGAGATTGCCGATGGTCTCGGCACCGACCGAGTAGTCGACCCGCACGGCGATGGCCCTGCCGTCGGCGGGCCCCGCGGCCCACATGGTGGGGCGGCCCTGGAAGTCTGAGACGACCGTGCCGCGCTGACCGGAGAGAGCGAGGGCGCGCAACCGGTCGGGGAGCCCCGGCGGGTCGATGGTGCCGAAGCCGCCGAGCGGCTCGCCCATCTCATACGCGTGGGTGACCTCGTCGAGCCGGACGAGGGCCTTCTCGCGGGCGTCGGAGACCGTCTCACGGGTCACGGACGCATGGACGAGTGCACCGAGCAGCGCGGCGAGGGCGCAGCACATCACGGTGATGAACAACGCCGCCTTCCAGGTCAGCGTTGCCGTCCAGGCGGGCAGCCGGAGCCTGGCCCGGCCCTTGCGCGGGGCCGTCACCGGGGGGCTCCGGTGGGCGGGGGCACGGAAGCGGTCGCGGTCGGTGCGGCCGAAGCGGTCGCGGTCGGTGCGGCGGAAGAGGTCGGGGGCGTGGTCGGCTTGACCCGGATGATCTCGTCTCGGGTCGGCAGGATCACGTCCTGGCGATCGTCCCAGGACCAGGCCGTGCGGTACTCGTACCCGGGGATGCCCGCGGATACGGCACGGGTGATCAGGTCCCGGCCGGCCAGCTCCACTCCGACGATCGCGTCCGAGTACGTCATGACCCGCGTCAAGCGGCCGTCCTTGTCCGGGAGATAGACCCGCATCGCGGTCTGCTGCCCCGGCATCCTGATGGCGACGATCAGTTCTTTTCTGCCGTCGCCGGTGAGATCGTGGTAGTACGGCCGGAGTACGGGGCATTCCTTCGGCCGTGTGCCGCAGTCGCGGATCTGGTCCGCGGTCTGCCGGTACAGCCCGTCGGCCCCGGTGATCTGCTCGGGGTGGGCCGCCACATCAGCCTGGACCACCTTCACCGGGCTCACCGCCCGCACATCGCCGTCCGGCGCGGTGACGCCGGGGATGCGGGCGGTGTCGCTCTCCCCGTAGTCGACCGGGGGAGCGGAGATGGCGGGGAGTTCCGGCCACAGCTGCTGGGGCCCCTCGGCGGTGGGGGTCGCCCCCGCGCTCTCCAGGCCGCCCGCGTCCCCGCACCCGGTGAGCAGTGCCAGGCCGGCCGCGGCGACGAGCGCGGCGCGGACGGCGGTGCGGGTCGGTTTCACGTGCGGGCTCCTCGCCGGTCGATCTTCCGGCAACAGTATGCGGAGACACAGGGCGCTGGGTGGTTTGAAGGCATATGCGAAATTTCGAGGATAGTCATCCGCCATTGCGGTGAACCATCGGTTGGGTAACGGCGACGGCAACGTCGCCGATGGCGGAGGGCTGCCACCGGGCTGCCGAGGGAGCGCCACCGGGGGTGCCGGACGGCACGGCTGCGGCGGCGGCGGCAGCCTCAGCGGCCCGTCGCGGTGCTCAGCCCCGGGCCGGCCAGAGCCCTTCTGCACAGCGTCAGCAGGCGTTCGTCCTGCTCGATGTCATGCGTACCCGAACCGCCGTCGAGCACGTTGTGCCGCCGCGGGCGGCTCAGCTCCGCACGCAGCAGCGGCACCGCCGGTCCGGCCGCGGGACCCATCTCGGTCAGGCACTCGGCGACCTCGACACGGCCGTACCGGTTCTCCTCCCAGGCCGCGGTCAGTACGGGAAGGGCGTCCCGGGCCTCGCCCGTGACTCGCCACAGCGCGATCGCAGCGTCCATCCGGAGCCAGCGCTCACGGGCGGCGAGCAGCGACCGCAGCGCGGGCGCCGCGGTCGCTGCCCGCGGGCCGAGGCAGCCCAGCGCCGCCGCCGCCGAGCGGCGCTCGTCCGGGCCGTCCGCTGTGAGCAGTTCCAGCAGCAGGGCCAGTACGGCAGCGCCGTCCGCGTCGCCCGAGACCGCCCACAACGCCCGCGCCGCGGCCGTGGCCACCGAGGGGTTGGCGCTGCCCAGCAGCGCACGCAGCTCAGGCGCCGCCGGCAGTGCCGCGGGCCCGAAGGCGGCGAGCGTCCGCAGGGCGGTCTCCAGCACCGACTCCATCGTCCACGCGCCGCCGCGGGCCGACGCGCCGCGCAGCACCCTGAGCACCTCGGGCAGGGCCTCGGCCGCGCGCAGCGCCCCCAGCGCGGGCAGTAGTGGGCAGGCCAGGTCGAAGAGGTTCTCGTCGAGCTCCACCCGGGCGAGCCTGCGCCGAAGCAGTGGTACCAGTGGCGCTGCCGCCGCCCCCAGGTAGGGCACCGCGAAGGCGGCGTCGCGGGGCAGCTCGGGTTCATCGAGGGCCGCAGCCAACGCCGGTACGGCGCGTGGATCGCCCAGCCTGGCCAGCGCGATCAGGGCGCGGTCCTCGCCCGCCTCGTCGGACGCCGCCGTGTCTGATGTGCCCCGCGAGAGCCGCGCGGCGAGCGCGTCCGCGGCGGGCAGGGCCAGGGCGGACAGGCTTTCCAGCAGGCTGGCCGCGGCCGCCCGCAGCTGTGGTTCGGGGTGGCCGAGCTGGGCTCCCACGCACCGCACCAGTTCGTCGTAGGGCCCGCGCCAGGTCCGGATCAGCCCGTGGCACATCCACACGGCGTCTGTGCGTTGCGCCGGGTCGCCGCTGCTCAGGCGCCCGACGAGAAGCGCGATCCGTTCGTCGACCCGGTCGCCGAGTGCCGCGTAGAGGGTGCACAGCAGCTCGTCGGCCCCGGAGCGGAGCTCCGCGTCGTCGCCGGGACGCCCAGATCGCGCCGGCTGCCGTGGGCCGGTTCCCCGCGGCGCCCCTGTGCCGGTGCCGGTCTCCTCCGCACCGGGATCACCGGCCGCCCGCGTCCGGTGATCCCGGGCGAGGGGTTCCCCGCCGCCCTCCGCTTCGTCTTCTCCTCCGTCGACCGCTCCTGCTCCGTCGACCGCTCCTGCTCCGTCGACCGTCCCGGCGGAGGCCTCGCGTGCGCCGGTTCCGCGTGCGACGGCATCCTGCTCGTCCGTCCCCCGCAGCAGCGCGGTCGCGGTCGCGTCGGGCGGCAGGCTCCCGGGGGCACACCGCGCCAGCTGGGTCAGCGCGGCGAGGCGCAGTCCCGCCGGGTGGGCCGGGGCCAGCAGCCCGATCAGCCAGGGCACCGCCTCGGCGTGCATCTCCGTGTGCCGCAGGGCGATCCGCCCGACCGCCTCCACCAGCGCGAGCCGCACATCCGCGTCCCCTTCGGCGTCCAGCCGCGCCCGTAGCAACATCAGTGCACGCGCGGGCTCGTGGTGCAGCATCGCCAGGGCGCAGGGCACCGTGAGCCGCACTCCGGGGTCGTCGTCCGCGAGCAGGCCCACGAACACCTCAGCCCCCGACGCCACCGCGGCCGCGGCCATCGCGTAGTTGGCGACCTCCTCGAACTCCTCCTCGTGGGCACCCGGTTCGGGTTCGTCGTCGCCGTCGAGTTCGATGCCGCCGATGCTGGTCAGCAACTCGACGATCGCTCCCCGGTCCTGGACTTCGGGGCTGGCGGCGAGTTCCAGCAGGAACGGGATGGCCGCCAGCGTCGAGTCGTACACCTCGCCCTGGTGGTGCACCGCGGAGTACATGGCGTCCAGCGCGGCCTCGCGCTCCATCGGATCGCGCGACGCGAGCCCGTGCAGCAGTCCGGGGACATCATCCGCGGGGCCGTACGCATGTCCGAGTGACGACCAGTCGACCTCGTCGATACCCGCCAACACGCCATTGCCTCCCACACGCCAGGTGCCTGGGGAGAGTGTGCACCACGGGGGCCGCGCCGAGGACTTCGAAAACCGGCACGCCATCGTGCCTTTCCGGCCTGCCGCCGGGACCTGCCGGTCCCGGCGCGTGCCCGGGCGGCCCGTCTGTCCGGGCACGCGGCCGTGATCACCGCAGGTTGTCGCCCCAGCCGCCCTGGAGCATCGTCTGGAAGGCCCATTTCCCGTCGCGCCGGATCAGGATGTCCGCGTACCGCAACCGCTGCTCGGCGCCGTCCATGGTCATGACGGAGTCGGTGAAGACCACCGCCATCGCCGCCGTGAGGAACACCGGCGTGCGTGTCGACGTGAACGTGATGTCCTGCGAACCCTCTCCCATCACCTGGGTCATGACGGTGACGAACTGCTCCCGGTCCCACTGGGCGCTGACGCCCTGCCCGGTGGAGTCGTCGCTGACCAGGTTGAGTGGGAAGACCGCCATATCGGCCATCCGCTCGATGTCACGCCGGCCGCTCGCCCCGTCGTACTCCGCGAACCACTTCTCGATGTCCGCGAGCTCGTCGGCAGTCGGGGTGTAGCCGGTCTCGGGGAGCTGGATCATCGATGCGCTTCCTCTCATCAAGTTTGACTACTTGCTGTGGGACCGTACTGCTCCCGTGTGAAGTAGTCAAACTTGATTAATGGGAGGGTCGGAGAACGGGTGAGGCTCAGGGCGGCAGGTCGTCCCTGATGCGCAGCACCGTCGACACCGTGTGCCGGGTGGTCCCACGCTCCACCTCGGCCGTCAGTCCTTCCGGCACTCTCCGGTACGGCACCTCGCCCACCCCGACCGCGGTCGCCGTCGCCGTGGCCTTCGCGGTGGCTGTGCTCGCGCCTTCTTCCGGCGGTTCTTTCGCCCCGGCCCCGGCCGCATGGGCCGTGTGCGCGGCCAGCACCGCCGCGACCGAGCCCCGCAGTGCGGGCGGGAGCGGGCCGGACACCACGGGCGTGTCATCGTCCGGCAGGACGAGCACCAGCGCACTGGGGCGGTCCCGCGTGCCGGTGAAGCCGACCACGGCGGCATCCTGGACGGCCGTGTGCCGCAGTTTGCGCCAGTCCCGGCCGCCGGGCCGGTAGGGCCCGGTGAGTCGTTTGACCACCAGTCCTTCGATCCCGCGCGCGACGAGGGTCTCGTACCAGGTCGCAGCGGTCTCCGGGTCGGTGGTCATCGGCACCGGCTGGAGCGGTGGGCCCAACGGTCCGACGAGGTCGACAAGGCGTTCTCTGCGGTGTGTGTAGGGCGCCGCGCGCAGGTCGTCGCCGCCGGTCGCGAGCAGGTCGAAGGCGGCGTAGGAGGCGGGCAGTCGGCGCGCGAGAAGCCCGGCCCTGGGCGGCGTCGCGGCGGCTCGGCGCTGTACGGCGGCGAAGTCGATCCGTCCCTCGTTCCAGACCACCGCCTCGCCGTCCAGGACCGTGCCGTCGGGCAGCGCGCGTGCTGCCGTCGCCAGATCGGGGAAGGCGGCCGTCACGATACGCCCCGAGCGGGCCTGGAGGGTGGCCTCTCCGTCGGAGACGAAGATCAGGATGCGATGGCCGTCGAACTTCGGTTCGTAGGCGAGCCCTTCTCCGCGTGGAAGCCTTGCCACGGACCGGGCGAGCGCCACCTTCAGCGGCGGCCTGAGCGGCCCCGCCCGCGCTCCCGCCCCTGCTCCCGTCCTGGGTGGGTGGGTGCTCACGGCAGGCCGCCCGCACGTTCGGGATCGAACAGCGGTGCCAGCAGATCCCCGTACTGTTCGAGCCTTCCCGTCATGTCGCCCAGTTCGAACACCAGCTCATCGGGGGAGCTGCACCCTTCGATCTCCTCCCAGGTCACGGGAGTGGAAACGGTGGGCCGGGGTCGGGCGCGCAGTGTGTACGGCGTCGCCGTGGTCTTGGCTGCGGCGTTCTGGCTGTGGTCGACGAACACCTTCCCCGGGCGCAGTGCCCGGGCCATCCGGTGCACCACCAGGCCGCCGAGCTCCGTCTCCGCCTCGACGGCCAGGGACTTCGCGTAGGCCGACACGGCGGCGGACGGCGTGGGTTCCAGCGGTACCAGCAGGTGCAGACCCTTGGAGCCCGAGGTCTTGGCGTAGGCGTCCAGGCCGTCCGTGCCGAGCCGCCGGCGCAGCCACATGGCCACCTCACAGCACTCGACCACGGTCGCCGGATCACCGGGGTCGAGATCGAAGACCATCCGGTCCGCCCTGCCGGGTTCCTCCACCCGCCACTGCGGAGTGTGAAATTCCACCACGAGGTTCGCCGCCCAGATCAGCCCGGCCAGATCGGCCACGACCACCTGCTCGCCCCGCTCGCGCGAGGAGCGGGGAACCTCGGCGACACGCACCCAGGAAGGTGTGCCGGGCGGCGGGTTCTTGGTGAAGAACCGCTGGCCGCCCGGCCCGTCCGGGTAGCGCAGGAACGACAGCGGGCGGTCCCTCAGATGCGCGAGCAGCGGATCGGCGGTGAGGGCGTAGTAGTGCAGCACCTCCCCTTTGGTGGTCCCGGTCGCCGGGTAGATGACCTTCTCCAGGTTGCTGAGCGCCAGGCGCCGCCCCTCCACCTCTGTGATGGGCGTCATACGATGAGAATCCCATACATACATCTCAAAACTCTGAATTCCGGATGAAAGGGATGGCACGTGCGATCCATCTGGAACGGCGCGATCTCCTTCGGGCTGGTCAGCATCCCGATCAAGCTGGTGAACGCCACCGAGAACCGTTCGATCTCCTTCCGGCAGATCCACACCAGTGACGGAGGGCGGATCCGTTACCGCAAGGTCTGCGAGCTGGAGGACGAGGAGGTCCCGACGGCGGAGATCGGCAAGGCGTACGAGGACGCTGACGGGACGATGATCCCGATCACCGACCAGGACCTCGCCTCGCTTCCGCTGCCGACCGCGAAGACGATCGACATCGTGGCGTTCGTCGCCGCGGACCAGATCGACCCGCTCCAGATGGATACGGCGTACTACCTCTCCGCGAACGGGGTCCCGGCTGCCAAGCCCTACACGCTGCTGCGCGAGGCACTCAAACGGAGCAAGAAGGTGGCGGTGGCCAAGTTCGCGCTCAGGGGGCGGGAGCGGCTGGGCATGCTGAGGGTGGTCGGCGATGTGATCGCCATGCACGGACTGCTCTGGCCGGACGAGATCCGCCAGCCCGACGGCGTGGCCCCGGAGACCGATGTGACGGTCCGCGACGCCGAGCTCGACCTCGCGGACGCGCTCATGGACACCCTCGGCGAAGTCGATCTCGCCTCGCTGCACGACGACTACCGGACGGCGGTCGAAGAGCTGATCGCCGCCAGGGCCGACGGCGTGGAGCTGGAGCCGGAGCGCGCCCCGGCCGCCGGTGGCGGCAAGGTCATCGACCTGATGGCCGCATTGGAGAGCAGTGTCCGGGCGGCGAAGGAGGCGCGCGGCGCCGAAGCGGAGGCAGCCGGCGGTGATGTCACGGAGCTGAGGCCTCGCAAGGAAGCAAAGGAAGCGGCGGAGTCCGCCCCGAAGGCTGCCAAGGCCACACCCAAGGAGACGGGCGGCAAGAAGTCCACGTCCACCGCGAAGAAGACCGCCGCGTCACGGTCGACGAAGTCCACGGCCGCCAAGAAGGCGTCGGGGGCGAAGTCCGCGACCGCCAAGTCCACGGCCAAGAAGCCCACGGCGAAGAAGGCGACGCCGCGGAAGAAGGCCTCCTGACCGGTCGGGCTCCCGGCCTCCGGTCGGCCCGTCCCGCGGTCCCCTCGGCGCGTTCAGGACGTCGACGGCTCGACGCTCACCGTGCGGTCGGGCGCCTCAGGCGCCATGAACTCCAGCAGATCCGCGCCCTCCTGCTCCAGCGCCTTTCGGGACGCCTTCGGCAGGCGCCCGAACGGTTCGAGGACGAGGGTCGCCGTGCCGCGCTCGCGAGTGACCCGCCACATCCCCGCCACGAACCCGTCGACCAGGAACGTCGCCCGGATGATGCCGTTGCGGGTGAAGATCGCCGACCGCCGCCGCTCGTCCAGGATGCGGGAGCGGTCGTCATGGGCGAGCAGCACGTTGTCGAACTCCGGCAGGAACCGCACCGGTGCCTCGGTCTCGGGATCCGGCAGGGGCGCGTCCGGCAGGTCGAACAGCTCCCGCCCGTCCTCGTCCCGAAGGGCCCGCAGACGTGAGCCCAGCCGGTCCACCACCTCACGCAGGCGGGTCAGTCCCGACCACATCTGGACGTCCTTCACCGATGCCGGGCCGTACGCGCGCAGATAGCGCAGCACCAGGTCGTCCACGGTCGCTCCGGTGCCCAGCGGCCGGCCCAGCCAGGCCTCCGCCGTCGCGTACCGGGTCAAGCCGCCGACGCCCCAGATGCCGCGTGGCGGCACCTGCACCAGCGGGAGCCGGCCGCGGGCGGCGTTCGCCAGCCCGTCGGGGTCGCGCTCCGGCCAACGCGCGGCCAGTGCCGCTCCCAGCTCCTTGGTGGTCAGCGGCTCATCGGCCAGCGCCTCACGAACGGCCGTGTCCAAGTCGTCGGGCTCCAGGTCCGCGACCGCCTTCGCGAACCTCGCCACCCCGCGTACCTGCCGGTCCAGCACGGGCTGCACCAGCGGGCGCAGCGCCAGGCAGTCCTCGGCGGTGACCAGATGCACGGTGGCCCTCAGCAGCGCGACACGAACCGCTTCCCGCCCGGTGAGCAACTCGGCGAGCTCCTCGTGGCGGAAGCCGGTCAGCCGGGTCCACAGGCCCACGTAGGGCGGCGCGGGCGCCTGGGCCTGCATACCGACGAGCCGGGCGATGGCCTCCGCCGCAGTCAGCGGCTGTCGGCGCAGCAGCAACTGGCGCTCCAGCAGCGCACGGTTCAGGGCGCGTGGGCCGAGTGTGGTCATGGAACGCCCCTTGTGGCAGTGTCTGGGGTGCCGTGAGACGCGGCGGAGGACATGCGGTGCACCCCCCACTCTGCCCTGTTCCGCTCGCGGGGACCTTGAGCGCGTCTCGAACCGGCGCCCGGCCGGCGCTCGCTTCGCCCGCGTAATCCTTTAAGTACTCCAGGCATATTCGAGCACGCCTCCAATGACGCTGGCTATACCGAGTGATGACCACCTGTCACCACGAGGAGTGAGACGTGACCTCCACCAACATCCGGCCGACGGACACCGACAGCGAGTCTCCGCCTCCGGCCGAAGCCGTCGCGGTGCAGCCCTCCGGGGCGGGGGTTTCGCCCGCCCCGGACAAGCGCCGCTGGGCGGCGTTCGTCATCATGACCGTCGCCACGTTCCTCGACATGCTCGACGGCAGCATCGTCAACGTGGCCATCCCGACCATCCAGCACGAGCTCGGCGCCAGCTACGGCGCCGTCCAGTGGATCACCGCCGGCTACGTCATGGCGTTCGCCCTGATGCTGATCACCGGCGGCCGGCTCGGTGACATCTACGGCCGCAGGAAGATGTTCCTGCTCGGTGTCGCCGGCTTCACCATCGCATCGCTGCTCTGCGGCATCGCCATGAACCCCGAAATGCTCATCGCGTCCCGGCTGCTGCAGGGCGCCGCGGCGGGCATCATGGTGCCGCAGGTGCTCTCCATCATCCACGTGACCTTCCCGGACAACGAGAAGGGGACGGTCTTCGCCGTCCACGGCACCGTCGGCGGTATCGCCGCCACCATCGCCCCGCTCATCGGCGGTGTGATCGTCGCGGCCGACATCTTCGGCTGGGACTGGCGCCCGATCTTCCTCGTCAACGTGCCGCTGGGCGTCGTCGGCTTCTTCCTCGGCCTCAAGTACATCCCCGAGTCCAAGGCGCCGCACGCGCTCCGTGTGGACCTCCCCGGTGTCGCACTCGCCACCCTGGGTCTGCTGCTGCTGCTCGCCCCGCTGACCTTCGGCCGTGAGCTCGGCTGGCCGGCTTGGGCGTTCGCCTCCATGGTCGCCGGAGTCGCGGTGCTCATCGGCTTCGTGGCGTACGAGCGCCGCAGGAGCCTGACGAACGGTTCGCCGCTGGTGGCGCTCAACCTGTTCAAGGCGCGCAGCTTCAGCTCGGCCCTCGGGCTGATGCTGGCCTGCTTCACTTTCACCGGCATGTTCATGCTGGCTCTGTACATGTACATGCAGCTCGGTCTGGGCTGGAGCGCGCTGCGCGCCGGTGTGACCCTGCTGGCCTTCGCGTTCGGCGCCTTCATCACCGCCTCGGCCTCCGTGATCGTGCTCGTTCCGAAGTTCGGCCGCACCGTGGTGCAGATGGGCGCGGTGGGCATCGCCCTCGGTCTCGGACTGTTCCTGTGGATCAACGGCAGCAGCGACGGGGACATCACCAGCTGGAGCATCGCCCCCGCCCTGTTCGTCATCGGTCTGGGCTTCGGTGCCGCCGCCACCCCGATCTCCCTGTTCGGCCTCAAGGACGTGCCGCACGAGGACGCGGGATCGGCGTCCGGTCTCATCAACACCATGCAGCAGCTCGGCTTCACCATCGGTATCGCCGTCGTCTCGCTGTCCTTCTTCGCCCCGCTGGGTTCCGCCGCGACGGGCAGCGCGGACGAGTTGGCACCCAAGCTGCGCCAGGAGCTGGTTGCTGCCGGTGTCCCGGCCGAGCAACTCGGCGCCGCCACCACGGCCTACCAGCACTGCGTCAACGAGCGCTTCGGCGGGGAGAACGCCTCCGAGGAGCCTGCGGACTGCGTGGCACCGGCCGTCCGCGGCAACGAGAAGGCCGTCGCCGCGGTGCGGTCGTACGAGCAGCAGGCAGGTGCGCGGACCTTCTCCGGCGCCTTCCAGTTCACCCTGTACACCGGCCTCGGCTTCATCGTCGTCGCCTTCCTCGCGGCGGGTGCGCTGCCCCGCCGGGTGAGCGCGCCTGGCCAGGGCTGACCTGACCGGCGCCGCTCTGACGGGCGCGTCTCCGGACGAGTCCGGCGGCGCGGTACACCACACCACAACGAGGAGGCCTCCGGACCAAGGGTCCGGAGGCCTCCTCGTGTGTGTCCGTGCCGCATCAGCCGATGCGGGTGGCCTTCGACTCGACGGCGATCGGGCCGGTCCAGGGAGTGCCGTCCTCCATGTCGATGAAGGCGGTCCCGTCGGTCGTGAAGCCCTTCTTGTCGAAGCTGCCGACGTGGACGGCGTTGATGGAGCCGAGTTCGTTGCCGTTCTCGTCCCGGTGCGCGTGGTGCGTGATCCAGAAGCTGAACGACTTCCCGGAACCCTTCTTCCAGATGCCCGTACCCTCCAGCGGAGGTGTGGCGGAGCCCGGCTTGTTGACACAGCGGATCCTCTGGTCCGCGGTCACGTCGCAGATGATCCAGGAGTACAGCGGCGGGTCCTGGGCGTGGATGGTTATCACCACGTCCCACTTCCCGACCGGGCTCGCCGCCTTGTGGGCCGCGGCGGCGGACACGGACTGCTCGACGCTGCCGGCGGCGGCGGTGGCGGGAACGGCTGCCGGCACGATCATGGCGAGCAGCACGGCCGCGACCGCGCCCGTGGCGCGGCGGCTGACACGTGTCCGGGTGGTAGCGCTCATCGGTGCGTCTCCTCGGATCAGGCCCGGGGTGCGGGCTGTTGGGTGGGCGTAGGGTCCCCGCAGGTGCTCGACACCATGTCCAGGACAGGTGGAGACGTACCGGAACGACCCGGGCATGCCGGACGGCCGACCCGGGTCGTGATCACCCTGGCCGGCCGTTCGGAGCGGAACGCCCTGGCGTCCTCCTTCGCTTCTGTGCCGACTGCTCCCAACCGTTCCCGGTGTTGCGGGCCGCTCCGATCCGTTCCCGCTGTGGACCGGCTGTTCCCGGGTCTTCCCGGCTCTCCCGCGGTCAGCGCCTAACCGGCGGGTGCGTCCCCGAACGCACCGAGATGCTCCTCGACCCACTGCCGGAAGGTGCGCGCGGGCGCGCCCGTCCACGGCTCGCAGGTGGCGGACGTGTCGGCGGGTTGGGCGAGCGCCGCCTCCCACTGGTCGAGCAACGAGGTGAGCACCGGCGGTGGCACGAACCTGCCCATGGTCTCCGCCGCCTCGGCGCGGTCCATGTCGCGTACGTGGATCTCCCGCCCCAGCAGGTCGGCGATGATGCCTACCTCGGCGCGGAAGCTCAGCGACTGGGGCCCGGAGAGCGGGACGGCCTCGGGCATCCCGGAACCCTCGGCGAGCGCCGCCGCGGCCACGTCCGCCACGTCGGCGTCGTGCACCGGAGCCATCTGGGCATCCGCGAACGGCTGCTGTACCGCGCGGCCCTCCCGGATGTCGGTGCTCCAGCCCAGTGCGTTGCTGGCGAAGGCTCCCGGCCGCAGCAGTACATGGGGCAGTCCGGAGGCGAAGACGGCCTCCTCCACTACGCGGTGGTGCCGTGCCAGGGGGTCCTGGTCGGCGCCGGGCAGCAGCACGGTGTTGGACGACAGAACCACGACCTTCCGTACGCCCGCTTCGTCCGCGGCCTTCAGGAAGTCCGCGACGCCGTCCGGCTCCGCGTACAGGAACACCCGGGTGACACCGTCCAGCGCGGCACGGTAGGTGCCCGGTTCCCGGAGATCGAGTGTGACGGTCTGCACACCCGGGGGGACGGCGAGATCACCGGATCTGCGACTGGAGGCGCGCAGGGACCCTCCGGCGGCGTGCAGGCGTGTGACGACCTGGCTGCCGATGTTGCCGCGCGCTCCAGTGACGAGAATGGTCACGAGAAACTCCCGTGGTCGATGACGTGCTTTCGATGGCCCCGTGAGACGGGGCGTGCGGTCGGCGGCCATGACGGCCTAGACCACTTGAAGCACCGTTCCGGTTAGACCTCGGATGCCGGTCGAGGGGGGCTCGGGTGGAGCCGGACACTGCTGACTGGCTGCGCTTTTGAAGGGGAGAGCGGATCATCAGAGCTGGTTTCCGGCCATGCGTGGCCGTTCCGCTACCGGCTCTTTCCGGCCATGGGCCGTCGGCTTCGCTGCTTCCTCCATCGGCACTCCAGCGCTCGTCCCTAGGGTCCTTCGCGACATCCGCCGCGCAGGCGCCGCCCGAGGAGACCCCCCGCCATGGCCCGCTCCGAAGATCTTCCCCGGTTCCCGTTCCCAGGATCGAGCCATCGCGGCCCTGACCCGCTCTTCGGTCGGCTGCGAGCCGAGCGGCCCGTCGTCCGGGTGACCACCGCCAACGGCACGCCGGCCTGGCTGATCACCCGACATGAGGACATCCGCACCGCGTTGGAGGACTCGCGCCTGAGCCGGGCCGCGACCTACGAACCGTCCGCGCCGCAGTTCGATGGGCTGTTCCAGGCGCCTCCGGGAATGATCATCTCGCTGGACCCGCCCGACCACACCCGGCTTCGGGCGCTCGCCGTCCAGGCGTTCTCGCCGGAACGGATCGAGCGCATGCGGCCGAGGGTGCGGCAGCTCGTGGACGAGTTGCTCGGCCTGGCCGAGAAGGAGGCGGCCGAAGGGCCGGTGGATCTGCTCGGCGCCTTCACCGGGCCGCTGGCCCTGTCCGTGATCTGCGAACTGCTGGGCGTCCCCGAAGCGGACAGGACGGTGTTCCACGGCTGGATACGGCAGTTCGCCGACGTGGGCGGATCCCAGGACGAGGCGGTCGCGGCCCGGGAGCAGCTGGGCGCCTATATGGCAGGCCTGGTGACGGGCAGGGCACAGGCCCCCGGCGACGACGTGCTCTCCGCCCTGATCGCCGCCCGGCTCGGCGACGACCGGCTGAGTACCGAGGAGCTGATCGGGCTGGGCTACACCCTGCTCGGCGCGGGCGGCGACTCGTCCGCGAGCCAGCTCGCCAACTCGGTGCTCACCCTGCTCTCCCGCCACCGCGACGTCTGGCGGCGGCTGGGGGAGCACCCCGAGGAGGTGCCCGAGGCCGTCGAGGAGCTGCTGCGCGGAGTCAACCTGCTCGGCGACGACACCTCAGGCCTGCCCCGTATCGCCACCGATGACATCACCATCGGCGGGGTCACCATCCCGGCCGGGGACGCCGTCTTCCTCGCCTTCGCGTCGGCCAACCGGGACGAGTCCGTCTTCGCCGACCCGGACCGGCTGGACTTCCGCAGGTCCCACAACCCGCACCTCTCGTTCGGGCACGGTATGCACCGCTGTCTGGGCGCAGCCCTGGCCCGGATCGAGATCGCCGTGGCCGTCGAGGAGCTGACCCGGCGCTACCCTGACGCGCTGTTGGCGGTGCCGGAGGACGAACTCGCCTGGCAGCGGGGCGATGTGAACCACCGCCTCGTCGCGTTGCCCGTCCGACTGCACGGCGCTACCGGCTGAGGAACGTCGGGGTTCACATCCCACCGGACGGATCGTCGGCGGTCTCGGGTTCGGGCGCGGGCATGCGTCCGGATTCCGCCTCGGCGTCGGTATCGGCGGCCGCGTTGAACAGCTCGTCCCCGTACAGGTCCTCCAGCCAGTTGGCGTGGTAGACGGTGTCGAGATAGCGCTCGCCGAGGTCAGGGGCGATCGCCACCGCCGTGAGCCCGGGCGTCCAGTGCCGGTCGAGCCATCCCAGCGCCCCGCTCACCACCGTGCCGGTGGAGCCCCCGAAGAGGAACCCGTGCCGTGCCAGGCGGTGGCAGGCCCGGATGGTGTCCACCTCCTCGACGCGGATCACCTCGTCCACGTACGACTCGTCGAGCAGCGGGGGGCGCATGCTCATGCCGAGGCCGGGGATCATCCGGCGTCCGGGCGGGCCCCCGAAGGCCACCGAGCCCACGCTGTCCAGGGCGATGATCCGCACCGGGCGGTGCCACTCCCTGAAGAAGCGCGCGCAGCCCATCAGGGTCCCGGTGGTGCCGGCCCCGATGAACAGCACGTCGAGCTGTGGGAAGCTCCTGGCGATCTCGGGGGCGGTCGTACGGTGGTGGGCTTTCCAGTTGCTCGGATTGGTGTACTGGCTGAGCCATACGTACCGCGAGTCGGACGCGCACAGCGCACGGACGTAGTCGAGCCGGGCGCCCAGGAATCCGCCGTTCGCCTCCTGGCCCGCGATGACATGCACCTGGCTGCCCAGGGCCTCCATCATCAGTCTCGTGGAGAGGTTGCAGCGCGAGTCGGTGACGCACAGGAACTGGTAGCCCTTACTGGCGGCGATCATGCTCAGCGCGACGCCCAGATTGCCGGAAGACGACTCGACCAGGATGGAGTCCGGACCCAGGGTGCCGTCCCGTTCCGCGGCCTCCACCATCTCCACGGCCGCTTTCAGCTTGATGGAACCTGCGAAGTTGAATCCCTCGCACTTCAGGAAGAGGGCATGCCCGTCTCCGAAGACCGACTTGAGGTCGACATAGAGATCGTCCTCGTTGAAGGCGTAGGGATCGGATATGACTGGCACGATGGCCTCCTCAGGAAGCAGGGCCGTGCGGATGCCCCACATCCGGCCGTGGGCGGTTCGTGGTGGCTCCTATCCGTGTCTGCGTCGTTCGTGGAAGAAGTCCTGGATGGTATGGAGTTCCCCTGCGCGGGCGGTTTCGTCGTAGACGTACTTGCCGACGGCGAGGTCGAGCACGCCGAGGCCGAACGGTGAGAACACGACGGTCCGGTCGGTGGGGACACCGACCCGCCGGCTGATGACGTCCTCCAGCGTGCCGCTGAGGAAGTCGCGGTTCCCGGTCTGCTGTTCGACCAGGTGGGGCGAGGTGTCGGCCTTCAGGCAGTGCTCGACGTCGTCGACGATGTTGGTGGCGTCGAGCAGGATCTCGGGGGCGAGATCGCGCAGCGACACATGCAGGACGAGCGGGTGGTGGCCGAACCAGGCGGGATTGGTGACATGGGGCCGGCTCGCGACGGTGGCGAAGACGACGAGGTCGCCGGCGCGGATCAGCTCCTCCGCGCTGTCGTGGATGGTGATACGACCCGGGGTGTTGTGCTCTTCGAGGTACCGGCGGAACCCGGCGGCGCTGTCGGCGGACAGGTCGTGGATGCCGATCTCGTCGAAGCTCCAGCCGGTGGTGTTCAGGAAGGTGTGGATGTAGCGCGCGATCAGACCGGTGCCGAAGAAGCCGACACGGGTGGGCCGTGCGGTGTGCCGGGTGAGGTGGTCGGCGGCCAGCGCCGCCGACGCGGCGGTGCGGGTGGCGCTGATGATGGAGCTCTCCAGGCAGGCGAAGGGATAGCCGGTCTCATGGTCGTTGAGGATGAGCACGGCTGAGGCGCGGGGGATCCCCGCCTCCACGTTGTGGGGGAAGCTGGAGATCCACTTCAGGCCGTCGACGGCGTCGGCTCCCCCGATGGACGCGGGCAGCGCGATGATGCGCGAGCCGGGACGGTCGGGGAAACGCAGGAAGTACGAGGGCGGGTTGACGGTCTTCCCGGCGCCATGGAGCAGGTACGTGGCCTCGACCAGGTCCACGATGTGCTTCTCGTGGCCTTGCAGGACCCGCTGGACCTGGGCGCCTGAGATCACTGAGAACGGCGGCACGCCCATGTGCATGCCTGTGCCCGTGGCGGCCCCGGGCCCGGTCTGAGGGTTCGTGTCCGTGGTCATCGCGCGCTCCCCCCGTGCCCCTCGGGACTGGTGGCGGGATGGGGCTGGGCCATCGCGACCAGGACGCTGCGGTCGCCTTCGTAGGCCTCCCGGCTGTGCGCGGTGCGCAGGTTGTCCACCAGCATCAGGTCGCCGTCCTGCCAGGGCTCACGTCGGGTGTGGGCGTCGTAGACGCTGTTGATCAGGTTGACGGTGTCCTGGTCGAGCGGGTCGCCGTTGCCGTAGCGGGTGGTGAACGGCAGGGCGTCGGCGCCGTACACGTCGATGAGGTACTCGCGTACCTCGGGGGCGAGGGTGAACTCGCTCAGGAACGCGATCTGGTTGAACCAGCAGCGGCGCCCGTCGGCGGGATGGTCGACGACGGCTTGGCGGTGCTGACGGGTGCGCAGACTGCCGTCCTCGTCCCAGGTGTACTCGATCGCGTTGGCGCGGCAGTACTCCTCGATGGCCGAGCGGTCGTCCGTGCCGAACGCCTCCGCCGCCGACGCGCCGATCTCGTCGTTGTAGCAGCGGTCCAGCAGCCAGCCCTGCCGCGCGAACCGGTCGACCAGTTCGGCGGGCAGTGCCCGGCAGACCTCGGCGGCGTCGGCGACACCGGTCGCACCGCCGTCGGCGGGCGCCTTGAGACAGGCGAACATCAGCAGCGACGGCACGGTGAGGGCGTAACTGAGCTCATGGTGCATGCACATCGGCTGGTTCGGCGGCCAGGTCGCGGAGGAATAGACGCCCCGGCCGTAGTCCTCGCGCGCCGCGAACGCTTCCTTGTTGTCCATCAGCTCAGGTGCGAAGACGTGGAACACCCCGGCAGCCTGCGTGGTGTCGCTGATGCCCAGACCGCGGACGAGCAGCGCCCCGTGCTCGGCCACGGTCGCCCGCAGCGCGTCTCGGTGCCGGGCCGCCCAGGTGGTGGCATCGCCGGGGTTGTCGACGCGCAGCATCGGCGGCTTGCCCGCGGGCACCTCCGCCTCCAGCAGCGGTGCGGGGGGTGAGGACGACATCGCGTGTTTCCTTTCGGTCGGTTCGGGGCTTCAGGCAGTCGGTCGGTCGGCGGTGTGCAGTACGGCGTCGGCCGCCCCGGTGGGGCGGGTACGCAGTACGTGGTGGTCCCCGCCGCCGGGCTGTTCGTGTGCCGCACCGGACCTGGTGTCGATGAGGCCGGCGAGGTCGGAGAGGACCGGGTGGGCGGTGATGTCCTTGAGGGTGATGGCGCGGTCGAGGGCGATGGCGAGTTTGACGGCGGAGAGCGAGGTGCCGCCGCAGTCGAAGAAGTGGTCGTCACGGCTGACGCGGTCGGCGGCAACACCGAGGATGGCGGCGTACGCAAGGGCGAGGCGCTGTTCGGTGCGGGTGTCGGGAGCGCCGCCCGCCGCGGTGTCCGGGGAGGGGTCCCGGGCCGGAGCCTGCGCGCCTTCACGGGCGAGCGCCTTCTTGTCGACCTTGCCATTGGGGGTGAGGGGCAGTTCCTCGCGGTGGTGGTAGACGGTCGGGACCATGTACGCGGGCAGGTGGGCCGCGAGCGAGGTGGCGAGTTCGTTCTGGTCGTCGCTCTGCTCGAGAGCGGTGTGGCGGGTGTAGTAGGCCGTCAGATGAGGGCCGGTGGCCGGGTGGTCGCTGACGATGACGGCCGCGTCGCGGATTCCGGGGAGAGTGAGCAGGGTGTTCTCGATCTCGCCGATCTCGATGCGGAAACCGCGGATCTTGACCTGGGTGTCGCGCCGTCCGAGGAATTCGAGCGCCCCGTTCGGGTGCCAGCGGCCGCGGTCGCCGCTGCGGTAGAGACGCGCGCCGGGGCGGTAGGGGTCGGTGCCGAAGGCGGCGCGGGTGCGTTCGGGGTCGTTGATGTAGCCGCGGCCGACGCAGACGCCGGAGAACACGATCTCGCCGGGCGCGCCGAGGGGCACGGGGTGGAGGTGTTCGTCGACGACGTACACCCGTACGTTGGGGACCGGAGGTCCCAGCAGGATGCGGTCGGGGGCGGTGCGCATGAGCTGGTGGTTGGTGTCGTCGCTGGTCTCGGTCAGCCCGTAGGCGTTGAGCAGGGCGATCGAGGGCTGGGCGGCGAACCAGCGGGCCGCCAGTTCACGCTTGAGGGCCTCCCCGGTCACCGAGACGCAGCGCAGGTGGGGCAGCGGCCGGGGGTGGCGTTCGAGGTGGGTGAGGACCGCTTCCAGGTACGACGGCACGAGCTGTGCGACGTCGACCCTGTGCCGGTCGACCGTGTCGATGAAGCGCGGTACGTCGAGGATGGTGTCCTGGTCCACCAGTACGGTGCGTCCGCCCACCAACTGGGCGGCGATGAGCTGCCACAGCGAGATGTCGAAGCACTGCGGCGCGGTCTGGGCGACCACCGAGCCCGCACTGATGCCGAGATCGTCGATCTTGGCGTGGAGGTGGTTGAGCATTCCGGCGTGCTCGCACATCGCGCCCTTGGGCTCGCCGGTGGAGCCGGAGGTGAAGTAGATGTACGCGAGCTGGTGGGGCCCCACCACCACATCGAGGTCGCCTTCGTCCCGCTGGGTGCTCACGGCGTCGTCGATCAGCAGCCGCCGTACGTCCGGCAGTCGGCCGAGCGCTTCCTCCAGGTGGTCGGTGCTGCCGGATTCGGTGAGCACCAGCGCGCAGTTCGCACGGGTGAGGACGCCGCGGATCCGCTCGGCGGGGAAGTGCGGTTCGACGGGCAGGTAGACACCACCGGCCTTGAACACCGCCCAGACCGCCGTCAGCCAGTCCAGGCTGCGCTCGGTGACCACCGCCACCGGCTGCTCAGGGCGTAGGCCGGCGGCGAGCAGGGCCCGGGCGAGCCGGTTCGCCCGTCCGTTCAACTCCCCGTACGTCCGGGAGTCCTGACCGCGCACGGCGGCGACCGCGTCCGGGTGGGCGCGTGCCCGCTGCTCGAACAACTCGTGCGCGCGGGTCTGCGGCAGCACCCGCTCAGGTCCTGCCAGCTCCTCCAGCTGGTGGCGCAGCTCCTGTGCGCCCACCAGCCCCTCACCGGTGTGCCCCGCGTCGATGTCCGCGCACAGCAGCCCCAGCGCGGTGACGTGGTACCCGGCGATCCGCTCGCCCGCCTCATCGTCCAGGACGTCGGTGCGGTAGCGCACCCGTATGGCCCACCGCCCGCCCCGGCGTACGGCCGCGACGCACAGCACCGAGTGCTCATCCGGTGCGGCCTCCCCGCCGTACGGGTCGAAGACGACCTCGAACGGCGCCCCGGAGAAGCCCAGCTCACCGCCCAGCTCCCGCCAGGGAAAGCCCAGACGGGCCTGCACATCACGGGCGGCCCGGTCCGCCCCCAGCACCAGCTCCCGCCAGGAGGACGCCGTCAGATCCAGCCGGCACGGAGCGGCCGGCCCGCCCGCCGCGACCACATTTCCGGCCAGGACGTCGTCCTCACCGCACAGGGCCGACAGCACCTTGGCATGCGCGGCCAGCAGCACCGACTCCACCGGAACCCGCAGCTGGGCCGCAAGCCCGGGCAGCGCCGACGCGGCCTCGTCAGGGATCAGGGACTCCCGCTCGCCCACCCCGGGCACCGGATCCGACGTCCAGCGCGGTACGGCGGCGAAACCGCCTGGGCCCAGCACACCGCGCCAGAAGTCCCGGGCGCTGTCCCGGGCGTCGATGGCGGTCTCCATGCGCATTCCCATCGGACCTTTCCTGTCGAGACTCAAGACCGGGTGCTGCGGGCGTCCCGCAACTGGGCTGCCGGGTTTCCGCCCCACTGGTCGTACGCGGGCACTTCCTCGCCCTTCATGAGGAAGGAGTCGGCGGCGAGCACCGCACCGTCGCCCATCGACACGCCGTAGTGGACATGGGCACCGACACCGAGCGTGCTGCCGGACCCGATGACGCTGTAGTCGGACTTGAAGGTGCCGTCCTCCTGCGAGTGGCACTGGACCTTGCTGCCGGCGTTGAGGGTGCAGTCGTCGCCGATGGTGGTGAGGGTCCGCTCCGTCATCAAGGCGCCGTCGTCGAAGACGCGCTTGCCGATCCGCACCCCGAGCAGTCTCCAGACCACGTTCTTGAACGGGGTGCCGTTGAGGACGTTGAAGTACTCGCTGGGGACCTTCCAGAGGCGCTCATGCCACCAGAAGTACGGGTCGTAGATGGAGCACAGCTGCGGCTCGAGCGGCCGGAACCGCCCGATGACGCGTTCCACGAGGACGAGGTAGAGCATGGTGAACGCCAGCACGAGGGCCAGGGACACGGCGATCAGCCCCTGCCCGAGCGCGCCGTAGCGGTCGACCGTGGTCAGGCCGATCAGGGTGATGACGAAGAACATGAACCAGCGCATGGAGAGCATCAACGCCATCGAGCGCAGGTTGTAGCGGTTCTTCGCCCCCAGCTGCCGGTGCAGTTCGTCCCCGGTCCTGAGGTGGTCGAACCGCGAGTCGCGCTCCACCGACCGGGGGATCTCGAAGCACGGTGACCCCAAAAGCCCCACGCCCTCACGGATCTCGCCGTCCAGCGGCACCATCACCTTCGTGGCCAGCAGGCAGTTCTCGCCGGTCCTGGCACCGGAGGGGAAGGCGATGTTGTTGCCGAAGAAATTGTGTGCACCGATGGTCGCCCGGGAGACCCGGAAAGACGTGCTGGAGAAGTCCGCGTTCACGACGGAGAGACCGTCCGCGATCATCGTGCCGCTGCCGACGGTGCTCAGAAAGGGAGTTTCGTGCTGCACTTCGGTACCGAAGTTCGAACCGGTCTGCTCGACCCGTGACAGGTCGTATCCCAGCCCCTTGAGGTAGTAGACGATGTAGGAGCTGTCACCGAATAGCCATTTGAAGAACTTGATGTTGGTGAACCGGGAGATCGTCCGATGCACCGAATAGTGGAATCCATAGAGCGGATAAACCTTGTCCGGTTTGATGAAGATATTCATCATCCGGGGCACGGTGAGCATTCCTGCAAGGCCGAGGATGACGAATCCACCGAACAGCACCAGCGAAACGACAAGTGCGTCGATGTATATCGCCGGCGACGTCACCGCGGATGCCCCGGGGTCCAGCAGCTTGCCCAGCGAGGGGATTTCCGTGACCAGGATGTAGGCCCCGCCGATACCCAACGGCACATACAGCAGAAACATCTGGAGCAGGGTGGCGAGGCCGTAGCCCGCCCGCCGCAGCGTCCCGCACTTCGCGGGGGCCACCCGCAAGTAGTCGATCTCCGTGCGCTCGGCGGGGGACCCGTGCCAGTGCTCGCCGTGCGGGATGTGCTCGCCTCTCTGGAGCGCGGACGAGTGCCCCAGCTGTGCGCCGTCACCCATCGACGTGTCGATGTCGAGCACGGTCTTCTCGCCGATGAGGACATCCCGTCCCAGCGTGATCGGGCCGGTCTGGACGAGCCCGGCGTGCGCCCGGTAGCAGAGGAGGAACGAGTCCTTGCGTACCACCGTCCCCTCGCCGATGGTCAGCAGGTCGGTGCAGACCGGGATGGTGCGGGAGAGCAGTGTGACGTTCTTCCCGATCTTCGCGCCGAGGGCCCGCAGGTACAGCACATAGAGCGGGTTCCCGACCAGAAGGACCATCGGGCTGGCATGGATCAGCACCTTGACGGTCCAGAAACGCAGATACGTCAGGCCCCACACCGGGAACTCGCGCGGCTTCCAGCGCCCGATGAGCAGCCACTTCGCCACGATCGGGAACGTGCAGAGCGCGATCATCCCGGCACTGCCGAACACCATGGAGCGCAGATAGACGTCCAGAGCGCCCGAGGCGGTGGACACCCACCCGTACCCGGCGGCGGTGACCGTACCGGCGGCGAAGCAGTAGCCGAGGAAGATCAGGAACTGCGCGGTCCCGCACAGCACATAGGCCGACCCCGCGGCCCGCGCGCCCTCGCATGGCCGGTGGCCGGGTTCGGCCCCGGCGCCGTCCGCTCGCGCTGCTTCCGCCCCGGGTTCGGTCGCCGGCTCGGCGGCCGACTCCTCGACTGCGGCAGGCGGCGCCGTCACTTCCACTTCCATGAGTGCGCTCGCGAGGCTGCGAATCGTCGGGTTCTTGTAGACGTCCTTCATCGAGACCGAAGGCAGGTCGTCCCGCTTCCGGACGCGGGCGCAGAACTGCGCCATCACCAGTGAATTGGCCCCCAGATCATTGAAGAAGTGGCTGTCGACAGACACCCGTTCGATGCTGACGACCTCAGCCAGCACCTCGGCGAAAATCTGCTCGGTACCATTGGCCGGATCCGCGCTGCCGCTTTTCGTTATTTCCGATTGACCCGGCCTGGGCGTCAAGACCTCGACAGATTTTTCCTCCATGCGAGTCTCTCTTTTCTGATCACAAAACCCTGCCCCTAGTCTCCGTCGCCCCTGGTCGCGGTGCCACTCGAAGCCACTCGTGTCGGCCTGCCCGGTAGCGCCTTCCGCACGCAGGGGGCGTATGCGGCCCGGGTTGGGGAGCTTGCGCGGCGTCGGCCGGGAATGGGCCGAACGGGTTAGTGGTGGCCCGGTGAAGGGATGATGCGCTGAACACTCATTCGAGCGTTGTGCCAATTCCTCCGCCATATCGCGGCTATTCATGGAAATGGGGGTAATGAAAAAACAGGCTCGCGGTGCTCCGTCCGCTACGGCGTCGGCGGCGGGAGTGTCGAACCGGCGGGGGAAGTGTCGACATCGGCGCTGACCCGGGTCGGCACTCCTCGCGGATGCGGCGATCGTTATGGCGTCAACGTCAGAGCAAATCAGAGTAAATCAGGGCAGATGGCGCTGATCTTGGTTACCGATCGGCGGCATCCGGATAACTTATTGACCAGTGCACATCAGGCCATCTACATTCCGCGCTGGCTTGTTCTTACACACCGGCGCTCCGCCGCTCGATCCCCGGGAAGACCCATGCACTGGTACCTCGACGTCCTCAAGAAGTACGCCGTGTTCAGCGGCCGCGCGCGCCGCCAGGAGTTCTGGATGTTCACGCTCATCAACGTGATCGTCCAGCTGGTGCTGATGGGCCTCGACTACGGAGTTCTCGGCCTCGGGATCCTCGGCCCGATCTACGTTCTCCTGACGTTCCTCCCCAGCCTCGGTGTGACCGTCCGCCGCCTCCACGACACCGGCCGTTCGGGCTGGTTCGTGCTCCTCGGCATCATCCCGCTGGTCGGCCCCATCATCGTGCTGGTCTTCATGGCCGGCGAGGGCAAGCCGGAGGCGAACGAGTACGGCGAGAACCCGAAGCTCGCGACCGCCTGAGGACGCCCCTGCACGGCGCCATCGTGGCCCGTCAGCCCATCCGGGCTGACGGGCCACCGTCGTGTGATCGTGCTGTGAGCGGTCGCCCGCGCGATCACCGGCCCGCAGGTCGCTTCTCGGCCGGTGGCCCTTGGGTCCGCGGTGACGAAAAGTGCCTGCCGATTGGTGTCCCGTTCCGCCGGTGGGCAACTGTGTCATGCGTCCCGCCCGGTCTTCGTCTTCGCAACGGCCGGTGAGCTGCCGACCCTCACTCTCACCCTCCGGGAGACCCGGCCGGTGGTCGGCGAGAAGTGGACTGACTCCGGCAGGCGTCACGGCAGGCGGGGGCTCAAGTCCCGCGAGGTCACGGCGGACCGGCCGGTACCCGTTCCGCCGCCGCTGGTGACGGCGCCTTGTCCGCGCCCACGCGACCGAGGGGGCCCTCCGCGCAAGGAGGGCCCCCTTTGGGGTATGCGGAACTTGTGCGCGCATTTCCGCGCCGGGCGCGGTGTCAGGCCGTCAGCGGCACCGGGTGGATCTCGTCCGCCGGGTGGCCGGCGCGCTCGTGAATGCGCCGCACCGCCTCCGCCGACGGCGCCTCCGACAGGCAGTAGACCTCGCCGGACTTAGGGTCTGCCCAGGCCTGCTTGAAGTGCACCCGCTCCTCGCCCTCGATGGCCAGGTCCGCGCGATGCGCTTCCTGCAGCTGCTCGCTGGTGATCCCCTTCATCCCGTGGTGAACGTCCATGAACTCGGCCATGATCACGCACCTCCTGATCGCTGGTACTTCCATGCTGCACCCGGTATCGGAAGCCCACCTCATGAGCGACGAAGCGTCGCCGGTCCGCCATCCGGGGTGTCATGAAAGCACTGTCAAACAAGAATTGCCTTTTTGGCTGTGGTGTAGTCTGTGAGCTGTTCACTCCGAGGAGAGGTGTCGCCCGGCCATGCCCGAGACAACAGCCCATGTGACAGCCGCGGATATCTCCCGCATCGCCGGTGTCACCCGGGCCACCGTCAGCAACTGGCGCAGGCGGCACGACGACTTCCCCGCTCCGACCGGCGGCACCGACACCAGCCCGCTCTACGAACTCGGAGCGGTCCGGGCATGGCTCGGCTCACGCGGTCACCCGCGCGTCGCCGACGCCCGGGAGGAACTCCGCACCGCGGTCCGCCTCCAGACGTCCGACCCGGACAGAACGACCGGCCGCATCGGCTTCGTCCTCGCGCTCGCCCGCCGTGCCCCGGACGAGACGGCGGCGCTCGCCGACCTCACGGACGCCGAACTCGCCGCTCGCGCCTCCGAGGAGGCGGCCGGACTCCTTGCCTCGCTCCCCGGTCCGACGACACCCTCAGGCCCTCTCTTCTCCGCGCCCGACGGCACCACGCTGCGCGCGCTCCTGCGCTGCGTGCGCGAGGCGGGAGGTCCGGCCGCCCTCACGGTGCTCGCGGAAAGGGAGCTCGATGACGGTGCCACGACCGGCGTGTACGGGACTCCGGAGCGCTTGGCGCAGCTGGTCGAGGCGTTGCTCCCGGCCGGGGTCGCGCGCGTCCTGGATCCGGCCTGCGGCAGCGGCACGCTCCTGGCGGCCGCCGCCGGGCGCGGTGTCACCGAACTCCTCGGCCAGGACTCCGTACCCGTGCAGGCCCAGCGCGCCGCGGCCGGGCTGAGGATCGTCGCGCCAGGCGCCGAGGTCACCGTGCGCATCGGCGACAGCCTGCGCGCGGACGCCTTCGACGATCTGACGGCCGACGCGGTGGTGTGCAACCCGCCGTACGGCGACCGCGACTGGGGCCACGACGAGCTCGCCTACGACCCGCGCTGGGCGTACGGCGTGCCGGTGCGTTCCGAGTCCGAGCTCGCCTGGGTGCAGCACTGCCTTGCCCACCTCGTCCCCGGCGGTTGGGCCGTGCTGATCCTGCCGCCCGCCACCGCCTCCCGCGCCTCCGGGCGCAGGGTCCGGGCCGAGCTGGTGCGCAGCGGCGCCGTGCGGGCCGTGCTGGCCCTCCCGGCAGGTGCCGCGCCACCCCTGCACGTGGGCCTGCACCTGTGGGTCCTGTGCCGGCCCGAGCCGGGCGGTCCGGAGCGGAGGTCGGTGCTGTTCGTCGACACGGCCGGCGCACCCTCGCCGGAGACCGGGGAGCGGGCCACGGGCGGGCCGCGCACGAGTTCCTCCCGGGCCCCGATCGACTGGCCCGGACTGACGACCCGGACACTCGCCCACTGGGAGGCCTTCACCGCCGACCCGGACCGGTTCGAGGCCGAGCCCGGCACCGCACGCGCGGTACCGGTCCTCGACCTCCTCGACGACCTCGTCGACCTCACCCCGGCCCGCCTGGTCCGCATCTCGCGTACGGACGTCGACCCCGTCGAGCTGTCCACCCGTACGGAGACGGGCCGCCGAGAGCTGACCGAGGCCGCCCGCGCCCTCCTCGACACGGCTGACCACACCGGCTGGACGGCACCCGGCCGCTCGGCCCGGGACTGGCGAACGGCCACCGCCTCCGACCTCGCCCGGGGCGGGGCACTGACCCTGCTCCGTACCGTGCCGGACACCAAGGCTCCGGAGCCGGACGGGGGGGACCCCACGGCCGCGCCGGTCCTCACCGGGGCCGACATCGCCCGGGGGACGGGCCCGACCGGCGACCCGACGGAGCTGGGCTCCGCGACCGCCACCGCACCGGTGATCGCCGCCGGAGATGTCCTCGTCCGGGCGGTCGTCGGCGGTGCCGGGCCGATGGCCCGGGTGGCCGACGACGCGGACGCGGGCGCACTCCTCGGCCCTCAGGTCCACCTCCTGCGCCCCGACCCGGCCCGCCTGGACCCCTGGTTCCTGGCCGGATTCGTCGGCTCGGCGGAGAACGTCGCCGGGGCCTCCACCGGCAGCACCGTCCTGCACGTCGCCCCGGGCCGGCTCCGGGTCCCGCTGCTCCCACTGGAGGAGCAGCGCCGCTACGGCGAGGCCTTCCGGTACGTCCACGACCTGCGCGCCCGGGCACGGCAGGCCGCGCGGCTCGCGGAGGAGACGGCGGCCCTGCTGGCGGACGGCCTCACGGGCGGCGCGCTGCTCCCGACCGAGGGCCCGCCTTCGGTCACGGCCGGGCCGTCGGCCGACACCGAACCGGCCTGAACCGCACCCGAACTTCGCACCCATCCACCACACTTGTCCGCACGCCAAGTTCGGCACGGAATTCACCGAACAGGACGTCATCCGGCCCTTCGAGGAGGCCAAGGCCGACGCCAAGGTCCGGGCCGCGGCCGTCGTCAACGACGAGGACAACTTCGGCAGGGTCTTCGACAAGGTCTTCGCCGACAAGATGGCCGACCACGTCGACTCCATCGCCGGTCTCGGCCGCCAGTACTTCGGCGCGGACCGGAACTTCAAGTCCAGCCTGGACCGCAGCGCACGCCGCGCCGCGTGGCGGATGATCCGCCGCGAGGAGGGTGTGGACGACGCGGCGTAGCCGCCCTCGGCATGAGTCGGGGGCCTTGTACACCTCGGCGGTGTACGAGGCCCCTTCCGCGTCAGGCTGTCTGCTCGGCCGCCAACTCCACGAGCCCGGCCCACGCCTGGGGGCTCACGCTCAGCACGGGCCCGCCGAGCTGCTTGGAGTCGCGGACGTGCACGGTGCCGGGGGTGGCGGCCACCTCGACGCACTCGCCGCCCTCAGCACCGCTGTAGCTGCTCTTCCGCCAGGCGACCTCCACGCACTGACCGCCCTCGCCGCTGCTGTAGCTGCTCTTCCGCCACAGGAGTTCCGGTTCCTTGGGTGAAGTTCGTGCCGTGTTCATAGCTCTCCCAGCAACTTCTCGACGAGTTCCGTGGTCTCCTGAGGCGTGAGCGCCTGCGATCGGATGATCCCATGACGCGCCGCCACAGAGCGGACCTCGTTGCGATCTGTGAGCAGGATGCTGCGCCCCTGGACCTCCAGGTACGCCACGTGGTCACCGGTCCTGGTCGTGATCAGAGTGAACGGCCCGTCGACCCCCGCGTTGTCCTCGCGGCTGACAGGCATGACCTGGATCTCGACATTGCGCTTCTGCCCGATGAGAAGAATCTGTTCCAACACACCGCGCAGCACAACTGTCCCACCATATGGGCGCCGCAGCACTGCCTCATCGATGACGAAACTCATCAGTGGGGCAGGCCATCGGCCGAAGATGTCCTGTCTGGCTGCCCGAGAGGCAACGCGCTGTTCGATGGTGGCCTCATCCAACAGTGGTCGCCGCATAGCGAGAAGCGCGCGCGTGTACTCCTCCGTTTGCAGCAGCCCAGGCACGGCCTGCGTCGCGTACAGGAACAGCTCAAGGGCCTCCGCCTCCAACCGCGCCATGTCCCGGAAGAAGGCCGGATACTGCGCCCGCGCCACCTCCTCCTTCAGCGCCTTGAGTACACCCCCCGCGTCCAGCACGTCGTCCGACTGGTCGATGAACCTCGGCGGCGGGATACGCCGCCCCTGCTCGAACGAGGCGATCGACTGCGCCGCGTATCCCACCAGCTTCCCGAACTCGGCCCGTTCCAGCCCGGCCCGGGTCCGGAACAGCTTCAACTGCCTTCCGAACGCCGTGACCACGCCCTGCCCAGGCTCCTCCTCCGGCCGCTGCCCCACCGGACCCGCCGACCCGGGCCGCTCCTCCGGCTCCTCCGGCTCCCGTCCGGCCCTCGCGTCATCTTCCCGCACAGCCGCCACCCTTCCGCGCGCGTACACCGCACCGCCTGCCCGCGTACAAGCGGAACGCGACGGCGCGTCACCCATGGTCACGCTACGCCACCGCGGCCCACCGTGGAGCCATGACGAACAACCCCACCGGCACTGCCGACCCCACCCAACCCACGATGCCCGCACACCACTTCGAGATGCGCTTCACCTCCACGCCCCGCGGCGCCCGGCTCGCCCGCCGGCTGTGCGCGGAGCGGCTGCACGCCTGGGGGCTCCCGTACGGCACCGAGGCGCATGACGCCGTGACTCTCCTCGTGGCCGAGCTCACCGCGAACGCCGTCCACCACGGCCGCGTGCCGGGCCGGGACTTCCACGTGCGCCTCACCGTGCCCGCACAGCCGTTCTCCACCGTGCGGATCGAGGTGGCCGACACCCGCGGCGAGCGGCTCCCGGAACCCGCACAGCACTTCCCCGGCCCCGACCGTACCGACGGGCGCGGTCTTTTCCTCGTCGCCGCCCTCGCCGACCGATGGGGCTGGGGCCCACGGCTTCGCGAGGCACCCGGCAAGGTCGTGTGGGCCGAGTACGACAGGCGAAACCACGACGCACAGACGGTTCTCGGCCAGATGTGACAGACCTCGTACACCTCCCTGGACGGAAGATCGCCACGCCCACCACACCGGTTCCGACATGTCGGGCCGGCCGACACCACCTCGGGTAGCACGTCGGCGACAGCAACACCACGGGGCAGGGGTACGGTGCCGCAGCGGATCATCGACGGACGTTACGAACTCCTGGAGGAGCTCAGCCACGGCGGCATGGGTGACGTCTGGCGCGGCTACGACTCCGTGTTGGACCGGCCCGTGGCCGTGAAGCTCATCCGGTCCCAGGCCGTCACCTCGCCGCAGTTGGCGGACGAGCTCGCCAAGCGGTTCCGGCGCGAGGCCCAGATCACGGCCCGCATCCGGCACCCCGGTGTGCCGCAGGTCTACGACGCCGTGCTCGACGACACCCACGAGCGTCTGTTCCTCGTCATGGAGCTGGTCGAGGGCGTCCCGCTGTCCGTCTACGTGGACCCGGCCCGGCCGGCGCCCCGGACCCGACCGGGCTGTTCCGCCACCCGTACGCGCCCCGCTCCCGGCCCCGGCCGGTGGCTGCCCCGACGCCCTCGGGGAAGCAGGCTCCCGCGCCCGCCCCCGTACCGGACGAACTCAGGGCGGACATCAAAGACGCTCACGCGCACTCCGACGCCCTCCTCCAAGAGGAGCGCTTCACACAGGCCGCAGAGGTCCTCAGCGAGGTCATCGAACCCGCCGCCCGCGCCCTCGGCACCGAGAACCGGCAGGTGCTCGAACTGCGTACGAAGCGGGCGGCGGTCCGGCTGCTCGGCGGGGACTACCGTGCCGCCCTGCCCGAGTTCACAGCGCTGGCCGACGCGTACGGCCGCATCGCGGGGCCCACGAGCGAGCATGCCCGCGGCTGCCGCGCCCAGGCCGCCCGATGCCGTGCCGAACTCGGACAGGTGACGGAGGCGCTCACGGCGCTGGAAGCCGTACTTGCCGTGGTCCGGGTCGTGGACAGCGACGTCAGCGAGGAAGCCGTGGAGCTCCGCCGAGACATCGGCATGCTGCTGCTCGCCCAGGGCCGGGCCGCCGACGCCGCGGTCGTCCTCGAACCACTGCATGCCGACCTGAACGTCGTCTACGGCCCGGCGGACGAACTGACCGCGGAGGTCGCCGAGGCGCTGGCGCTGATACGGCTCGACCTCGACGGCGGGGATGCCTGAACCGGCGGGACACCACCGGAACGATCGACCCGGCGGGCGACGCGGCCCGGCAGGCGGGAGGGGAAAGAACATGAGCGCGACACACGGCCCGGGCGCCCCGCCCAATGTGGCCACCCAGGTCCGACAGGTGGGCAGCGCTCTGAAGAGCACCTATCAAGGGCTCCTCGACATCGACGACCTGGAAGGCTACACCGGGGACGCCTACGACAACCGCATGCTGTCGCGGGCCCTCACGGCACAGGCCGTGCGCATCGTGACCGGCTTCAGCCATGCCGAGGCGGCGGCCACGGTGATCGACGGGCATGCCGACCAGGGCATCGACGCCATCGCGGTCGTCGATGGCCCGGACCCGCACGTGTATCTCGTCCAGGCGAAATGGAGCCCCGAGGGGCGGGCCGGAGCCGACCGCAAGGCCGTCCTCGAACTCCTGGCGGGACTGCGGCTCATCGACGACGAGGACTTCGCGCCGTTCAACCCGCGCGGTCGGCAACTGGCCGAGTACGCCAAGACCGTCATGGACAAGGGCCCCGTGCCCGTCACCCAGGTCGTGGTCCTGATGCGGCCCGACCAGCCGGGACAGGGCTTCCTGCAGGTGATCGCCAACGGGGAGAACGAATTCAACCGCTTCGGGAACGTCCTGGGAAACCGCATCATCCTCGCCCCCGAGGTGTGGGCGTCCGTACGGAGCGACCAGGCCCCCGAGCCGGTGGTCCTCACGGCGGAGCTGTACCCCTGGTTCGGCATGGGTTCGGACGCACTCCACGACTCCTACCAGGGAGTCGTGGACGCCGAGCAGGTGGGGGAGTGGGCCCGACACGGTGCGGGCCTGTTCAGCCTCAACATCCGCAACCCGCTGGGCCGCACCGTCATCAACAACGCCCTCGTCCACACCCTCACCGAGGAGCCCGCGCACTTCTGGTACTACAACAACGGCATCACCGTGCTGTGCGACCGGGTCGAGAAGGTCGAGCGGTCCGCCCGCGCCCCGCAGCACCGCCCGCTCGCCCTGACCCTGCACAACGCGAGCGTGGTGAACGGCGCCCAGACTGTGCGGGCGGTGGCCGAGGCCCTGGCCCAGGGTTCGAACTCCGCCGCCGCTACGAGGGGCGCGGCGCCGCGCTCACCGAGCACGGCGCCTACCTCGTCGCCCACATGGTGTTCAGGCTCCTCGACCCCGAGTCCATGGGCGAACCCGACGTCGCCGGTACGACGCTGGCCGACCTCGCCTGGGGAGCCCTGAACGCGCTCGACGAGGCGGACGAACCCTCCGATCCCACCGAACCCGTGCCGGGTGCGGATCCGACCGACCAGTAGAACCACCGGGAGAGACGCTCCGCCATGCCCCGCCTCGCCTTCGACATCGCCTTCTGCGCCCAGCTCCCCAAGCTCCAGGGCACGGTCCGCAAGGGGGTCTTCGACGCCTGGGGGAAGTTCGAACGGCTCACCCTGAAGCAGCTGTTCAAGGATCCCGGCCTGAAACTGGAGTCGCTCACGAACGCCCGGGACCCGCTCATCCGGACCATCAGGATCGACCGCGGCACCCGAGGGGTCGTGCTGGCACCCGACAGCGGGGACACCTATGTCCTGCTGCGGGTACTGCCGCACGACGAGGCCAACGCGTGGGCGGTCAAGCAGAAGGCGTCCATCAACACGGTCACCCGGGCCGTCGAGATCCGCGACATCGCCGTCCTGGAGGAGCTCACCCCCGCGTACGAACGGACCGCACCCGCCCCCGAACAGCGGCTCTTCGCCGCGCACTCGGACGGCGATCTCGCGGCCCTCGGCATCGACGGGACCACCCTGCGCCAGGCCCGGGTCCTGACCAGCCTGGAGCAACTGGAGGCCTTTGCACCGTTCTTTCCCCAGGACCAGCGGGAGGTGCTCGAATACCTCGCCGCCGGCTTCACGGTGGAGGAGGTCTGGCGGGACGTGGTCGCCGTCCACCTCGCCGCCGCCGACAGCGCGGGGCCCGTGAACCCCGCCGACTACGAGACGGCCATCCGGCACACCCGCACCCGCATCGCCCTGGTCACCGGATCGGACGAGCTCAGCGAGATCCTCGACAAACCCTTCGCCGCCTGGCGGGTCTTCCTCCACCCGTCCCAGCACAAGGTGGCCTACCGGGCCTCGTACTCCGGACCTGCCCAGGTCACCGGAGGACCCGGCACGGGCAAGACGGTCGTCGCCCTGCACCGCGTACGCCACCTGCTCGGCCACCTCCGGGACGGGGACCGGATCCTGCTCACCACCTACACGAACACTCTGGTGGCCGCTCTGCGCTCGGGCCTCGCCGAGCTCGTCGACGACGCGACGCTCCGGGACCGGGTGGACGTCATGACCGTCGACGCCTTCGCCGGACGGGTGCTGTCCACCTCCCGCCGGCCGCTGCGTGCAGGCGAGGAGCAGGCTCGCTGGGCACGGGCCGCGCGGGCCGCGGGCTCCACCGGGAGCCCGCAGTTCCTCGCCCAGGAGTACAAGCACGTGGTCCTCGCCCGGAACCTGCGGACGTACGAGGAGTACGAGGCCGCCGAGCGCAAGGGGCGCGGCAGCGCGCTGCCCGCCGCGGCCCGGCCGCCGGTGTGGGCCGCCATCGAGGAGTTCACCGCCCGGCTGGCCTCCGACGGGCTGCGGACCCACCTCGGCACCTGCGCGGAGGCCGCGGACCTGTTGGAGCGGACCGGGCCGCGCTACCGGCACGTGGTCGTCGACGAGGCCCAGGACCTGCATCCCGCCCAGTGGCGTCTGCTGCGCGCTGCCGCTCCGGTCAGCCCGGACGACCTGTTCATCGCCGGGGACCCGCACCAGAGGATCTACGACAGCAGGGTCTCCCTGAAGGCGGTCGGGATCAGGGTGACAGGGCGGTCGACGAAGATGCGCAGGAACTACCGCTCCACGCACGAGATCCTCAGCTGGTCGACCGCGCTGCTCGTCGGCCGCCCCTTCGCGGAACTGGAGGACGACGCCCGCCACGAAACCCTGCTCGGCTACCGCTCGGCCCTGCGCGGGAGCGGCCCCGAGACCCATGGGGCGGGTTCCCCGGAAGCGGAGCTGACGGCGCTCGTCGAGCGCGTGCGCGGCTGGCTGGACGACGGAATCGCCCCCGGTGACATCGGCGTGAGCACCCGCTCCAACCGGACCTGCGACCAGGTGACGGAACACCTCACCGCGGCAGGCATCCCCGCTCAGCGGCTGCGGGCGGACCGGCCGTCAGCCGCCGACGCCGTGAATGTCGGCACCATGCACTCCTTCAAGGGCCTGGAGTACCGGTGCGTCGCGGTGGTCGGCGTCCGCGACGGCGCCGTGCCCCACCCCAAGGCGCTGACGCCCGTGGACGTCGACCGTCTCCAGCACGAAGCCGACCTGCTGGCCGAACGCTGCCTGCTGTTCGTCGCCTGCACCCGGGCCCGCGACGGCCTGTACGTGTCCTGGTCGGGGGACCCCAGCCCTTTCCTGCTTGTGGAAGGTGGTACTCGCTCACGGGGATAACCCTCCCTGGCACTGGTCGAGTTGGAGGATAAACCCACTGAAGTCGTCGACTCGCACCCCCAGCCCTCCTAGGGTGGCGGAGTATCGACTCCACAACCACAGCAGGGCGGAAAAGAATCATGCGCGGCCTCACCGAGGCGAACCTCAGGACGCTGGCCGGTGCTCGTTCCTTCGAACGCGGCCGCGGGTACCTCGACGCGGTGTCCGGGGTCGAGGTCGGTGACGGCTGGGTCACCGCGAGCGTCCACGGCACGGAGCGGTACGAGGTGGAGCTGACCCTGGACGGGCCCGGCGCGCTGGCCGGCGAGTGCGACTGCCCGTACGGCCTGGAGGGCAACTTCTGCAAGCACCTGGTCGCCCTCGGCCTGACGGTGCTCGCCCAGCGGGAGAGCCTGCCACGGCAGCGGAAGGCGGCTCGGGAGCGCGCGCAGGACCTCGACGGTTGGCTGTCCGCCCTGTCCAAGGACGAGTTGCTCGCTGTGCTGAGGGAACAGATCGGCGAGGACCGGCAGTTGCGGCAGCGCCTGGAGCTGCGGGCCGCGAGCGCCCGAGGGGACCTTGCCGTGGTCCGGTCCCGTGTCCGCGATCTGCTCGACATCGGCCCCCTCGCGCAGTCCGGATGAACCGCTGGACCGTGTTCGACGGTGGTATGGCGTCGTTCTGCGTGGCGGTACTGACCGGCGAGGTGAACCCGTTCAGCGAACGGCTCTCGGCAGGGGCCGGCATGAGTTCATGAGCTGGCGCGGGATGTAGGGGCCGGGCCCGTACTCCAGCCGGATTTCGCCGTCTGACCTGGGACGATCCCGGACGGCAAGGCTCGCACAGCCGCGATGCTGCTGCATCGCGTGCTTCAACGGGCACGGCGGGCGCCGGATACGCGATGCCGGGTCCACTACCGTCCGGGCCGCCCGTGACCTGCGCCTGACCTGGCCGACGGTGACGGATGCCTTCCGCACCGCCGCCCGCAACGTCACGTGACGCTCTTGCTCGAGGTGGAGGTGCTGGGCATCGACGAGCCCCGGGCGCAGACGGCCGCGCTGGGAAAAAGGCCCCATCACCGGCTTGTGGCAACTGGTCGCGACCGGTGGCACACCGGCTTCGTCGACGCGCGCGGCACCGTGGCCTGCTCGGCCAGGTCGGGAGTCGCACCGCCGCGGGCGTACTGGCCTGCATCGCATCCCACGCCGTTGGTATGGAGGGAGAATGTCCGGCACGTGGCTGACATGTCCATCTTCAAGGCGGAATGCGAGGGTGCTTCCTTGCCGGTAGCGTCGGGCTGCTCGGAGGGCAGGTCTCGGCGCCGCACGTCAGGGCTGATAATCGCGGGATGCAACTCGTGACTCACGCCCACCGTCGGCCGACGGTGGACCTGTCGGGCAGGGACAGGCTGCCGTCTCTGACGGGGCTCCGTTTCTGGGCGGCACTCCTCGTCGTTCTGTATCACCTGTCCCGTCTGGTCGGGGAGATACCCGGCCTGAGCCAGACGGTGTGGTACGGCCGCAGCGGCGTCACCTTCTTCTTCGTGCTGTCCGGTTTCGTCCTGGCATGGACCTACGACGGTGCGATGGTCCCCGCGAAGGTCTTCCTTTGGCGGCGCTTCGCCCGTATCTGGCCACTCATGGCCGTCACGGGCGCTGCGTCCGTCGGGGTGTGGCTCTGGTTGGGCAAGGCGGTGTCAGTGAAAGCCGTGATCGCGAACTTGCTCCTCATCCACGCCTGGATCCCCGAAACCCTCAAGGGTGCCAACCCGGCCGCCTGGTCTCTCAGTGATGAAGCCTGGTTCTATCTGATCTTCCCGCTGCTGATGGTCCTCCCGGCGTTCCGCTCAAGCCGTGGCCGCCTTTGGATCTGCTTTCTGACCTGTGCAGGTGTGCTCGCGGTGTGGCTGAGCGGCTCCCTCATCACCGATACGGCGACGAGAGTGTGGCTGCTGGACTACCTGCCTCTGACGCGCATGCTGCAGTTCATGCTCGGAGTGGCCGCGGGGCTTGCGGTGGCTCGTGGCTGGCGACCGCCTCTCGGTCTCTGGTCGGCTGTGCTGCTGACGGCTGCCTGGCACCTCGTGCTGATCCCCTGGTCGTGGTATGCCCCCGACGCTCTGTGGTACGGCCCGCTGCATGCCTCGCACCTCCTGTCCACGCCGGTGTTCGCCCTGCTCGTCGCGGCGGCTGCGCGTGCGGATTTGGACGGCCGCAGGACCGGCCTGGGAGGCCGTTGGTCCGTGCGCCTCGGCCACTGGTCGTTCGCGTGGTACCTCATCCACGAGATCGTCATCAGAACCTGGCTGGGTGTGTACGGCCGCCCCGACGGCTTGCCCGACACGGCTCTCGTATGGCTGCTGGTGATCGTGGTTAGCCAGGCATTGTCCGGCTGCGCCTACCACTTGGTGGAACACCCTCTGGAGCGGCTGCTCCGAGCAGCGGGGCCCCGGGCTCGCAGTGACCCGCGGCCCTGGGGTGACTCCGACGTTTCCGTGGCTGCTGGCTCCCCACCGGCCGAGACCAAGCAGGTATAGCGCCACCGCCAGAGGAGCTGATCTGTGGACCTTGCCCTGGTTCCGGAAGAGATCCAACGGCGGCTCTACGGCGCCTTCGGGCTGGAGATCCGCTACAACCGGCCCCGAGAAGAGCTGACCTTGCGGGTGACGATCCAGGGCTGCCTGGTTGACGGACCGGTGTCCGTCACCCGTGAGCTGGAGTCATGGAACAAAAAATCGGGCGCCCGCACCGAAGTGCTGGCACCCGATCATGGCAGGTGTCGAGGTGAGCCCGTAGGTCCTCCTGGGTGTGCTCGGCCTCCGTCGCGCGGCCCAGCGCGTACAACTGGTCGACGATGCCGACGTGGGCGTCGAGGCGGTACTCGCCATCGCAGGCGGCGGCGCGCCGGAACAGAGACAGAGCCCCCTCGGCCTCGCCGTGTCGGACCGTGAGCCATCCGGCGTCCACCAGTGCCCGTGGTTCCTCCGGATCACCGGCGTGCTCATCCGCCCAGCGTTCGCACATGGCGGCGGACGGCTCTCCCCGCTGGGTGCCAAGGAAGGCTCCGTAAGCGGTTGTTGGGGCATCAGGGGCAGCGAGTTCGTTCGCAGGAAAACCCTACCGAGAAGCAATGCGTCCCGGTGCGTGCGGAGCCCTCGTGAGGCATCACTCGTGGAACACGCGCCCGCATTGTCCGGGGCGCGCCCCGTCGCCGGCGGCTGCACGGCGGCCCCATCTGGATGATGTCACTCGATGGGGTGAAGGGAATTCCTCAAGCGCGCGACAGACGGCTACCTGGGGACGCATGCTGATCTTGCAGTATCCCGGCAGCGCCACCTGATCCGCAGCCGTACGTACCTCTGGAGATGGTGCGCGTGCCCCACCAAGTGCCCCTGGACGCCTCGGAAGTCATCGAGGGCGTGGTCGACCACTTGCTGCACGTCAGTTTCGATGAGCGCACGGTACTGCGGCTGACCGCCACAACGGGCGGTGAGGAAAGCATCACCGCCCTCGGCAAGGCGCTCTTCGGGGTGCGGCCCGGGGAGAGCCTGCGGCTGCACGGAGCCTGGGTCTATCATCCTCGCCACGGACGGCAGTTCAGAGCCGAGCGGTGCGAGCGGACGGTGCCGGCCGACGAGCGGGCGATCCGTCTCTATCTCGCCTCGGGCATGATCTGCGGGATCGGGCCGATTCTCGCCTCGGCGATCGTGGACGCCTTCGGCGAGCGGACCCTGAAGGTCATCGACGCCGAACCACAGCGGCTCCTCGATGTGCACGGGATCGGCCAGGTCCGGCTGGGCCGGATCACGGCGGCCTGGCAGGAGCAGAAGGCCATCGCCGAGATCATGCTGTTCCTGCAGGGCCTCCGGATCACTCCGGCGCTCGCAGTGAAGATCTACACCGCGTACGCCGACACCGACGACGACCCGATGCACATCGTCCGTCGTACCCCCTACCGGTTGTGCCGGGACGTACGCGGTGTCGGCTTTGTCAACGCCGACAAGATCGCCCTCGCCGTCGGCATCCCGAAGCACAGCGACGCACGCCTTCAGGCCGCGCTCTTGCATGAACTCGACCAAGCCGGAGCCAGTGGCCACTGCCACCAGCCAGTGCGCGTTCTGATCGTCCGTACCCGTCAGCTGCTGACCGATGACGATCCGGCGACCGAGGAGATCCTCGACGACGCGGTCCTGCGTCACGCGCTGGAGACGCTGCGCGCCCAGGGCGAGGTGATCACGGAGACGCTGCCGCTACCCGTGCTGGACGGAACTGACACCGTGGCTGACACCGAGATCGCCATGCTGGCGCACCGGCACCGGGACGAGGCACAACTGGCCTTCCACGTACGGCGCCTGCTCGGCTCCGCCTCCTCGCTGGCCGACCTCGCTCCGTGGGCCGAGCGTCTGGCTGCGCTGAGGGGCCGGGAGACGGCCGGGCTGACCGACGAGCAGCACCAGGCGATCCTGACCGCCCTGATCCGCCCTCTCTCGGTCCTGACCGGCGGACCGGGCTGCGGCAAGACCCATACCCTGCGCACTCTGGTCGACATCGCCGACGAGGCCGGTGCGGTAATCGCGCTGGCCGCTCCGACCGGAAAGGCCGCCAAACGCCTGGAGGAGACCTGCGGGCAGGCGGCGATGACCGTGCACCGGCTGATCAGACCGCCCGACGGCGACTCCCTCTTCGATCACGCCGGCGTTCTGGAGACCGCCGACCTGGTGGTCATCGACGAGGCATCGATGCTCGACCTGGCCCTGGCCCGCCGGCTGTTCTCCGCCGTCCGGAACGGCTGCCACCTGATGCTTGTCGGCGACATCGACCAGCTTCCCAGCGTCGGCCCCGGCCGCGTGCTGCGCGATCTCCTCGATGTCGAGGACATCCCGCGCACCCGGCTCACCAAAGTCTTCCGCCAGCACGACGACAGCGCGGCGATCGTCATCAACGCCCACCGCATCCTGCACGGTGAACTGCCGAGGGAGGACCCCAAGGTCTTCTGGAATCGTCCCGTACCCACCGCCGAGGACACCGCCCAGCGTGTGGTGGACCTGGTCTGCGAGCTCATGCCGAAGCACTTCGGGGCCCGCCCGGAGGACATCCAGGTCCTGTGCCCCGGCAAGAAGAACATCGCCGGTATGACCGACCTCAACCTGCGCCTCCAGGAGCACCTCAATCCTCCGGCCGACGACAAGCCGCAGCACTATCACGGTGGCGCCGCCTTCCGGCTCGGCGATCGCGTGCAGCAGGTCCGCAACAACCCCCACCGTGGCGAATCCGGAATCTTCAACGGCAGCAGCGGCACCATCACAGCTGTCGACGTCGAAGCCCACCGGCTCACCGTCACCTTCCACGACGGCGAGGCGGCGACGTACCCCTTCGCCGACCTCGACGAGTTGGTCCACGCCTACGCGCTGACCGTCCACCGCTCCCAGGGCAGCGAATACCCCTACGTCATCATCCCCATGATCAGCGCGGCCGGGATGATGCTGCTCCAGCGCAACCTGCTCTACACCGCCGTCACCCGCGCCCGCAACGGAGCCATGCTCATCGGCCAGAGCGAAGCCGTCGAACGCGCGATCGCCAACAACCGCACCCAGCGCCGCAACACCGCCCTCACCCATCGCATCCATCACGCCGAGGCCGCCGTACCGGCACCACGCGCCCACACGCCGAGCGGCCAACTCACCTGGGACTGAACGGAGGCGGACCCATCCACGAGCTGCGCAGCGGCCTTGGCCTGCGGTGGCGTACCTGCTCATCCGCCTGGCACCGCGAAATCGCAGGTCACAGCCCTGTTGGGCCAAGCGGGTGTCGCCGAGTAGGTCGTGCGCGTTTTGGCATGCACAAGAAAGGCGCTGAACCGCGTTTCCGCTGTTCAGCGCCTTGATCCGGAGTGCCCCCGGCAGGATTCGAACCTGCGCACACGGCTCCGGAGGCCGTTGCTCTATCCCCTGAGCTACGGGGGCGTCCGCCGCTCTCGGCGGCGACGGGTAGAACCCTACCAGCTTCGGAGGGGTGCCTGTGAACAGGTATTTCCAGGCAGTGAGCGGGGTGGACTCGGGTACGTGGGGCCCTGGGTGCCGGGTGGTCGTGCGAGGGGATGCCCCGGTGGGGGTGGAAGTCGGCAAAAGCCGGACGGGGGAGGGGCGTGCGACCTACTCTCGAGTTGTGTCAGGCGTGTCCGGCCGGGTGCTTGTTGTGGATGACAACAGGGTCATTCGGCAGCTGATCAGGGTCAATCTCGAACTGGAGGGTTTCGAGGTCGTGACCGCTGCCGATGGTGCCGAGTGCCTGGAGGTCGTGCACCGGGTTCGGCCGGATGTGATCACGCTCGATGTGGTGATGCCGCGGCTCGACGGCCTGCGCACCGCCGCGCGGCTCCGGGCCGATCCGCGGACGCGGCAGGTGCCTGTGGTCATTGTCAGTGCCTGCACGCAGTACGAGGCGGGGGCCGGGGACGGGGTCGACGCGTTTCTCGCGAAGCCTTTCGAGCCGGGCGAGTTGGTGCGGTTGGTGCATCGACTGTGCAGGGAGGGGCCGCCGCCCGTCGACGGCAGGCGTGGGGCCGGTTGGGCCGGGAGCGCGCGCGGCTGAGCTGACCGCATGGCGGAATCGGTTCGCGATCGCACCCCCTTCCTCACATACGCTGGTCCCGTGACCCCCGCAGATCTCT
Organism: Streptomyces sp. SCSIO 30461; assembly: GCF_037023745.1. Lineage (NCBI taxonomy): Bacteria > Bacillati > Actinomycetota > Actinomycetes > Kitasatosporales > Streptomycetaceae > Streptomyces > Streptomyces sp. SCSIO 30461. The sequence continues at coordinate 1,715,766 of NZ_CP146101.1, forward strand.
CCCGTACCGTGCTGGGCGCTGTGCGCCGTGCGGTCGAGGAGGGTGCCCTCGGGGAAGCGGTGGCGGTGCCCGACCGGGTCGTCGTGGAGCGGCCGCGGCCCGGGGGGCGAGGGGACTACGCGACCAATGCCGCGCTGCGGCTTGCCCACGAGGCCCGGATGCCCGCGATGCGGGTCGCCGAGTTGCTCTCGGAGCGGCTCGTGCGACGGCCGGGGATCGCGCGGGTCGAGGTGACCGGGCCCGGGTTCCTCAACATCACGCTGGACACAGGGGCCGACGGGTCCCTTGTGCGCACGGTGCTCGAGCAGGGCGGCCGGTACGGGCACGGGGACGCCATGGCCGGTGAGCGTTGTGTGTACCGGCACGGACCCGAGGTCAGGGGCGCCGTCGTGGCAGACGGCCTGCGGAGGCTGGCGCTCGCGCAGGGCGCCGCGGCGGACGCCGGGTGTGTGGGGGCGGCCGATGCGGGCTGGGCGCGGCTGGGTGTGGTGACGCACCCGGTTGCCTCGGACGCACAGGTCGATGTGCGTCCTGGCGCCGCCGGTGCGGGTGCGGGGGAGTTGCTGCGGCGCTACGGGGCCGACGCCGCCCGCTGGGCGATGCTGCGGGCCGCCGCGCACGACCGGCCGAGGTTTGACGCGGGGCTGCTCGTCCAGGGTGAGGCCAATCCGTTCTTCCGTGTGCGGTACGCGCACTCACGCGCCCGCGCGCTGGCGCGGGCCGCCGAGCACCTCGGTTTCGCGGTCCGCCACGACGGGATCGAGGAGTCCGTCGACGCGCCCGCACTGGTCGGGGCCGTCGGTGACTACCCCCGTGTGCTGGTGTCCGCCGTCCGTCACCGGGCCCCGGACCGTCTCGCGCGGCACTTGGAGACCACCGCGGACGCCTTCCTGGGGTTCCAGCACACGGTGCTCCCCCGTGGTGACGAGAAACCCTCGGCCGCCCACCGTTCACGGCTCGCCCTCGCCGAAGCCGCCGGGACGGTGCTGGCCGGCGGCCTGACCCTGCTCGGCATCAGCGCGCCCGAATACGTGTAGGGAATGTGAGAAAGACAGAATGAGCCGTTCCGCGCACCCCGCCGGTCCCCGCCACGGAGACGTCCTGCCCGAGGGGCACTACTCCGCCCCGCCCGCAGACCTCAACGCCCTCGACGGGAAGGTGTGGGCCCGCACCGTCACACGGAACGATGACGGGATCGTCAGCGTAGCCGGGGTCGAAGTGACCCGGCTGGCCCAGGAGTTCGGCACGCCTGCCTACTTCCTGGACGAGGAGGACTTCCGCGCCCGCTGCCGCGCCTGGGCCGATGCCTTCGGCAAGGACGCCGATGTGTTCTACGCGGGCAAGGCGTTCCTGAGCCGCGCGGTGGTGCGCTGGCTGACGGAGGAAGGGCTCAACCTCGACGTGTGTTCGGGCGGGGAACTCGCCACGGCGCTCGACGCCGGGATGCCCGCCGAGCGCATCGCCTTCCACGGCAACAACAAGTCCCCCGAGGAGATCGAGAAGGCCGTGCGCGCCGGAGTCGGGCGCATCGTGCTCGACTCCTTCCAGGAGATCGTGCGCGTCGCGCACATCGCCCGGTCGCTCGGCAAGCGCCAGCGGGTCCAGATCAGGGTCACCGTCGGCGTCGAGGCCCACACCCACGAGTTCATCGCGACCGCGCACGAGGACCAGAAGTTCGGCATCGCGCTCGCGGACGGGCAGGCCGCGGAAGCGGTCCGCCGGGCGATGAAGCTCGACGGTCTGGAGCTGATCGGCATCCATTCGCACATCGGCTCGCAGATCTTCGACATGGCCGGGTTCGAGGTCTCGGCCCGGCGCGTGGTGCGGCTGCTGGCCGAGGTCAGGGACGAGCACGGGGTCGAGCTGCCCGAGATCGACCTGGGTGGTGGTCTCGGCATCGCGTACACCCCGGACGACGACCCGCGCGAACCGCATGAGATCGCCAAGGCCCTCAGCGAGATCGTCACCCGTGAGTGTGAAGCCGCCGGGCTGCGTACGCCGCGGATCTCCGTCGAGCCCGGACGGGCCATCGTCGGCCCCGCGGCCTTCACGCTGTACGAGGTGGGCACGATCAAGCCGCTCGCCGGGCTGCGGACGTACGTCAGTGTCGACGGCGGGATGTCCGACAACATCCGTACGGCGCTGTACGACGCCGAGTACAGCGTCGCTCTCGTCTCGCGTACGTCGACGGCCGCACCGATGCTCGTACGGGTCGTCGGCAAGCACTGCGAGAGCGGCGACATCGTTGTACGGGACGCCTTCCTGCCCGCCGACCTCGCCCCTGGTGACCTGCTGGCCGTGCCCGCCACCGGCGCCTACTGCCGTTCGATGGCGAGCAACTACAACCACGCGCTGCGCCCGCCCGTCGTCGCGGTCAGGGACGGGGAGGCGCGGGTGATCGTCAGGCGTGAGACGGAGGAGGATCTACTGCGCCTCGATGTCGGGTGATGCCGGGTGGTGGAATATCTGTCTCGGGATGTGGACGGTGCGCCGGAATCCGCCAAAAGGTGAGTGAGACTGGTTCGCACCCTGAATGTAGAAACGGCTGTGTTCGATGAAAGGCGAAGGTCGGATGATGCGTACGCGTCCGCTGAAGGTGGCGCTCCTGGGCTGTGGTGTGGTCGGCTCAGAGGTGGCGCGCCTCATGACGACGCATGCCGATGACCTCGCCGCGCGGATCGGTGCCCCGGTGGAGCTCGCCGGGGTCGCCGTCCGCCGCCCCTCCAAGGTGCGTGAGGGGATCCCACGGGAGCTCGTCACCACGGACGCCACGGCTCTCGTCTCGCGCGGCGACATCGACGTGGTCGTGGAGGTGATCGGTGGGATCGAGCCGGCCCGGACCCTGATCACCACCGCGTTCGAGCATGGCGCGTCCGTGGTCTCCGCCAACAAGGCGCTGCTCGCCGAGGACGGGGCCACGCTGTACGCCGCCGCCGAGAAACACGGCCGCGACCTCTACTTCGAGGCCGCGGTCGCCGGGGCGATCCCGCTGATCAGGCCGTTGCGCGAGTCGCTCGCCGGTGACAAGGTCAACCGCGTGCTCGGCATCGTCAACGGCACCACGAACTTCATCCTCGACAAGATGGACACCTCCGGCGCGGGCTACTCCGAGGCGCTGGACGAGGCCACCGCGCTCGGCTACGCCGAGGCCGACCCGACGGCCGATGTGGAGGGCTTCGACGCCGCCGCCAAGGCCGCGATCCTCGCCGGCATCTCCTTCCACACCCGGGTACGCCTCGACGACGTCTACCGCGAGGGCATGACCGAGGTCACCGCCGCCGACTTCGCCTCCGCCGGGAAGATGGGCTGCACCATCAAGCTGCTGGCCATCTGCGAGCGGGCGGCCGACGGCAAGTCGGTCACCGCCCGGGTGCATCCCGCGATGATCCCGCTCAGCCACCCGCTTGCCTCCGTCCGCGAGGCGTACAACGCCGTCTTCGTGGAGGCCGAGGCCGCCGGGCGGCTGATGTTCTACGGTCCGGGCGCCGGGGGCTCCCCGACCGCATCGGCGGTGCTCGGCGACCTGGTCGCGGTCTGCCGCAACAAGCTCGCCGAGGCCACCGGGCCCGGTGAGTCCGTGTACACCCAGCTGCCCGTGAGTCCCATGGGCGAGGTCGTGACGCGGTACCACATCAGCCTCGACGTGGCCGATAAACCGGGTGTGCTCGCCCAGGTCGCGACGGTCTTCGCCGAGCACGGCGTATCCATCGACACGGTGCGCCAGAAGGGCAAGGACGGCGAGGCCTCACTCGTCGTCGTCACCCACCGCGCGCCCGACGCCGCTCTCTCCGGGACGGTCGAGGCGCTGCGCGAACTCGACACCGTGCGCGGTGTCGCCAGCATCATGCGGGTTGAAGGAGAGTAGGCACCCATGAGTACTCGCACGCACCAGTGGCGCGGCATCATCGAGGAGTACCGGGACCGGCTCCCGGTGACGGAGACCACGCCGGTCGTCACGCTGGGCGAGGGCGGTACTCCGCTCGTCGCCGCGGGAGCCCTTTCCGAGGCCACCGGCTGTGAGGTGTATCTCAAGGTCGAGGGTGCGAACCCGACCGGGTCCTTCAAGGACCGCGGCATGACGATGGCGATCAGCAAGGCCAAGGAGGAGGGCGCGCAGGCCGTCATCTGCGCCTCCACCGGGAACACCTCCGCCTCCGCCGCCGCGTACGGCGGGCGCGCCGGGATGGTCAGCGCGGTGCTGATCCCCCAGGGCAAGATCGCCATGGGCAAGCTGGGGCAGGCTCTGGTCCACGGTGCCAAGATCCTCCAGGTCGACGGCAACTTCGACGATTGCCTGGTGCTGGCTCGCGGGCTCTCCGAGAACTATCCGGTGGCGCTGGTCAATTCGGTGAACCCGGTCCGTATCGAGGGCCAGAAGACCGCCGCGTTCGAGATCGTGGACGCGCTCGGCGACGCTCCCGACATCCATGTGCTCCCGGTCGGCAACGCAGGGAACATCACGGCCTACTGGAAGGGCTACAAGGAGTACGCCGCCGACGAGGTGTCCACTCGCACCCCGCGGATGTGGGGCTTCCAGGCCGCGGGTTCGGCGCCCATCGTGCGTGGCGAGGTCGTCAAGGACCCGTCGACCATCGCCACCGCGATCCGGATCGGCAACCCGGCTTCCTGGGAGTACGCGCTGGCCGCCCGGGACGAGTCGGGCGGCTTCATCGACGAGGTGACCGACCGTCAGATCCTGCGCGCCTACCGGCTGCTGGCCTCTCGCGAAGGAGTCTTCGTGGAGCCGGCGTCCGCTGCGTCGGTGGCCGGTCTGCTCAAGGCCGCCGAGGAGGGGAAGGTCGACCCGGGCCAGCGGATCGTCTGCACGGTCACCGGCAACGGTCTCAAGGACCCCGACTGGGCGGTCGCCGGAGCTCCTCAGCCCCTCACGGTGCCGGTGGACGCGGGCGTGGCGGCCGAGCGGCTGGGCCTCGCGTAGGCGGTCGGGCGGGAGTGCGAGCGGGCAGGCCGCCTGGGAGGTGCCCTCCCGGCCACGCGCTGTGCGGGGACGGCCTGGGAGCCGCGGGTGCCCGAAGGCCGGCTGCGGAGCCGTCGCCGCCGGGCGCGCCTCTGTGGCGGAGCCGTACGCCGGGGGGTTCGCCCCAGTCCGGGACCGATGCCGCGACGTGGTGTCCCGCGCAGGGCTCGCGGCGTGTTTCCGCCCAGGCGGAAACACGCCGCAGCGCGGGAATCGCGGGGGCGTGTGCGGCGACGTGAGGGAAGCCGGCGGGTAGCCGACGGTGGTCGCCAGGGGTGCGACACGCATCGCGCGCCTCCCCTACGCCCTATGTCGCCGCTGAACCTTCCTTCGATAAGCTGTGCCGAACCGGCCCACCGCATATGCCGCGGTGCTGCTGCCGTTTCGGCCCACGGGTCCTCGTCCTCGCAAGTTCGTCAGAGCACGTCAGGCCCGCATTTCACGTCGAATCAGAGTCAGAATTCCGTCGACCAGAATCCGACCAGAACCAACCCAAGGAGTGTCGTCGAGCGATGGCCGGTCCCGCATTCCGCGCCGCCGCCGTCCGGGTGCGTGTCCCCGCCACCAGCGCTAACCTCGGGCCGGGCTTCGATGCCTTCGGCCTGTCGCTGGGGCTGTATGACGACGTCGTCGTCCGGGTGGCCGATTCCGGTCTGCATATCGACATCGCGGGTGAGGGCGCCGAAACCCTGCCCCGCGATGAGAGCCATCTGCTCGTACGCTCCCTGCGTACTGCCTTCGACCTGCTCGGCGGACAGCCGCGCGGTCTCGAAGTGGTCTGCGCCAACCGCATCCCGCACGGCCGCGGGCTCGGTTCGTCGTCCGCCGCCATCTGCGCCGGCATCGTCGCCGCCCGCGCGGTGACCATAGGCGGCGACACCCGGCTCGACGACGCCGCGCTGCTGGAGCTCGCCACCGAGATCGAGGGCCACCCCGACAACGTCGCGGCGTGTCTGCTCGGCGGGTTCACCCTGGCCTGGACGGCAGCCGGCACGGCCCGAGCCATCAGGATGGACCCCTCGGATTCCATCGTTCCGGTGGTTTTCGTGCCGTCGAATCCGGTGCTCACCGAGACCGCGCGCGGACTCCTCCCGCGTACCGTCCCACACGTCGACGCCGCGGCCAACGCGGGTCGCGCCGCCCTGCTCGTGGAGGCCCTGACCCGGCGTCCCGAGCTGCTGCTGCCGGCCACCGAGGACCGCCTGCACCAGGAGTACCGTGCTCCGGCGATGCCGCAGAGCGTCGACCTCGTGAACCGGCTGCGCGCGGATGGCGTTCCGGCGGTCATCTCCGGCGCGGGACCCACGGTGCTCGCGCTGGTCGAGGACGGCGCAGCCGACAAGGTGGCGAGGCTCGCGGGCGAGGGCTGGGCGGCGAACCGGTTGGCGCTCGACGAGGCCGGGGCGAGCGTGCTGCCGCTCGCTTCATAGCGACACGGGATTGCCGGTGACCGAGAGGGGGAATGTTTGTTGGAGCCGGTAGTGTTAACCTCAAGTACGCAGCCCACATTCTTGTGGAGCGGTGCTTTGCGTCCCCATCCGGGACCACCATTCTTCCGGGAGCCTCCCCAACTGCCTGAGCAGCCTGCCTGAGCAGTTTCGAGCACGCTCCGGAAACGGCACGACACCCCTCGCTCATCTCGGGAGAGGGCCGAGCAGGGGGACTCGGGCCGGACCTTGCACGTACATTTCCTCCGCCTACCCGGCGGGACTACCGCCCCGGTCTCGGTCCACGATCCGAAAGATCACGGACCGGTGCCGGACAGCACAACCGGTCGCCGAGCCAGATGGCCGACGTCCGCTCCAGGGAAGGACCCTTCGTGAGCGACACCACCGATCTGATGGGCGTGACTGCCGACAAGAGCGTCGACACCACCGCGCCCGCCGCAGGTGCTGCCTCCGGCACCACCGCACGGCGCCGCCGCTCCGGCACCGGCCTCGACGGCATGGTCCTGGCCGAGCTTCAGCAGGTCGCGTCCGGCCTGGGCATCAGGGGCACCGCGCGGATGCGCAAGAGCCAGCTGATCGAGGTCATCAAGGAGGCGCAGGCCGGTGGCGGCCAGGCCGCTTCCCCGGCCAAGAGCGGGGGCTCCGACGCCGCGGCCGAGACCAAGCCGAAGCGCCGTGCCACCTCCAAGGCCCGTACCGGCGACGACAGCGCCGCGGCAGCCGAGCCGAAGGCCGAGAAGGCCGCGGCCCAGCAGCAGATCGACATCCCTGGCCAGCCGGCCAGCGATGACGCACCGGCCGGTGAGCGCCGTCGACGCCGCGCCACGTCGCCCGCGGGCAGCCCCGAGGGTGAGACCGCCGCGGCGCAGTCGAAGGGCGACGTCAAGACCGAGGTCCGCGCCGAGGCCAAGACTGACACCCAGGTCGACGCCAAGGCCGAAGCAGCCGCCGACACGGCCGAGGGCCGCCGCGCCGATCGCCAGCGTGACCGCGGTGAGCGCGGCGATCGCCAGCGTGACCGCGGTGAGCGTGGCGATCGCCAGCGTGACCGCCGCGGCGGCAAGGGCGGCGACGACCAGCAGGGCGGTGGACAGCGCCAGACGCAGGGCGGCGGACAGCAGCGCCAGGGCGGCGGCCCGCAGGACGACTTCGACGACGAGGGCGGTCGGCGTGGACGCCGCGGCCGCTACCGCGACCGCCGAGGCCGCCGCGGCCGTGACGAGTTCGCCCCGGAACCGCAGCTGGCCGACGACGACGTCCTGATCCCCGTCGCGGGCATCCTGGACATCCTCGACAACTACGCGTTCATCCGGACCTCCGGCTACCTGCCCGGTCCGAACGACGTGTATGTGTCGCTGGCTCAGGTCCGCAAGAACGGTCTGCGCAAGGGCGACCACGTCACCGGTGCGGTCCGCCAGCCCAAGGAAGGCGAGCGCCGTGAGAAGTTCAACGCGCTGGTCCGCCTCGACTCCGTCAACGGCATGGCGCCTGAATCGGGCCGCGGCCGACCGGAGTTCAACAAGCTGACCCCGCTGTACCCGCAGGACCGGCTCCGTCTGGAGACCGACCCGGGCGTGCTGACCACCCGCATCATCGACCTGGTGTCGCCGATCGGAAAGGGCCAGCGAGGCCTGATCGTGGCCCCGCCGAAGACCGGCAAGACCATGATCATGCAGGCGATCGCCAACGCGATCACCCACAACAACCCCGAGTGCCACCTGATGGTCGTCCTGGTGGACGAGCGTCCGGAAGAGGTCACCGACATGCAGCGGTCGGTCAAGGGCGAGGTCATCTCCTCGACCTTCGACCGTCCGGCCGAGGACCACACCACCGTCGCAGAGCTGGCCATCGAGCGTGCCAAGCGCCTCGTCGAGCTGGGCCATGACGTGGTCGTCCTGCTGGACTCGATCACCCGTCTGGGCCGTGCGTACAACCTGGCGGCCCCGGCCTCCGGACGCATCCTGTCCGGTGGTGTCGACTCGACCGCGCTCTACCCGCCGAAGCGCTTCTTCGGTGCCGCGCGCAACATCGAGGACGGCGGCTCGCTGACCATCCTGGCCACGGCGCTGGTCGACACCGGCTCGCGCATGGACGAGGTGATCTTCGAGGAGTTCAAGGGCACCGGCAACATGGAGCTCAAGCTCGACCGGAAGCTCGCCGACAAGCGCATCTTCCCGGCGGTGGACGTCGACGCGTCCGGCACCCGCAAGGAGGAGATCCTGCTCAGCGGCGAGGAACTCGGCATCGTCTGGAAGCTGCGCCGAGTGCTGCACGCGCTCGACCAGCAGCAGGCGATCGAGCTGCTGCTCGACAAGATGAAGCAGACGAAGTCGAACCCCGAGTTCCTGCTCCAGATCCAGAAGACGACCCCGGCGCCGGGCAACGGCGACTGACATCCGAACCACCGGTCCCCGCACCGGTGGACCGGCTGCTCGCGAGAGCACCGGCGGTCATGGAACGGCCCCGTCACTTCGAGTGACGGGGCCGTCCCGCCTTCCCGCCCCCTTTGCCCGCGGGTACTCACTGGTCAACCACGGGTTGACGTGAGTACGATCTGCTGATCGACGTGGGGGGATTCCACCAAGCGGTACGGCGAGGTCGGGGGACCTTGACCGCCGTGCTGCCCGCATTTGTGCGTCACCCCTCCACGAGCATGTCTCTTCCGGCGAGCGGTTGCGCTCCGCCGGTTCTCACGAGGGGTTTACGAGTGCAGATACGCACCCGTGGTGGCCGGCACAAGCGCCGCATGAAGCTCGCGCTCCCGGCCGTGGCCGCAGCAGCCGCGCTCGCAGGAGCGGGCATCGCCTTCACCGGCACCGACTCGGCGGAAGCCGGCGAGGGCAGCTCGCCGATCGCCGCTGACGCGCAGAAGCCTGCCGCGGTGTCGAAGGCCGAGTTGGGCGAGCGCCTGGTGGCCGCGATCAAGGCAGACGAGCGCAGCAAGCACACGCTCGTCAAGCAGCCGGAGGCCGCCGGGTCCACTGAGGCCGCCGGGTCCACCGAGCCCGGTACGTCCGCCCGCAGCGCGCCGAGTGCCCGCATCATCGGCGGCAAGGAGACCACGATCTCCTCCGCGCCGTGGATGGCTCAGCTCTACTTCCAGGACAGCGAGGGCCGCGGCTACTTCTGCGGTGGCGCGGTCATCGCTCCGACCAAGGTCGCCACCGCGGCGCACTGCGTCGACGGCATCGACTGGGCCCAGACCGGGACGGTCGTCGTCGGCACCAACCATGTGCCCACCGTGGACGGCGACACCGTCGACTGGCACGGCGGCCAAGTCCGCGGCGCCTACCGCCAGTGGGACCACCCGGCGTACGACGACGTCGACATCGACAACGACGTCGCCGTGCTCACGCTGGACTCCAAGGTCAGTGTGGCGACGCTCCCGCTGGCACAGCCGTCGGACAGCTCCCTGTACACGGCGGGCAACGACGGCAAGGTCTACGGCTGGGGCCGTACCAGCTCGACCGACCCGAACAGCGGCTCGGACACGCTGAAGGTCGCCGACGCCGACATCGTCTCGGACACCGCCTGCGCCACCGCCTACCCGGAGTCCACCGCGACCGCCGCCAAGTTCGTCAAGGGCCACATGGTCTGCGCCGGCGCAGCCCCGACCGGCGACGACGCCACCACCGAGACCACCTGCAACGGTGACTCGGGCGGCCCGCTCGTCGTCAACGGCAAGCTCGCCGGTGTCGTCTCCTGGGGTGATGTCGACTGCTCGGCCAAGGGCAAGTACGGCGTGTACGCGAAGACGTCCACCTACTCGGCGGCGATCCAGGCCCGCGTCGACGACGCGAACTGGAACAACGACGACAAGGCCGACCTGCTGGGTCGCAGGGGGTCCGACAACAAGCTGTTCAGCTGGACGTCGAGGGGCACGGGAGTCAACCGCGCCGTCGATCTCGGTTCCTTCGCCGGCAACACGGTCCTGCTCCAGACCGACCTCAACCGCGACGACTACCAGGACATGATCGTCCGGGCCAAGAGCGGTTCCGTGTACTGGGACCACTACGTGCCGTCGGAGGGCACGGTCAAGCGCAAGCTCCTGTCGAGCGCCTGGGGCACGTACAAGCACTTCGTGGCCCCGGGTGACGTCACCGGCGACGAGAAGCCCGACCTGCTGACGGTGGACTCCGCGGGCACGATGTACCTGCGCCCGGGCGACGGCAAGGGTGGTCTCGGCACCGCGGTCCGGGTCGGCACCGGCTGGGCCCAGTACGGAATCCTCGGCGGCCACGGCGACTTCACCAACGACGGTATGCCCGACCTGCTCGCCCGCGGCGCGGACGGCACCACCTATCTGTACAAGGGCACGGGCAAGGCGTCGGCGCCGTTCGCGGCCCGCATCAAGACGGTCACGTTCCGGCCGAGGAGCTTCACCGCGCTGGTCACCACCGGTGATGTGAACGGCGACGGCATCGCCGACGTCTGGGTGCGCGAGACCGGCGGCAAGCTGTGGCTCTACCCGGGCAACGGCAAGTCCTCCGGCGGGATCTTCGGCACCAGGGTCGCGCTCGGCACCAGCTTCCACACGATGAACCTGCTCGGCTGACGAGGCAGCGCAGCGAAGAAGCCGAGGGTGCCCGCCGTGCGTCACGCACGGCGGGCACCCTCGGCTCTGCCGCCGTCGTCCGCCGGTCGACCCCCGCGCCCCGGTGGGACGTTCGCCACACGCCGCCATCCGGCCCGCGACGACGAGTGTCCGCCTGTGCCTGCCGAGGCCTTGGAACTCGCAGGTGAATCAGGGGCTGTGTGCCCCGGTCCGCATGAAGCACACAGGTCCTCCTCCTGCGGTCACCAAGTGACTCTCGCGTACCTCTCAGGTTCCTGTGCAACCCTTCTCACCGCCTGGCCGTCATACCAGTGGCGTAACAAAATTTGACATGGCGGGCAAACCATGTCGGACGCGACGGCGAGGACAGAGGACCGACGAGGACTCGAGGGGATATGGCCGACCAGAGCAAGGGCAGTCGAATACGCGCCACCGGCAAACGCCGCAAGCCGCCCACCGGGCGGCGCCGCGCCGTGACGGCCACCGCCTGGGTGGCGGGCGGTCTGGTGCTCGCCGGCGGATCCGGTCTGGGATACCTGTACTTCAAGCTCAACGGCAACATCCAGGGCGTCGACATCAATGCCCAGCTCGGCACCGACCGTCCTGACGACGTGGACAACGGATCGATGGACATCCTCGTCCTGGGCTCCGACTCCCGGGCCGGCGACAACTCCAAGTACGGCACGGACGAGGGCAGCGCCCGCTCCGACACCGCGATGATCGTGCACGTCTACGAGGGCCACAAGAAGGCCGCGGTCGTCTCCGTGCCTCGCGACACCCTCGTGGACCGCCCGGAATGCACCGACGGCAACGGCGATGATGTACGCGGCGAGTCCCGCGCCATGTTCAACACGGCGTATCAGGTCGGCGGGCCCGCCTGCGCGGTCAAGACCGTCGAGAAGATGTCCGGCATCCGCATGGACCACTACATGGAAGTGGACTTCAGCGGCTTCCAGGAGATCATCGACGAACTCGGCGGCGTCAAGATCACCACCAACAAGGCGATCAAGGACACCAAGAGCCGTCTCGACCTCGAACCCGGCACCCACACCCTGGACGGCGAGCAGGCGCTCGCCCTCGTCCGCACCCGCAAGACCGTGGGCGACGGCAGCGACCTGGGGCGCATCCAGCTCCAGCAGGCGTTCATCAAGGCCTTGATCCAGCAGGTCAAGGGTGTCGGGCTGCTCACCAGCCCGGACAAGCTCTTCGGACTCGCCGACAGCGCCACCAAGGCGATCACCCCCGACTCGGAACTCGACTCGGTCGAGGCGCTCGCCGGCTTCGCGCGCGGGCTCAAGGAACTCGGCGCCGATGACGTCAACATGATCACCTTGCCGGTCCAGTACGACCAGGTCGACCCCAACCGCGTCAGACCGCTGGAGAAGCAGTCCCAGCAGGTCTGGAAGGCTCTCGCGGCAGACAAGCCGATCCCCGCCTCGGCGACCGAGGGCGCGGCCGAGGGCCAGGCGGCGGACGTCGTGCAGTAGCCGGCGCGCGGGCGACACGGCCGATTCCGGCCGGGTCGGTCACTCTCGGCCCGGTCCTCCACGGTCGAGTGGCGCCCGCGGTGCGGCGTCGGCCGGGTGGTGGTGGACGGCAGCGCCACCGGGTCCGGCAGCCCGGGAGGGGCAGGTCGCGCGAACGCTCCTGAGGTCCGGCCGGAAGCGGGGAATACCCGCGGCCCCACCCCGGTTTTGGGAGATACGGCCGGTCCTGGCAGACTGGTACGTCGGCCCCGGTTCACGTACCCGCATCCCGCGTGTGCGACCCGGTGCCCTCCCGAATCTAGGAGACACCTTGAAGCGCGACATCCACCCCGAGTACGTCGAGACCCAGGTGAGCTGCACCTGCGGCGCGTCGTTCACCACCCGCAGCACGATCGAGAGCGGCGCCATCCGCGCCGAGGTCTGCTCCGAGTGCCACCCGTTCTACACGGGCAAGCAGAAGATCCTCGACACCGGTGGCCGTGTGGCCCGCTTCGAGGCCCGCTTCGGCAAGGCTGCCGGCTCCGCCAAGAAGTAGCGAGCCACTGCGCCGGTTCTCGGCTGCCCCCGCGCGGGGCGGCCGGGACCGGCGCTTTGCCGTCCCCGCTCACGGCGGGGACCCGGGACGACCGGACGCCACCCCCGGACCGGCAGCAGCTTCATCCCCGCAGCACTCCCGCAGCACTTTCGTAACGCATACCAGGAGCCCCCGATGTTCGAGGCGGTCGAGGAACTGATCGGCGAGCACGCCGATCTCGAGAAGAAGCTCGCCGACCCTTCGGTCCACGCCGACCAGGCCAACGCGCGCAAGCTCAACAAGCGCTACGCCGAGCTGACTCCGATCGTCGCCACGTACCGCTCCTGGAAGCAGACCGGGGACGACATCGAGACGGCCCGCGAGCTCGCCCATGACGACCCGGACTTCGCCGCCGAGGTCAAGGAACTGGACAAGCAGCGCGATGAGCTCACCGACAAGCTGCGGCTGCTGCTCGTCCCGCGCGACCCCAGCGACGACAAGGACGTCATCCTGGAGATCAAGGCGGGCGCGGGGGGCGACGAGTCGGCGCTGTTCGCGGGCGATCTGCTGCGCATGTATCTGCGCTATGCCGAGCGCGTCGGCTGGAAGACCGAGATCATCGACGCCACCGAGTCCGAGCTCGGCGGCTACAAGGACGTCCAGGTGGCCGTGAAGCTCAAGGGCAACGCGACCCCCGAGCCCGGCCAGGGCGTCTGGGCCCGGCTGAAGTACGAGGGCGGCGTGCACCGGGTGCAGCGGGTGCCGGCCACCGAGTCCCAGGGCCGTATCCACACATCGGCCGCGGGCGTGCTGGTCACCCCGGAGGCCGAGGAGGTCGAGGTCGAGATCAACCCCAACGACCTGCGGATCGACGTCTACCGCTCGTCGGGCCCCGGTGGCCAGTCCGTCAACACCACCGACTCGGCTGTGCGCATCACGCACATCCCGACGGGTGTCGTGGCGTCCTGCCAGAACGAGAAGAGCCAGCTCCAGAACAAGGAGCAGGCCATGCGTATCCTCCGCTCCCGGCTGCTCGCCGCCGCGCAGGAGGAGGCCGAGCGCGAGGCCGCCGACGCCCGGCGCAGCCAAGTGCGCACGGTGGACCGCTCCGAGAAGATCCGTACGTACAACTTCCCGGAGAACCGGATCTCTGACCACCGCGTCGGATTCAAGGCGTACAACTTGGACCAGGTGCTCGACGGGGAACTGGACGCGGTGATCCAGGCCTGTGTCGACGCCGACTCCGCAGCGAAGCTCGCCGCCGCGTAAGCGGTGCGCGAGGCGGCGGGCGAGCCAGGACGGCCACGTCCGGCAGTCGGCCGAGCGAGTGGTCAGCAGCAAGACAGGCAAGACAGAACCGACCGGCCCGGAGGACCAGCGTGCAGTCGCTCCCGGGGGGACGACCCCCGTACCCCCGATCCCTGCTGCTTGCCGAAGTGGCCCAGGCCACCCAGCGGCTGGCGGACGCCGGCGTGCCCTCGCCACGCTTCGACGCGGAGGAGCTCGCCGCGTTCGTGCACGGCGTCAAGCGCGGCGAGTTGCACCTGGTCAAGGACGCGGACTTCGACGCCCGCTACTGGGAGGCGATCGCGCGCCGGGAGGCCCGCGAGCCGCTGCAGCACATCACCGGGCGGGCCTTCTTCCGCTATCTGGAGCTCCAGGTGGGCCCCGGTGTCTTCGTGCCCCGGCCCGAGACCGAGTCGGTCGTCGGCTGGGCCATAGACGCGGTGCGGGCGATGGACGTGGTCGAGCCGCTGGTCGTGGATCTGTGTTCGGGCTCCGGCGCCATCGCGCTCGCGATCGCGCAGGAGGTGCCGCGCTCCCGGGTGCACGCCGTGGAGCTGTCGGACGACGCGATCGACTGGACCCGCAGGAACGCCGAGGGCTCGCGGGTCGCCGTCCACCACGGGAACGCGCTTGTCGCACTGCCCGAGCTCGACGGCCAGGTCGACCTGGTGATCTCCAATCCGCCGTACATCCCGCTCACCGAGTGGGAGTACGTCGCTCCCGAGGCGCGCGACCATGACCCGGAGATGGCGCTCTTCTCGGGTGAGGACGGGCTCGACACCATCCGCGGTATCGAGCGCACCGCCCACCGGCTGCTGCGCCCCGGCGGGCTCGTCGTCGTGGAGCACGCGGACACCCAGGGCGGCCAGGTGCCGTGGATCTTCAACGAGGAGTCCGGCTGGGCGGACGCGGCAGACCATCCCGACCTGAACAACCGCCCGCGGTTCGCGACCGCGCGCAAGGCGATGCCATGACCCCCCTGCGCTCGTCGGAGCCCGGCCCCCCGGCCGGCCCGAGTGAGCGGCGGTGGGGATCCCCCCGGCCGATGACCAGGGGGGAGCGTGGTCGGAAGGCAGACCGCGCCCGGGCCCCGATGAACACGGGGACTCACCCGCCGAAGGCAGGGGCGGGCCGAGTCCGATCAACTGTCGACGCACGCTGGAGCGCCTCGGAGGTAGACCGAGTGCTCGAAAAGAAGGAGGCCCGCTGATGGCTCGGCGATACGACTGCAACGACGCGACCGATCGCACCACCGGTCTGCGCGAGGCGGCATCGGCGGTGCGCCGCGGCGAGCTGGTGGTGCTGCCCACCGACACCGTGTACGGCATCGGCGCCGACGCGTTCAGCAGCGAGGCCGTCAGCGAGCTGCTCGACGCCAAGGGCCGCGGCCGCAACATGCCCACGCCGGTGCTCATCGGTTCGCCCAACACCCTGCACGGGCTGGTCACGGACTTCTCGGAGAAGGCGTGGGAGCTTGTCGACGCGTTCTGGCCGGGTGCGCTGACGCTGGTCGCCAGGCACCAGCCGTCGTTGCAGTGGGACCTCGGTGACACCCGGGGCACGGTCGCCATCCGGATGCCGCTGCACCCGGTCGCGATCGAGCTGCTCACGGAGGTCGGCCCGATGGCGGTGTCCTCCGCGAACCTGACCGGGCACCCCGCGCCGGAGGACTGCGACGCCGCGCAGAGCATGCTCGGCGACTCCGTGTCCGTCTACCTCGACGGTGGACCGACTCCCGGCATCGTCCCGTCCTCGATCGTCGACGTCACCGGGAAGGTGCCGGTGCTGCTGCGTGCCGGGGCGCTCGAAGCGGACGAGCTGCGGAAGGTGGTACCCGACCTCGAGGTGGCTCCATGAGCGCGGTGTGCGGCCGGGGACCGGCCCAGTGACCGCATCCGAGGAGCGCGGCATAGGCGCGGTGAACGGCGGCGACACCTTCAGGATCCTCCACGTCAGCACGGGCAACGTCTGCCGCTCGCCGATCACCGAGCGGTTGACTCGGCATGCCCTGCGCGACCGGCTGGGAGACCTGTCGGCGCGCGGGCTGATCGTGGAGAGCGCGGGCACCTGGGGGCATGAGGGAGCGGCGATGGAGCCGAACGCCGAGACGGTGCTGGCCGACTTCGGCGCGGACCCCAGCGGCTTCACCGGGCGGGAGCTGCTCGACGAGCACGTCATCCGCGCCGACCTGGTGCTGACGGCGACCCGTGACCACCGGGCGCAGGTCATCTCGATGGGGCACTCCGCCGGACTGCGCACCTTCACGCTGAAGGAGTTCACCCGGCTCGTCCGGGCGATAGACCCGGCGACGCTGCCGGACCCGCGCAGCGAAGGCTTCGTGGAGCGGGCCAGGGCCCTGGTGCGCGCCGCGGCCGCGCTGCGCGGTTGGCTGCTCGCGCCGAGCGCTGAGGCGGACGAGGTGTACGACCCGTACGGTGCGCCGATCACGTTCTTCCGCTCGATCGGCGAGGAGATCAACCAGGCGCTGGACCCGGTGGTGACGGCGCTGACCGGCGTGCCCGCGAGCCGCTGACGAGGCCCCGCGCGCCCTCGACCCAAGGGAGTCCCGGCACAGGCCCGGGTGGCGGTGAGGCCCGTGTACCGGCCTTCCTCCGCGAGGGACACGGCCCAGGCGGACCGGCCCGGAGAACGGTGAAACCGGCGGAACGGTGCGCGGACGGGCCGACACCGGCCTACATTGGATCGCACGAACCCATCTGATGCCCGGAGCACACCATGCCGGTCAGCAGCAGCACCGAAGCACCAGCCGCCCAAGCCGCACCGGCAGCGTCGGCCGAACCGGCCGCGGCCCGAGCCGCCGTCGCCCGCTCTCCCGAACTCGCGGCGCTGCGCCGCCAGGACCCGGAGATCGCCGAGGTCATCCTGGGTGAGACGGTCAGGCAGACCGACACCCTGCAGCTCATCGCCGCCGAGAACTTCACCTCGCCCGCCGTGCTCGCGGCGCTCGGCTCTCGGCTCTCCAACAAGTACGCCGAGGGCTACCCGGGCACGCGGTACCACGGTGGCTGCGAGCTCGTCGACGCCGCCGAGCGGATCGCCGTCGACCGGGCGAAGGCCCTCTTCGGCGCCGAGCACGCGAACGTACAGCCGCACTCGGGCTCGTCCGCCGTGCTCGCGGCGTATGCCGCGCTCCTGCGGCCGGGCGACACCGTGCTGGCGATGGGACTGGCCTTCGGCGGGCACCTCACACACGGATCCCCGGCCAACTTCTCCGGCCGCTGGTTCGACTTCGTCCCGTACGGGGTCGACGCGGAGTCCGGACTGCTCGACTACGAGCAGATGGGCGCCCTGGCACGGGAGCACCGGCCCAAGGCGATCGTCTGCGGGTCGATTTCCTATCCGCGCCACCCCGACTACGCCGCGTTCCGTGAGATCGCCGACGAAGTGGGCGCGTATCTGATCGTGGACTCCGCCCATCCGATGGGCCTGATCGCCGGGGGAGTGGCGCCGAACCCCGTGCCCTACGCGGATGTCGTCTGCGCCACGACGCACAAGGTGCTCCGCGGCCCCCGCGGCGGGATGCTGCTGTGCGGGAGCCATCTCGGCGAGCGTATCGACCGGGCGGTCTTCCCGTTCACCCAGGGCGGCGCCCAGATGCACACCATCGCCGCCAAGGCCGTGGGCTTCGGCGAGGCAGCCACCCCTGCGTTCGCCGAGTACGCCCGCAAGGTCGTGGCCAACGCGCGAGTGCTCGCGGGCGCGCTGGCCGACGAGGGCTTCGCCGTCACCACAGGGGGCACCGACACCCACCTGATCATGGCGGACCCGGCCCCGCTGGGCGTGGACGGACGGACGGCCAGGGGCAGGCTCGGGGCCGTCGGGATGGTCCTGGACACATGTGCGCTGCCGTACGGCGACGGGCGCGGGGTCAGGCTGGGTACCGCGGCCGTCACCACCCAGGGCATGGGCGAGGCGGAGATGCGCCGTATGGCGGCACTGTTCGGCCTGGCGTTGCGCGCACCCGGAGACGGCGGTGTGGCCCGGCGGCTGCGCGACGAGGTGCGGGAGCTGACCGGGCGCTTCCCGCCGTACTGAGCCGCGCGGCGGGGCCGCTGAGCGAGTCCGGACCGGGCTCCGTCGGAACGCGGGCCGGGCTCCGTCGGAACGCGGGCCGGGCATGCGCCGAGCCCGGAGCGGGCCGGGAAGGGCCGGATGCAACCGTTCTCACCTTCCCGAAGTCCTCACCCACAAGGCCAACGAAGCTAGGGTGTGAGGCTGAGATGGCCAGCGATACCTGTGGGGCAGCCCGTGCGTGATTACCTGCTGACGCTCTGTGTCACGGCGGCGGTGACCTATCTGCTCACCGGTCCGGTGCGGAAGTTCGCCATCGCGACCGGAGCGATGCCGGAGATCCGCGCCCGCGACGTACACCGAGAACCGACTCCGCGGCTCGGTGGCATCGCCATGTTCTTCGGTCTGTGCGCGGGGCTCCTGGTCGCCGACCACCTGACCAACCTCAACGCCGTCTTCGAGCTGTCCAACGAGCCACGCGCCCTGCTCTCAGGGGCCGCGCTGATCTGGCTGGTCGGTGTGCTCGACGACAAGTTCGAGATCGACGCGCTCATCAAACTGGGTGCGCAGATGATCGCCGCGGGTGTGATGGTCGTGCAGGGTCTGACGATCCTCTGGCTGCCGATCCCGGGCATCGGCACGGTCGCGCTCACCCAGTGGCAGGGCACCCTGCTCACCGTCGCCCTGGTGGTCGTCACCATCAACGCGGTGAACTTCGTGGACGGCCTGGACGGTCTCGCCGCGGGCATGGTGTGCATCGCCACCGCCGCGTTCTTCCTGTACGCGTACCGCATCTGGTACGGCTACACGATCGAGGCCGCCGCACCCGCGACCCTCTTCGCCGCGATCCTGATGGGCATGTGCCTGGGCTTCCTGCCGCACAACATGCATCCCGCGCGGATCTTCATGGGCGACTCCGGATCCATGCTGATCGGTCTGGTGCTCGCCGCGTCCGCGATCTCGGTGACGGGCCAGGTGGACCCGGACGCGCTGAAGCTGTTCGAGGGAGGCACCCGCGAGGCCACCCACGCGGCGCTGCCGGTCTTCATCCCGCTGCTGCTGCCGCTGACCATCATCGCGATCCCGCTCGCCGATCTGCTGCTGGCGATCGTCCGCCGGACCTGGAACGGGAAGTCGCCCTTCGCCGCCGACCGCGGGCATCTGCACCACCGGCTGCTGGAGATCGGGCACTCACACAGCCGTGCCGTGCTGATCATGTACTTCTGGTCGGCGCTGATCGCCTTCGGTGTCGTCGCCTATTCGGTGCACTCGGCGTCGACGTGGATCGTGCTCGGCATCGTGGGGCTGAGCGCGGTCGGTCTCGTGCTTCTGCTGCTGCCGCGCTTCACGCCGCGCGCCCCTCGGTGGGCGGAGGCGTTCGTACCGCCGCGCTACCGCCGCAGACGCCCGGAGCCGGCACTGTCCGCCGGGGTGTCCTCGCACGGCGGCGAGTGGTCCGGCGAAGCGCCTGAGGGGCCGTTCGGCACAGCACCGCCGTACGACGCGGACTCGGCCGGGACCGCGGCCTCCGCGCTCGACGGGACGGACACAGCGGACGGCGAGCGGGTCCCCGTTCCGGTCGGCATCAACGGAGCGACAGCCATCGGCGCCCGTTCACGCTTCACGGACCGGCGTAAGGCGGGAACGCCAAGTTGACGTAGTGGGCTTCAAGGACGCGGTGGCGATGGCGGGGACCGACCCGCTCTGACGCAATTGCGCCCAATACCAGACAAACGGCCCCTGTGTCGTGCACACACGCGCGGAGTCACTCTCATGTGTGAGAGTTGGCACACCTCTGGGTAAAGACCTATTCAAATAGTTTGTGATACGGTTCACGAGAACCGGATACAGAGCCGAAGGTCCGTAGTGCGACGGCCCTTTGGCCCCGAGACTCGCCTCGGACCGGCTCTACGCTCGTCCATGACGACACCACTGCCCCCACCATCAGCGGAGCTGCCGCCATGCTGTCCAACGACGCCCGCACCGTCCTTCTCGCCGCCGTACCCACCGCAGCCGCAGGCGTCATCGCCGCGGTGGTGAGCGGGGTGGTCGCCGGGGGGAAGGGTGCCTTGGGGGCGGTCGTCGGCACCCTGGTGGTGATCACCTTCATGGGTGCCGGCATGGTGGTGCTCCAGCGCACCGCGAAGCGCCTCCCGCACCTGTTCCAGGCGATGGGGCTGCTCCTCTACACGGCCCAGCTGCTGCTGCTGTTCGTGTTCATGGCGGTGTTCCGGGGCACCACTCTGTTCCACTCGAAGGCCATGGCCTTCACCCTGCTCGCGACGACCATCGTCTGGGTCACCGCGCAGGCGCGCGCCTATATGAAGGCCAAGATCCTTTACGTCGACCCGCAGTCCTCGACGGCCACAGGGCCCGAGAAGACTGGGTCGACGGCATGAGGGGTAGGGCCGGGATAAACGCCCGTTCACGATCCTGCTATCGTCCGGTGCCAACTGCGGCACTGCGGGCGCGGGCATCCGAGCTGACGCCTGACCCAGCGCGAGGCTCGACGCCGAACCGCCGCCCCCTTACCTGTAAGAACAGTCCAGTGCCGACCCGCGGCTGCGTGCCGCGCCGACACAACGAGGTTGCCGTACCTATGCGCCACGCTGAAGGAGCCCGCGGTGAGTGCTGACCAGACGCTTGCCTTCGACGCGAGCTGCCACATCTTCTCCGGGTGTGGATTCCCTGCTCCGGGCCTGCACACCTTCCTGTACGAGCCCATCTTCACCGTGGGTGGCTTCGAGTTCAGCAAGCCGATGCTTCTCGCGCTGCTGAGCTCGATCGTGGTCGTCGGCTTCTTCTGGGCCGCGTTCGCCAAGCCGAAGATGGTCCCGGGCAAGCTCCAGATGGTCGGTGAAGCCGGATACGACTTCGTCCGCCGGGGCATCGTCTACGAGATCATCGGCAAGAAGGACGGCGAGAAGTACGTGCCGTTCATGGTGTCGTTGTTCTTCTTCGTGTGGATCATGAACCTCTGGTCCATCATCCCGCTCGCCCAGTTCCCGGTCACCTCGCTGATCGCCTTCCCGGCGATCCTGGCGCTGATCGTGTATGTGATGTGGGTCAGCCTGACCTTCAAGAAGCACGGCTTCGTGGGCGGCTGGAAGAACATCCTCGGTTACGACGCGACGCTCCCCAAGGGCATCCTGCCGGTGATCATGGGCCTGGAGTTCCTCTCCAACCTGATCATCCGCCCCTTCACCCACGCGGTCCGACTGTTCGCGAACATGTTCGCCGGTCACCTGCTGATCGTGATGTTCACCGTGGCCACGTGGTACCTGATGAACGGCCTCGGCTTCGTCTACGCGACCGCCTCGTTCGCCATGGTCCTCGTGATGACCGCCTTCGAGCTCTTCATCCAGGCCGTCCAGGCGTACGTCTTCGTGCTCCTGGCCTCCAGCTACATCCAGGGCGCGCTCGCCGAGCACCACTGAGCGACGGGCTCAGGCCCGGCCCGGTCAACAACCAGCAGACGTCCGGTGGCCAACCCCCACCGGGTCATTGAAAGAGAAGGAAGTAACGGCATGTCCGCTGCTCTCGACATGATCAACCTCGCCGCCGCCGAAGGCTCCGCGAGGACAAACGTCGTCGGCAACGTCGCGTCGATCGGCTACGGCCTCGCTGCGATCGGCCCCGGCGTCGGCGTCGGCATCATCTTCGGTAACGGCACCCAGGCCCTCGCCCGTCAGCCTGAGGCGGCCGGCCTGATCCGCACCAACCAGATCATGGGTTTCGCCTTCTGTGAGGCGCTCGCCCTCATCGGCATCGTCATGGGCTTCGTCTACCAGTAAGCCGGACCGACAGCCCAACCCCTTTCACGGAAGGCACTGATGTGAACGCTCTGTTCCTTGCGGCTGCGGAGGAGCCTCAGAATCCTCTGATCCCGCATCTCGACGAGCTCGTCATCGGCCTGATCGCCTTCGTCATCGTCTTCGGCTTCCTCGCCAAGAAGCTCCTCCCGAACATCAACAAGGTTCTGGAGCAGCGCCGCGAGGCCATCGAGGGCGGCATCGAGAAGGCCGAATCGGCCCAGGTCGAGGCCCAGAGTGTGCTTGAGCAGTACAAGGCACAGCTGGCCGAGGCCCGCCACGAGGCCGCGCGTCTGCGCCAGGAGGCAACGGAGCAGGGCGCCGCGATCATCGCCGAGATGAGGGCGGAAGGCCAGCGTCAGCGCGAGGAGATCGTCGCCGCCGGCCACGCCCAGATCGAGGCCGACCGCAAGTCCGCGGCGACCGCGCTGCGCCAGGACGTCGGCAAGCTCGCCACCGACCTGGCCGGCAAGCTGGTGGGTGAGTCCCTCGACGACCACGCCCGCCAGAGCCGCACGATCGACCGCTTCCTCGACGAGCTCGAGGAGAAGGCCGAGGCCGCCCGATGAACGGAGCGAGCCGCGAGGCACTGGCTGCCGCGCGTGAGCGTCTCGACGCGCTGACCGACAACACGTCGGTCGACGCTGCGAAGCTCGCCGACGAGCTGGCCGCCGTCACCGCGCTGCTCGACCGCGAGGTGTCGCTGCGTCGGGTCCTGACCGACCCGGCGCAGGCCGGCGAGGCCAAGGCCGAACTGGCCGCGCGACTGCTCGGCGGTCAGGTGGGCGGCGAGACCGTCGACCTGGTCTCCGGCATGGTCCGCTCCCGCTGGTCCCAGTCCCGGGACCTGGTGGACGCGACGGAGGAACTGGCGAACACCGCCGACCTCGTCGCGGCCCAGCGGGCCGGCGCGCTGGACGAGGTCGAGGACGAACTGTTCCGGTTCGGCCGGATCGTCGCCTCCAGCACCGAGCTGCGGGCCGCGCTGGCAGACCGCTCTGCCACGGCGTCCGCGAAGGGCGGCCTGCTGCGCGGGCTGCTCGGCGGCAAGACCAACCCGGTCACCGAGCGTCTGGTGGTCCGCCTGGGCATCGCGCCCCGGGGACGTAGCCTGGAACAGGGACTCGACTCCCTGTCCAAGCTGGCCGCGGCGCGCCGCGACCGCGTGGTCGCCGTCGTCACCTCCGCGGTGCCGCTGAGCGATCGGCAGAAGCAGCGCCTCGGAACCGTGCTGGCGCGGATGTACGGCCGCGAGATGCACCTGAACCTGGACGTGGACCCCGAGGTCCTCGGCGGGATCTCGGTGCGGATCGGCGACGAGGTCATCGACGGCACGATCGCCGACCGTATCGCCGAGGCGCAGCGCCGTATCGGCGGCTGATCGGTCACCGTCGGCGACCAGGCCACAACAGAAACACGCATGGCACAGCGGCCCGGTTGGGCCGCAGAGGATTCCTGGGGGTCGCCCCCAGACCCCCAAAGAAACTTCGGGCCCAACAAGGAGAGCAGGGAACCCAGATGGCGGAGCTCACGATCCGGCCGGAGGAGATCCGGGACGCGCTGGAGAACTTTGTCCAGTCGTACAAGCCGGACGCGGCCTCGCGCGAGGAGGTCGGCACGGTCAGCCTTGCCGGCGACGGCATCGCGAAGGTCGAGGGGCTGCCCTCGACCATGGCCAACGAACTGCTGCGGTTCGAGGACGGCACCCTCGGTCTCGCCCTCAACCTCGAGGAGCGCGAGATCGGTGCCATCGTTCTCGGCGAGTTCAGCGGTGTCGAGGAGGGCCAGCCGGTCCAGCGCACCGGCGAGGTGCTGTCCGTCGCCGTCGGCGAGGGCTACCTCGGCCGTGTGGTCGACCCGCTCGGCAACCCGATCGACGGCCTCGGCGAGATCGAGACCTCGGGCCGCCGCGCCCTCGAACTGCAGGCCCCCACGGTCATGCAGCGCAAGTCGGTGCACGAGCCCATGGAGACGGGCTACAAGGCCGTCGACGCGATGACCCCGGTCGGCCGTGGCCAGCGTCAGCTGATCATCGGCGACCGCCAGACCGGCAAGACCGCTCTCGCGATCGACACGATCATCAACCAGCGCGACAACTGGCGCTCGGGCGACGTGAACAAGCAGGTCCGCTGCATCTACGTCGCCATCGGCCAGAAGGGCTCCACCATCGCGTCCGTGCGCGGCGCGCTGGAGGAGGCCGGTGCTCTGGAGTACACGACCATCGTCGCCGCCCCGGCGTCCGACCCGGCCGGCTTCAAGTACCTGGCGCCGTACACCGGTTCGGCCATCGGCCAGCACTGGATGTACGAGGGCAAGCACGTCCTCATCATCTTCGACGACCTGTCGAAGCAGGCCGACGCCTACCGCGCCGTGTCGCTGCTGCTGCGCCGCCCGCCGGGTCGTGAGGCCTACCCGGGTGACGTCTTCTACCTGCACTCGCGTCTTCTGGAGCGCTGCGCCAAGCTCTCCGACGACATGGGCGCCGGCTCGATGACCGGTCTGCCGATCGTCGAGACCAAGGCCAACGACGTCTCGGCGTTCATCCCGACCAACGTCATCTCCATCACCGACGGCCAGTGCTTCCTGGAGTCCGACCTGTTCAACGCCGGCCAGCGCCCGGCCCTGAACGTCGGTATCTCGGTCTCCCGTGTCGGTGGCTCCGCCCAGCACAAGGCCATGAGGCAGGTCTCCGGACGTCTTCGTGTGGACCTCGCCCAGTACCGCGAGCTGGAGGCGTTCGCCGCCTTCGGTTCCGACCTGGACGCCGCGTCGAAGTCCGCCCTGGAGCGCGGTAAGCGCATGGTCGAGCTGCTGAAGCAGGCGCAGTACGCCCCGTACTCCACCGAGGACCAGGTCGTTTCCATCTGGGCCGGCACCACCGGCAAGATGGACGACGTCCCGGTCGAGGACATCCGCCGCTTCGAGCGCGAGCTGCTGGACTACCTGCACCGTGAGCAGGGCGGTCTGATGACCAGCATCCGCGAGGGCGCGAAGATGTCCGACGACACGCTGGAGAAGGTCGCCGAGCAGATCGCCGCCTTCAAGAAGCAGTTCGAGACCTCGGACGGCAAGCTGCTCGGTGAGGACGCCCCGGCCGCCGTCAACGTCTCGAAGTGACGACGGAAGGGACCTGACTCATGGGAGCCCAGCTCCGGGTCTACAAGCGTCGCATCAAGTCGGTCACCGCGACGAAGAAGATCACCAAGGCAATGGAGATGATCTCCGCCTCGCGCATCGTCAAGGCGCAGCGCAAGGTGGCGGCCTCCACTCCGTACGCGACCGAGCTGACCCGCGCGGTCACGGCGGTGGCGACCGGGTCGAACACCAAGCACCCGCTCACCACGGAGGCCGAGTCCCCGGTCCGTTCCGCGGTCCTGCTCATCACGAGCGACCGCGGTCTGGCCGGCGGCTACTCGTCCAACGCGATCAAGGCGGCTGCCCGGCTCACCGAGCGGTTGCGCGCGGAGGGCAAGGAGGTCGACACGTTCATCGTCGGCCGCAAGGGCGTGGCCTACTACGGGTTCCGTGAGCTCAAGGTCGCGGACTCGTGGACCGGATTCACCGACAACCCCTCGTACGCGAACGCCAAGGCGATCGCGGCGCCCCTGATCGAGGCGATCGAGAAGGACACGGCCGACGGCGGTGTGGACGAACTCCACATCGTGTTCACCGAGTTCGTCTCGATGCTGACGCAGACTCCGGTGGACAACCGGCTGCTGCCGCTCAGCCTCGCCGAGAAGAAGGGCGCGGAAGCGGCGGAGACCACGAAGAGTGAGATCCTCCCGCTGTTCGACTTCGAGCCGTCGGCGGAGGACGTCCTCGACGCCCTTCTCCCGCGCTATGTCGAGAGCCGTGTCTACAACGCCCTGCTCCAGGCGGCCGCGTCCGAGCACGCGTCCCGGCGCAAGGCGATGAAGTCGGCCACCGACAACGCCGGTGATCTGATCAACACGTACACCCGACTTGCCAATGCGGCCCGCCAGGCCGACATCACCCAGGAAATCAGCGAGATCGTCGGTGGCGCGAGCGCCCTGGCCGACGCGACCGCGGGGAGTGACTACTAATGACCACCACTGTTGAGCCGACCGCCGTGGCCACCGGCCGCGTCGCCCGGGTCATCGGCCCGGTCGTCGACGTGGAGTTCCCCGTCGACGCGATGCCGGAGATCTACAACGCGCTGAACGTCGACGTGCCGGACCCGGCCAATCCGGGTTCCACCAAGACGCTGACGCTCGAGGTCGCGCAGCACCTCGGTGAGGGCGTCGTCCGCACCATCTCGATGCAGCCGACCGACGGTCTGGTCCGCCAGGCCGCGGTGACCGACACGGGCACGGGCATCACCGTCCCGGTCGGCGACTTCACCAAGGGCAAGGTGTTCAACACCCTCGGTGAGGTGCTGAACGAGCCCGAGGCCAACGGCCAGGAGACCGAGCGCTGGACGATCCACCGCAAGGCCCCGAAGTTCGAGGACCTCGAGTCGAAGACCGAGATGTTCGAGACCGGCCTGAAGGTCGTCGACCTTCTCACCCCGTACGTCAAGGGTGGGAAGATCGGTCTGTTCGGTGGCGCGGGTGTGGGCAAGACCGTCCTCATCCAGGAAATGATCATGCGTGTGGCCAAGCTGCACGAGGGTGTTTCCGTGTTCGCCGGTGTCGGTGAGCGCACCCGTGAGGGCAACGACCTCATCGCGGAGATGGAGGAGTCCGGCGTTCTGGACAAGACCGCGCTGGTCTTCGGCCAGATGGACGAGCCCCCGGGCACCCGTCTGCGTGTCGCGCTGGCCGGTCTGACCATGGCGGAGTACTTCCGCGATGTGCAGAAGCAGGACGTGCTGTTCTTCATCGACAACATCTTCCGCTTCACCCAGGCCGGTTCCGAGGTGTCCACCCTGCTCGGCCGTATGCCGTCCGCGGTGGGTTACCAGCCGAACCTCGCCGACGAGATGGGCCTCCTGCAGGAGCGCATCACCTCGACCCGCGGTCACTCGATCACCTCGATGCAGGCGATCTACGTCCCCGCCGACGACCTGACCGACCCGGCGCCGGCCACCACCTTCGCCCACCTCGACGCGACGACGGTTCTGTCCCGTCCGATCTCCGAGAAGGGCATCTACCCCGCGGTGGACCCGCTGGACTCCACGTCCCGCATCCTGGACCCGCGCTACATCTCGCAGGACCACTACTCCGCCGCCATGCGCGTCAAGGGGATCCTGCAGAAGTACAAGGACCTCCAGGACATCATCGCGATCCTCGGTATCGACGAGCTCGGCGAAGAGGACAAGCTCGTCGTGCACCGCGCCCGTCGTGTCGAGCGCTTCCTGTCCCAGAACACCCACGCGGCGAAGCAGTTCACCGGCGTGGACGGTTCGGACGTGCCGCTGGACGAGTCGATCGCCGCGTTCAACGCGATCTGCGACGGCGAGTTCGACCACTTCCCGGAGCAGGCGTTCTTCATGTGCGGTGGCCTCGAGGACCTCAAGGCCAATGCGAAGGACCTCGGCGTTTCCTGAGTCCGCTGACGTAACCGTGAGCTGACTCGCGGAGGGGGGCGGGTTCCGTCCCGCCCCCCTCCGTATTTCGCCCGGGCGTTTCCCGCGCCCGAGCCCTACTAGACTTATGACCCAACACCCGGCAGAACCGCCGGGTGGTGACCCGAGGAGCCACCCTTGGCTGCTGAGCTGCACGTCGAGCTGGTCGCCGCCGACCGCCAGGTCTGGTCCGGTGAGGCCACCCTGGTCGTCGCGCGCACCACGTCCGGCGACATCGGCGTCATGCCCGGTCACCAGCCGCTGCTCGGTGTGCTGGAGTCGGGCCCGGTGACCATCCGTACGAACGAGGGGACGGTCGTCGCCGCTGTGCACGGCGGTTTCATCTCGTTCGCCGACGACAAGCTGTCGCTGCTCGCGGAGATCGCCGAGCTTGCGGACGAGATCGACCAGCAGCGCGCTGAGCGTGCGCTGGAGCGCGCCAAGGCCGACGACGACGCCGCCGCCGAGCGGCGCGCCGAGGTCCGGCTGCGCGCGGTCGCGGTGCACTAACGTTCCGAGACCATGTACCACCCTCAGCCGCGGCCAGGCTGGACTTCTCCAGACCGGGTCGCGGCTGAGGCGATGCAAGTGCAGGTGCAAGTGCAAGCGCGGGTGTAGGCATATCCCCAGGGACACGCCGCACACTCGCGGAACCGCCTACCGCTACGGGACGAAACGAGGAGGTCGGTGCAGATGGTCCTCGCTCTGCTCGTGAGCGGTTTGGCCGTCGCCCTGGTGTTGATCGGGCTCTTCGTCTTCGGTCTGCGCCGCAGGCTGATCCAGCGCTCGGGCGGCACCTTCGACTGCAGCCTGCGCTGGAACGTACCGGAGAAGGACGATCACTCGGGCAAGGGCTGGGTGTACGGAGTCGCCCGCTACAGCGGTGACCGGATCGAGTGGTTCCGGGTCTTCTCGTACGCCCTCCGTCCCCGGCGGGTGCTGGAGCGCGCTGCGATCGAGGTGTTGGCGCGCCGGCTTCCGGAGGGCGAGGAGGAGCTGGCGCTGCTCTCCGACGCGGTGATCCTTGGCTGTCTGCACCGGGGGACCAGGCTGGAACTGGCGATGAGCGAGGACGCGCTCACCGGCTTCCTGGCCTGGCTCGAAGCCGCCCCTCCCGGCCAACGAGTCAATGTGGCTTGAGCGGGATGGTGTCGGGCATTCTGTGGTCGGGGGGCACCCGGCCGAAGTCTGGGGGAGTGGCATGAGCAGGTCCGAGGTTTCCGGATGACCGGCGATATCGCGCTGCTGGGGCCCGGGGAGTGCCATGTCTGGTCCGCCGAGGCCCGCTGGAAGCCCGAGCTGCTCGATCTGCTGGATGACGTCGAACGGGACCGTTGCGCCCAGTTCCGTGTCGAAGGCGCCCGAGCGCTCTATCTGACCGCGCATGTGCTGGCCCGCCAGGTGGTCGGTGCACAACTCTCCATCGACCCGGGTGATGTCGTCGTCGTCCCCGTGTGCGAGTACTGCACCGAGTCGGGGGACCGTCCGCCGCACGGGAAGCCGACCCTGCCCGGGACGTCGCTGGAACTCTCGTTGTCCCACTCGGGACAACAGGTCATGGTCGCGTTGACGGCCGTGGGCCAGGTCGGCGTCGATGTGGAGGAGATCGTCGAAGGCCGGACCCTGCCGCTGGACGTGCTCACCGCACGGGAGCAGGCCGAGCTTGAGCCTCTGGCTCCCGAGGACCGGGTCGCCGGCTTCATCCGCTACTGGGCCCGCAAGGAAGCCGTACTCAAGGCCACCGGACACGGCCTCATGGTGGAACCTTCGGCGCTGACCGTCAGCGCCCCCGGTGTGCCCGCCCGGCTGCTGGAGTGGCGGGAACGCCCCGAGCCGCACCTTCCGGTGCGGCTCGAGGATCTCGATGCCGGTCCTGGCTACCGGGCGGCGGTCGCCGTCGTGGGGGACGGCGACCGCGTCGAGGTGGTGCACCACCCGCTGGTGCGGGTCGAGTGAGCGGGGAACTCAGCCGAGTCCGCTGTTGATCGCGCTGACCAGTTCGCCGTTCGTGGTGTCACCGGAGAACTCCCAGAAGAACGCTCCTCCCAGGCTCTGGCTCTTCGCCCAGCTCATCTTGCCGCCGATGGTGGCCGGGGTGTCGTAGCTCCACCAGTGCGCGCCACAGTGGGCGTAGGCCGTGCCCGCGATCGTGCCGTTCGCCGGGCAGGAGGCCTTGAGCACCTTGTAGTCCTCGATGCCCTGCTCGTACGTGCCCGGTGCCGGTCCGGTGGCCGAACCCCCGGGTGCGGATTGGCCGACGCCCGTCCAGCCGCGCCCGTAGAAGCCGATGCCGAGCAGCAGCTCCCCGGCGGGGACGCCCTGGGCCTTCAGTTTGGCGATGGCGTCGGCCGAGTTGAATCCGGACTGCGGGATCCCGGAGTACGAGGTGAGCGGCGAGTGCGGGGCGGTGGGCCCGTCCGCGTCGAAGGCGCCGAAGAAGTCGTACGTCATCACGTTGTACCAGTCGGAGTACGCGGCGGCACCCGCGTAGTCGGTCTTGTCGATCTTCCCGCCGCTGCTGGCGTCCGCCGTGATGGCCGCCGTGACCAGGTTGTTCGTACCGAACTTGGCCCGCATGGCCTGCATCATCGTCTTGAAAGCGGCCGGACCGCTGCTGTCGCAGGACAGACCGCAGGCGTTCGGGTACTCCCAGTCCAGGTCGATTCCGTCGAAGACATCGGCCCAGCGCGGGTCCTCGACCAGCTGGTAGCAGGACTCGGCGAACGCGGTCGGGTTCCGGACGGCCTGCGGGAAGCCGCCGGACCAGGTCCAGCCGCCGAACGACCAGAGCACTTTGATGTGCGGGTAGGCCTTCTTCAGCTTGCGCAGCTGGTTGAAGTTGCCGCGCAGCGGCTGGTCCCAGGTGTCGGCGACGCCGTCGACCGAGAGGTCGGCGGTGTAGGCCCTGTCGTAGTCCGCGTAGGAGTCGCCGATGGTGCAGCGGCCGTTCTGGACGTTGCCGAAGGCGTAGTTGATGTGGGTGATCTTCGCGGCGGAGCCCGAGGTCACCAGATTCCTGACATGGTAGTTCCGGCCGTACACGCCCCAGTTGGTGAAGTAGCCCAGTTTCACCTTGCCACCGGGTCCGGGGTCGGTGCCGCCGCCCGTGGTGCGTACGGAGCGGGTTCCGCTCATCGGGCCGGTCTGATCGGCGGTGTCGCGGGCCCGGACGGTGTACGAGTAGTCCGTTCCGGCGGTGAGGCCCGTATCGGTGTAGGTCAGTCCGGTGACCGTCGCGATCTTCGTACCACCGCGCAGCACGTCGTAGTTCTTGACACCCTTGTCGTCGGTGGCGGCGGCCCAGCCCAGGGTGACCGATGTGTTCGTGACGGCCGTCGCCGACGGCGTACCGGGCGCGGACGGCGGATTGTCGCCCGGGACGCTGCCACCGTCGCAGGAACCTCCGTTGACCCGGCAGTCGGACGGGGAGCCGGGGCCGGCGCCGTTGAAGCCGAAGGAGACGGAGGCGCCGGGGGCGAGGCTGCCGTTCCAGCTCTTGTTGCGGGCCGTCCAGTGGGTGCCCGAGTTGGTGACATCGGCGTCCCAGGCGGTGGTGACCGAGGTGCCGGAGGGGAAGTCCCACTCTACGGTCCATGAGGAGATGGCGGTGGTGCCGGTGTTCTTCACCGTCCACTTGCCTTCGAAGCCGCTGCCCCAGTCCTGGGTCTTGGCGTAGGTGGCGGTGGTGGAGGTGGCCGCCTCGGCAGGGGTGGCGAGGCCGACCATGGCGGCGAACGGGAGCAGCAGGGCAGTGAGTCCTGCGGTGGTTCTCGATGCGAACCGTGCCCGGAAGCGGCCTCTGCCGCGGGTGCTGCGGGGGGAACTCGTACTCAAGGGAAACTCCTCGATCGAGTGTGCGGACGGACCGGGGAAGGTGTGCTCGGGTCCGTGCGTGCGTACCGCGAGGCTCATCGCGGTGTGTGCTGTGCGGTGAGAGTAGGAAGGTCTGGACCAATCGTCAATAGGTCCAGACCACACCCCGGAGCGGTTGCCTCCGCCCAGCGCTCAGAGCCCCAATTCCTTTGCCAGTACGGCGGCTTGGACCCGGCTGCGTAGTTCGAGCTTCGCCAGTAGTCGACTCACATGGGTCTTCGCGGTGGCCTCCGCCATATCGAGCTGCCGGGCGATCTCCGCGTTCGAGAGGCCCCGGCCGATGCACGACAGCACCTCACGCTCCCGGCGGGTCAGCACATCGAGCACCGAGGGGTCCGGGGCGTCCGGCGACCGTACGGGAACGGGAGCTGCGAACTCCGCGATCAGCCGCCGGGTCACCGCCGGGGCGATCAGGCCCTCGCCACGCGCCACCGTACGCACCGCGTCCAGAAGCGCGTCCGCCTCGGTGTTCTTCAACAGGAAGCCCGCGGCCCCGGCGCGCAGCGCTCCGAAGACGTACTCGTCGATATCGAACGTGGTCAGGACGAGCACATCCGCCAGGCCTTCGGACACCACCTGCCGGGTCGCGGACACCCCGTCCAGCCGGGGCATCTGCACATCCATCAGCACGACGTCCGGGCGCAGTTCACGGGCCAGGCGCACCGCATCCTCCCCGTCAGGGGCCTCTCCGACCACCTCGATGTCGGCGGCGCTGCCGAGGATGAGGACCAGTCCGGCGCGTACCGCGCTCTGGTCCTCCGCGACGACGACACGGATCACTGTGCCCACGCGGTGGGCTCCTTGTCCTTCTCCATGGGCAGCAGCGCCCGTACCCGCCAGACCACCGGCCCCCGGTCGGTCCCTGCGACCGGCCCCGCCTCGAATTCCCCGCCCAGCAGGGCGACCCGTTCCCGCATCCCGACCAGGCCCGCGCCCGAGCCGGGTGCCCGGGGTCCGGGCCGCTGTCCGAAGGGACTGGTCACGGTCACCGTCAGGGCATCCCCCGGTTCGCCCGTGATACGCACCGCCACCTCCCCCGCCGCGGCGTGCTTCAGTGCGTTGGTCAGCGACTCCTGAGCGATCCGGTACGCCGCCAGTTCGACCGGGGCCGGCAGGGAGGCGGCGCCGTCACGGTCGTCGTGCAGTGTGAACCGCAGCCCGCTCGGCTCGCCGTTCGCCCGCGCCTGGGCGATCAACGCGTCCACGGCGTCCAGTGTGGGGGCGGCGGCGGGTTCCTGGCCGCCCCCGCTGTCACGCAGCAGACCGATCAGCCGGCGCATCTCGGCCAGCCCGGCCACGCTGTTCTCCCGGATGACCGTGAGCGCCTGCCGGGTGGTCTCCGGCTTGTCCAGGGAGAGCGCGGCGGTCGAGTGGATGGCGATCGCCGACAGGTGGTTGGCCACCAGGTCGTGCAGTTCCCGCGCCATCCGGGCACGCTCGGCGTTCACCGCCTGCGTACGGTCCATCTCGGCGAGCAGAGCGGTCTGCTCGGCGCGCAGCCGGGCGGTGTCGGCCGCATCCCGGTGGTTACGCACCAGTGCGCCGGTGGCGGCAGGCCCGATCGACACCAGCCCGATGATCAGACCGAGCAGCAGGGCGTGGGGCTCCCGGTACCACGCGATCAGCCCGATCGTCGCCGCGATCGTGGTCAGTGCCGTCGCGTAGGGCAGCCGCCTGGCCATCTCCGGCGAGCCGTAGAGGACCGCCGCGTACATCAGGTCCGTGTACATCAGCAGGGTCACCAGGTTGCCGGGGGTGAAGAGATCCAGTACCAGGGCGAGCGTGCCCACCGTGAGTGCGGTCCGCGGGCTGGTCTGGCGCAGCAGCTCCATGGCGGCCATGACCACGAGCGGGACCAGCGTGATCCAGGGCCCGTCCAGGGGGCGGACTCCGGCGTTGTTGTGCAGCCCGAGTGCCCGCAGCAGCAGTCCGCCCGCGAGGCCGGCTATGGCGATCAGGGCGTCGTCGCGATGCGGGCGCGGGAACGCGGGTAGGAGCATGGACCAATCTCAGCATGTCGGGCGCGGGGCGCGCACTGGTTGCGTCTTCGACGCCGGAGCCACTCGGCTCAGCCTAGGAAGGCCGTGGAGGCGTGGCCTCGGCCGGGCGGACGAAGCCGGGGGCCGCGGCGGTACATCAAAGGGTGCAGTGCGGGTTCGCCCGGCGCGCCGACGATTCGGGCCGTCACGGCGCCGAGGATGGAACGGAGCCGAGGAGAGGAAGCGCCACCGTGGTCGTGACATTGATCGTGATCTGCGAGATCGGATTCTGGGTGCTGCTGGCAGCGGGTCTGTCGGCGCGCTATCTGCTGAAGATGCCCAGGACCGGTCTCGCGATCCTCCTCTGCGAGCCGGTGCTCGAACTCCTGCTGTTCGTCGTCGCCGCGCTCGACCTCAAGAACGGCGCCGACCCCAGCCTGAAGCACGGGATCGCCGCGCTCTACATCGGCTACACCGTGGGCCACGGCCACCGCACCATCAAGTGGCTCGACGGACACGCGGCCCACCGCTTCGCCGGCGGCCCGCCGCCCGTGAGGCCGCCCGGAGGCGGGATGGCGCGGGCCAGGCACGAGGGCAGGATCTGGCTGGGAACCCTGATCGGCGCCGCGGTCGCCACGGTGCTGCTGCTACTCGCCATCCGGTACGTGGGCGACCCGGCGAAGAGCAGCGCCTTGCAGGAGTGCATGTACGCCGCCTGGCGGGTGGCCGGCATCCACGGGCTGATCGCGCTGAGCTACGCGCTCTGGCCGAAGAAGGCACAGGGCACAGGGCGTTCAGGACGTGAGGCGGCGGTGCGGGACGCCTCGTAGGGACAAGCGGTGGTGGGGCGGCCGAAGCCGCCCCACCACCACCGTGCTGGTTCAGCGCTCGCCGCCGGGCACCCACAGGATGTCGCCGATCTCCTTGTTCGCCGTCCGGGCGAGGATGAACAGCAGATCCGAGAGCCGGTTGAGGTACGTCGCCGTGAGCACGTTCATCGTCTCGCCGTGCGTCTCCAGGGCGGCCCAGGTGGAGCGCTCCGCCCGCCGCACCACCGTGCACGCCTGGTGCAGCAGCGCCGCGCCGGGCGTGCCGCCCGGCAGGATGAACGAGCGGAGCTTCTCCAGGTCCGCGAGGAAGCGGTCGCAGTCCGCCTCCAGCTTGTCGACATACGACTGCTCCACGCGCAGCGGCGGGTACTCGGGGTTCTCCATGACCGGCGTGGACAGGTCGGCGCCGACGTCGAAGAGGTCGTTCTGGACCCGGAAGAGGACCTTGACGACCTCGTCCGGGAGCTGTCCGAGCGCGATGGCCGTGCCGATGACGGCATTGGCCTCGTTGGCGTCGGCGTACGCCGAGATCCGCAGATCGGTCTTGGCGGTGCGGCTCATGTCGCCGAGTGCCGTCGTGCCCTTGTCGCCGGTGCGGGTGTAGATGCGCGTCAGATTGACCATGGGGCCAGCCTAGGCTGCCCGTGCCTCCCCCTTCACCCCGTGATCCTCGTCATCCGCCGACCCTGCGGAAGACCGCCGTGCCCGCCGTCACGGCGATGCCCGCGAGTCCGACCGCCACCAGGACCCCGTACAGCATCGAAGCCGACCAGTAGGCGCCCGTGTACGCGTCCCGCATCGCGTCCACGAGGCGGCAGACCAGGCGGCACATCTCGGACACGGCCACCCGGCTCTTCCCGGAGCGCGGATTCGACGCGGTGCCCATCGCGGAGATCGCCGAACTCCGAGGTGTCGGTCAACACGGTCCACAACTACTACCCCGCCAAGGAGGACCTGTTCTTCGACCGCAGCGCAGACGTCATCGACCGGCTCTCGCGCTATGCGCGCGGCCGCCACGACGGCGAGTCGGCCTGTGACCGTGCTGCGCGAACTGCGCGAAGCGGTCGAGGCCGTGTCGCCGACCGTCGGGCTCTTCGAGGGGTACAGCGCGTTCCTGCGGGTCATCAACGAGGCCCCCGCCCTGCGCTCCAGGCTCTGGCGGATCCAGCAGGATGAGTTGGAGCGGCTGGAGGCGACACTCCGCGAGGCCACCGGTGCCGCCTCCGGTGACGTGCTCCCCGGCCTGGTGGCCGGACAGTTCGGCTGGATCCACAGCGCGTTGACGGGGTGGATCGGACGGGAGATGTGCGCCGAGCGGGACGCCGCCACCGTCTCGCGTGAAGCGCTCGGCCTCCTGGACGACATGGAGGGACTGCTGGGGCGGCAGGTGCTGGAGTACGCCGTACGGCCGTCGCGGTGACCCCGTCCGATGTGATGTCCGTCATCTGAGACGT
The DNA here is from genome assembly GCF_037023745.1 of Streptomyces sp. SCSIO 30461. NCBI lineage: Bacteria > Bacillati > Actinomycetota > Actinomycetes > Kitasatosporales > Streptomycetaceae > Streptomyces > Streptomyces sp. SCSIO 30461. Next base: position 1,751,542 of record NZ_CP146101.1, read on the forward strand.
GACGCGCATCTCTTCGTGGCCACATGGCTCCTCACGAGCGCTAACCTCCGGCCGAGAGTCGAAAAATACACGTGTGTTAAGGGGTGTGGCAGTGGCCAGGAAGCTCGCCGTCATCGGGGCCGGACTCATGGGGTCCGGAATCGCGCAGGTCTCCGCCCAGGCGGGCTGGGAGGTCGTGCTGCGCGACGTCACCGACGAGGCGTTGACCCGTGGCACCGACGGCATCAAGGCGTCGTTCGACCGGTTCGTCGCCAAGGGCAGGTTGGAGGCGGCGGACGCCGAGGCCGCGCTGGGACGTATCACCACGACCACCGAGCTGGACGCGGTCGGCGACGTGGACATCGTCGTCGAGGCGGTGTTCGAGAAGCTTGAGGTCAAGCACGAGATCTTCCGGGCGCTCGACAAGCTCGTACGGGACGACACCGTGCTCGCCTCGAACACCTCCGCGATCCCGATCACGAAGATCGCCGCTGTGACGGAGCGTCCGGAGCGGGTCGTGGGCGCGCATTTCTTCTCGCCCGTGCCGATGATGCAGCTCTGCGAGCTGGTGCGCGGCTACAAGACGAGTGACGAAACCCTCGCCACCGCTCGTGAGTTCGCCGAGTCCGTCGGCAAGACCTGCATCGTCGTGAACCGCGATGTCGCCGGCTTCGTCACCACCCGGCTGATCTCGGCCCTCGTGGTCGAGGCCGCCAAGCTCCAGGAGTCCGGCGTGGCGACCGCCGAGGACATCGACATCGCCTGCAAGCTCGGCTTCGGCCACGCCATGGGGCCGCTGGCCACCGCCGACCTGACGGGTATCGACATCCTGATGCACGCGACCAGCAACATCTACACCGAGTGCCAGGACGAGAAGTTCGCACCGCCGGAGCAGATGCGCCGGATGGTGGACGCGGGTGACATCGGCCGCAAGAGCGGGCAAGGCTTCTACACGTACTGATCGGGCAGCTGACCGCGCGGCCCTGTGTGACTTCACCCTCGCGGGTGAATTCGGTATCGGATCGCTTACAGACGGCAACTACTCTGCCTGTACGGCAGTCAGTTGTTGCAACAACTGATCCGTGGACAGCCATGCGGCGGTCACGCGGACAGGCGGGACGGCACAGGGCCGCGCGGACGGTGCGGCAACCGCGCGGCACGGCACGACAGCAGCACAGCAGAGAGATCCGACGGACCCACGCACTCTCGGGGAGCGCATATGCACATCAGGGGCGACCACGCCGAGCTGGTCGTCGGGGGCCGCCTCGACGTCCGCAGCGCGGCGGACGCCCGTACGGTCCTGCACGCGGCGGTCGACCGTGGAGTCGGCGATCTCGTGCTCGACCTGAGCGATCTCGACTCCTGGGACGCCACCGGACTCGGGGTCATCATGGGCGCGCACAGACGGGCCGGCCGCTGCGGCCGACGGCTCGTGCTGCGTGGCGTGCCCCCGCAGATGCAGCGCCTTCTCGTCGCCACCCGGCTGCACCGCATCCTGGCCATCGAGGGCGGGATCGCCGCGGAGTCCCTGCCGCGCGTCTGACCCGGTCCACGACGCGGTGCGAGGCGGTTACGGCCGCTGTGCGCGGTGGGAGGCGGACGCACAATCCTCACGAGAACGTGACCTCCCGGCGTCCTGCGGAGACGGCGATTCCGCGATAATTTCCGACGGTCTTGGGTTCGGCCGGTCGCCGGCGCGGAACCCCTGCGACATGTGCCGCGGCCATCCGGCCCCGGCACAGGGCACCGACAGGCACCGAACCGGAAGCGAGCTGAGCGTGCAGACAGACCGCCAGGTCCTGTCCGGACCTGGGGACTTCCGCACGAGACGCCATCTGGGGGGCTTGAACCTTGGACCCGATACGCCAGAGGCCGCACCAGCACGGCCGACGCAGCCCGCACGAGGACAGCGCCGACCATGTCGACAACGATGGCGTCGACAGCCGGTCCACCGGCGCCGACCCCCACGGAGCGGACCCGGACGGAGTCGACGGCGAGCGCAGGCCGGCCCGCGTGCAACGCCCTCCGCGTGACGCGATAGCCCCCGAGCTCGCCCAGAAGGCACCCGCCCCCGTGCGGACCGTCCAGCTCGTCACCGGTGACCTGCTGCTCACCGTCAATCCCGTCGACGGCAGCGAGATCGAGCTCTGCCCACCGGGGAGCCGGCCGTCGCCGCAGCCCGGTCTCCGGGGTGCCGCCCGGCGCAGCGCCGAGGCCCGCGAGGAGCAGCGCCGCGCCGCGCGTCCCCCGGTGCCCGCGGGACCGGCCGTGCCGCTGTTCGAGCGCGGAGAGGTGCGCGAGCGGCTCGTACGGCTGCTCAGCCGGGGCCGCTCGGTCCGCCTCACCGGTCCGGCCGGGTCCGGCCGGACCGCGCTCGTCGACGTGGTCGCCGAGGACTGCGCGAACCTCGCGCCCGACGGTGTCGTGCGGCTTTCCGGCTACGGCCGGACGGCGATCGAACTGCTCCACGAACTCTCCGCCGCCGTCCATGACGAGCCGCCGCACCGCCCCGACCGGACGCGGCTGCTCGAACTGGTCCGGGAGACAGGAGCCGTGGTCGTCATCGACGACCTCGAACTCGGCGGCGGTGCCCTGGACGAACTGCTCGACGCCACGCCCGAGTGCGCCTACCTGCTCGCCGTGACGCCCGACGTGCCCGCGCCATCGAGTGAGTCGGACCTGGAAGAGGTCTTCCTGCCGGGGCTCGGCCGAAGCACCGCCCTCCAACTGCTGGAGCACATCGCGGAGCGTCCGCTCACGGACGACGAGGCGAACTGGGCGGGAGACCTCTGGTTCGAGTCCGAGGGCAGACCGCTGCGCTTTGTGCAGGCCGGGGCCTTGCTGCGGCAGCGGGACGCCCAGCGCATCAGCGATCCCGTACCCGTCGACGGCACGGACGACGACGCCGACGAGGAGAGCGTCTTCACCGACTCCCACCCCGCCCCGCTGCCGGGCCTGGGTGACGCTGCCGCGCCCGCTCCGCTGCTGGCCTCCCGGCTCAGCGAATCGGCGCGCGAGACACTGCGCTTCGCCGTGGCGCTCGGAGGCGAGGTCCCGCACCAGGCGCATCTCCCGGCGCTCGTCGGGGACACCCATGCGGACGCCGCCGTCGGCGAGCTGACGCGCTGCGGACTGCTGACACCCGTCGGTCCGCGCTACCGGCTGGCTCCGGGTGTGCCCGCCCAGCTGGAGGCCGCGGGCTACGGAGAAGGCGCACCTGACCGCGCCCGTACCGCGGCGCAGCACTATGCCTGGTGGGCCGCACACCCTTCCGTACTGCCTGCCCGGGTCGTGGCCGAGGCGGAAGCCGTGCTGGCGGCGATGACCCTCCTGGTGCAGTCGGGCGAGGCGGCGGACGCGTCGGCCGCGGTGCTCGCCGCGCGCAGCGTCGCGCCCGCCTACGCCGCGGGGCTGCACTGGGGAGCATGGGAGCGGGCCCTGAGAGTGGGTCAGGAAGCGGCCCGCTTCTCCGGCGAGGTCGCGCAGGAGGCGTACTTCCACCATGAGCTGGGCGTGCTCGCCATCTGCTCGGGCGACCTGGACCGTGCCCGCGCCGCACTCGAAACCTCCATCGCGCTGCGCGGCGCGCTCGTGGACAAGAGCGGAACGGTGGCCGGCCGCCGAGCGCTCGCCCTGGTCGGGGACCGTGCCCGCGACACCGCCGACACCCCTGGCGGGGGAATCCCGGACGTTCGCCGCGACGAGCCCGCGGCAGCGTTCCCGAAGCCGGGGAAGGCGCGGCTGCCGGGGCAGCCGGCGGAGACTCTGGGCACGCAGCCGGACCGGTCGGCGCCTGAGGGGGCAGGGGGATGGCACCGCACGATCCTGTCGGGCGTCCGCCACAACGCGGTCGCCGCGGGGGCGGGTGTGCTGCTCGTCGTGGCGCTCGGCACCGCCGTGGCCCTGCTGAACACGGGCTCCGACGGCGACCAGCCGACGCAGCGCGTGACCAACGAGCAGCCGGCGACCCAGGACAGCACAGTCGAAGGGCTGATAGGGGACCAGCCGGCGGCCGGCGCCACTCCGAGCCCGAGCGGAACGGACGACGCGACACCGTCCGCGGCGCCCGAGCCGTCGCGGCAGGACGACCCCGGCGAGAGCGCTTCACCCGGCCGTTCGTCCACACCGGACAGGGAGCCGTCGACATCGGGCGGCGGTTCCGGCTCGAACGGCGGCGGCTCGACCTCGGGCGGCGGGAACACCTCCGGTGGGGGTTCATCGACCTCGGGCGGTGGTTCCCCCTCGCCGTCGACCGCGGGCGGAGGCGGTTCTCCCTCACCGTCCGGGGGCACGTCCGGTTCGCCGTCCCCGACGGCGACCGGCGGCAGCGGTTCCCCTTCGCCGTCGACCGCGGGCACGACATCCGGATCCCAGTCCTCGGGCGCGACGGCCGCCGGCGGCACCACCTCCGGCACGGCGAGCGACGGTGCGGAGGCGGGTGGCACCGGCAGCGATGACGCAGCGGGCACGGGTTCCGAGGGAACCTCGGGCGCGTAGCAGGCAGTACCGGCCCCGGCTGTCGGGCTTCTCCCTGTGCCAGGGATCAGCCCGTGGACCCGGGGACCGGTCTCCGGCCTTCAGAACAGGCGGAGCTTGTCGTCCTCGATGCCGCGCAGCGCGTCGTAGTCCAGTACCACGCATCCGATGCCCCGGTCGGTGGCCAGGACGCGGGCCTGGGGCTTGATCTCCTGGGCGGCGAACACACCGCGGACCGGGGCCAGATGCGGGTCGCGGTTGAGCAGCTCCAGATAGCGCGTCAGCTGCTCGACCCCGTCGATCTCGCCGCGCCGCTTGATCTCGACCGCCACGGTCGCCCCGTCAGCGTCGCGGCACAGGATGTCCACCGGACCGATGGCGGTGGGGTACTCACGGCGGATCAGGCTGTAGCCGTCGCCCAGTGTGTCGATACGGTCGGCGAGGAGCTCCTGGAGGTGCGCCTCCACGCCGTCCTTGATGAGCCCGGGGTCCACACCGAGTTCATGGGACGAGTCATGGAGGATCTCCTCCATGGTGATGATCAGTTTCTCGCCCGCTTTATTGATCACCGTCCAGACGTGCTCCGCGCCGTCGGCGCCCTCCTTCAGGGTGCAGGGAGGGGACATCCAGTTGAGCGGTTTGTACGCGCGGTCGTCGGCGTGGATGGAGACACTGCCGTCGGCTTTGATCAGGATCAGCCGGGGTGCGGAGGGCAGATGGGCGGTGAGCCGGCCCGCGTAGTCCACGGAACAGCGGGCAATGACGAGACGCATGGTCGGCAACGCTACTCGACGCACCGCCCCCCGCGCGATTCCGCCCCCGGGCCCACCCGGCGTTCGCCCTCCGGTCCCGTGCCGCTCTTCCTCCGGTCACTCGCCGTCCTGCCTGTGGCCGCGCTCCTGCCTCCCCTGAGCCACCCTCGTGCGCGTCCTTACAGGTCGCCCCTCTTGTCCCCTTACGTTATTGGCCGGTTGTGTTCCCATTCTCCTGGTGCGGACCTGGCAGCACGCCTAACGTGGGAGCAGGAGGTTGTCGGTCGCGCACTCTGCGTCGTCAAGATCGGCCATTCGCGGTCAGCGTCGATCGCCCGGTCGGCAGGTCCTCCTGCTTCCCTGCCCGTAAGGCCTCGGTCATCCCGGGGTCGCGAGAGGAGAACCCATGTCGCTCGACGTCTCACCGGCGCTGTTGGAACAGGCCGAGCGAGGCGAGGTCGACGAAGCCGCCTTCGTCGACTGCGTCCGGACCTCCCTGCCCTTCGCATGGGAGATGATCAGCTCTCTGGTGGCTCAGCTGAAGGTGGACGGCGGCGACTTCGCCGACAACCAGACGCCGCCGCCGGACGAGCAGGCACGTGGTCAGCTGCTGCGCGCACTCGCGAGTGACGCCATCCGGGGGGCCCTTCAACGGCACTTCGGAGTACGGCTCGCATTCCAGAACTGCCACCGCGTCGCGGTATTCCCGCTGGACCCCTCGGTGGACGAGCGGCTCGCCCGCTTCACCTCCCCCCGGGCCCAGCTGCTCAACCAGTCGCCCGAACTGCGCGACTGCTGATGCCTGTTGCTGCTGATCCGCACCACCGGACAGGTCCCGGAAGCCACCGGAGACATGGGATCACGGAGAACGGAGCGGCAGCACTCGCCAGAGAGACGGGCTGGCGACGCGGGGTGTGTGGGCCGTACGCCAGGTACGGCCCACATCCTCAGCCCAGCAGCGGGAGCACCTCCGCGCTCAGTCGGCGCACGTTCTCCTCTGTCGTGGCCAGATCCCCGGATCCCTCGACGAGGAGGGCGAAGCGGCTGATGCCTGTGCGCTCCGAGGTCGCCGCCAGCCGGTCGGCGGCCAGCTTCGGGGTGCCCACGGCGTGCAGCCCGCAGAGGAGTTCCGTGTACGCCACGGGGTCCCGCATGGAACGCTGCCGCCCGTCCACCGTGACATGGGCGTCGAGACCCTTCTTCAGCCATCCCGGCATGGCCTTCATCAGGATCTCCTCCGCCTCTGCCCGGGTGTCGGCGATCTGCGCCACCCCGGCCGACACATGCCCGGCGCGCGCGATGTGTTCCGGCGTGTGCCCGGCGGCGCGCGCGTGCCTGCGCCACAGTGCCACCATGTCCGCCTTGTCCTCGTCGCCGCAGTGCATCCCGAGGAGCATGGGCAGTCCGCGCTCGGCGGCGAGCCGGACGCTGGCCGGGGACGTACAGGCGACGACGACCTCGGGCCCCTCGGCGCTGCCGCCGTCGGCGTCCAGCAGCTCGTCGGGACGCGGGACGACGGGAACCTCGCGGAAGGCGAACCGCTCGCCGTCGGCGGACACCCGAGGCTCGCGCAGCCAGCGCAGCAGCAGGTCCAGGGACTCCGGGAAGCCCTGCTCGTACGCACCGAGTCCGGACCCGAACACCTCGAGGTCGACCCAGGGCCCGCCCCGCCCCACCCCCAGTGAGAAGCGCCCCCCGGAGGTGAGGTGCAGCAGCGCGGCCTGCTCGCCGAGAGCCACCGGATGGACGGTCGGCAGCACACTCACCGCAGTGCCCACCCTGATCCGCTCGGTGCGCCCCAGCAGCAGTGCGGCGAGGGTCACCGCCGACGGGCACACCCCGTACGGCACGAAGTGGTGCTCGGCCAGCCACACCGAGTCAAGTCCGGCCGCCTCCGCGACCTCGGCCGACCGCACCGCCCGGTGCAGTGCCTCCCCCTGTCCCTGGCCCGGGAACTGGGCCCCCAGTACAAATGCTCCAACGCGCATCGCCTTATGCCTCCTTGCGGCCGACGCGGCATTCCCCCCACAGGGGCAATAACGTCTGACACGTGCCAAAGGCACGGCCACGCGAGAAGTTGTTGCGATTTTCCGCTAACTGGCCCTTGCGGGTGCGGGGCCACATCGCCGTACGGGGCGCCTACCCGCGGATACGGACCGTAGGCTGGAAGGGCAACGTCCGGTCTGTCCCATGAGGTGTTACGTGTCTCCGCGCCGCAACCGCCCCCGTGGCGGCGAGAAGCCGATCGACCACGCAGGTGACGCAGGCACCCGCTACGGCGGGATGCAGCAGACCGAGAGCTGGCAGGGCGAGGACTGGTGGGTGCGCCATGTCGCAGGGGCGAGCTCGGTGGGCAAGCGCTACCGCTGCCCCGGGTGCGACCAGGAGATTCCCTCGGGGGTGCCGCACGTGGTGGCCTGGCCTGAACTCGGGGGAGTGGACGACCGCCGCCACTGGCACAAGGCGTGCTGGAACGCGAAGGACCGGCGCACCGCGCGGGTGCACCGGCCCCGTAACGCTCCCCGGTACTGAGGCCGGAGCTGCTACGCGTCGCGGTTGTGCAGGCTGGCGAAGGCTCCCGCCAGGGCGACGCCGGTCACCCCGAGCATGATCCACAGCGAGTCCCAGCCCTGGGGGCCGCCGGGTCCGATGTCCCCGTAGAGCGCCACGATCTGGCTTGGGATCGAGTAGTGCAGCAGCCAGTTCTGGAGGTCTTCCAGCTGCTTGGAGATCATGAACATCGCCGCGACCAACGGCAGCAGCATCACGCCGACCATCACGGTGATCGCGCCGGCCGAGTGGCGGATGATCGTCCCCAGGGCCAGTCCGAGCAGCCCGAGAAGTGCGACGAACGCCCCGACGCCGACCGTCGAGCGCAGCCACTCACCGGCGTCCGCGGGCGGGGCGCTCACCAGCCCCATCAGGATCAGCCCGGCGAAAAACGAGGTCAGGGACGTGATCACGAAAACCAGGGCGGAGAACACGATCGCCTTGGCGGCCAGCACCCGTTCCCTGCTGGGGCAGGCCGTCAGGGTCGTACGGATCATGCCCGTACCGAATTCGGACGCGATGGTGAGCACGCCCAGGGTGATGACGCAGAGCGAGCCCAGCAGCACACCGAAGAAGCCGAATCCCAGAGCCGAAGCCTCCTGCTCCACGCCGCCCTCGCTGCCGGCATTCGCCGCGAGTGCGCCGATCGACAGTGCCGAGCCGATGATCAGCATGATCATCACGCCGAGGGTCCACATCGTGGAGCGCACGGAGCGGATCTTGGTCCACTCGGAGGCGATGGCGTCACCCAGGTGGGCCTTGCGTACCGGAATGGGTGAGGCGTAGGAGGCGCCCTGCTGGTGATAGGGGGCGGTCATCGGGAGTCCTCGGGCTGGTTCGGGGTGGAGGCGGGCGCGGGGGCCTGCGGTGCGGCTGGTGCCGCTGCCGCGCTGACCGGCGCCGCGGCAGCTGGGGCGCCCTGAGCCGGTGGCTGGGCCAGATACGGATTCTGTCCGGGCGGCGGCGGGGCGTACCAACCCTGCTGCGGCACCTCCGGGACCACAACGGGCTCCAGACCCGGGACATGACCGGGCGGCGGAAGCTGCATCAGCCCGGCCTTCTGGTCGTCCGTCGAGCGGTAGTCCACAGCGCTCTGCGTCATCCGCATATACGCCTCCTCCAGCGAGGCCTGGTGCGGCGACAGCTCCCACAGCCGGACGTCCGCGCCGTGTGCCAGATCGCTGATCGCGGGCAGCGGCAGCCCCATCACCCGCAGCGCGCCGTCCTTCTCCGGCATGACCTGCGCCCCGGCCTCGCTGAGCACGGCCGTCAGCTTCTCCCGCTGCTGCGGTTCGGCGTCGGGCGTGCGCACCCGGGCGAAGCCGGCCGAATTGGCCGCGATGAAGTCCTTGATGCTCATGTCCGCGAGCAGCTGACCGCGTCCGATCACGATCAGATGGTCGGCCGTGAGCGCCATCTCGCTCATCAGGTGCGAGGAGACGAAGACCGTACGCCCCTCGGCCGCCAGTGCCTTCATCAGATTCCGGACCCACAGGATGCCCTCGGGGTCCAGACCGTTGACAGGCTCGTCGAAGAGCAGCACCTGGGGATCGCCGAGCAGAGCTGCGGCGATGCCGAGTCGCTGCCCCATGCCCAGCGAGAACTCACCGGAGCGCCGCTTGGCGACATGCTGGAGGCCGACGACACCGAGCACCTCGTCCACCCGGCGGGCCGGGATCCCGGCCAACTGGGCGAGCGACAGCAGATGGTTTCGCGCGCTCCGGCCCCCGTGTACCGCCTTGGCGTCCAGCAGCGCCCCGACCAGCCGGGGCGCGTTCGGCAGCTGCCGGAAAGGGTGGCCGCCGATGGTGATCTGGCCGGAAGTCGGCTTGTCCAGACCGACGATCATGCGCATAGTCGTGGACTTGCCTGAGCCGTTGGGGCCGAGGAAACCGGTGACGGCGCCGGGCCGCACCTGAAAGGACAGGTTGTGTACGGCCGTCTTGGCGCCATAGCGCTTCGTCAGGCCGATCGCCTCGATCATTCTCCAGCCCCATCGACAGGTCAGGTCGTCGGGGCCCGGGCCGGAGCAGGCCGCACGACCCCCGTAAGAGTTAGGAGGATAGCCAGCCCTTGACGGTTCCGGCCAAAGGTTGCTGTTCGGTCACGCGTCGCGTGTCTTCAGCACCGCGTAACCACCGAGCAGCGCCGCCACCACCCACAGCGCCATGATGCCGAAACCGCCCCAGGGCCCGTATGGCGCCGGATCGCTGCCCATCGCGTCCGGAATGACCTGCATGATCTTGGAACCGGCCCGGTCGGGGAAGTACTGGGCCACGTCCTTCGCGTACGGAACCAGCGACAGGATGCCGGAGAGCAGGAAGAAGAAGAGCATCAGGATGACGAGCGAGAGCACCGAGCTGCGCAGCATCGCCGCCACGCCCATCGAGAAGAGCGCCATCAGGGTCATGTAGAGCCCGGCGCCGACCACCGCCCGCAGCACGTTCTCCTCACCGAGGCTGGTGCCGTGCTCACCCAGCAGTGCCTGCCCGAGCCAGAAGGTGAGGAAGCTGGTCGCCATGCCCACCACCAGGGCCAGCCCGCCCGCCACGGCGATCTTGCTGAACAGGAAGGTGGCGCGCTGCGGTACGGCCGCAAGCGAGGTGCGGATCATCCCCGAGCTGTACTCGGTGCTCACGACCAGCACGCCGAAGGCGACCATCGCCAGCTGCCCGAGCAGCATCCCGGAGAAACTGACCTGCGTCGGGTCGAAGGCGGTCTGCTCGGCCGCGGGCATGCTCTCCATGTTCGCGGCCATCAGTGCGCAGAGCCCGGCGCTCAGGGCGACCGTCACCGCGAACGCGCTCACCAGGGTCCAGCTGGTGGAGGCCACCGTGCGGATCTTGGTCCACTCGGACTGGAGGACGGCGGTTGCCGCTGCCATGGTTCAGGCTCCCTTGTCGCGCGGGGCCCACTGCGGGGCGCCGGTTCCCGTTGCGGTCGGCTGCGCGTGGTATTCCACGGCGCTCGCCGTCATCTGCATGAACGCCTCTTCCAGCGAAGCCCGCTGGGCGCTCAGCTCATGCAGCACGATGCGGTGCTCAGCGGCCAGCTCACCGATCTTCTCGATGGCGGCGCCGTCGATCTCCAGCGTGCCGTTGCCCGTCTCGATCGCGCTGAGGCCCTGTCCGTGGAGCACGTCCCGCAACCGCTCCTGTTCGGGGGAGCGCAGCCGCACAAAACTCCGGGAGTTCTGCTGGATGAAATCGGCCATCGACATGTCGGCGAGAAGCTTGCCCTGTCCGATGACGATCAGATGCTCCGCGGTGAGAGCCATTTCGCTCATCAGATGCGAGGAGACGAAGATCGTCCGGCCCTCGGACGCCAGCAGCTTCATCAGATTGCGGATCCAGTGGATTCCCTCGGGATCCAGGCCATTGACGGGCTCGTCGAAGAGCAGCACCCGGGGATCCCCGAGCAGTGCGGAGGCGATTCCCAGCCGCTGCCCCATACCCAGGGAGAAGCCTTTGGACTTCTTCTTGGCGACCGCGGTCAGACCGACCAGATCGAGCACCTCGGACACCCGGCTGCTCGGGATCCGGTTCGACTGGGCGAGGCACAGCAGATTGTTGTACGCGGTGCGTCCGCCGTGCATCGCCTTGGCGTCCAGCAGCGCGCCGATGTACTTGAGCGGTTCCTGAAGGTCCCGGTAGTGCTTGCCGTCGATCCGGACCGTCCCGCTGGTGGGGTTGTCCAGATCCAGCATCATGCGCATCGTCGTGGACTTGCCCGCCCCGTTGGGCCCGAGGAAGCCGGTGACGACTCCCGGACGGACCTGGAACGAGAGGTGGTCGACGGCGACCTTGGCGCCGAAGCGCTTGGTGAGACCCTCTAGCTCGATCATGTGTTCACGCTAAAGGCGGGCGCTGACCTGCGCCACTGTATTGAGGTAACAGAACGCTACGGTTCGGGGTCGGCGAATGGCCGGAAATCGCCGCACCGTGGCCTGTAGGTGCGAACGCCCGTGCCCGGCGCCCCAGAAGGGGCACCGGGCACGGGCGGAACTCACAGCCGGGCCTGACTCCAAGCCGCCCGGAACGCGGCTTCGGGAGTCGGCGTCAGCGCGTCTGCTGAGCCGGAACGCCGCGTGAGACCGGCTCGTCGTCCGGCGCACCGGTCGCCGCGACCGCCGCACCGGTCAGCGTCGCCAGCATCTCGCGGACGTTGGTCAGCTGCGCGTTGATGGAGTCGCGACGGTTCGTCAGTGCCGCCAGCTCGCGCTCCGATTCGCTGCGGATACGGTCCGCCTTCGCGTTCGCGTCCGCCACGATGTCCTCGGCCTGCCGCTGCGCGGTCTCCACCGTCTGGCGGGCCCGGCGCTCGGCGTCCGTACGCAGCTTCTCCGCCTCCAGACGCAACTGCTCGGCGCGGTGCTCGATCTCGGCGAGGCGCTTCTCCGCCTTCGCCTGACGCGAGGCCAGGTCCCGCTCGGACTGCTCACGGCGCTTCGCGAGGTTCGTCTCGAAGTCCGCGGCGGCCTGCGCGGCCTTCGCGCGGGTCTCCTCGAAGAGCGCGTCCGCCTCCTCGCGCTTGGACTGCGCGTCCTTCTGGGCGTCGGCGCGCAGCGAGTTGGCCTCGCTCTGGGCCTTCTCGACGATCCGTACGCCCTCGTCCTCGGCCTTCTGCTTGCGGTCGGAGGCGAACGCCTCCGCGTCGTTGCGCACCTGCTGGGCGGCCGACTCGGCGAGCTCGCGGTGCTGCTCGGAGGCGCGACGGGCCTCCTCGCGCAGGTCCTTCGCCTCCTCCTCGGCCAGCCGGAGGATCTTCTCGACGCGCGCCCCGAGCCCTGCGTACGACGGCTCCGCGTCGTTGACCTGGGTCTGTGCATTCTGCGTTTCGAGGTGCAGCTCCTCGATGCGCTTTTCCAGAGACGTGATCCGCGCGAGAGCGCTGTCACGGTCGGCGACGAGTTTGGTAATGCGGTCATCCACCTGACCGCGGTCGTACCCACGCCGCACGAGCTCGAAGCCGAAGGGGGAGGAAGTGTCGCTCATGGGGTTCCTGTCGAATGAGACCGGTGAGGTGTTAGAGGGAATCCTAGGGGCCCAAGCGGCGTGTCACCGGGCAGATGCCCGTTTGGTATGGAGAATGTCCAGCCTTTTGAGTGGATAGTGCCGTGACGGTATGGATTCGCCGAAGGCCGCGGCGTCCGGTGAATGGAACGCTGCCCGGCCCCCGTTGACCTGCGGTCGGGCGCCGGCCCCTGGGGCACGGGAGCGCCGCTGATTCCCGGCCGGTCCATCGAACATGGCCGAAAATCGTCAGCCGTGGCCCGGAGGGTCTGCGGCCGGGCCCGGCCCGGCCTGTGCGCCAGGGCCAATGCCATGTTGCGGGGCAGTAGCGGCACGCCACGCCCGGCGGCCGAACGACGTCGCGCGCCGGCTCGGCTCAACTCTCGGACGGCTTGCCGTTCGCACGCGTGCCCCCGGCCGACGCACCCGCCTTCACGGCGCCGCCGGATCCGCCAGGGGAGGCCTTCCCCGCACCGCCCTTGCCACCAGCGGGCGCCTCGAACGACTCCAGCGCCTCCAGCACGTCCTGCACCCGGGTGATCTCCGCCTGGATGTCTTCCCGCCGACGCACCAGGACGTCGAGCTCCCGCTTGCCGTCCGCGACCAACCGGTCGGCCTCCCGGTCCGCCTCCGCCTTGACGGCCTCGGCCTCCCGGGTCAGCTCGGCCTTCTTCTGCTCGGCTTCCTTCAGCAACGCCTCGGCCTTCTTCACCGCGGCGATCCGCACCTTGCCGGCCTCCGAATTGGCCTCCGAGATCAACTCCTTGGCCTTCGCCGCGGCCTCATCCTGCTGCTCGGTCGCCGCCTTGACCAGCTGGTCCGCCCGCTCGCCGGCGGACTTCAGCTGCTCGGCGGCCTCCCTTCGGGCCCGCTCGTGCAGCTCCTCGACCTCGCCCTCGACCCGGGTGCGCAGCTCCTCCGCGCGCTCCCTGATGGCGGTCGAGTCCCTGCGGGCGCCCACGAGCAGCTCGTCGGCGTCCGTACGGGCCTTCTCCACCAGGCCGTTGCCCTCGACCCTGGCCGCGGCCACCAGTCGGTCGGCCTCCTTGCGGGCGGCGCCCACCATGGTGTCTGCCTGCTCCTCGGCCTCGGTGGTGGCGCGCAGCGCCTCCTCCTGCGCCTTGCCGATGAGCTGGTCGGCCTGCCCGGCGGCGTCCGAGCGCCGCTTCGCCGCGTCGCGGCGCGCCTCGTCCAGGACGCGGTCCGCCTCCTCTTCGGCCTTCGTACGCAGCTGCTCGGCCGCGCTCTCGGCCTCCGCGTGCAGTTGCTTGGCCTCGGCTCGGATACGGTCGGCGGCCTGCTGGGCGGAGCCCACGGTCTCCACGGCCTCGGCCCTGATCCGGTCAGCCTCCGCGGTCGCCTCGGCGACCAGTTGGTCCGCCTGCTCGGCCGCGTCGGCGCGGCGCCTGTCCGCGGCCTTGCGGGCCTCGTCCAGCACCTGCTCACCGTCCGCCCGGGCCGCGGCGCGCAGCTCCTCGGCCATGGCTTCGCCCTCGGCCTTGGCCTGTTCCGCCTCGGTGCGCAGCCGTGCCGCGTCCTCCTCGGTGACCGACAGCAGTTCGGCGGCCTCGGTGGTGAGCCGGTCGGCCTCGTTCGAGGCCTCGCCGATCAGCCGGTCCGCCTGGGCCGCGGCCTCGGAACGGATGCGGTTGGCGTCCTCACGGGCGTCCGCGCGGGTACGCGAGGCGTCCTGCTCGGCCGAGGCCACCGCGTCCGACGCCTCCGTACGCATCCGCTGGACGTACTCGGACGTGTCCGCGCGCAGCCGGTCGCTCTCCGCGATCGCGTCGGCCATGGTCCGCTCGGCGAGCGCCTTGGCGGCCTCCGCCTCCTCGGCGGCGCGGGCACGGACCCGCCCCGCGTCCTCGGCGGCACGCTCCCGCTCCGCGTACGCGTCCGCTCGGACCCGGTCGGCCTCCTCCTGCGCCTCGGTCCTCGTACGTTCGGCAGAGTGCTCGGCGACGCTGCGCAGCCCGGCGATCTCCTGCTCGGCCTGCTCCTGCAGCCCGGACACGGAATCCCGCACCTGCTGCGCGGTCTGCTCGGCTGCCGTGACCATCTCGGTGGCCCGCCGGTCCGCGTCCTCTACCAGCCGCTGCGCCTCGGCCTGCGCCTCCTCGACCCGCTTGCGGGCGGCGGCGAGCAGTTCCTCGCTCTGCTCGCGAGCCAGCTCCCGCTCCTGGTCGGCCTCCGAGCGGGCACCGCTGAGGATCTCCTCGGCCTCCCGGCGGCGCCGGGAGGCCTCCTCCTGCGCGGCGGCCAGCGCCTCCGTGGCCTCCTGGCCGACCCGCTCGGCGGCGGCAGCCGCCTCGGTGCGCAGCCGGTCGGCTGTCTCCTGCGCCTCCGACGACAGCCGCTCGGCCTCGGTGACGGCCTCGGTGCGCAGCCGCACCGCCACCGACTCGCCTTCGGCGCGCGAGGCGGACGCGTCGGACGCGGCCTCGGTGCGCAGCCGTTCGGCCTCCTGCTCGGCCTGCTCCTGGAGGGTGCGGATCCGCTCGGCGGCCTCGGCACGCAGCCGCTCCGTCTCCTCCGCGGTCTCCCGGCGCAGCTGCTCCGCCTCCACCCGGGCCTCGGAAAGCGCCTGCTCGGCGGCCTCGGCGCGGGTCTGCGCCTCGGAGTGCAGCCGGGTCAGCTCCTCGTCCGCCTCCCGGCGGCGCGTGACGGCGGCGCGGGCCGCCTCCTCGCGGACCTCGGCGGCGGCCCGCTCGGCGGCGGCCTTCATCTCGTCGGCCTGCTCTTCGGCCTCCGTGCGCAGGCGGTCCGCCTCCGCGCGGGTGCGTTCCAGCGTCTCCTCCGCCTGCCGGCGCAGGGTGGTGGCGCGCTCGATGGCCTCGGTACGGACCCGCTCGCTGTCGGAGGTCGCCCCCGAGCGCAACTCGTCCGCGTCCGCCTTCGCCTTCGTCAGCAGCTCCTCGGCGGACCTGGCCGCTTCCTCGATCTGCTGAACGGCGTCGCGGCGTGCCTCGCTGCGGATCTGCTCGCCCTCGGCGACCGACTCCGACCGCAGCTGCTCCGCCTCACCGCGCAGCCGCCGTGCCTCCTCCTGGAGCTCGACCGTCTTGGCGCGGTACTCCTTGGTGTCGTCCTTGGCGGCACCCTTGAGCTCCTCGACCGTGTCATGGGCCTCGGAGCGCAGCCGGTCGGCCTCCGACTCGGCTTCCCTGCGGATCCGCTCGGCTTCCTCCGAGGCCTTCCGGGTGGTCGCCTTGGCTTCCTCGGAGGCCTTGTTCAGGACCTCCTCCGCGGTACGGGCGGCCTTCGCGAGCTGGGCCGCGGAGTCCTCGGCGGCGACGGTACGTGCCTTTTCGCCGGCCTCCGCGAGGACCTTCTCCGCCTCGGCGCGGGCGTCCGCGAGCGCCTGCTCGGCTTCGCCCTTGAGAGTCTCGGCCTCCTTGGTGGCCTGGGCCACCAGCCGGGCGACCTCCGATTTCGCGGTACGGGTCCGCTGCTCGCTGGCCGACTCGGCGCCCGCCAGCGCCTTGGCCGCCGACTCCTTGGCCTCCGCGACGAGCCTCTCGGCCTCGGCGCGCGCCTCGCGAAGCTTCTCCTCGGCCTCCTGCATCCGCTGTTCGGCGGCCCGGCCGAGTTCAGTGGCCTGCTGGCGGACCTGGTCGGACTCGGCCGCGCTGGACGTACGCAGTCGCTCCGCGTGGCTGGTGGCCTCCTGCGCCTGGGTCGAGGCGGCGTTCAGCAGCCGCTCGGCGTCCTTGCGTGCCCGCAGCAGGATCGCCTCGGCCTCGCCGCGAGCCGACTCCGCCTGGGACGACATCCGCTGGCGGCTCTCCTCGGCGACCCGGGTCGCCTCGGTGCGTGCGGCGGCCAGCTTCTGCTCGGCCTCGGCACGGGACTCGTCGAGCAGCCGGCGGGCCTGGGCCTCGCTGCGGGCACGCAGCTGCTCGGCCCATGCCACGTTCTCGTTGACATGGGCTTCGACGGTCTGGCGGCGCTCGGCCAGCTCCTGGTCGAGGCGCTGGCGGCGCTGGTTGGCCTCGGCGTGCAGCTCGGCCTGGAGGCGCGCCTGGTGCTCGGCATGCTCCTGGAGGATGCGCTGGGTCTGCGCCCGGGCCTCCCTCAGCTCCCGCTCGGCGTCCGAGCGCAGCTGGTCGGCCTGGATCTGGGCGTTGCGGAGCAGCTGCTCGGCCTGGTAGCCCATGTCCGCGCTGTCGTACGCGGGACGCGTCGCGAGCGTACGGCGCGCCTCGTGCAGCTTCGCACGCAGCACCTCGACCTGGTACCCGAGGTCCTCGGCGTGCTGGACGGCCTTCTCCCGCTCCGTCCGCAGCCGGTCCATCTCGGCTTCGAACCGCGAGAGATGGTCGTCGTCAGCTCGGTGGCTCTCCTGGCGTTCGTAGCCCCGCACTGCGCCGTCCCATCCGTCCCCTGGTCGCAACTCTGTACAGACGAGCACCGTTCCACGGCGAACGGCCCCCCGGGGACATGGTGGCAGATCGAACATCGCCCGCGGACAGCGCTGTGACACGGCTCCGCTCCGGCCCCGGCCCGGAGCCGCCCACTCTACCGGGCCGGGAATCCGGAGGTCAGTGCTCCGAGGATGACGGGTCGGCCGAGGTGACGAGCTCGGTCAGGACTCCGTGGCAGTCCTTGGGGTGCAGGAAGGTGATGCGGGACCCCATCGAGCCGATGCGCGGCTCGTCGTACAGCACGCGTACGCCCTTGCCGCGGATGTCGTCGGCGGCGCCGTCCACGTCCGCGGTGCCGAAGGCGATGTGGTGCACACCCTCACCGTTCTTGGCCAGCCACTTCCCGACCGCCGAGTCCTCGCGGGTGGGCTCCAGCAGCTGGAGGTAGGAGGCTCCGCCGTCCGAGGTCTCGTTGATCTTGAGCATGGCCTCGCGGACGCCCTGCTCCTCGTTGACCTCGGTGTGGAAGACCTCGAAACCGTAGGTGGCCTTGTAGAACTCAACGGTCTTGTCGAGGTCGAAACAGGCGATCCCGATGTGGTCGATTCGCGTCAGCATGGCTCCAGTGGAGCGCCCGTGTGATGGTTACGCAACGTGCGCGCCATCACACCGGTCGACCGATGACCGGGATGCGAACGCCTCAGTACAGTTCGAGTAAACCCTCGTTCACTCCTCAGCCGCTGCGCTGGAAGGGGATGCTCATCTCATGTCCGGAACGAACAGCACCACATCCGTGATCGTCGCCGGCGCCCGCACCCCCATGGGGCGGCTGCTCGGCTCCCTCAAGTCCTTCTCCGGCGCCGATCTGGGCGGTTTCGCGATCAAGGCGGCGCTCGACCGGGCCGGGATCGGAGGCGACCAGGTCCAGTACGTGATCATGGGGCAGGTCCTCCAGGCCGGCGCGGGTCAGATCCCGGCCCGCCAGGCGGCCGTCAAGGCCGGTATCCCGATGAACGTCCCGGCGCTCACCATCAACAAGGTGTGCCTCTCCGGACTCGACGCGATCGCCCTCGCGGACCAGCTCATCCGCGCCGGTGAGTTCGACGTGGTCGTCGCCGGTGGCCAGGAGTCCATGACCAACGCCCCGCACCTGCTGCCGAAGTCCCGCGACGGTTACAAGTACGGCGCGGTCGAGATGCTCGACGCGATGGCCTACGACGGTCTCACCGACGCCTTCGAGGACATCGCCATGGGCGAGTCCACGGAGAAGCACAACACCCGCCTCGGCATCGCCCGTCCGGAGCAGGACGAGGTCGCCGCGCTGTCCCACCAGCGGGCCGCCGCCGCGCAGAAGAACGGCCTCTTCGAGGCTGAGATCACCCCGGTGGAGATCCCGCAGCGCAAGGGCGAGCCGGTGCTCTTCAGCAAGGACGAGGGCATCCGCGCCGAGACCACCGCGGAGTCGCTCGGCAAGCTGCGTCCGGCCTTCGCCAAGGACGGCACGATCACGGCCGGTACCTCCTCGCAGATCTCCGACGGCGCCGCGGCGGTCGTGGTGATGAGCAAGGCCAAGGCCCAGGAGCTGGGCCTGGAGTGGATCGCCGAGATCGGCGCCCACGGCAATGTGGCCGGCCCGGACAACTCGCTCCAGTCGCAGCCGTCCAACGCGATCAAGCACGCGCTGGAGAAGGACGGCCTGGAGGTCTCCGACCTCGACCTCATCGAGATCAACGAGGCGTTCGCCGCGGTCTCCGTGCAGTCGATGAAGGACCTCGGCGTGTCCCCGGAAAAGGTGAACGTCAATGGCGGCGCGATCGCGCTGGGCCACCCGATCGGTATGTCCGGCGCCCGGATCGTGCTCCACCTGGCGCTCGAACTGAAGCGGCGCGGCGGCGGTGTCGGTGCGGCGGCACTGTGCGGCGGCGGCGGCCAGGGCGATGCGCTGATCGTGCGCGTCCCGGCCAAGTGACCGTCGAGCCGGTCAGCTAACCATCGGGTCATCGAGATCGACGAGATCATCGAGTCCCGACCGTCGAACGGAGCAGCGTGATGGTGGACGTCCCCGAGCTGGTCGCCCAGGCGAGGGAAGGCCGGCCGCGGGCCGTGGCCCGGCTGATCTCACTCGTCGAGGGAGCGGCCCCCCAGCTCCGCGAGGTCATGGCGGAGCTCGCTCCGTTGACCGGCGGCGCGTATGTGGTGGGGCTGACCGGTTCGCCGGGGGTCGGCAAGTCGACGTCCACCTCCGCGCTGGTGACGGCGTACCGGAAGGCGGGGAAGCGGGTCGGCGTGCTGGCCGTCGACCCGTCCTCGCCGTTCAGCGGGGGAGCGCTGCTGGGCGACCGGGTCCGGATGTCGGACCACGCGTCGGACCCGGGCGTCTACATCCGCTCGATGGCCACCCGCGGCCATCTCGGCGGCCTCGCCTGGGCCGCACCGCAGGCCATCCGGGTGCTGGACGCGGCGGGCTGCGATGTGGTGCTGGTCGAGACCGTGGGTGTCGGTCAGTCGGAGGTGGAGATCGCCTCGCAGGCCGACACCTCCGTGGTGCTGCTCGCGCCCGGTATGGGCGACGGGATCCAGGCCGCCAAGGCGGGCATCCTGGAGATCGGTGATGTGTATGTGGTCAACAAGGCGGACCGCGACGGCGCCGACGCCACCGCCCGCGAGCTCAACCACATGCTCGGCCTCGGCGAGTCCCGTGGACCGGGCACCTGGCGGCCGCCGATCGTGAAGACGGTCGCGGCACGGGGGCAGGGTGTCGACGAGGTCGTCGAGGCCTTGGAGAAGCACCGTGCCTGGATGGAGGAGCGCGGCGTCCTCACCGAGCGGCGCACCCGCCGCGCCGCCCACGAGGTGGAGACCATCGCCGTCACCCGCCTCCGCGAACGCATCGGCGACCTGCACGGCGACCGCCGCCTCGACGCCCTTGCCGCCCGTATCGTGGCGGGCGAGACGGACCCGTACGCGGCTGCGGACGAGCTGGTGGCGGGGCTGATCGACTCCTAGCCGGCGCCGGTGCCGACCGGGCGCGCTGGGAGGATCACCGCCATGACGCTTCCCGCACCCGACGACCTGACCTCGCTGGTACTGCGCACCGACTTCGAGGACGACGACGCCTGGGCGGCGGTCCGGGCCGCACTCGACGCGGACGGGCCGTACGCCACGTATGTCAGCGACCCGCGCTACGCCGGGGCGGCCGTCGAGGCCCTGGTGGGGGAGGACGCCGCCGCGGCGGAAGACGCCCGGGTCTTCCATGTCTTCCTGGCGGATGCGGTCACGATGGCGGATACCTCGCATCCGCTGCTCGCCGTTGACCTGGCGGACGAGCCGGGTCGGACGTTCAGGATCCCAGCCCGGTGGGTTCCCGGCATGTCGGCGAACCTGAGCATCGCCAACATGGACTTCGGCGAATTCGCCGACATGGCCGATGCCTCAGGAACGTTCCGCGGCTTCGGCGACGACTGAGCGACTGCCGCGGCACTTCGGCCGCCGCCGATGAACGGGTCGGGCCGCTTCGGACTCACACCTTGCCGCGGCGCCCGCGCAGGTGCTCGGCGACCGGTGTCAGCGACGCCCGGAGGTCTGCCAGGGCCTCGGGGGACAGCAGGTCGATGAAGTGCTGCCGCACGGACTCGACGTGGTGCGGAGCCACCTTGCGCATGGTCTCCATGCCGTGGTCGGTGAGCACGGCGAACAGCCCGCGCCGGTCGGACTCGCAGTTCTCCCGGCGGACCAGGCCCGCGTTCTCCATGCGGGTGATCTGGTGGGAGAGGCGGCTCTTGGACTGGAGCGTGGCGGCGGCCAGGTCGCTCATCCGCATCCGCAGGTCGTCGGACTCCGAGAGGTTGACGAGGATCTCGTAGTCGTTGATGGTCAGGCCGAAGGGCTGAAGGTCCTTCTCCAACTGGTATGTCAGAAGCCTGTTGACATCCAGATAGGTGCGCCAGGCGCACTGCTCCGCGTCGGTCAGCCAGCGGGCGGCAGTTTCGGTCTCCATATATGGATACTAACCCTAAGAAGTTGAAATCCGTACGAAGTCTGGGAGTGTGACCTCGGACACCCGGGCTTCCCCGGCGCGGGTGCAGACGTTCGACATCACACTCCGCAGACTACCGTTCACAGCCCAAAGCGCCTTTGGAGGTCCCCAAGCTGGCCGGGAAGGCGCGGTGACGAGCCGTGTTGGCCAGGCTGCCCATGGCTCCCGTGGCCTCCGCCCGGTACGCCGTCGGCGTGGGGCACCATCCCGGTGGCCTGTTCCGGCATCAGCGCCTCGGTCGACTGCAGCAGCACCGTGCCCGCGCCGACGAACTCGAACTGGTGCTCCTCGCCGGACGCTCCGCCGATCCCGGCCAGCTGCCGCAGCCCGCCCATGACCCCGCTCATATAGCCGTGGTCGTAGTGGTGGCAGGGGGACGGGCAGTCCGCCCAGCCCACCAGGGCCTGCGGGTCAACCCGGATCGGCGGCTCCATGAACACGACGGGACCGTTCGACGCGGCGACGAACTTGCCGGTGCCGATCAGAGTGAGGAAGCCCGGCACGATGGACTGCTTGAGCGCGAGCGAGGGCTGGTAGGCCAGCAGGTTCCCCGACCGGATGGTCAGATTGCCGTCGTCCAGGTCGAAGGAGTTCACATCGAACGCCCGGTCGGCGAGCAGCATCTTGCCGCTGCCCTCGGCCACCACCCAGTCGCTCGCGTGCAGCGGGGAGTGGAAGCTGGTCCGCATGAGCCGGTCCAGCCTGCCGTGGCCGATGCCGTTGAACTCGATCTGCCCGTAGTAGGCGATCATCTTGCCCTTCTGCAGGAGCCACTGGGAGCCCTTGAGCTCTACACAGAAGGTGT
This sequence comes from Streptomyces sp. SCSIO 30461, assembly GCF_037023745.1. Lineage (NCBI taxonomy): Bacteria > Bacillati > Actinomycetota > Actinomycetes > Kitasatosporales > Streptomycetaceae > Streptomyces > Streptomyces sp. SCSIO 30461. Next base: position 1,773,516 of record NZ_CP146101.1, read on the forward strand.
ACGCGTTGACGTTGTCATCACTCGGGAGGGTCATCGGGTCCAGGGCCTGGGGCCCGGGTGTCCCGGGGGCGCCCCATCCAGGGTTGCTCACAGCTTCTCCTCCGACGCCTGGACGTAGACCGCGCCACTGCCGCTCAGCTCCAGCTGGAACGCCTCGCCCGAGCCGCGCCCCACCATGTCGCGCCAGCCCAGCGCGGTGGAGAGCTTGTTGCGCACATCGCCGTGGTGGGCGACATACGCCTGCGGGTCCACATGGATGGGGCGGCTCGGGGTGATCGGCAGCTCGATCACCCCGCCGTGCGCCATCACCGCGACCGCGCCGTGTCCTTTCAGGGTGGTGGTGAACAGCCCCTGGCCGGTGACCTGGCCGCGCACCATGCCCATGACCCCGCCCTGCGAGCCCATGAACATCGTGCCCTGCTCGAGCGTCCCGTCGAAGGCGAGCAGCCGGTCGGCCTCCACGTACAAGGTCTCCCCGGTCAGGTTGATGACCTGCACATGATGCCCGCCGTGGCCGAACAACACGGTCCCCGATGGGGTCTCCCCAGGGCCGCCGGGCCCGAGGGGAACCTCGACCGTCATCAGCGGTGTCGTCTCGTTGGCCACCCGCCGCCCGATCATCGACATCAGACCGCCCTGGCCACCCGACATGTTCGGGGTGAACGACACCTGGCCCCTGTACGCGAGCATCGCGCCGCGCTGGCTGTACATCTTCTGGCCGGGAACGAGCTGCGCCTCGACCATCTTGGAGTTGACCTCACGGAACGGCATCACACATCACCCCCGATGGTGTTCCGCTCGCTCGGCTGCACGTACACGAGTCCGTCGCCTTCGAACCGGATCTGGAACGCCTCCCCGCCGCCCTCGCCCAGCAGGGTGCGGAAGGTGACCCCGGACTGGAAACTCTGCTGCACGTTGCCCTGGTGGGCGATGTACGCCCCCGGGTCGACGGACAGCGGGTACTGCGGGCTCACCCTCAGCACGACCGCCGGGCCGTCCGACATGATCGCTGCCTGGCCGGTGCCCTCGACGGTGGTAGTGAACAGCCCGTTCCCCGTCGCGCCGCCGCGCAGACCGGTGAAGCTGGTGCCGGTGCGCAGTCCGCCGTCCGTGCAGAGCAGATTGCTGGACTCGACGTACAGCTTGTCGCCGTGCAGCGAGACGAGATTGATCTCGGACGCGCGATCGGCGAAATAGCAGGTGCCCTGACCCTTCACCTCCATCATGGTCATCTGCTCACCGGTCAGCCGGCGGGTCACCATGCCGCGGATGCCCTCACCGCCACCGGACAGTTTCTTGAATGCCATCTGGCCGTCGTAGGCGACCATCGAGCCGTTCTTGGCCTTGACGGCGTCCCCGGTCATGTCGACGGCCAGCACCTTGCTGCCTTGAAGTCGGAACATTGCCACGGAGTGAAGGTACTCGGCGGGGTACGTTCCCGGACAGGCCCCCTGGAATGAACCTGACCCTGGTCTTCCCCTGACCCTCCCCTGAGTCCACCCGGGTAAAGATCGGGAAAAGAGCGATGTCACAATGAGCGAGCTTGTGCGCCCATTCACAAGGCGCGTCGACGCTCGACCCCCTCCATCGAAGGTGCCTCACGTGGACATCAAGACCGCCGCCTCCCTCCACCGCCTCCGCCTCGTCTCCGCCCCGGAGGCCGTTTCGTTCCTGCTGCTGCTCGTCTGCTCGGTGCTCAAGCGCACGACGGAGTTCAACGCGGTCCCGGTCATGGGCGCGGTCCACGGCCTGCTGTTCGTCCTCTACGTGCTCTTCTGGCTGGACGCTTGGAACCGCACCCGGTGGAGCATCGGCACGGCCGCCCTGTACTTCGTCCTTTCCGTGCTGCCCTTCGGCGGCTTCGTCGCCGACCGCAAGCTGAAGCGCGAGGCCGAGGCCGCGGTGATCGCCTCCCGCGCCCGCCGCGAGAGCGCGGTCAAGGCATGATCGTCGCCTTCTCCGTGACCCCGCTCGGTGTCGGCGAGGACGTCGGCGAGTACGTCGCGGACGCCGTGCGCGTCGTCCGGGAGTCCGGACTGCCCAACCGCACCGACGCGATGTTCACCTCGATCGAGGGCGACTGGGACGAGGTGATGGACGTCGTCAAGCGTGCCGTCGCCGCGGTGGAGGAGCGGTCACCGCGGGTGTCGCTGGTCCTGAAGGCGGACATCCGCCCCGGAGTGACCGACGGACTGACGTCGAAGGTCGAGACGGTGGAGCGGCACCTCTCGGCCTGACCTGCCGTCTCTGCCGTGAGCGCCGTATGGGTGGCCAAGCTCCCGGCCTGTGCCGGGAGCTTGGCCGCTCTCCGGGGCGTTGCGGTCGCCAGCCGCATGGCTAAGCGCGTCACCCGCAGCGCGGGCACTCGCATGGTGGCCACGCGCGGGACATCAACGGCGGAAGGTCGTCCGTCCTCCGGATGACCGTCTCGGGTTCCCAGGTGCGCCCGTTGTCCCGGGACACACGCAGTGTCAACAGGGGCGGTCCGGTGTCCGCCCGGCCGCGCACACCGCTCCGGGTGCTCACTGGTGCCCCTCAGGGTGTCGCCGCAAGTGGACGTTGCAGTCGGTCACGGTGGTCATGTCGCCCCCGGCGCGGGCACGGTCGCGGACGGCGGCGAGCTCGGAACATCCGGCGCACTCTTCGACTGGGTCGGGGTCCGGTTCCTGTCGCGACGGAAGGTCAACCGGGGGAGCGCTGTAGCCAGTGGGTTTGGTCATGGCGCGAGCCTGGCCCACCCTCGGGGACGTATCTTGCCCCGTATTGCGGACAGTTGGGACGTCAGAGCGCTAGGGTTCGAAGAAAGCCCAAAAGGCCGGAGTGCGAGGGTTGACGTGAACGATGCGCTTCGTTTGGCCATGGACGACGCCGGATTGTCCGTCCGTCAACTCGCCTACCGGGTGGGGGTGTCCGCGAAGCAGGTGGAACGATGGCTCGGCAATCGTGATCTCACACCACACGCGAGAAACCGAGCAGATGCCTGCCGGGCGTTGGGAGTGGACGAAGAGATGTTGTGGCCCAAGGGCGTACAGGAGCGGGTGAAGACCGGAACCGACCGTGAGCTGGTCCGCAGTTATCCCTACCGGTCCGCGTGCCCGTCGACGGTCTGGACGGAGCTGGTCGAGTCGGCGGACGCCGAGCTGTTCCTCGCCGGGTATACGAACTACTTCCTCTGGACGCAGGTGCCCCACTTCGCAGACACCGTCCGGCGCAAGGCCGAGTCCGGGTGCCGGGTGCGCTTCCTGCTCGGGGACCCGGAAGGGGAGGTGACGCGCCAGCGGGAGACGATCGAGGACGTGGCGCTGTCCGTTTCCACGCGGATCAGGATCACCTTGGAGCACCTCGACCGTCTCGGGCCCCGGCACGGCGTGGAGACGCGTTTCTCTGCTCCCTTGGACGCCATCAACCATGTGGGCCTCTCCGTGTTCCGGTTTGACGATGACGCGCTCGTGACGCCGCATCTCGCACGGCTCGTGGGCCACGACTCCCCACTCCTGCATCTGCGCCGACATGGCGGCGGAGGCATGTTCGATCGGTTCAGCGAGCACAGCGAGGAGCTGTGGGGGAGGGCGCGGGTCCCGGACCCCGAGAACCATGCCTGAGTGAAGGCGATCCCTTGGTGCCGGCGGCGAACTCGGATCGCGGTCACGTGTCGTCCGGGCGGGCCCCTTCCGTCGCCAGTGCGATGCCCAGCGGCGTGCGCTCGTACAGCACCTGGTGGCCGTAGCGGCGTGAGCGCAGCAAGCCCGCGTCCCTGAGCACCGACAGATGCGCCGAGACGCTCGACGGCGCGAGGCCCAGGCGGTGGGCCAGGGTTGTGGTGCCGGTCGGGTCGTCCAGGGCGCAGAGGACCTCGGCGCGCACCCTGCCGAGAAGGCGGGCCAGTGTCTCGGGGGTGCGGCTGGACGGAGCCGCCCAGAGACCGGCGATGCCGCGGGCGGGGTAGACGAGGGTCGGTTGCCAGGGCGGGTCGAAGCCGCTGACGAGGTCCGGCCAGGAGAAGACGCTGGGCATCAGCACCAGACCCGCGCCGTCCAGGTCGCGGCGGTGGTCGTCGGTCTTGGCGAGGGTCAGGGTGGAGGTCCCGTCCCACTCCAGTCGCGGGTGCAGCTCCCGCAGCAGCCCTTCGAGGCCCACATCCGCCAGCCGCCGTGAGTGGTACGCGATGTCCGCTTCGAGCAGGGCCCGCAGACGGGGCCAGTCCGGGGCGATCAGGGTGTTCCAGGCGCGCTCGATCAGGTCGGCCAGTTCCCGTACGGCGCGCGCCGGGTCCGCGAGCATCGCCCGTGCCTCGGGGCGGTCCGATGTGCCGGCGTCCGCGAGGGCGTACGCCAGATCGTCGCGAGCCGACTCGGGGTCGGTGGCCCTGACCCGCGCGATCTCCTCGTCGAAGGTGGCCGCCGGGCCGATGGGAGGCGGGTAGAGGCAGTCCGGGTTGTGGCCCCGGTGTGGCATGAGGATCTGGAGCGGTGTGAAGTCGAGTTCCTCGGCCACCCGGGCTTCGCGCAGCCGGCGCAGCCACGGCAGGTGGTAGCCGTGGCGTTCGGGACGGGCGAGGGTGCGCACCGCCTCCTGGGTCTCCCAGAGCGGTGACAGCGCGAACCGGCAGCGCAGGAGATCGGCCTCGCCGAAGTGGAGTGTGAAGGGCACCCCATCTCCCCCTGTCCGTGAGCCCGCAAGATTCGTTTCCAGGCGAAAGTCTAGGGCCCGCGGTGGTCCGGCGGCAGGCTGCGATCATGACCGACCAGCTTTCGCCCGCCACTGCCCCTGCTCCGCCGGGCCCGGCCATCGGCTACCGCGACGTCTTCGTCGTCGCCGAGTTCCGGGCGGTGTTCGCCGCGCACGCGCTCTCCCTCCTCGGGGTCGTGATCAGCGAGATCGCGTTGACCGTGCTCGTCTACGACCTCACCGGGTCGCCGCTGCTGAGCGCCCTCACCTTCGCCCTCGGCTTCCTCCCGTACCTCGTCGGCGGCACATTGCTCGCGGGCGTAGCGGACCGCTACCCCGCCCGGCGGGTGCTGGTGGTCTGCGACCTGGTGTGCGCGGGGTGCGTCGCACTGATGGTGTTGCCCTCGACCCCCGTCGCGGCGCTGCTCGCGCTGCGCTGCGCGGTCGCCGCCGTGGCACCCGTGTTCAACGGGACGCGGATGGCGACCCTGGCCGACATCCTCGGGCACGGGGAGCGCTTCGTGCTCGGCCGTTCGCTGGTGCGGATCGTGGCGCAGAGCGCCCAGCTCGTCGGGTTCGGGATCGGGGGCGTGCTGCTGACCCTGGTGCCGGCCCGGGGCGCCATCGCGATCACCGCCGTGACGTTCCTCGGCTCGGCGGCCCTGCTGCGGTTCGGGACGGGCCGCAGGCCCGCGCGGATGGGCTCGGGGGGCGGCACGCTGCTCCGGGAGTCCCTCGAAGGTGCCCGTCTGGTGTTCCGGGACCGCCGGTTGCGGCTGCTCACCCTGATGTTCTGGGTGCCGCCGATGTTCGCCGTCGCTCCGGAGGCGCTGGCCGCCCCGTACGCCGACCGGATCGGCGCCGGGGGCGCCGCGCTCGGACTGCTGATGTGCGCGCTGCCGGTGGGCCATATCGCCGGCGAGCTGCTCGCCGGTTCGGCCCTGAGCGGCGCGGTCCGATCCCGGTCCGTGCTGCCGCTCGCCGTGTGCTCGCTGCTGCCCCTGCTGGTGTACACGGTGCGCCCGGGGCTGCCGCTCGCCGTGCTTGTGCTGCTGCTGGCCGGGCTGGGCTCCGCTTACAGCCTCGGTCTCGACCAGTGGTACGTGGCCGCCGTGCCCGAAGAGCTGCGCGGCCGCGCGATGACGCTGCTGACGGCCGGAATGATGACGCTCCAGGGCCTTGGCATGGCCGCGGCGGGCGTGGTGGCGGAGTTCGTTCCCGTCCACCGCGCGGTCGCCTGGTTCGGGGCGGTGGGAGCCGGCTGTGTGGCGGTGCTCGCCCTCAGGCTGCGGAAGATCGGGTACCGAAGTCCGAGACGGGGCTGACCAGCATATGACCAGTGGGTAAGGTCGGTGCCGTGCCGAAGCCGCTCAGCCTCCCCTTCGACCCCATCGCCCGAGCCGACGAGCTCTGGCAGCAGCGCTGGGGCCCTGTGCCCTCCATGGCCGCGATCACCTCGATCATGCGGGCGCACCAGATCCTGCTCGCCGAGGTGGACTCGGTGGTCAAGCCGTACGGACTGACCTTCGCCCGCTACGAGGCGCTGGTGCTGCTCACCTTCTCCAAGTCCGGTGAGCTGCCGATGTCCAAGATCGGCGAGCGGCTGATGGTGCACCCGACATCCGTGACCAACACCGTCGACCGTCTGGTCAGGTCCGGCCTGGTCGACAAGCGGCCCAACCCCAACGACGGCCGGGGCACGCTCGCCTCCATCACCGCGAAGGGCCGCGAGGTGGTCGAGGCGGCGACCCGGGAGCTGATGTCGATGGACTTCGGGCTCGGCACGTACGACGCCGAGGAGTGCGCGGAGATCTTCGCGCTGCTGCGCCCGCTGCGGGTCGCCGCGCACGACTTCGACGAGAAGTGAGCCACCGGCGGGCGTGACGCAGGTCTCCCGACCCGCTGGAAGATCACCCAAAGCGGACGGATACCCTCGGCGCCATGAAAAAGAGCGTGCTGACCCGCTACCGGGTGATGGCCTACGTCACCGCCGTCATGCTGCTGGTGCTGTGCACCTGCATGGTCTTCAAGTACGGCTTCGACATGGGTGAGGACGTCACCTTCGCGGTCTCCCAGGTCCACGGCATCCTCTACATCATCTATCTGATCTTCGCCTTCGACCTGGGCTCCAAGGCCAAGTGGCCGTTCGGCAAGCTGCTGTGGGTGCTGCTCTCCGGCACGATCCCGGGTGCCGCCTTCTTCGTGGAGCGCAACGTCGCCCGTGAGGTCGAGCCGCTGATCACGGGCGCCTCGCCGACTCCCGTCAAGGTGTAGTCGGCCCGCGACCGAGTGTGTCGCCCACGGGCGGTCGACGCGGGCTCCAGGGCCGCCGTACGCTCGTACGGCGGCCCCCCATCGACATTTACTAGGACGTCCTAGTAAATTCGAAGGTATGGACGCTGACGCCATCGATGAGGGCCGCCGCCGCTGGCAGGCCCGGTACGACTCCGCGAAGAAGCGGGACGCCGACTTCACCACGCTCTCCGGTGATCCGGTCGAGCCCGCCTACGGGCCCCGGCCCGGTGACACCTACGAGGGCTTCGACCGGATCGGCTGGCCGGGGGAGTACCCCTTCACCCGGGGTCTGTACCCGACCGGCTACCGCGGCCGCACCTGGACGATCCGACAGTTCGCCGGCTTCGGCAACGCCGAGCAGACCAACGAGCGGTACAAGATGATCCTGGCCGCCGGAGGCGGCGGGCTCAGCGTCGCCTTCGACATGCCCACCCTCATGGGCCGCGACTCCGACGACTCCCGCTCGCTCGGCGAGGTCGGCCACTGCGGTGTCGCCATCGACTCCGCCGCCGACATGGAGGTCCTCTTCAAGGACATCCCGCTCGGTGACGTCACCACCTCGATGACCATCAGCGGCCCGGCGGTCCCGGCCTTCTGCATGTACCTCGTCGCCGCCGAGCGGCAGGGTGTCGACCCGGGCGTGCTCAACGGCACGCTCCAGACCGACATCTTCAAGGAGTACATCGCCCAGAAGGAATGGCTCTTCGAGCCCGAGCCCCATCTGCGCCTGATCGGCGACCTGATGGAGTACTGCGCCCGCGGCATCCCCGCGTACAAGCCGCTGTCCGTCTCCGGCTACCACATTCGCGAGGCGGGCGCGACAGCCGCGCAGGAGCTGGCGTACACCCTCGCGGACGGTTTCGGATACGTCGAGCTCGGCCTCAGCCGGGGCCTGGACGTCGATGTCTTCGGCCCCGGCCTCTCCTTCTTCTTCGACGCGCATGTCGACTTCTTCGAGGAGATCGCCAAGTTCCGCGCCGCCCGCCGCATCTGGGCCCGCTGGATGAAGGAGGTCTACGGGGCCAAGACCGACAAGGCGCAGTGGCTCCGCTTCCACACCCAGACCGCCGGTGTCTCGCTGACCGCCCAGCAGCCGTACAACAACGTCGTCCGCACCGCCGTCGAGGCGCTCGCGGCCGTGCTCGGCGGCACCAACTCGCTGCACACCAACGCCCTGGACGAGACCCTCGCCCTGCCGTCCGAGCAGGCCGCGGAGATCGCCCTGCGCACCCAGCAGGTGCTGATGGAGGAGACCGGCGTCGCCAACGTGGCCGACCCGCTGGGCGGCTCCTGGTACGTGGAGCAGCTCACCGACCGCATCGAGGCCGACGCCGAGAAGATCTTCGACCAGATCAAGGAGCGCGGACTGCGCGCCCACCCGGACGGCAAGCACCCCATCGGGCCCATCACCTCGGGCATCCTGCGCGGCATCGAGGACGGCTGGTTCACCGGCGAGATCGCCGAGTCCGCGTTCCGGTACCAGCAGGCGCTGGAGAAGGGCGAGAAGCGCGTCGTCGGCGTCAATGTGCACCACGGTTCGGTCACCGGTGACCTGGAGATCCTCCGGGTCAGCCACGAGGTCGAGCGCGAGCAGGTCCGTATCCTCGCCGACCGCAAGGCCAGGCGCGACGACGACCGTGTGAAGTCGGCCCTGGCGGCCATGCTGGCCGCTGCCCGCGACGGCTCCAACATGATCGAGCCCATGCTCGACGCGGTGCGCGCCGAGGCCACACTCGGCGAGATCTGCGACGCGCTGCGGGACGAGTGGGGGACCTACACGGAGCCTCCGGGCTTCTAGGGCGCGTATCGAGTCGTGATCAACGGGTGGTCGACAGGGAAGCGACCTCAGGAACGATCATCGCGGACCCAGCCGCACCCCGCAGCGAATTGAGCAGCAGAGTCTCCGGTGCGGTCCTGCGGAACGTGACGGCCGGCGACCGGCTGACGGGCACCGGTTCGCGGAAGGGACAGAATGCGGCGTACATCCATCCCCGGATCTACGCCTCGGGGGAGAGGAGCACGCAGACGCGCTACACCCAATGCGGTACGTCGGTCCAGCCCCAGGGACGGATCAAATGGAGCGGAACCCGGGCGAGCATGAACGAGTAGCCCGGTCAGAACCCCTGCCTTCCCCATCTGCCGGGTCTCGCCCTGCCCGTATCCGACGGATTGGTCCCAGGTGGCTACGTTCCTTTATCGACTCGGCCGACGCGCGTTCCGGCGCCGCGGTCTCGTCGCCCTGCTGTGGGTTGCCGTACTCGTGGGCGTCGGCGTTGCCGCGTCCGCCGCGCCCGCCCCTCCCAAAGACTCCTTCTCCATGCCCGGCACCGAGTCCCAGAAGGCCTTCGACCTGCTCGACGAGCGTTTCCCGGCGGCCGGTGCCGAAGGCGCCACGGCGCGTGTCGTGATCCGCTCCCCCGAGGGCGGGAAGATCTCCGACCCGGCCGGCAAAGCCACGGTCGAACAGCTGGTCACCGCGCTCGAGGACGCACCGCAAGTCGCCTCGGTGGCCGACCCGTTCGAGGCGGACGCCGTCAGCGAGGACGGCACGACCGCGTACGCCTCGGTGACGTACACGGTCAGTGCCATGGAGCTGACCGACCAGGCCCGCGAGTCGCTCACCGCGGCCACCGACGACGCGCGCGGCGGCGGCTTCACCGTCGAAACCGGCGGCGACGCGGTCATGGCCGAGCAGGAGATGGGCGGCACCGCCGAGCTGATCGGCATCGGTGTTGCGGCCGTCGTGCTCCTGCTGACCTTCGGCTCTCTCGTCGCGGCCGGCATGCCGCTGCTTTCGGCGATCATCGGTGTGGGCATCGGCATCTCCGGAATCGGAGCACTCGGCAGCACACTGGAGCTGTCCGCAACGACCTCCACGCTCGCCATGATGATCGGCCTGGCGGTCGCCATCGACTACGCCTTGTTCATCGTCTCGCGCTACCGCGCCGAGATCGCCGAAGGCCGCACGCCTGAGGACGCCGCGGGACGCGCGGTCGGCACCGCCGGCTCCGCCGTGGTCTTCGCCGGACTCACCGTCATCGTGGCCCTGGCGGGCCTCGCGGTGGTCAACATTCCGATCCTCACCAAGATGGGCCTGGCCGCCGCCGCCACCGTCGGCGTCGCCGTGCTGATCGCGCTCACCATGACCCCGGCGCTGCTCGGCTTCGCCGGCAAGAAGGCACTCAGTCGCAGGGACCGCAAGGCGGCCGCCGGACAGCGGACGGCGTCCGCCACGCCGAAACTCGGCACTCGCTGGGCCCGCTTCGTCCTGCGCCGTCCGGTGGCCGTGCTGCTCACCGCGGTGATCGGCCTCGGCGTCGTTGCCGTGCCGGCCACCAGCCTGGAGCTGGGCCTGCCGGACGAGGGCAGCTCGGCACCCGACACCACCCAGCGCAAGGCCTACGACATGCTGTCCGAGTCCTTCGGTGCCGGGTTCAACGGCCCACTGATGGTCACCGTCGACACGCGGGGAGCCGACGACGCGAAGGCCGCCGCCGAGACCGTCGGCAAGGAGATCACCGGCCTGGGCGAGGCCGCCGCCGTCACCCCGGCGAACTTCAACGAGGAGGGTGACACCGCCGTCCTCACCGTCGTGCCCAGGACCGGACCGAGCGACGCGGCGACCGAGGAGCTCGTCAAGGACATCCGCTCGCTGTCCGGCGACATCACGTCCGAGACGGGCGCGACCATGCTGGTCACGGGCATGACCGCGATGACGATCGACTTCTCGCAGACCCTGGACGATGCGCTGATCCCGTACCTGGCCCTGGTCGTCGGCCTCGCCTTCCTGCTCCTGATGCTGGTGTTCCGCTCCGTCCTCGTCCCGCTGAAGGCGGCCCTGGGCTTCCTGCTCTCGGTGGCGGCGGCGCTCGGCGCGGTGGTCGCGGTGTTCCAGTGGGGCTGGCTCGCGGACGTGTTCGGCGTGGACCAGCCGGGGCCGATCATGTCGATGATGCCCATCTTCATGATCGGCGTGGTCTTCGGCCTGGCGATGGACTACGAGGTCTTCCTCGTGACCCGCATGCGCGAGGCCTACGTCCACGGATCGTCCGCCGCCGATTCCGTCACCACCGGCTTCACCCACGGCGGCCGGGTCGTCGCGGCAGCCGCGATCATCATGATCAGTGTCTTCTCCGGTTTCATCATGGAAAACGACGACATGATCAAGATGATGGGCTTCGGCCTCGCCATCGCGGTCCTCTTCGACGCCTTCGTCGTCCGTATGGCCATCGTGCCCGCCGTGCTCGCCCTGCTGGGCGCCAAGGCGTGGTGGCTGCCCACATGGCTGGACCGCATCCTGCCGAACGTCGATGTCGAGGGCGAAAAGCTCCGCAAGGAGCTCGGCGGCACCGCCGACTCCCCGGAAGCCGCCCGCGAGCCCGAGACGGCCGGGGTCTGACGGGCCCGCGAGGACGCGGCTGCTTCACGGCGGCTGCGTCCTCGCGGACGGAGCCTGACCGCAAGGGCCCTGTGGCGGTTCGAAGCGCACACCCAGACCCGGGCCCAGAAGATCCTCGTCACTGGAGCGGCCGCTGACAGCGCTCACGCAAGCGAGCAGCACTCCCTCGCGTGACGTGGCAGGCGCCCCGATCCACCGGCCTTGACCGTTCTCTCGCGGCCGTGTTGCTCGGTGGGTTGTCCACGCACTTCACGAACCATCTGTTGGAGCGCAGCCGCGAGCGCAGTCCGCTGCTGACGCGGTGGGACGACCGCAAGGCCGGGGCGCACGCGAACGCGTGGACGCGGCGACGGCGCGGGCTGTCGTGTTCGTCTGGCTGTACGAGACCCGCGGCTGGGCCCGGGCGAGGAGCACCGGCCCGAGCCGGAGCCACGGGAGGAGCCGGTGGAGGCGGCCCGGTGGTGGGGTCGGCATTCGAGCGGGTCATGCCGCTCGGCGGCGATGACGCCATCGAGGCCGGGCACGGGCTGACCGCTCCGGTCTCGGAGACCGGCAGGCAGCCGCGGGGCGGACGACCGGGAGCATCGCCGAGTGGAGCGGGCGGCATCGAGCCGCCTACCGGACGATCAACGCCTTTCGCGAAGCCGCCCGCGCGGATCTCGGGATCCGGGACACCGGCACCGGCGGGGCAGGTTCCGGGCGGGATCTGCTGTGGCCCGCCCGGCCGACCTCAGCCGACGGCTGACGGTTCCTCGCTCTGCGCCGGCTCGTCCGTGCCGTCCGGTGTCGTCGCCACGCGCAGGGCCGTGACCATGTCGCGGTAGAGCGGGTCGGTCGTCAGCAGGTCGGCGTGCGTGCCGATGGCTCGGACCCGGCCCTGCTCCAGGACGACGATCCGGTCCGCCTCCACGACCGTGGACAGCCGGTGCGCGATCGTGACCACGGCGGCCCGCTCGGCGCGGTCGCGGACGAAGGCCTGGACCGCCGCCTCGGTCAGCCCGTCGAGCTGGGCGGTGGCCTCGTCGAGCAGCAGGATCTCCGGGTCGGTGACGAAAGCACGGGCGAGCGCTACACGCTGGCGTTCGCCGCCGGATACCGCGGCGTCGGCGAGGACCGTGTCGAGTCCGTCGGGCAGTGCCTCGGCGCGGCGGGTCAGGCCGACCGCGTCCAGAGCGGCCCACAGTTCGGCGTCGGAGGCCTCCGGACGCAGATAGCGCAGGTTGTCGGCGAGGGTGCCGGGCAGCAGCGGAGTGTCCTGCTCGACGTAGGCGATACGGCGGCGGGACTCGTACGCCGGCCAGGCGTCGAGCGGGATGCCGTCGAGGCGCAGCAGACCGCTCTCCGGGTGCAGGAACTCCAGCATCAGCGAGAAGACGGTGGTCTTGCCCGCGCCGGAGGGCCCGACGATCGCGGTGTGGCCGCGGCGCGGTACGGCGAAGCTGACGCCGTCGAGAACCGGGGGGCCGTCGGGGGTGTGGCGGGCGGTGACGTCCTCGAAGGCCAGGACGTGCTCGTCGGCGATCGCCGCGGCCGGGCGGGTCGGACGGGGTACGGCCGGGCGGGCGTGGCCGTCCTCCAGTTCCAGCTTCTGCAGCTCCGCGATCCGCGCGGCGGCGGTGACACCGGACTGCAACCGCGCGAACTCCTGGGCGAGTTCGGTGGCCGGGTCGAGCAGCTGGAAGGCGTACAGGAGGAAGGCGATCAGGCTGGACACCGGCAGGGCGCCGGAGTCCACACGGACGGCCCCGATCGCCAGGATCAGCAGGATCGCCAGCTGCACTCCCGCCATGGTGGCCGACCAGACCCCCGCCTCGATGTGCACCGCTCTGACGCTGTGCCGCGCGGACGTGTCCGCCTCGGCCTCGATCCGCACGGACTCCCGCTCCTCGGCGCGCGCGGACTTGACCGTACGTATCGCGCGCAGTGCACCGTCGACCGCCGCGCCCAGGCGGCCGACCGACTCCTGCGCGGAGCGCTGGGCCTTGGCGAGGCGCGGCATCAGCGCGGCGACCAGCGCGGCGACCACGGTGAGGCTGCCGAGGGTGACGGCGAACAGGACACCGTCGAGCAGCGCCATCATCGCCAGCGCGCCGACCAGCCCGATCGTGCCGTTGACCAGCTGGGTCAGACTGGACGCGGCGGCCTCGCGCAGCAGCACGGTGTCGGAGGTGACGCGGGTGACGAGTTCGCCGTTCGTCCGGGCGCCGTACTCGCCGAGTTTCAGGCGCAGAAGGCGCCGGATCATCGACACCCTGGCGTCGCGCACCACCCGTTCTCCCATGCGCCCCAGCAGGATCCACTGCACGGCCTGCACACCGGAGCCGACCACGAGCAGTGCGGACAGCGCGACGACCGCCGGGGCGATCGAGCGCGAGTCGGCAAGTCCGTCGAGGACCCATTTGGTGACGAGCGGGGTCGCGAGGGTGGCTGCGGTGGCGAGGAGTCCGAGGAGGAGGCCGAGCAGGAGCGTGCGGCGGTGGGGGCGGACGAAGGACCAGAGCAGACGCAGATTCGGCACGGTGGGCTCTTTCAATGGGGCTTGGATTCTTATTTTTGGGACTTGAATGTCTCATTTTCGAGTATGAAGATCCCGTGATGAGCTGTCAACTGCTATGTTCGGAACATGAATGTGGAATCCGGCACTCGCAGTCGCACCCGCCGCGCGATCCTCGATGCCGCAGCTTCGGTCCTGGCGCGCGACCGCCGAGCCCCCCTCGCCGCCATCGCCAAGGCTGCCGACGTGGGCCGCAGTACCCTGCACCGCTACTTCCCGGACCGCGAGCAGCTGGTCCTCACCGCGGCCCTGGATTCCCTGGAGATGATCGACAGGGCTGTGCGCGATGCCGCGACCGACGAGGGTACGCCGGCGGAGGCGATGCGCAGGCTCGCCACCGCACTGGTCGGCACCGGCGACCGGCTGCTGTTCGCCTTCGGCGACCCGCAGCTCATCGAGGAGGTCGAGGCGGAGGAGGGTAGCGAGGGCGACATCGAGACCCTCGTCCTCGCCCTCATCTCGCGTGGCCAGGACGAGGGCGTCTTCGACTCCGGAGTCTCCGCCGAGTGGATCATGCAGGTGCTGTGGGCGATGGTGTACGCGGGCGCGGCGGCGGCCCAGCAGGGCACGGTGCCGCGGCACGGGGTGACCGCGCATGTCATCCGCACACTGGAGGGCGGGATCCTGACGCCGGAGGCGAATGAGGCAGAGCCGCATGTGTGACGCGGGGCGGTGGACGTGACGTGGGGCAGCACATGTGACGCGGACCGCGGATCTGTAGACCGCCGACGGCGATGATTCGATGCGTCGGTGGGCGTCTGCCCCGGCGACGGCATCACCACATGAAGGAGTGCGCCGGCACGGCCGACACTCCGTCAAGGGCCCGCCGGACACTTCCCGTCCATCGAGAAGTACGGCCGTCCGGGAATACGGGTGCCGGCGTCGTCCAGGGCGAGGAACCCGGTGAGCCGGACGTCGAGGTCGCGCAGGGTGCGACCCTGGTCGTAGGCCGCGCGGCGGATGTCCGAGCCGCGGGCGGCAGGCACACCACCCGGACCGGCGTCAGCGCCGCAGTGCCCACCGCTGCACCGACTCCAGCGGTCCCGCCGGGAAGCGGCGCAGCCACAGGACCGAGCCCAGCAGCAGGACCGCGGACACCGCCGTCCACAGGCCCATCACCCACCACGGGCGCCATGTGTCACCCAGCCGGGTGGCCAGACCCAGCCCGATGCCATAGCAGGCGAGGACGCACAGCACGTTCTGAAGGACGTATCCGGTCAGGGACATCCGCCCCAGAGAGGTGAGCGCGTTCATCAGCGGGCCGGGCCGCCGGACCCGGTCGACCAGGGCGCCGATCAGTCCCGCGTATCCGATCGCGACCAGCGGAGCGGCCGCGTACCGGCCCACCAGGAACCAGTCCGTGCCGCCGATCGCGCACGCCACGTTCAGCGGTACACCCAGGCCAAGGCCCCACACCAGCATGCGCGCCCGGATGCGCCGCCCGGTCTCGCCCGCGTCGAACGCGCCCGACCGCAGCAACCGGACGCCCAGCAGGAACAGGAACACCATCAGACCGAACGACAGCACCGGCTCGACGCGCAGGGCGACGGCGTTCTGCAGGCGGAACCCGATCTGGTCTCCCCAACTGCCCTGCGCGTACAGGTCCGCGACCCGCGGCGGTATCCGGTTGTCCCCGTCTGTCGCGTCGTCCAGGGTGAGTGCCACCGTGAGCAGGCCCATCACGGTCAGGTGAAGCCCGATCGCCCACCCCATGACCCGGCGCCTGGTCCGCTCCGGGCGTGTCAGCAGCCAGGCTACGTAGAGCGCGGTCACCGCGTACCCCATCAGCACGTCGAATGCGAAGACCAGCACGAAGTGGACCGTGCCCTCGGCGAACAGGAACAGCGCCCGCCACCGGTACCGCCCGGGCCACGGCTGCCCGCGCCGCTCGGCCGCTCCGTACTGGATGGCGATCCCGGCACCGAAGAGGATCGTCAGCAGCGAGAAGAACTTGCCGTCCGCGGCCAGCCGCAACACGCTCTCGGCGAACTCCCCGAACGACCCGGAGGAGAAGCCTCCCCACCCGCCGACCGCCAGGACGCCCCCTTCGGCACCGGGACCGGTGAATATCCACACGTTCGTCATCAGCGTGCCCAGGATCGCCACTCCCCGCAGCACGTCCAGCAGCGGCACTCGCTTCCCACCGACGGTGGTCGCAGGCATGCCCGTACTCGTCGTCGTCATGCCCTTCATCGTCTGCGTGGCCGTGCCGTGGATCGTCCTGACGGGGGACGAACCTCCGCTGCATCGAAGGTTGTAGTCGGGGCGAGAACCGATCCGGCAGCGCACCGGCCTGCCGTGGCGAGATCCTCCGACCCGCGTCGAATGTGAACGGCACCGAGAACATCGCCGAAGCCTGCCGCCGCCACGGCGTCCGGCGCCTGGTGCACACCTCCACCAGCGAGGTCTACGGCACGGCCCTCACCGCGCCGATCTCCGAGGACCATCCACTCCAGCCCCGGTCGCCCTACTCGGCGCCGAAGATCGGCGCCGACATGATGGCTCTCTCGCACTGGCACGCGTTCGAGCTGCCGGTGACGGTGGTGCGCCCCTTCAACACCTACGGCCCGCGCCAGTCGGCCCGGGCCGTGATCCCCACGATCCTCGCCCGACTGCACGCGGGAGCAGGGGAGATCAGGCTGGGTTCGCCGAGCCCGACGCGCGACTTCACCTATGTCACGGACACGGCGCGCGGTTTCCTCGCGGCTGCCGACTCCGACCGGGCGCTGGGTCAGGTCGTCAACCTCGGTACGGGACGGGAGATCTCGGTCGGCGACCTGGCGCACCGGCTGATCGCCGCGTCGGGGCGAAGGGCCGAGGTCGTCGCGGACCCGGCGCGGCTGCGCCCGTCCGGCAGTGAGGTGGAGCGGCTCCTCTCGGACCACCGGCGGATCCGGGAGTGGACCGGCTGGGAGCCCGAAGTCGCACTGGACGAGGGCCTGAAGCGGACCTCGGAGTGGGTGGCGGAGAACCCGAGGCGAACCCGAGGCTGTTCGCGGCGGAGCGCTACCAGGTGTGAGTCCGGCGGCCGGGCGGCTGAGCCGCGTCTCGCGCCGCCGCTCGGCCGCGGGCCATCCGGAGGCCCCCCCGCGCCGACGCACGGTTCGCCGGCCGGGAGCGGGCACGACGCGGTTCAGCCGAGCTGTCCCGCCGCACCGAGACCGCCCAGCAGCACCGCCGTGAAGCGCCGCACCCAGTCCTCGTCCACCTGCTCGCCGCTCACCAGTGCCCGGTGCACGACCGCGCCCGCGACGATGTCGAAGATGAGGTCCGCTGTGCGGTCCGCGACCTCCTGGCTGCTCTCCAATGGGAGTTCACCGCGTGCCTGGGCCCGGGCGCGCCCCTCCAGGACCAGCCGCTTCTGGCGGTCCACGATCGAGACCCGGATGCGCTCGCGCAGTGGCTCGTCACGGGTCGACTCGGCGACCACCGCCATCATCGCCGTCTTGGCCTCGGGGCGCTGGAGCAGCTCGGCGAACTGGAACACCACGCCCTCGATGTCGGCGGCCAGGGAGCCCCGGTCGGGCAGCTCCAGTTCGTCGAAGAGCACCGCGACCGCGTCCACGACCAGCTCGTTCTTGTTGGCCCAGCGCCGGTAGAGGGTGGTCTTGGCCACTCCTGCGCGCTTGGCCACGTCGCCCAGCGTCAGTTTCGACCAGCCGAGCTCGACCAGTGCGGCCCTGGTCGCGTCCAGGATGGCGGCATCCGCCTCGGCGCTGCGGGGGCGGCCGGCACGGATGCTTTTCGGACGGAGATGGCTGCACATGACGGCGACCATACCGGCCAGTAGGTCAAAGGCCACCGGGTGTCGCCGCGCCGGGCGCTGTGAGCCACTTCACCGGCGGAACGGGCCCGGAGCGGCCGCTGGACAGTTACGCTACGACCCGTATCGAAAAACTTCTGAGTGATGACCACGAGCGCCGGGTGGGGGCCAGGCGCCACAGCATGACCGAAAAACGAAGCACCGCCGGTCACGCGACTTGACGCGGCTTTTCACTCGTGCGCGCGGAGGGGGGAGGATGTAGCCATGCAGCAGCCTAGGAACATGTCCATGAGCGGCGTCGTCGACCTCGCCGCGGTGAAGGCGGCCGGTGAGGCCAAAGCCAAGGCGGAGCAGGCCCGTGCGGAGGCCGCCCGGCGTGGTGACAGCGGTGCCGTCCCTCCCTCCAGTCTCGTGATCGATGCAGACGAGGCAGGCTTTGAGCGCGATGTCCTCCAGCGCTCGGCCGAAGTCCCGGTCGTCATCGACTTCTGGGCCGAGTGGTGCGAGCCCTGCAAGCAGCTCAGCCCGATCCTGGAGCGGTTCGCCCGCGAGTACAACGGCCGCTTCGTGCTCGCCAAGATCGACGTCGAAGCCAATCAGCTGCTGATGCAGCAGTTCGGGATCCAGGGGATTCCCGCCGTCTTCGCCGTGGTCGCCGGGCAGGCGCTCCCGCTCTTCCAGGGCCTCGCGCCCGAGCCGCAGATCCGCCAGACGCTCGACCAGCTGGTCCAGGTCGCCGAGCAGCGCTTCGGACTCACCGGCATCACCGTCGCCCCGGACACCGAGGACGGCGAACCGCAGGCGGCCCCCGCCGCGCCCATGGGGCCGCACGACGCGGCGCTCGAGGCGGCAGTGGACGCGCTCGACGCGGGTGACCTGGGTGGTGCGGTGCGGGCGTACCAGAACGTGCTCGCCGACGACCCGGGCAATGTCGAGGCCAAGCTGGGCCTCGCCCAGGCCGAACTGCTGCGACGCGTCCAGGACATGGACGCCTCCGCCGTGCGCAAGGAGGCTGCGGACAAGCCGAACGACGCCCGGGCGCAGGTCGCCGTCGCGGACCTGGACCTGGTCGGCGGTCATGTCGAGGACGCCTTCGGCCGGCTGGTCGACACCGTGGGCCGCACGGCGGGCGATGACCGCGACGCTGCACGGCTGCACCTGCTGGAGCTGTTCGAGGTGATCGGCCCCGACGACCCGCGGGTGAGCGCCGCGCGTACGGCGCTGGCCCGGGTGCTGTTCTGACGTAGCGATGTGTGCCCTACTCACTCGGCACGCATGAGTGTGGCCCCACCGCCCCCGTGGGTGTGGGGCCACGGTCGACGATTTGGCGACAGAGTGACGAGTCACGGTTGCGCTTTACCAAAACTTGGTAAACGGGAACGCTGTTACTCGTAGTAAATCGATCATGCTGTTCTGTCCTGTTTTCAGCGACAAAATCCACCCCTTTGAACGAGGCTTGCGGCACCCTGTGTGGCCGCCCGATATCGCCCCGTCGTGGCGTGGTTATCGGCCCGTTACTACCGAGTAACGAACCCCCTTGTGCCCCGGCTCTGAATGGACGACGATCGGCCACGCTCGGTCCATCACCGCACCACTCGGCAGCCAGTCGCGGTTCAGCGGTCCTGGGTCCCCACCGAGTCGGCCGGCGGCAGAGACGCCGACCGCGGACAGGGGGGTTCCTGCCTGAGCGGCGGGGCCTGTCCATCGAGGTTGCGCGAACGCGTGGCCAGTGGTTGTCGCTCGGGGGTGATCGCCGGTGAAGCGGACGCGGACCGCGCCTGCTTGACCCGGTGCTCCCCTTCCCGAGGACGTAGCACTTCTCCCATCCCAGGGCGGACCTCCCGGTCCGTACCGGAGATGTACGTCCGAGAAGGAGGAACAGATATGTCCCAGGTTCGTGGTGGGACCAGATGGAAGCGGTTCGCCGTCGTCATGGTGCCGTCCGTGGCCGCCACGGCTGCGATCGGTGTGGGCCTGGCCCAGGGCGCGCTCGCGGCTTCGTTCGCGGTGTCGGGCCAGGAGTTCAAGGTCAGCGCTGGGTACCTCAAGGGCACCGGCTTCGCTCAGTACGGCGGTCTCAACGAGGGCTACGAGTCGGCGACCAGTGACAAGAAGACGGTTCGGCCCGTGGCGGTCTCGTCCTTCCGGGACGCGACCATCGAGGACATGTGCCAGTCGGTCGTCACCAAGATCCCTGGTCTTCAGCCGATCACTCTGAAGCTGAAGGCCGGCGAGGGCAAGAGCTCGGTTGTCGCCAAGGACCTCTACCTTGACGTCTCGTACCTCAAGGGCGATGCCGAGTTCAGGAACATCGAGATCGGCGTTGCGGCCAAGGACACCGACAAGCGTGTCAAGGGCGGCAAGGGCCCCGAGATCAAGCCGGGCGAGAAGATGCTGCCCGGTGGCTTCGCCCAGCAGGCCGATGAGGCAGTCCTCACGGACGTCCAGCAGCGGGCGTGGGCAACCACGGCTGGCACGTTCAAGCTTGGCGGCCTGAACATGGAGCTCAACTGGGGTGACGGCCCCAAGAACGAGTGCTACTGACGGTAAGCCGTCCCGGGTGGGCAGATGAGTTCGCAGGGCTTCATCTGCCCACCCACCCTCCACATCGCACAACCAGTTCCAGGGAGCTGTTTCCATGAGCGTCGCCGAGTCCACGGGACAGAACGAACACTTCCTTCGAGTCCTTCGTCGGCGCTTCCGCGACTGGCGCGGACAGCGGCCGTTCTGGGGAGGCCTGTTCACATTGCTCGGCGGTATGCCGATCGCCTACTTCCCGTACGCGAGCCTCAAGCTCGGTCATATGACGCTCTCCATGGCGACGACCGCAGGCGCGGGATCTCTGATCATCGGTGTGCTGCTCGTGACGCTTGGCCTCACCATGTGGTATCAGCCCCTGGTTCGCGTTTTCGCGGGCGTCGCCGCAGTTCTGTTGGCGCTCATCTCCATCCCGGTGTCCAACCTCGGCGGCTTCATCATGGGCTACCTGTTCGCCCTCATCGGCGGTGCGCTCGCGCTCGCTTGGGCGCCAGGGAAGCTTGAGCCCGAAGAGGCTGAAGCCCACGAGGAAACCTACGCATCCGGCGAACTGCCGACCGCGCAGGACCCGGAGCCTCAGGGCATGCGCGACGGGCAGACGACGCACGAGACCACCATCGATGCAAACGGCGGGAGGAACAGTGCCGGGTGATGTCACACCGCTGAACACGGCGGGGGGTGACGGGGCAGAGGCCAGAAGGGGGCCGCGCCACGCGGCCCCGAGGAAGTCGCTGTTGACCAAGCTCCAGATGCCCGCCGGTAAGGCGATGGCCCTGGCCGCCATGCCCACCGCCGTCTTCGTCGGAATGGGCCTTGCCCCCAAGCTCGCCCTCGCCGACGACAAGGACATACCCTTCGCGCCGGGACCGTGCGTCACGCGCTCCGACGAGCCGGCGGAGTCGGAGTCCCCGTCTCCCTCGGAGTCGGCCAAGCCGTCCGACGAGGCGTCGGACAAGTCCTCGGACAAGAAGACCGACGAACCTTCGTCGGAGTCCTCCGGCGGTGAGTCCGACTCTGACGACGACTCGGGCAAGACCCGGGACGAGCCGAAGCCGGCTGAGTCTCCGTCTGCCTCAGCGCCGGCGGACGAGGCCGACAAGCCCACCGAGGAGGAGTCAGACGCCGAGGACTCGGATTCGGATTCGGACAAGTCCAAGAGCCTGCTCGACCCGCTTGGCATCGGTGACAAGATCAAGGACCTGTTCGACGGTTCCGACGACTCGGAGTCCGAGGCCGAACCGGCCGCGAGCGAGACTTCGGAGCCGGCCGACGAGCCGTCGGAGGAGCCCGCCGACGACCAGCCCGAGCCGGGGAGCGCCTCAGAGGACAAGGCCCCGACGCGCGACGAGCCCGAGACGGCTGACGAGGCCGAGAAGGTCACGGACGAGACCGACGAGGTCACGGACAAGACCGCAGAGGCCATCAAGGAAGCGGCGGCCAAGGCGGGCGCCGAGGTCGAGGAGCTCGACGACAAGGTCAAAGGCACTGACCCGGTCAAGGACGAGGACATCCCGGAGGGCGCCAAGCCGCGCTTCCCGTGTCCGACGGCCGACCCCGAGGCCCTGGCGGCCGCCGAGGTGGAGCAGGGCATCCCCTCGCTTCCGGACGACCCCTGGGTGCTGGAGAGCTCGAAGCTCACCCTGAGCGGCCTGGACTACAAGGGCATCGTCGAGGTGAGGACCGCCAGCGGCAAGATCAAGAAGGCTCTGAAGTTCACCGCGTCGAAGGTCAAGATCAAGGACCTCCACCAGATGGCGGTGGGACCGAACGGCACCACGATGCACGTCGAGGCGGAGAAGGGCACCCACCGCGATTCGGAGATCCGCAACGGCACGGTGACGATGTACACGGAGGAGCTGAAGGGTAAGCTCTTCGGCATCATCCCCGTGACCTTCAGCCCTAAGTCCCCGCCGCCCCTGAACGTCCCGCTCGCCATCTTCACCGATGTGAGGGTGGTCCAGGCGGCCCAGTTCGGCGGCACGCTGACCGTCCCCGGTCTCCATAACTACTTCACCGGCGGCAACGCCGGCTGAGTCCTCCGGGAGCCGCAACAAGACTGTGGGCCGCACCTCGAATAAGGTGCGGCCCACAGCCGTGTCGGTTCGTGGCCGGTCGTCGGTGCCTTCTGGGGCATCTCTCTGTTCTTCAGGACCTGAAGCCAGCTGCGAAGGTTCGTGAGGAGCTGGCCCGTTGCCTGCCTAGCCTCGCGCTTTCATGAAGCGGGCTGTCCGACGGGTGGTCGCCCCAGCGAAAAGTGCCTCTGACCAGCAATGCCGGTGAGTTAGCGAGTTCGTGCAGGTCAGGCACGTGATGGTGCACGCACCGTGGGCTTCCGGCATTCGGCCGTCAGCCGCAGTGGACAAGGTCCGCTACCGCGTATACGTGGAACTCTCCGTACCCGAAGTCCGCACCGATGGTCTCGTACCTGCCGTACTGCTCCTTGGTGAGAGGCACGGACAGTACCAGCAGCACACGGAGGAAGAGACGGAACCCGAGGTCGGGATCGACCCTCGTGATGACCTCTTCCAGTGCGTTCAGGACTGTCTCGGCAGGGATCGGAAGATATCTAGGGCTGACCGCTCTGCCCGCGCACAGAGGTGTCACTTCGCGGAGTTCACGCAGTACCCGGTCAGCCATTCCAGTCCAAGCCGCTGCGATGACGGGAATGTATTCAGGGGCGACCGTGCCCAGGTGTTCCCGGCATACTTCAGCGATCTGGCGCAGCCAGTCCCTTCCGCCGATGGAGAACTGATCGATGCTGTAGCCGCGGTCTGTCGCCGCCACCCACAATGTGGCGATGTTCTCGGTGGACAGCTCGGATTCCAGCAGCCTCAGTGTGTCCTCCAGCAGGATGGCCGCTGCGGACCCCGGTGTCTGTGTGGGTTCGTCTCTCGCGGCGGCGTCCTGCACGGTTCCGCGGGCGGTGCGGTCATGCCATGCTGCCACGAACTGGGTGGTGAGGCAGGAGAGTCCGAAGTCCCAGTCGGTGTCGCGGCGGGTGGTGTCGATCGGCGGCCATTGCACCTTCAAGCCGTTGCGCACTACCCGGACTGGATATCCGAAGCGTCCGCCCAGCCCGAGGAGGCGGTCGTAGCGCTCCTTCTCGATCATTGCGCCGTACACCTTCAGGGCTCGCAGCATGAGCCGCAGGCCTAGGTCGGCGTCCGCCTGCGTGACGACCTGCTCCAGACCGTCGGCGAGCTCTGGCCCTGCTCCGGCACCTTCCAGTACCGGAGCGAGACCCCGCAGCTCCGCCACGACCGCGCGGCACAGCTCCTCGTCTCGCACCGGGCGAACCGGTGGTGGTACATAGGAGCGCTTGTTGCACCGGAGGCGGTCTGTGGACAGTTCCGAGAGCTCCTCCAACCAGGCTCTGATGTTCATGCCGTGGTCGACCGGGTCGAAACACCGGCCGACCGCGGCAAGCCACACCGTGTGCAGAGTCTCGTCCGGGACGGAGGACTCCAGCAGGCGGCGGGCGTCTTCCCCTAGTTCGGCGGCGTACTCACCACCGGACTCGTCCGCGATGCGTGCCGCGGCCCCGAGCGCCTTCGCCTGGTCGGGACGAGCCCCGGGGGAGTACAGCTGCTCCGTCAGGCCGGTGAGCCCGAAGTCCTCGGAGTAGCCGTCTGCGAAGTACGCGGTACGTGTTTCTGCCACGGAATTTCACCTAGACCGGATAGGCGGTGTAGACGGAGAAGCCACCCCGTCCCTTGTGTTTCGTCTTCTTCAAGACCACTCGTACCCCGTTACCGGCATTCGTGATCGACCTGTCAGCATGGTAGACCTTGCCCAGGGACGGATACGCGTTCCATGATCCCTCGATGGCCGGGTACTTCTCGCCGTCATCGGCCTTGGCCAGCCACTTCTCGAACGCCTTCCACTTCTTCGTGTCCAGCACCTTCTGCCCGTGCTTGTTGGTCATGTGGAAGTAGTCCGATACGACACGATCTACTGCCTGCTGGGCTATCTCCGCGTTGGTCCAGACCGTGTTGGGCCGTCCCGGTTTGGCCTCCGCGAAAGGATCCTGCGGGTTGACGTGCTTGCTCAGGGTATGCAACTCGTAATCGCTGAGGTTCGAGAGGTTCTCGTCCGACAGGCTCAGGCAGTTGTGCACCAGCACGTCCGCGGACTGGGGCCCGTCGGTTGTCACATAGAACGTGTGCAGGCCGCTGACCGTGAGGTCGTAGACCTGCCGGGGCACCAGTCCGGAGCGATCCCGCACCTCGGTCACGGCGCGCAGGCTGCCGTTCGGGCTGAGCAACCGGTCTCCCGGGCGCAGTTCGGAGGCAAGGACCCAACCGCGCTCATGAACGCGGATCTTGTGACCGGGCGTGGTGTCCAGGCTGCTGCCGCCGGCCAGGCCGATGGTCAGCAGACGGTCGGCAGGGTGCTGGAACGTGTCGGTGACCGGCTCGGGGCGCATCTGACTGTTGTTCGGGTCAGTGGCCATCACAAGATCGCCGAGTCCGACCGCAGCGATCGGCCGACGCGATCCGTCGGCCATCAGCACTGGTGTATCGGCTGGGAAACTGTTGACCCGGCAGGATGTGAACGCGTCCTCGTATGCGTTCATTGTTCGCTCGACCTTGGCAATGCTCGAGGGGTCCAGTCCCTCGATGGCTTTGAGGGCCTTGAATGCGTCGGCGACGCCGATGCCGGTCTTCAGTGCAGCGTCCAGAGCCCAGAGCGCCTCGGTGAGCTTCCCGAACGCCTTGCCTGGTATGAAGTTGCTCGCAGCCCAGGCGCAGCCGCTGGCGCTGCCGTGGTAGCAGTCGACGAAGTCCTGGACCAACACCGCCTTGAGGATCTTGTAGGCCGCAGTCATCTCTATCAGGTCCAGCTTGGAGAAGTAGCTGGTGACCTTTTTCTGCAGGCCGGGGAACGGCTTGCTCTCGATGAGCAAAGTGTCCTCGGACGGGCAGCCGGTGGCGTCGGCGGGTACATCGGGGTTGGTACAGAGGAAGAAGTCGACCACCGCGTTGAAGGTGACGGTGAACGTGACCTCGCAACCTTCGAAACCGATCTCGATGACGCAGTCGTTGTGCTGTTTGGCCGCAGTGATCTCGATGGTGTCTTCGTTGACGACGGTCCAGGTGCCGCCGATTCCGGTTGCCGCGCCGGTCGCGACCTGCTTGTTCGCGGCGTTGCGTGCCGCCTCCTCGACCGCCTTTTGGGCTTCCTGGGCGTACTTGAGTGCGTCCTTGGCGGCCTGCTCCGCCTCGGTGGCTGCGACGGCGGCGCGGTCGGCGGCAGCGCGGGCGTCCTTGGCTGCCTGTTCGGCCGCGGCTGCGGCCTGGCGGGCGGCTTGGGCGTCGAGTGCGGCCTGGTCGGCTGATGCTCGGGCGTCCTTGGCGTAGCCTTCGGCGCGTCCGGCTGCCTGGTCGGCGACTGCGGCGTCCGCGGTCGCTTGTTGCCCGTACTCGACGGCGCGGGCGAGTGATGCCGACGCCTTCGACGCTGCCGTGGCCGCACTGGCGGCGTAGCCGAGGGCTTCCTTGGAGTAGGTGCGGGCGTTGGCGGCGTGGGTGGCGGCGTTGGCCGCGTACTGGTAGGCGATCTTCGCGTCGCCGGTGGCCTGGTCGGCGAGGTTCTTTGCGGCTGCGGCTTCAGCCTGTGCGTTCTTGGCGTGGGCGTCGGCGACGGCCTTCTGCTGGTTCGCGATGGACTTGGACGCCTGGCCGACCAGTACAACCAGGCTGGCGGCCGAGTCGGTGGTGACGTAGGGCGAGCCGAGCTGGATCGCGTCGTTGGCGGGCTTGGCGACCTGGGCGGCGGCGTTGCCGGCGTCGACCGCTGCCTGCGCGGTGACATGGGCGAAGCCAGCGGCCTTCGCCGCGGCGGCCAATGCCTTGATTGCCTCCTTGTTCGCCTTGTCTGCCTCAGACTTGGCGGTCTTGGACTCCTGTTCTGCTTCGTCGGCCATCTTGACTGCGTAGTTCGCTTCATCGGAGGCGTGCTGCGCGGCGTCGATGGCGTCCGCGGCGGCGCTTGTGCTGGTCCCGACAGCGGCATCTGCCTTCAGCTTGGCAGCCTCGGCGGCGTCAGCGTTCGAACGCGCCCGCTTAGCTGCCGCTTCGGCACGGGTGGCCGCGGCATCCGCCTCAGCAGCGGCCTGGGATGCGGCATCCGCTGCTGCCTGGGCGCGGGCAGAGGCGGCTTCCGCGTCGCTGGCATATGCGTCCGCGGCGTTGGCTGCAGCCCTGGATTCCTGAGCATTGCTGTCGGCCTCGTGCGCCTGGGCGTACGCCTCCTTGGCATCGGCCTTGGCTCGGGCGGAATCCGCTTTCTGCGCGGCATCCCACGCGTCGTCATTCAGATCACGAGCGTTGTCACGGGCCTTGACCGCCGCATTCTTACGGGCGGCGGCGGTGGCCTCGGCGGCCTCGGCCTTCTCCTTGGCGTCCTGGGCGTTGGTCGCCTCGGCCTGTGCGGTCTGCTTGTGCTGGTTGGCTTCGGCCTGCTTGGCGGCGGCGGTCTCCTTCTCCGCCTTGGCCGTCTTCTCCTCGGCCTCCGCCGCCAGTCGCTTGGCGTGCGCGTCGGCGGCGGCAGCCTTCGCGTCGGCCTCCGCCTTCAGCGCGACGGCGAGCTTGGCCTCCGCGGTCTCCTTGTCCTTCTTCGCGTTGTCCCGGTGCAGCTTCGCCGCGTCAGCAGCCGCCTTCGCCTGCAACTCGGCCTTGTGCGCAGCCTCCTTGCGGAACTCCGCGTTGACCTGAGCCGCCTGCGCCAACGCGCGCTGCGCGATCGTCGCACTGTCACCGGCGGACGCCCTCGTCGCCGCCTCGGCGGTCTCACCCGCCTTCACCATCGCCGTCAACGCGGCCACGACGCCCTTGGTGACCTGCGCCTTCTGCTGACCCACCAGCAGACCACGACCCCGCGGCGCACCGGCCGCGTCCGCGATCCCGTACGCCACCTGCTCGGCGGCGTCCGACGCCGTACCCGACTTCTTCGCGCTCTCCAACTGCACCTTCAGCACAGCCAACTGCTTCTTCGCGGCGGCCTGGGTGTCGGTGACACCCTTCTTCGCCTTGTCGAACTGCGCCTTGTCCGGATAGTCCGGCCTGTCGGTGCCGTCGTCACCGGACGGCTTGATCAGGAACTTCTGCGCACTGGTGCCCTTGCAGTCCCACACCCGTACGTCCGTGGCCTTGTCCAGGGCACTGAGGTCCAGGCACTTGCCGGTGGAGAGGCTCCTCAGGGTCGAGGCGGCCTGGACATCGACTTTCCATTCCGTGGACTTGTCGCAGTCCGAGAGCTGAACCTTCGTACCGTTGGCCGACTTGTTCCCGGCCACGCCCAGACATTGATCCGAATTGTTTGCACTTATATGGAGTTGGTTCTCGTCGCCGCCGTAGAACGACCATCGTTGGTCATCGCCGCCATTGCAGGTGTAGATCTGTACATCCGCACCACTGACTTTGGCGTTGCCTTCGATGTCCAGGCACATGCCCTTGGCGCCGGGGACCTCGATGGTCACGTAGCTTTTACCGATCCAGCCCACCCCACCCGCGGACCAGTAGTCCTGCCAACGGGCCAAACGGTCGGCGGCCCACGAGTGACCCAGCAGGTCTCCGAGCGTCTTCGCGCCGGCGGCGAGAGCCTTCGTGGCGTCCTTGTTGGTGGTCAGGATCTGGTTGCGCTGGGCAGCCTGGGAGGCGATCTCCTGCTGCCACTCCTGCGCCGCCGTGGCCGACAGGTTGCCCAGGGCCTCGTTCGGGTCTATCGGGTCACGCCAGGCACACCCGGCGAACCGCGTCTTCAGATCCTCCACCGCGATGCGGAACTCCGCTGTGCCCGGCTGCGGCGCAGTACGGGGGAAGCCGCCGGACGCGAGGAAGATACGGGCGTTGTCCGCGCCCATCGGCTCCAGGGACGACCCCAGCAAATACTCGAACGCATTGTACTCGTCGACCTGACGTCCCCATTCCGGCAAATTCGGATCGGGATCGTTGCCGTACAGCGGCTTGCCGAGGTCCTTGACGGCTTTCACCGTCGCCTTGTCGGCCTTGGGTGTGGGGTCCTCGTAGAAGTCGGATTCGTTCTTCCAGAACCGGTCGTCGATCCACTTCGACAGGCCGGTCTGGTAGTAGAAGTCTCCTTCGTCGTCGAGTGGCCCCGGTCCTCCCGGAGGCTCGTCGAACTGTGCTATCGGAGGCTCCGTCAGTCCCTCAAGCGGCTTCTTCCATGTGTGCCAGAGGGCTTCGAGGGCAGCGTCGTCCTTTGCTGCCGCGTCGCGGTCCTTCTTGTACGCCTGGGAGAGCGGGGTGCTCTTCCAGTACTCGGGGTCGGCCAACTCGTGCAGCTTGTCCTGGGACTGGTTGAGGCCGTCCTGCGCGACAGCGGACATCGCCTTCCCGCCGATGCGCAGCACATCGGACATCAGGCACTGGTCCTGCCGCAACTCTTCCGCGGGGGTTTCCTCGAACCAGTCGTCGGCTTCACCGGCCAGCGCCAGCCTGCCCCTGGCGTCCCCGGTGACCAAGTCCGGTTGGACGGCCAGGCCACTGAGAACGGTCAAAGCAGCGACGGACGCAATCGCGGAGGTGAGAGTGGTCGAGGATCGTGATCTGGGGTTGAACAACCCCGGTCTGAAGCGCAAGAGGAGCATCCTCCGTAGTGAATGCGGGCAGGCGGGAATGACTGCCGTGAGAAAGAAGTGATGGCCGGCCTCAGGTCGCCACGCTGTCGTGGCGCGGCGACAGGTCAGCAGTGGGTGGTGTGTGAAGCGGGCCTCATGCTGAGCCGGTGTCGCGGTACGACGGCGTATCCCTCCCCCGTGGCAGCACAGACCCCCCGGCTGCCGAATGATGTGTGCGCGTCATGGTGGGGTGGTCAAGGTCCCCACCTTGCGCGCTGCGATCACCCTAACCCCGGTCCAACTGGGCGCCGCAAGGCTTTACTCGGCCGTGCGGGGTGGAAGCGGGGGAGTGCGGGTGTCGTTCTCCTGGCGCACTATGTGTAAACACCAAGCTCACGGCTGGAGTTATCTGTGTGCAACATGTGAAGGTGACGTGTTGGTAACGAGGTTCTCGCAAGGCGGCTGACGGGGAAATGAACGTCCGTCGCCGGACGTTATCGGCCTGTCATGAGGATGAAGTCCGCGCTCTACGCTTCACCGAGTTCGCCGGTGGCGGCTAGCACCGGGGCGCCCGGAAGGGCCTGCGAGGTTCGGAAGGTCCCGCCCTCGGCGCCTGCCCGGAGAGCAGTGGCAGTCTCCTGAATCCTTGACCGCCTGAAGGAGCGGCTCGTGCAACATGGCCGTGTCCGAGTTCATCGAGCAGTGGACCCTGTACGCGGTGTGCAGGTCATGACCGCGATCCTGAAGGACGTCATGCGCGTCACCGAAGACTCCTAGCGGCTCACGACCGAGCGGGGCGGGGTGACCGAGCACCGGGTTCCGCAGAGCGGGGGAGTCGGCGCTTGTCGGAGTGGTATGGGATGAGCCTGTCGAACTCGCTTGGGGCTTCGACCCTCTGCGGGGTTTGACCAGGGTGGCATTTCGTATCGCGCAAGGGCAGTACGTGTCGCCCCCCGGCTCTTGTCCCAACTCTTCCCGCTGCTTGCGGCAGGAAACGACAGTGGGCCGCACCCGATCCGCTCGGGTGCGGCCCACCGCTGTACATCGTCGGTCAGTGGCGCTTCTCGCCGCCCAGGTGGTGGACCCGCACCATGTTGGTGGTGCCGGGGATGCCGGGAGGGGAGCCCGCGGTGATGATCATGGTGTCGCCCGGGTTGAAGCGCTGGAGCTTCAGCAGGGCCGCGTCCACCAGGTCGACCATCGCGTCGGTGGTCTCCACGAACGGGGCGATGAAGGGCTCCACGCCCCAGCTCAGGGTGAGCTGGTTGCGGGTGTTCTCGTCCGTCGTGAAGGCGAGGATCGCCTGCTCGGCACGGTAGCGGGAGAGGCGGCGGGCGGTGTCGCCGGACTGGGTGAAGGCGACCAGGGCGCGGCCGTCGAGGAAGTCGGCGATCTCGCAGGCGGCGCGGGCCACCGAACCGCCCTGGGTGCGGGGCTTCTTGCCGGGGACCAGGGGCTGGAGGCCCTTGGAGAGGAGCTCTTCCTCGGCGGCGGCGACGATCTTGGACATCGTCTTGACCGTCTCGATCGGGTAGGCGCCCACGCTGGACTCGGCCGAGAGCATCACGGCGTCCGTGCCGTCCAGGATCGCGTTGGCGACGTCGGACGCCTCGGCGCGGGTCGGCCGGGAGTTGGTGATCATCGACTCCATCATCTGGGTCGCCACGATCACCGGCTTGGCGTTGCGGCGGCACAGCTCGATGAGCCGCTTCTGCACCATCGGGACCCTTTCGAGGGGGTGCTCGACGGCCAGGTCGCCGCGCGCCACCATCACCCCGTCGAAGGCCATGACAACGGCCTCCATGTTCTCGACGGCCTGCGGCTTCTCCACCTTGGCGATGACCGGGACCCGGCGGCCCTCGTCGTCCATCACCTTGTGGACGTCCTTGACGTCGTCGGCGTCCCGTACGAAGGACAGCGCCACCAGGTCGCAGCCCATCCGCAGGGCGAAGCGGAGGTCCTCCACGTCCTTCTCGGACAGGGCTGGGACGTTGACCGCCGCGCCGGGCAGGTTGATGCCCTTGTGGTCGGAGATGACACCGCCCTCGACCACGATCGTCTTCACCCGCGGGCCCTCGATCTCGACCACCCGCAGCTCGACGTTCCCGTCGTTGATCAGGATCTGGTCGCCCTTGGAGACGTCTCCGGGCAGGCCCTTGTACGTGGTGCCGCAGATGGACTTGTCGCCCTGGACGTCCTCGGTGGTGATGGTGAACTCGTCGCCGCGGACCAGCTCGACCGGTCCTTCGGCGAAGGTCTCCAGACGGATCTTGGGGCCCTGGAGGTCGGCGAGCACCCCGACCGGGCGGCCGGTCTCGGCGGCTGCCCTGCGGAGACGGTCGTACCGCTCCTGGTGCTCTGCCTGGGTCCCGTGACTCATGTTGAAACGGGCCACGTTCATGCCGGCCTCGATGAGCGCTTTCAGCTGCTCGTAGGAGTCGACGGCGGGGCCCAGTGTGCAGACGATTTTGGAACGGCGCATAAGGCGATCCTATCGGTTTGTTTCTAGCCGGAATATTCCGTCTGGTGAAAAGTACAAATGGGCGCTGTGCCGCTCAGGCGTGAGACTCGCCAGTAGCTGTTTTCCCGGTGGATGTGTTCCCGATCAGGGCGAAGGTCTGCCGGGCGATTTCCCGCTCCTCGTCCGTCGGTACCACCGCGACCGCGACCCGTGCGTGGGCCGGCGAGACGAGCCGCGGCTCAGCGGACCGCACGGCGTTCAGCTCCGTGTCCAGCACAAGCCCCAGCTCCTCAAGACCGGCGGTGGCAGCCTCCCGCACCTCGGCCGCGTTCTCACCGACCCCCGCCGTGAACACCACCGCGTCCACCCGGCCGAGTACGGCGTAATAGGCGCCGATGTATTTACGCAGCCGGTGCACGTAGATCTCGAAGGCGAGCAGCGCGGCGCGGTCGCCTTCGCCGATCCGGCGGCGGATCTCCCGCATGTCGTTGTCGCCGCACAGTCCGACCAGACCGCTCTGCTTGTTGAGCAGGGTGTCGATCTCGTCCATGGACATTCCGGCGACCCGGCCCAGATGGAAGATCACGGCCGGATCGAGATCACCCGAGCGGGTGCCCATGACCAACCCCTCCAGCGGGGTCAGCCCCATCGAGGTGTCGACGCAGCGTCCGCCGGCGACCGCCGACGCCGAGGCCCCGTTGCCCAGGTGCAGCACGATGACGTTGACGTCTTCGGGTGCCTTGCCGAGCAACTCGGCGGTCCGGCGCGAGACATAGGCGTGCGAGGTGCCGTGGAAGCCGTAGCGGCGGATCCGGTACGCGTCCGCGGTCGCGGCGTCGATGGCGTACCGGGCCGCGTGCTCCGGCATCGTCGTGTGGAACGCGGTGTCGAACACCGCCACCTGCGGCAGATCCGGGCGCAACGCCCGTGCGGTGCGGATACCGGTGATGTTCGCCGGGTTGTGCAGTGGAGCGACGGGTACGAGGCGCTCGATCTCCACGAGTACCTCGTCGTCCACCACGGTGGGTGCGGTGAACCGCTGCCCGCCGTGCACGACCCGGTGGCCGATGGCGGCGAGCTCGGGGGAGTCCAGGCCCAGACCGTCCCGCGCCAGTTCCTCGCCCACGGCCTTCAGCGCCGCACCGTGGTCAGGGACCGGGTCCGTGCGCTCGCGTGTCCCGGCGTTCGGTCCTGCGGGCACGGTGTGGACCAGCCGGGAGGTTTGCTCGCCGATGCGCTCGACCAGGCCGACGGCGAGCCGGGAGCCGTCGCGCATGTCCAGCAACTGGTACTTGACGGACGAGGAGCCGGAGTTCAGGACCAGGACACGGGAGGCACGGCTGCGGGTCATACGGGCTACTCCTGGGACGGGGACGGGGACGGGGCCTGGGACAGGGACTGCGGCTGGGACTGGATGGCGGTGATCGCGACCGTGTTGACGATGTCGCTGACGAGAGCGCCCCGGGAGAGGTCGTTGACCGGCTTGCGCAGCCCCTGGAGCACTGGACCGACGGCCACCGCTCCGGCCGAACGCTGCACCGCCTTGTACGTGTTGTTCCCGGTGTTCAGGTCGGGGAAGACCAGCACCGTGGCCTGGCCGGCCACTTCGGACCCCGGCAGCTTGGTCGCGGCGACGGAGGGCGCCACCGCCGCGTCGTACTGGATGGGGCCCTCGATCTTGAGCTCGGGATGCCGCTCGCGCACCAGCTTGGTGGCCTCGCGCACCTTGTCCACATCGGCGCCCGAGCCGGAACTGCCGGTGGAGTACGACAGCATCGCGATCCGCGGCTCCACGCCGAAGCGCGCAGCCGTGGCAGCCGACTGCACCGCGATGTCGGCGAGTTGCTCGGCGTCCGGGTCGGGGTTGACCGCGCAGTCCCCGTACACCAGCACCTTGTCGGCGAGGCACATGAAGAAGACGGAGGACACGATCCCGGCATCGGGCTTGGTCTTGATGATCTCGAAGGCGGGCCGGATCGTCGACGCGGTGGAGTGCACCGAACCCGACACCATGCCGTCCGCCAGGCCCTCCTGGACCATCAGGGTGCCGAAGTAGTTGACGTCCGACACGACGTCGTGCGCCAGTTCGACGGAGACTCCGCGGTGGGCGCGCAGCCGTGCGTACCGCTCGGCGAATCGCTCGCGCAGCTCGGAGCGCGCGGGATCGATGATCTGCACGTCGCCGAGGTCGATGCCGAGGTCCGCCGCCTTCTTGCGGATCGCCTCGGCATCGCCGAGCAGCGTGAGGTCGCAGACGTTGCGGCGCAGCAGCACATCGGCGGCGCGCAGCACCCGCTCCTCGGTGCCCTCGGGCAGCACGACCCGGCGCCGGACGGCGCGGGCCTGCTCCAGCAGATCGTGCTCGAACATCATCGGGGTGACCCGCCCGGTGCGCGCGACCTCGACCCGGGCGAGCAGTCCCGCGGTGTCGACATAGCGCTCGAAGAGCCCGATCGCGGTCTCCGCCTTACGCGGTGTCGCCGCGCTCAACCGGCCCTCCATCGCGAAGAGCTCGGCGGCGGTGGGGAAGGAGCCGCCGGGCACCGAGATCACCGGGGTGCCGGGCGCCAGTCGGGAGGCCAGGGCCAGGATCGAGTCGGCGGGCCGCTCGTCCAGGGTCAGCAGCAGTCCCGCGATGGGCGGAGTTCCCGCTGAGTGTGCGGCGAGCGCGCCGACCACGAGATCGGCGCGGTCACCCGGGGTGACGACCATGCAGCCGGGAGTCAGGGCCTTCAGCAGATTCGGCAGCATCGCGCCACCGAAGACGAAGCCGAGCGCGTCGCGGGCCAGCCCCGAGTCGTCCCCGAGCAGCACTGTCGCTCCCAGCGCCTGGGTGACCTGGGCAACCGTAGGGGCAGCCAGCGCCGGTTCGTCGGGTATGACATAGCACGGGACGGGTACGCGGGCGGCGAGCCGTTCGGCGATCGCCTCGCGGTCCTGCGGCGCCACCCGGTTCACCACCATGGCGAGGATGTCGCAGCCCAGCACCTCGTAGGCACGGTGGGCGTTGCGGGTCTCGGCGCGTACGGACTCCGCGGTCTGGCCCTTGCCGCCCACCACGGCGATGACGGACGCGCCGAACTCGTTGGCCAGCCGTGCGTTCAGCGCGAGCTCGTCGGGGAGTTGGGTGGCGTGGAAGTCCGTGCCGAGTACGAGCACCACCTCGTACTCCCTCGCCACCGCGAGGAAACGCTCGACCAGTTGGGACACCAACTCGTCGGTGCCCTTCTCCGCCTGGAGCGCGGCGGCTTCGTCGTATGCCATGCCGTACACGGATGCCGGATCCTGGGTGAGCCGGTAGCGGACGCGCAGCAGGTCGAACAGCCGGTCGGGCCCGTCGTGCATCAGGGGGTGGAACACGCCCACGCGGTCCACCTGCCGGGTCAGGAGCTCCATCATCCCCAGATCCACCACCTGGCGGCCGTCGCCGCGGTCGATCCCGGTCACGTACACGCTGCGGGTCACGCGTCGTCTCCTGTTTCTGCTGTCGCTGCGTCGGGCGGTCCTGTGCCGAATGCGGTGCGGCGTCCGGGGCATGTGCCAACGGCGATCTGGCACGCTGGAATACCCCCGATGGGGTCGCATTGCCCTCTTGACAATACCCCCGGCGGTGGGTAAGGCGCCCGCCGCGTCGGCCTGGAGTGCGTGAGCGGCCCCGAGTGGAAGAATCGGTAGCGGTGGACGCCATGTGCACCGGTGATCGCCGCGTGTACGGGGTGAGGGGGGAGGGAGATCGGGAGTGACGGCACGATGCGTATCGGAGTCCTCACCGCGGGCGGCGACTGCCCGGGCCTGAACGCAGTGATCCGGTCGGTCGTCCACCGCGCCATGACCGGCTACGGAGACGAAGTCATCGGTTTCGAGGACGGATTCAAGGGCCTGCTCGACGGCCACTACCGTCCGCTCGACCTCAACGCCGTCGGCGGCATCCTGGCCCGCGGCGGCACCATCCTCGGCTCGGCCCGCCTCGAACGCTCCCGGCTGCGCGAAGCCGCCGAGAACAGCACCGAGTTGGCCCGGCGGTACGGCATCGACGTGCTGATCCCGATCGGTGGCGAAGGAACGCTCACCGCGGCCCGGATGCTGTCCGAGGCCGGAATGCCCGTCGTGGGAGTGCCGAAGACCATCGACAACGACATCTCGGCCACCGACCGCACCTTCGGTTTCGACACCGCCGTCACCGTCGCCACCGAGGCGATCGACCGCCTCATGACCACGGCGGAGTCGCACCAGCGGGTCATGGTGGTCGAGGTGATGGGGCGGCACGCCGGCTGGATCGCGCTGGAGTCCGGAATGGCGGGCGGCGCCCACGGGATCTGCCTGCCGGAACGCCCCTTCGAGGTCGACGACCTGGTGAAGATGGTGGAGGAGCGTTTCGCCCGGGGCAAGCGGTTCGCCGTCATCTGCGTCGCCGAGGGCGCCCACCCCGTCCAGGGCTCCATGGACTACCGCAAGGGCGAGATCGACCAGTACGGCCACGAGCGCTTCCTGGGTATCGGCGGACGCCTCGCCGTCGAGCTGGAACGCAGGCTCGGCAAGGAGGCCAAGCCCGTGATCCTGGGGCACGTCCAGCGCGGCGGTGTGCCGACCGCGTACGACAGGGTGCTCGCGACCCGCTTCGGCTGGCACGCGGTCGAGGCGGCGCATCAGGGCGAGTTCGGCCTGATGACGGCGCTGCGCGGTACCGAGGTGGTGCTGGTGCCGCTGGCGGAGGCGGTCACCCGGCTGAAGACGGTGCCGCCGGACCGGTTCTGCGAGGCGGAGTCGGTCTTCTGAGCGGGCCGGTCGGCCGCCGGGCCGGACGGGGCGACCCCCTCCCGCACGGGCAGGGGGCCTGGGCAGCGCCGCGACGCGTCAGCGGTCGGACGGGAGCCAGCGGTACTGGAGCTCGGGACGGCCGATCTGCCCGTACTGGGGACTGCGGTCCGCACGCCCCGCCGACACCAGGTGCTCCAGATAGCGCCGTGCGGTGATCCGGGAGATCCCCAGCGCGGCCCCGGTCTCGGCGGCCGTCACCCCGCCGGGGGAGTCGCGCAGGGCACGGGTGACCGCTTCCAGCGTCGGGCCGCTCAACCCCTTCGGAAGCGCGGCGGGTTGCGGCGCACGGAGTGTCGCGAGGGCCCGGTCCACGTCCTCCTGGCCCGACGCCTCACCCGCGGCAGCCCGGAACTCGGCGTATCGGACGAGGCGATCGCGCAGGGTGGCGAAGGCGAAAGGCTTGAGCACATACTGCACCACCCCGAGCGACACTCCCTCACGCACGACCGCCAGATCACGGGCCGATGTGACGGCGATGACGTCCGCCGCATGCCCGCCCGCGCGCAGCGACCGCAGCAGTTGGAGCCCGTGCCCGTCGGGCAGATACAGGTCGAGCAGGATCAGGTCGACGGGAGTCCGCTCCAGCAACCGGTGCGCCTCGGCGCGCGAGTGCGCCACACCGGCGACGCCGAAGCCGGGTACGCGTCCGACGTAGAGCGCGTGCGCGTCGGCCGCGACCGGGTCGTCCTCCACGACGAGTACACGCACATTCCGGGCGCCGCTCATCCGCTCACCCCTTCGCCCGCCGGTTCGCCCATGCGGGCGCCTGCCTCGTCGCCCCCCGGTTCGCCTGCGCGCGCGCCCGGCTCTTCGGCCGGTTCCTCCGCACGCAGCGGCAGCCGTACGGTGAATTGGGCACCGCCGTCGGGCGCCTGGGCGATCTCGACGGTGCCACGGCCCCTGTGCACGGCCTGCCGTACGAGGGCGAGGCCGAGGCCCCTGCCGGGACCCCGGGTCGACCAGCCGCGCTCGAACACCGCGTCCCTGTCGCCGGATCCCACGCCCGAGCCGCTGTCGCCGACGCGGAGTACGAGTTCGCGACCGTCGGCGCGGGCGGAGACGGTGACCCGCGACCGCGCGGGCGGGGGCGCTCCCGCACGCGCGCCCGGCGCGGACGCCGCCTCCACCGCGTTGTCGATGAGGTTGCCCAGGATCGTCACCAGATCGCGCGTGGACAGCCAGGGCGGCAGCACACCGTCATCGATGCGGCTGTCATCGCTGAGCACCAGCTCCACACCGCTCTCATTGGCTTGCGCCGCCTTGCCCAGCAGCAGCGCCGCCAGCACCGGTTCGCCGACCGCGCTCACCACACGGTCCGTGAGCGCCTGCGCCAGCTCCAGTTCGGCGGTGGCGAACCGCACCGCCTCGTCCGTACGGCCCAGTTCGATCAGCGAGACCACGGTGTGCAGGCGGTTCGCCGCCTCATGCGCCTGGGCGCGCAGCACCTGGCTGAATCCGCGCTCCGAGTCCAGCTCGCCGGTGAGCGACTGGAGTTCGGTGTGGTCCCGCAGGGTCACCACCGTGCCCCGACGCTCTCCGCCGACCACCGGCTGGGTCGACACGACCAGCACCCGGTCCGAGGTCAGATGAAGTTCGTCCACCCGCGGCTCACTGGCCAGCAGGGCGCCGGTGAGCCCCGGCGGCAGCCCGAGTTCGGCCGGGCCGCGCCCTACTGAGTCGGGGCCGAGGCCCAGCAGTTCCCGGGCGCCGTCGTTGATCAACGCGATCCGCCGCTGCCCGTCCAGCATCAGCAGCCCCTCGCGCAGCGCGTGCAGCGTGGCCTCGTGGTAGTCGTGCATCCGGCTGAGCTCGGCCGCGTTCATCCCGTGTGTGTGCCTCCGCAGCCGGGCGTTGATCACATACGTGCCCGCGCCGCCCAGTGCCAGCGCGGCTCCCGCCGTCCCCAGCAGCGCGGTGAGCTGCTGGGACACCTGCGCGCTGATCCGGTCGATGGTGATGCCCGCGCTGACCAGGGCGACGATTCGGCCGCCGTCGCGTACCGGAGTGATCGTCCGCACCGAGAGGCCGAGCACCCCCTTGTGCGTCTCGGAGAAGGTCCGGCCCTGCAACGCCTCGGCGGTGTGCCCGATGTAGGTGCGGCCGATCTGCTCCGGTTCCGGATGGGTCCAGCGGGTCCCGTCGGGCGCCATGATCACCACGAAGTCCACACCGGAGTCCTCGCGCACCCGCTCCGCGTAGGGCTGGAGCACCGCACTGGTCCGTGCGACCTCGCTGAACACGGCGCCCGGCGCACCGTCCGCCGCCCGCCCGCGGATGCCCGGCTCCGCCCGGTCCGTCCGCGCCGCCACGATCACCGACGGCGAGTCGGCCACCGCCGTGGCGGTCGCCACCGTCTGCCGCCGCGCGGTCTCCTCCGCCTGGTCCCGGTCGGTGAGATACGCGAACACGGCGCACCCGGCCACGACCGCCGCGACCAGGACGACCTGCATCGCGAAGAGCTGGCCGGCGAGGCTCCGGGGTCGGGGGCGTGGACGCCGTATGTGCATGCCGTCAGTGTGCACGTCCGCTTTCGTGTGAACGAAACGTACGCAAGGGTGACCGGTGTCACAGGGTGGTGGATAGTCACGGCAGTCCAACGGGACGTGGACGACAAGGACGTTTCACCAGGCCGAGGAGGAATCCCCGTGGCAACCGCACCAGCAGCCGCACGGCGGGACCGTACGCACTACCTGTATCTCGCCGTCATCGGTGCCGTCGCCCTCGGCATCGCCGTGGGCTTCGCGGCCCCCGGTGTCGCCGTCGAGCTCAAGCCGCTGGGCACCGGCTTTGTGAACCTGATCAAGATGATGATCTCCCCCATCATCTTCTGCACGATCGTGCTCGGCGTGGGCTCGGTCCGCAAAGCCGCCAAGGTGGGCGCGGTCGGCGGCCTCGCCCTCGGTTACTTCCTGGTGATGTCCACCATCGCCCTCGGGATCGGCCTGGTCGTCGGCAACATCCTGGAGCCGGGATCCGGCCTCCACCTCACCGAGGCAGCGAAGGCGGCCGGCGAGAAGCAGGCGGCCGGTGCCAGTGAGGGCACGGTGGACTTCCTGCTCGGTGTCATCCCCACGACCCTGGTCTCGGCCTTCACCGAGGGCGAGGTCCTCCAGACGCTGCTGGTCGCTCTGCTGGCGGGCTTCGCGCTCCAGGCCATGGGCAGCGCCGGGGAGCCGGTCCTGCGCGGCATCGGCCACATCCAGCGCCTGGTCTTCCGCATCCTCGCGATGATCATGTGGGCCGCTCCGGTGGGCGCCTTCGGCGCGATCGCCGCGGTGGTGGGCGAGACCGGTGTCGACGCGCTCAAGTCGCTCGCGGTCATCATGATCGGCTTCTATGTCACCTGCGCGCTGTTCGTCCTGGTCGTGCTCGGCACGTTGCTGCGACTGGCCGCCGGGGTGAATCTGTTCGCCCTGCTCAGGTATCTGGGCCGGGAGTTCCTGTTGATCCTCTCCACCTCGTCGTCCGAGTCCGCGCTGCCGCGCCTGATCGCGAAGATGGAGCACCTGGGCGTCTCGAAGCCGGTGGTGGGCATCACCGTGCCGACCGGTTACTCCTTCAACCTCGACGGCACCGCGATCTATCTGACGATGGGTTCCCTGTTCGTCGCCGAGGCGATGGGCACCCCGCTGTCGGTGGGCGAGCAGATCTCGCTGCTGGTCTTCATGATCATCGCGTCCAAGGGCGCCGCGGGCGTCACCGGCGCGGGACTCGCGACGCTCGCCGGCGGCCTGCAGTCGCACAAGCCCGCGCTGGTGGACGGGGTCGGCCTGATCGTCGGTATCGACCGCTTCATGAGCGAGGCGCGCGCCCTGACCAATTTCGCGGGCAACGCCGTCGCCACCGTGCTCATCGGCACCTGGACCAAGGAGATCGACAAGGAGCGGGTCGCCGAGGTGCTTGCAGGGCGGGTCCCGTTCGACGAGCGGACCCTGC
The DNA here is from genome assembly GCF_037023745.1 of Streptomyces sp. SCSIO 30461. Taxonomy (NCBI): domain Bacteria; kingdom Bacillati; phylum Actinomycetota; class Actinomycetes; order Kitasatosporales; family Streptomycetaceae; genus Streptomyces; species Streptomyces sp. SCSIO 30461. The sequence goes on from NZ_CP146101.1 coordinate 1,813,529, forward strand.
TCGACGAGTCCGGCGACCGGGCGCCCGCAGTGTCGGCCGAGAGCGACGTACCGGACCAGCGGGAGCAGCCCGTGCCCGTGCCGACCGTGAAGGTCTGACCGCTCCTCGTCCCCCCACGGGTCGGTGCCTCCGCCGTACGAGCCGAGCGCACGTGCCACCAACTCCTCACCCAATCCGGTGCGTTCACCCGGGGCGTGGTACGAGTCGGCGGTGTCTATCAGCGTCACACCGGCGTCGAGCGCGGCGTGGACGGTGGCCACCGCCCGCGTCTCGTCGGGGCGGCCCTCGACGGAGAGGGGCATCGCTCCCAGGCCGATGGGCAGGACGCGCAGGTCACCCAGCGCACGTGGCTTCATGAAGGGGGAGAAATGGGAGTTCCGGCCTCCGCGCCGAAAGAACAACGGCATTCGCGGTCAGGCACCGAGGAAGCCTCGGGGGGCGCCTTCGACCCGGTCGACCGGCACATTCTGGAAATCATCCAGGCCGACGGCCGCATCACCCTCAGCGAACTCGGCAGGAGGGTCAGCCTCAGTCCGGCCGCGGTCGCCGAGAGGGTGCGGCGGCTGGAGTCGAGCGGCGTGATCACCGGTTACGGCGCGCATGTGTCACCGGCTCGGCTCGGCTACGGCATCCAGGCATTCATCCGGGTCAGCCCGTACGCCGGCCACGGCATCGGGCATCCGCGCTCCCGGGAGCTCTTCGCGCGGCCGGAGGTCCTGGAAGGACACCATGTCGTCGGCGGGGACTGCTGGATCCTCAAGGTGGCCACGAGGGACACCGTGCATCTGGAGGGCGTCCTCGAGCAGACCTCGGCGCTGGGGCGTACGACCACCTCGATCGTGCTCACCTCACCACGGGAGCGCCGGCCCCTGTCGCCCGCCGCCCGCCGGGCCTGAGCAGCGCCCCGGAAACCGGGAACCGAAACAAGAAATGCCCCGGTCGAATTGACGACCGGGGCATTTCCTCACGTATATTGGATGGCTCCGTGTGCGGGCATACCAAAATCGCGGGAAGCTTTAACAAATGCACTCTATCGCGTCGGGAGCTGAGTTGTCAACCGAGGAATTGCGGCAGGAACAGCAATTCGTCTCCGTCGTCCATGAGCGGCTCGACCAGCTCAGGGCGGAGGCCGAGGTCGCCGCGTCCGCCGTCGTCAAGCAGACCGGTACCGGACGGCAGGCGCGCGTCGAACGCGACATCGCCGTGATCGAGCACTCAGCCACGCTCGCCGCGCTCGACGCCGCCGACGCCGGGCTGTGCTTCGGGCGCATCGACCACCGGGACGGTGTGACGTACCACATCGGCCGCACCGGAATCCGGCGTGACGACCGCGAACGCACTCCGCTGCTGATCGACTGGCGGGCACCCGTGGCCCGGCCGTTCTATCTCGCGACCGGATACGAACCCATGGGGTTGCGGCGCCGCCGGCACATCACCACCGAAGGGCGTACCGTCACCGCTCTGCACGACGAAATCATGGACCTCAGCGACACCACCCGCACCGGGTACGAGTCGCATGACGCCGACGAGGTGCTGCTGGCCTCGCTCAACAGCGCCCGCACCGGGCGGATGGCGGACATCGTCGCGACCATCCAGGCCGAGCAGGACCGGATCATCCGCGCCCCGCAGCACGGGGTGCTCGTGGTGGAGGGCGGTCCCGGCACCGGAAAGACCGCCGTGGCGCTGCACCGGGCCGCGTATCTGCTGTACGCGTACCGGGAACAGCTGGCCAAGCGGGCCGTGCTGATCGTCGGTCCCAACCCCGCGTTCCTCGGCTACATCGGCGAGGTGCTGCCCTCGCTCGGTGAGACGGGTGTGCTGCTCGCGACCATCGGCGAACTGTTCCCCGGAGTGCACGCCACCGCCACCGAAAGCCCCGCGGCCGCGGCCGTGAAGGGCGGGGCCCGTATGGCGGGCGTGCTGGCCGAAGCGGTCCGGGACCGGCAGCAGGTGCCCGGGAAGGGTGAGCCGATCGTCATCCCGCACGACGACGGCGAGTTGACCCTGGACTGGGACATGGCCGTCGAGGCCCGGCACAAGGCCCGCGAGACCGGGCTGCCGCACAACCTCGCCCGTCCCTACTTCGTGTTCCACCTCATCGACGACCTCACCGCCCAGCTCGTGGACCGGATCGGGGCCGACCCCTACGGCGGCCCCAACTTCCTCGGACCCGACGACATCGCCCAGCTCGGAAAGGCCGTCGCCGCCAGCCCCGAGGTGCACTCCGCCATCGCCTCGCTGTGGCCGCCGCTCACACCCCGCGAGTTCCTCGCCGACTTCCTCGCCGATCCGGTGCACCTGGACGACGACGATGCCGCTCTGATCCGCCGCGGCCACGGCGCGCGGTCGGCGTGGACTCCGGCCGACGTGCCGCTGCTGGACGAGGCGGCCGAACTGCTCGGTGCCGACGACTCAGCGGCCCGTGCGGCCGCCGAGGCCGAGCGGGCCCGGCAGATCGCCTATGCGCAAGGCGTGCTCGATGTCTCGTACGCCTCCCGTACCTACGAGTTCGAGGACAAGGAGGACATCGACGCCGACGCCTCCGAGGTGCTGTCCGCGCACGACGTCATCGACGCCGAGCGGATGGCCGAGCGGCACGAGGAGCGCGACCACCGCAGCGCGGCCGAGCGGGCCGCCGCCGACCGCACCTGGGCCTTCGGCCACATCATCGTGGACGAGGCACAGGAACTGTCCGCCATGGCCTGGCGCTTGCTGATGCGGCGCAGCCCCAGCCGGTCGATGACCCTGGTCGGCGACCCGGCGCAGACCGCCGACGCGGCCGGGTGCGGCTCCTGGCAGGACATCCTCGGGCCGTACGTCCAGGACCGCTGGCAGCACACCAGGCTCGGGGTCAACTACCGTACGCCCGCCGAGATCATGGATCTGGCGGCAGCCGCCCTGCGGGTGAACCAGCCGGGCTTCGAGCCTCCGAGGTCCGTACGGTCCACCGGGACCATGCCCTGGGCCGAACGGGTAACGGAAGAAGACCGGGCCGCCGCGGTGCTCGCGGCCGTGGAGCGCGAGAAGCCCGCCGACGGGAGGCTGGCGGTGATCGCGCCGCGTGAGCTGCACGGGGAGCTGCGGGCGCTCGGCGACACGACGAGCGGGACCGTCGATCTGACCGGGACCGTCGACCTGACCAGGACCGTCGTGTTGCTCGACCCGAGACAGGCGAAGGGCCTGGAGTTCGACGCCGTGATCGTGGTGGAGCCGGCCCGTTTCGGGGACAGCGATCTGTATGTGGCGCTGACCCGGGCCACCCAGCGGCTGGGCCTGGTGCACACCGGAGAGCTGCCCGCAGCGCTCGCGGATCAGCCGGGGCGTTGAGCGGAACGGGGGCGAGCCGATCGACTCGCCCCCGTTCCGTGCGGCCGGTGCGGTGCGGCGCCGGGATCAGGCCGGCTTCAGCCACACCGTCGCGAGCGGCGGCAGCGTCAGCTGGATGCTGGTGCGCCGCCCGTGCGCGCCCACCTGCTCGGGCTTCAGCGGCTCCGCGTTGAGCACGTCGCTTCCGCCGAAGCGGGCCGCGTCCGTGTTCAGCACCTCGGCCCAGGCGGAGGCCGCGGGAGGCACGCCCAGCCGGTAGTCGCCCCGGACCACGGGCGAGAAGTTGGACACCGCGAGCAGCGGGCCCCCCTGCGCGTCGAAGCGCAGGAAGGCGAACACATTGTCCTCAGCGGCGCCCCCGTCCACCCATGCGAAGCCCTCGGGCAGGGTGTCCCGCTCCCACAGCGCCGGGGTCGCCCCGTACACCGCGTTCAGCTCGCGCACCAGGTCGCGCACGCCCCGGTGGTCGCCGGCCGAGTGGTAGGTCTCGTCCATCAACCACCACTCGGGGCCGTGTTCGTGCGACCACTCGGCGCCTTGGGCGAACTCCTGGCCCATGAAGAGCAGTTGCTTGCCCGGATGAGCCCACATGAAGCCCAGGTAGGCACGGTGGGTGGCCCGGCGCTGCCACCAGTCGCCGGGCATCTTCGACACCAGCGCCTGCTTGCCGTGCACCACCTCGTCATGCGAGATCGGCAGGACGTAGTTCTCGCTGTACGCGTAGACCATGGAGAAGGTCATCTCGTTGTGGTGGTACTTGCGGTGCACCGGCTCGTGCGTGACATAGCCGAGCGAGTCGTGCATCCAGCCCATGTTCCACTTCAGCCCGAAGCCGAGGCCGCCGAATCCGGCCGGTCCCGCATGGTGCGTCGGCCGGGTGACGCCGTCCCAGGCCGTGGACTCCTCGGCGATGGTGACCACCCCGGGGCAGCGCCGGTAGACCGTCGCGTTCATCTCCTGGAGGAAGGCCACCGCGTCCAGGTTCTCCCGCCCGCCGTGCTCGTTCGGGCTCCACTGGCCGTACTCGCGCGAGTAGTCCAGGTAGAGCATGGAGGCCACGGCGTCCACCCGCAGCCCGTCGATATGGAACTCCTCGCACCAGTACACGGCGTTGGCGACCAGGAAGTTGCGTACCTCCTTGCGGCCGTAGTCGAACTCCAGCGTGCCCCAGTCGGGGTGCGAGGCACGGGCCGGGTCCGTGTGCTCGTACAGCGGGCGCCCGTCGAACTCCGCCAGCGCCCAGTCGTCCCGGGGGAAGTGCGCCGGGACCCAGTCCATGATCACGCCGATGCCGGCCTGGTGCAGGGAGTCGACCAGGTACCTGAAGTCGTCCGGGGTGCCCATCCGGGCCGTAGGGGCGTAGAAGCCGGTCACCTGGTATCCCCAGGAACCCCCGAAGGGGTGCTCGGCGACCGGCATGAACTCCACATGAGTGAAGCCCATGTCCCTGACATAGGCGGGAAGCTGCTCCGCCAGCTGGCGGTAGGTCAGACCGGGGCGCCAGGAGGCCAGGTGGACCTCGTAGACGGAGAACGGGGCTTCGTGCACAGGGCGTTCACCGCGCCGGGCCATCCACTCCCCGTCGCCCCACGTATGCCGGGACGAGGTCACGACGGAGGCGTTCGCGGGCGGGACCTCGGTGTGGCGGGCCATGGGGTCGGCGCGTACGGTGTGCGAGCCGTCGGGTCGGGTGATGTCGAACTTGTAGAGGGCGCCCTCGCCCACCTCCGGTACGAACAGCTCCCACACCCCGGACGAGCCGAGTGAGCGCAGCGGGTGGGCCGTTCCGTCCCAGTGGTTGAAGTCCGCGACGAGCCGTACGCCCCGGGCGTTCGGAGCCCACACCGTGAATCGGGTGCCGGTCACACCCTGGTGGGTCATCGGGTGGGCGCCGAGCGCCCCCCAAAGCTCCTCGTGCCGCCCCTCGCCGATCAGATGCAGATCCAGCTCGCCCAGCGCCGGGAGGAAGCGGTACGGGTCGGCGAACTCGACAAGCGTGTCGTCGCCGTACCTGACCTGGAGCGAGTACTCGGGCACCTGCCGCATCGGCAGCACCCCCGAGAAGAAGCCGTCACCCTCCTCGTGCAGCTCGGCCCGCAGACCCTTGCCGAGCACGGTGACCGACTCGGCGTACGGGCGCAGGACCCGGATCACCACCCCGATCCTGGTCAGATGGGCGCCGAGCAGCCCGTGAGGATCGTGGTGGGCGCCGTGCAGCAGCCGTTCGCGGTCGGCGCCGGACAGCGGCTTGGCGGGCCGCACACCGTGGCTTCCCGTCGCGGCCTGCCGGGTGGCAGGCGGCTGGTCGGGCGCGGCCGGTCGAATGGACGCGGATTCCGCTGAGGCGGTGCGGTCGGCTGGCGTGCGGGGGGTCACGGGGACGGCCTCCTAGGCGCGTTGGGGGTGTGGGCAGTGGGCGGGCGTCATTGCCCCGGTCCGGCCAGCCGTTCGATCGCCGCCATGGGGACCGGTAGCCAGTCCGGCCGGTGGCGGGCCTCGTACACGACCTCGTACACCGCTTTGTCCGTCTCGTAGGCCCGCAGTAGCTCGGGCTCCGCCCGGGGGTCGGTGCCGCACGCTTCCGCGTAGCCCTCGCAGTAGGCCGCGCGGCAGCGGGCCGCCCATGCCGGGTTCCAGGGGCGGTGCGAGCGGGCCGCGTAGTCGAAGGAGCGCAGTATCCCGGCGATGTCGCGGACAGGCGGCTGCATCCGGCGGCGCTCGGCGGGCGGGCGGGCCGGTTCGCCTTCGAAGTCGATCACCGACCAGAGCCCGTCGGGGGTGCGCAGGGTCTGGCCCAGGTGCAGGTCGCCGTGGATGCGTTGGGCGTGTCCGCCGCGGCAGAGCTCGGCCTTGTCGATCGCGTCGAAGGCGTCACGCAGCCCGCGCGCGTACGGCAGCAGTGCGGGCACCGCGCGTACCGCCGCGTCGAGCCGTTCGTTCATCGCCGTCGCCAGGTGCCAGGTCTGGGCCCGGCTCAGGGTCATCACCGGCAGTGCCGCGGCCAGGGCGGTGTGTACTTCGGCGGTGGCCCGGCCCAGTGCCTGGGCCTCGTCGGTGAAGTCGCGGTCGGCGGCCAGCGCCTTCAGGGCGAGCTGCCAGCCGTCCTGCGAGCCGCGCAGATAGGGCTGGAGCACCCCGAGTGTCGCGGGCTCCGGTGTCGCCGACTCGTACCAGGCGACGGGCGCGGGCACCCGCTCGCAGCCCGCGCGGGCGAGGGCGAGCGGCAGTTCCAGATCCGGGTTGATGCCCGGATACACTCGACGGAAGATCTTGAGGATGTACGAATCTCCGTACACGAGCGATGAGTTGGACTGCTCGGCGTCCAGGATCCGGGCGGGCAGGCCGCCGACCACCGGCACCGCCTGGTCGAAGCGGAGTGTGCCGAACCGGCCGGGAGTGCGCAACCGTTCCAGCAGCAGTCCGGCGAGCCGAGGGTCGTGCAGCCCCTCGTAGACGGTGCGGCCGGTCAGCGGGCCCTCACCCAGTCGGCCGATCAGCGCGGACGCGAGATGGGGCGGCAGGGTCGTCCGCACCCCGAGCAGCAGCTGGTAGCAGTCGGCGCTCTCACGCCCCGCTGCCTTGCCGCCCGCGGGCCCGGGGTGCTGGACGCGGATCAGCAGATGAAGCAGGCCGGGGTTCGTGGAGTCGACCGGCAGCAGCTCGGCGGCCGACACCAGTGAGAAGCCGGCGACGGGGCGCCCCTTGCCCGCGAACCAGCGCTGCCGGGGCAGCCACTGGTGGAGCAGGGGGGTGAGTGAGGGAAGCAGAGCCACGGGGGTCCGGGTGGATGCAGCCTCCGACATGGCATCGCGTCCTTTCCCCGGGCACACCACAGGTTGCGAAGAGTGTCCCGGATTGCGGTAAATATAGGCTGTCCGGGCTGTGCGTGGGGGTCCCCCCCGCCGATGGGAGGGGGAATGTCGATCGAGGATGGTCCGTACGGACTCGGTGCGCCCGCACGGACGCGGGTACGGCGCGGGTATGAGGAGGAGCGTGCCCCGTGCGGGGCGGTGCAACCGCCCCGCAGCCGAGATGGCATGTGCCTCGGTCACGCCTGCTTCGGCATGGTTCCCTTGACAACCGCATCCGGGGCCTCGGCCTGGCCCTCGGGTTCCCCCGAGAGCGCCGGCACGGCCTTCAGCGGCTCCTTCGCGGGCTCCTTGCGCAGCCGGAACCAGTAGAAGCCGTGTCCGGCCAGGGTCAGCAGATAGGGCCACTCGCCGATCGCGGGGAAGCGCACCCCGCCGATCAGCTCCACCGGATGGCGGCCGTTGTAGCGCCGCAGGTCCAGCTCCGTGGGCTGGGCGAACCGCGAGAAGTTGTTGACGCACAGCACCAGGTCGTCACCGCCCCTGTCGGTGGCCGGCATCTCCCGCAGGAAGGCCAGTACGGCGGGGTTGGACGAGGGCAGCTCGGTGTAGGAGCCGAGTCCGAAGGCCGGGTTCTGCTTGCGGATCTCGATCATCCGCCGGGTCCAGTGCAGCAGTGACGACGGCGAGGCCATCGACGCCTCGACATTGGTCACCTGGTAGCCGTAGACCGGGTCCATGATGGTCGGCAGATACAGTCGGCCGGGATCGCAGGAGGAGAATCCGGCGTTGCGGTCCGGTGTCCACTGCATCGGGGTGCGCACCGCGTCCCGGTCGCCGAGCCAGATGTTGTCGCCCATCCCGATCTCGTCGCCGTAGTAGAGGATCGGCGAACCGGGCAGTGACAGCAGCAGGGCGGTGAACAGCTCGATCTGATTGCGGTCGTTGTCCAGCAGCGGGGCGAGCCGGCGCCTGATCCCGATGTTGGCGCGCATCCGCGGGTCCTTGGCGTACTCCGCGTACATGTAGTCGCGCTCTTCGTCGGTGACCATTTCGAGGGTGAGTTCGTCGTGGTTGCGCAGGAAGATGCCCCACTGGCAGTTGTCCGGGATCTCGGGGGTCTTGGCCAGGATCTCGGAGACCGGATAGCGCGACTCCCGCCGCACCGCCATGAAGATCCGCGGCATCACAGGGAAGTGGAACGCCATATGGCATTCGTCGCCGCCCGCCGAGTAGTCCCCGAAGTAGTCGACCACGTCCTCGGGCCACTGGTTGGCTTCCGCCAGCAGCACCGTGTCCGGGTAGTGGGCGTCGATCTCCTTGCGCACCCGCTTCAGGAACTCGTGAGTCGCCGGAAGGTTCTCGCAGTTGGTGCCTTCCTCCTGGTAGAGGTACGGCACGGCATCGAGGCGGAAGCCGTCGATGCCGAGGTCGAGCCAGAAACGCAGGGCCGCCATGATCTCGTCCTGGACGGCGGGGTTCTCGTAGTTGAGGTCCGGCTGGTGGGAGAAGAAGCGGTGCCAGTAGTACTGCTTGCGGACCGGGTCGAAGGTCCAGTTGGAGGTCTCGGTGTCGATGAAGATGATCCGGGCGTCCTGGTACTGCTTGTCGTCGTCCGCCCAGACGTAGTAGTCCCCGTACGGGCCATCCGGGTATTTGCGCGACTCGAGGAACCACGGGTGCTGGTCGCTGGTGTGGTTCATGACGAAGTCGATGATGACCCGCATCCCGCGCTGGTGCGCGGCGTCCACGAACTCCACGAAGTCGGCGAGGTCGCCGAAGTCGGGGAGCACGGACGTGTAGTCGGCGACGTCGTAACCGCCGTCGCGCAGGGGGGACTTGAAGAACGGCGGGAGCCACAGGCAGTCGACGCCCAGCCACTGGAGGTAGTCCAGCTTGCCGGTGATGCCCTTGAGGTCGCCGATGCCGTCGCCGTTGCTGTCGTGGAAGGACCGTACGAGCACCTCGTAGAACACGGCGCGTTTGAACCAGTCGGGGTCCCGGTCCTTCGCGGGGGTGTCCTCGAAGAGGTCGTGGACGGGCTCGTTGACGATCATGATGTGGGTGACCCTCCGGTCGGCGGGGACGGTCGCAGGACCACGATGTGCGCGGGCGTGACGCCCGGCTCAAGGCGCACATAGGCGGTCCTGCCCCAGTGGTAGGTCTCGCCGGTGAGCTCGTCGCGCACCGGTACGGGCTCGTGCCAGTCGAGGCCGAGTTCCGGCATGTCAAACGAGACCGTTGCCTCCTGGGTGTGGTGGGGGTCGAGATTGACGACCACCAGGACGGTGTTCGAGCCGGATCGCTTGCTGTAGGCGATCACGGCGTCGTTGTCGGCGTGATGGAAGCGCAGATTGCGTAGTTGCTGGAGCGCGGGGTGGCGGCGCCTGATCCGGTTGAGCTCGGTGATCAGGGGCGCGATGCCGCGGCCCTCACGTGCGGCCGATTCCCAGTCCCTGGGGCGCAGTTGGTACTTCTCCGAGTCCAGGTACTCCTCACAGCCCGGCCTCAGTGGGGTGTTCTCGCACAGCTCGTACCCCGCGTAGACGCCCCAGGCGGGGGAGAGGGTCGCGGCGAGCACCGCGCGCGCCTCGAAGGCGGGACGGCCGCCCTCCTGGAGGTAGGCGTGCAGGATGTCCGGGGTGTTCACGAAGAAGTTCGGGCGCATGTAGGCGGCGGTCTCGCCGGTGAGCTCCGTCAGGTACTCGGTGAGCTCGTGCTTGGTGTTGCGCCAGGTGAAGTACGTGTACGACTGCTGGAAGCCCACCGCGGCCAGGGTGTGCATCATCGCCGGGCGGGTGAAAGCCTCGGCGAGGAACACGACGTCAGGGTCGGTGCGGTTGACCTGCCCGATCACCGACTCCCAGAAGACCACCGGTTTGGTGTGCGGGTTGTCGACCCGGAAGATCCGCACTCCGTGTGCCATCCAGTGCCGCAGCACCCGCACCGTCTCCCTGACCAGTCCCTCCATGTCGCGGTCGAAGGCGATCGGGTAGATGTCCTGGTACTTCTTCGGAGGGTTCTCGGCGTAGGCGATGGTGCCGTCCGGGCGGTGGTGGAACCACTCGGGGTGCTTCTCCACCCACGGGTGGTCGGGGGAGCACTGGAGCGCGAAGTCCAGTGCGACCTCAAGGCGCAGCTCCCTGGCACAACGCACGAAGGCGTCGAAGTCCTCGATAGTGCCGAGGTCCGGGTGCACCGCGTCATGGCCCCCTTCCGGGGAGCCGATCGCCCAGGGCACCCCGACATCGCCGGGGCCGGCGTTCAGGCTGTTGTTGGGGCCCTTGCGGAAGGTGGTGCCGACGGGGTGGATGGGTGGCAGGTAGACCACGTCGAAACCCATCGCGGCAATGGCCGGAAGGCGTTGGGCGGCTGTCCGGAAAGTGCCGGAGACCAGCTGCCCGTCCTCCCCTTCCGCCGGGCGCGCGCCCTCGGAGCGCGGGAAGAACTCGTACCACGAGCCGAACAGCGCGCGCCGGCGCTCCACCTGGAGCGGCAACGGCTCGCCGGCGCTGACCAGCTCGCGCAGCGGGTGGCGGGAGAGCACCTCGGTGACCTCGGCGGCGAGCGCGGCGGCGAGCCGCTCCCCGGGGCCACGACGCTCGTCCCGCAGTGCGTCGGCCGCGCCGAGCACCGCCTCCCGGCCGTCCGTCTTCGGCACCCCGGCGGCGGCACGTTCGTGCAGCTCGGCGCCCTCGGCGAGAACCAGCTCGATGTCGACGCCGGCCGGGATCTTGATTCCCGCGTGCCGCCGCCAGGTGGTCAGCGGATCGCTCCACGCCTCGACGGCGTACGTCCAGCGGCCCTCGCTGACGGGAGTGACATCGGCTCCCCAGCGGTCGCTGCCGGGCGCCAGCTCACGCATCGGCGTCCAGGGCCCGGGCCGTCCGTGCGGGTCCACCAGGACCACATTGGCGGCGACCGCGTCATGGCCTTCCCGGAAGACGGTGGCGGAGACCTGGAAGGCCTCCCCGGCCACCGCCTTGGCGGGCCTTCTGCCGAGATCGACGAGGGGGCGGACGTCCAGGACGGGAATACGGCCAATCAGCGGTTTCACGGCATCACCTGGGGGCTGGGCGGGCGTGGCTGGTCGAGGTAGGGGCTCCGCGCACGGGGCGCGGAGTTCTTCGAGCACGTGTTCGCGGAGGTCTCCGTGCGCGTGTTGTTCGTACGGGTGCTGTTCTTTGTAACCGCTCGGTCGGCGACTGGCGGGCTGCGGGCATGGCCGCTCCTGTCCGCGTTCACTCGAATAGCTGTGTGGTAGCCGTCTGGGGAAGCGCGCGCCGGTGCGTACCGGGGGAGCCTTCCCCGTCCTGTGGTTGCTTAACTACTAGGAGTCAGCGAAGGGGACAAGCACCCCGACAGCACGGCGCACCGCCCGGGGGCCGAAGCCCCCGGGCGGTGCGCGGGATGGTTGTCGCCGGGTTCGGTTGTCGCTGAGGTGCTGTCAGCCGGCCTACGGGAAGGTCAGCTTGAAGTTGTTGATGTACCCGGTGTCATAGCGGGCGACATCCTGGACCTTGAGGCCCCAGGTGCCGTTCGCGACCTCGCTGGACGCGTTCACCGTGTAGGTGGCGACCACGTTGTCCGCCCAGTCGCTGCCGCTGGAGTTCTTCAGCCGGTAGGTCGAACCGTCCGGGGCCACCAGGTCGATGACCAGGTCACCGCGCCAGGTGTGGACGATGTCGACGTCGACCTTGAGAGCGGACGGGGCGTTGCCGGTGATACCGGTGACGCTGACCGTGGACGTGGCGGTGCCCAGGTCCGGGATGTTCACGTTGGCGGAGTTCTCGAAGACCTTGCCGGTGCCCGGGTCGCCGCCGCCGTAGCGGGCGCCGACGTTGATGCCGGCCCAGGCGTTGGTCACGGCCTGCGTCTCGGCGCTGGTGGCGCCGTACAGCTCGGTGGCGACGGCTATGGTGCCGGTGCGCGCCGCGGCGTAGTTGGTCGAGGAGGTGAACTTGGTGGTGAGCGCCTTGAACCAGATCAGGGACGCCTTGTCGCGGCCGATACCGGTGACCGGCAGGCCGTCGGATGTCGGCGAGTCGTAGTTCACGCCGTTGATGGTCTTGGCGCCGCTGCCCTCGGAGAGCAGGTAGTACCAGTGGTTCGCCGGGCCGGACGAGTAGTGGACGTCGATGCCGCCGATGCCCGAGTACCACGAGTCCTTGGACGCTCCGTCCTTGCTCGGCTTGTCCATGTAGCGCAGCGGGGTGCCGTTGCCGTTGATGTCGATCTTCTCGCCGACGAGGTAGTCGCCCTTGTCCTGGGCGTTGTTGGCGTAGAACTCGACCGCGGCGGCGAAGATGTCGGACGTCGCTTCGTTGAGGCCGCCGGACTCACCGCTGTAGATCAGCTTGGCGGTGTTGGCGGTGACGCCGTGCGTCATCTCGTGCGCGGCCACGTCGATCGACGTCAGCGGCTTGGCGTTGCCCGAGCCGTCGCCGTAGGTCATGCAGAAGCAGCTGTCGGACCAGAAGGCGTTGACGTAGTTGTTGCCGTAGTGGACCCGGGAGTACGCGCCGACGCCGTCACCCTTGATGCCGCTGCGGCCCTGCACGTTCTTGTAGTAGTCCCAGGTGAGCGCCGCGCCGAAGTGGGCGTCCGCGCCCGCGGTCTCGGCGTTCGATGCGGTGCCGTCGCCCCAGATGTCGTCGCTGCCGGAGAACAGCGTTCCGGTGCCGGACGTGCCGCGGTTCAGGTTGTTCGTCTTGTGGTTGCCGCGTGTGGTGTCGGTGAGCGTGTACGACGGCGCGGTGCCCAGCGTCACCTGGCCGCTGTACTGCGTGTTGCCGGTACCGGTGTTGACGGCCTGCCACTCGTAGAGCTTCTTGCCGGTGGCGGCGTCGGTGACCACGTGCAGCTCGTTCGGGGTGCCGTCGTGCTGGAGGCCGCCGACGACGGTCTCGTAGGCGAGCGTCGGCGTGCCCTGGGCCATCCAGACCACCTTGCGGGGGGCGCTCTGGGCGGAGGTGCTCTTCGAGCCCTCGGCGCGGGCGGCTGCGACCGCTTGCTTCTTGGCGGTCGCCGGGGCGACGTCGGCGGTGGTGGCGATGTTCTTGAGCGCCGACTGGGAAGCCCTGGAGACCGACCTGGTCGCCCCGGCCTTCGTCTCCGCGACCACGAGGTCGCCACCGAGCACCGGAAGACCGGCGTAGGTGCGCTCGTACCGCGTGTGGACGGTGCCGTCGCGGTCCTGGGTGACATCGCGGACGACCAGCTTCTCCTGGGCGGTGAGACCCAGTTCCTTGGCGGTGGCCGCCGTGGTGGCGGTGGCCTTGCTGATCAGCTCGGCCCGCTGGGCGGGGGTGAGTTGGGCGGGAAGGGCGCCGGTGTTGCGGGCCAGGGTCTGGTTGGCCGCTGCTGCCTGCTCGTCGGCGGCGGTGGCGGAACCGGTCTGGATTCCGACGGCGAGCATGGCGGCGGTGGCGAGCAGCGCGCCGGTGGCGGTTGCACGACGGCGTCTGGGCATGGGTCTCACGCGAGACTCCTTCTGCGAGGGGGGTACCGGACGGCTGGGTGGGCCGTTCGGGCAGAGCAGCTGAGCACGAGTTGTGAAGGCTGTGAAGCTGCGGTGCATGCAGAGCGTGCGGAGCATGTGGTGCGTGGATCGGGGGAAGCGTGGCAGGTATCACAGGCCCCTGTCAGGGGCCTGTCAACATATTGGCCGGAAACCGTCCGTTCCCCGAAACGTCATGTTCGTTAAGCGGACGTTTCTCCGGTGATCACCGCCAGGTCATCGCGGCAGGTCGACGCCCTCCTTTACCCTCTGCGGCGCCGTATACGGTGCCGTACCGTCCGCATGGCGGGCAGAGGATACGGGCCACCCGGCACCAGGCATGTGTGAAGTGGCCGAATTCCCGCAGGGTGACGGGTGTTTCGTGGATGCGGCGGCGTCGATACGGCGTCGAGGCCGGCCGGCCGACGGTCGGCCCCGTCGGCCCCGTCGGCCGCCCGGCCGTCGGCTCGGGAGGCCTCAGGTCCTGCCTCAGGTCCTGGGGTCCACCCAGAGTGCCTGGGACACCGCGCACAGCTCCCCGTCGGCCGTGCTCACGGCGACGGCCATCGTGTGCTTGCGGCCGGACTCCGAGAGCAGCCAGGCGTACGAGATGTAGCGCTCCCCGGCCACCAGCGGGCGCAGCAGTGTGCCGGTGAGCGAAGCAGTCACCGCTCCTGCCCGCTGCGTACCCAGCGACCGGCCCGCCGCAAAGCCCGGGCAGTCCAGGGCTCCCCATACCAGCTCGGTGGGCAGCGTCCCGTCATCCGCCGCGAGAGTCGGGGATGGCACCCATGCGGTCGCCACCAGCTCGCGTCCCGGTACCACGGTGCAGTGCTGGCGAAGCCCACGCTCCGGCGTGCGTTCCGGGCCGCAACCGAAGCAGTCCACCGACCCCGGCGGCGGGTCCGCGCGATACGCCTCGGCCGCCGCGAGCGCCTCGTCCCAGGAGGGTGCGTCCGGTACGGCGAGTGCGCTGAGCGGGGCCGCGTCGACCGGGATCGCCGTGGTCAGCGGCTGCCCCGGTTCCCCCAACTCCGCGCCCCCGGCGTCCGTCGTGGAGATCCGCACCTCCGACCCCACGGGCACCGGTCCCCGAAAGTCCACCCGTACCGCGTCGGCAGCGGAGCGTCGGGCGAGCACTCCCGCGACATAGCCGCCGAAGGCGACCCCCGGATAGCCGCTGTAGAGCGGCGGAACCACGATCACATCAGTCGTCATGACCCGCACCCCACCACACGTGGCGCGGGTGACCGCGGCCGCCCCCGATGCGGATGGAGTGCATTCCGGCGAAAGCGGTCCGAGAGCGACGATCCTGGTCCAGGTGCTTCCGGCCTCGGCGAGTGCGTATGCCCTGATGGGACGGATGCTGACCCTCATGGAGTTCGAGGACGCACCGCCGACCGCCTGTACGGAGGCCGTGCATTCGGGAGTCCGCAGCTACAGCGACGACAACGGCGGCAGCTGCCTCGAAGTCCTCGACGGTATTCCCGGTGCCGTTCCCGTGCGTGACAGCAAGGTCCCCGACGGCCCGGTGCTCGTCGTACCGGCCGCTGCCCGGAACGCGTTCGTCGTCGGCGTGGTCACCGGGGGCTGAGCATCGGAATGCCCTCCCGACCGCACCTTGGTCCGCTCGGGAGGGCGTCGCCGGGGGTCCCGACGCTCGGGCAGGTCACACCAGACTGTCCCGCCACGCCTGGTGCAGATCCGCGAACCGGCCCGCCCCGCTGATCAGTTCCGCCGGACTGCCGTCCTCCACGATCCGGCCGTGCTCCATCACCAGGATCCGGTCCGCGACCTCCACCGTCGACAGCCGGTGGGCGATCACCACGGCCGTACGGCCGCGCAGCACCGTGTCCATGGCCCGCTGCACCGCGCGCTCACCCGGGATGTCCAGCGAACTGGTCGCCTCGTCCAGGATCAGCACGGCGGGATCGGCGAGCAGCGCCCGGGCGAAGGCCACCAACTGGCGCTGGCCCGCCGAGATCCGGCCACCCCGCTTGCGGACGTCCGTGTCATAGCCGTCGGGCAGCGCGCTGATGAAGTCATGCGCGCCGATCGCCTTGGCCGCCTGCTCGATCTCCGCGCGGCTCGCGTCCGGTCGGCCGATCGCGATGTTGTCGGCGATCGTGCCGGTGAACAGGAACGCCTCCTGGGTCACCATCACCACCCCGCGCCGCAGTTCGGGGAGCGGCAGGTCGCGCAGATCGACCCCGTCCAGCAGCACCCGCCCGTCGGTCGGGTCGTAGAACCGTGCCAGCAGTTTGGCCAGGGTGGACTTGCCCGCGCCCGTCGAGCCGACGACCGCCACCGTCTGCCCGGCCGGGATGTTCAGGCCGAAGCGGGGGAGCACCTCGCCCCCGGTGCGATACGCGAAGCGCACGTCATCGAAGACGACGGCCCGGCCGGGGGCGGTGTCGCCGTCGGGGCGAGAGGGCAGCCGCATCGGGTGCTCCGGCTCAGGGACGCTCGGGCTCTGGGCCAGCAGGCCCGCGATCTTCGCCAGTGAGGCCGCCGCCGACTCGTACGAGTTCAGGAACATGCCCAGCCGGTCGATCGGGTCGTACAGCCGCCGTACGTACAACACCGCGGCGGCGAGCACGCCCAGCGCCAGGGTGCCGACGCTCACCCGATACGCGCCCCACAGCACCATGCCGGCGACGGCCGTGTTGGCGACCAGCCGGGAGCCGACCACATAGCGGGCCATCTCCAGGAGAGCGTCCCCGTTGCTCCGGGCGTGCTGCTGGTTCAGTGTCCGGAAGCGGTCCTCATTGCTGCGCTCCCTACGGAACGCCCGCACCGGCCTGATGCCGTTCATCGTCTCGGCGAACTTCACGATGACGGCCGCGATGGCCGTGGAGCGGTCGGCGAACACCACTGCCGCGCGCCGCCGGTAGAACCGGACGAGCAGGTACAGCGGCACGAAGCTCGCCACGGCCACCGCGCCGATGCCGAGATCCAGCCAGAGCAGCATGGCCGAGATGTAGACGAAGGAGAGGACGACGCCGATCAGCTCCTGGAGGCCCTCGCTGAGGAGTTCCCTCAGGGACTCGACATCGCTCGTGGAGCGGGAGATCAACCGGCCAGAGGTGTAGCGCTCGTGGAAATCCACGCTGAGCACCTGCGCGTGGCGGAAGATCCTGCCGCGCAGGTCGAGCAGCACATCCTGGTTGACGCGGGCGGACACGCGGATGAAGCCGTACTGGAACAGGCCCGACGCGACCGCGCAGACCGTGTACGCCACGGCGACGGCCACCAGCGGCCCGTGGTCGCCGCGCGCGATCGCCGGTACGGCGCTGTCGATCGCGTAGGCGACGAGCAGCGGCCCGGCCTGGGCGGCGGCCTGCTGCAGCAGCAACAGCACCGCGGCCAGTGCCGCGGTGGCACGGCGGGGTGCCAGCAGCGATCTCAGCAGGGCCCCGGTGGCGCCCTTCGGGGCGGGAAGGGCGTCATGGTCGAAAGGATCGTGACCGGGCGCTTCGGGGCGGTCCGCGCGGACCGGATGGTCCGCTTCGGGGCGGTCCTCGACGCCCGTGCCCGTATCGGCTTCCCGGGGTGTGGTGGTCGATGAGCTCATCGGACGTGCTCCTCGGCGTGGCTGCCCGACATCAGCCAGGCGTATTCGGTGTTGTCCCGCAGCAGTTCATGGTGGGTGCCCACGGCTGCGATCCGGCCGCCCGACAGCAGAGCGACCCGGTCGGCGAGCAGCACCGTGGAAGGCCGGTGCGCCACGACGAGCGCGGTCGTGTCGCGGAGTACGCGTCTGAGCGCGGCCTCCACCAGAGCCTCGGTGTGCACGTCCAGCGCCGACAGCGGGTCGTCGAGCACCAGGAAGCGGGGCTCGCCCACGACCGCCCGCGCGAGCGCGAGCCGTTGGCGCTGGCCGCCGGACAGGCTCAACCCCTGCTCGCCCACCTGGGTGTGGACACCCTGCGGCAGCGCGTCCACGAAGTCGGCCTGCGCCACGTCAAGGGCACGCCGCAACTGCTCTTCGCCGGCGCTGCCGTCGGCACCCATCAGCACGTTCTCGCCGACACTCGCCGAGAACAGCGTGGGCTCCTCGAAGGCCATGGACACCAGCCGACGCAACTCGTCGCGCGGCATGGCGGCGATGTCCCGACCGTCGAGAGTGATCCGGCCGGCGGTCACCTCGTACAGCCGCGGAACCAGCGCCGTCAGCGTGGTCTTTCCCGATCCGGTGGTGCCGACCAGCGCCATCGTCTCCCCGGGGCGTACGTGGAGATCGATCCGCCCCAACGCGGGTGGTGAGCCGGGCGCGGCGTCCGGGTAGCGGAACTCGACCGCGTCGAAGACCAGTCCGCCGGTGGGCCGCGCGGCGGTGGCTCCCGTCGGCGCCTCCCGCTTTTCGGCCCCTGCCCCGGGGCGCTCGGGATGCGCGGATGTCCCGGGTTTCGCCCGCGCATCCGACTCCTCCCGCGCGTCCAGCACCTCGAAGAAGCGGTCCGTCGCCGTCGCCGCCTCCTGGCTCATGGCCAGCAGGAAGCCGATCGACTCGACCGGCCACCGCAGCGCGAGAGCGATCGACAGGAAGGCGACGAGCGTGCCCGCGGAGAGCGCGCCTTCGGAGACCTGGACGGTGCCGAGTACCAGGGCCGCGCCGACGGCCAGCTCGGGCGCCGCCATGATGACGGCCCAGATGCCCGCCAGCATCCTGGCCTTGAGCAGCTCGGTGCCCCGCAGCCGCTCGGCCAGGGCGCGGAAGACCGCGGCCTGGTTGCGGTGCCGTCCGAAGCCCTTGATGACGCGGATGCCGAGCACACTCTCCTCGACCACCGTCGTCAGATCGCCCACCTGGTCCTGAGCTGTGCGAGCCGCACCGGAGTACCGCTTCTCGAACATCGACAGAAGCACCATCAGCGGGGCCGCGGGCACCAGCAGGATGAGGCCCAGCGTCCAGTCCTGCGCCAGCAGGATCGCTGCGCCGGCCAGGAGGGTCACGCCGTTGACCAACAGGAAGGTCAGCGGGAAGGCGAGGAACATCCGCACCAGCATCAGGTCCGTCGTCCCGCGCGACAGCAGCTGGCCCGATGGCCAGCGGTCGTGGAAGGCCACCGGAAGCCGTTGCAGATGCCGGAACAGATCGGCCCGCATCTCCGCTTCCACACCCGCCAGAGGGCGAGCCACCAGCCAGCGCCGGAACCCGAAGAGCACCGCTTCCGCGATGCCCAGCAGCAGCACGTACAGCGCCCCGAGCCACACCCCGTCCGTGTCCCGATCGGCGACCGGCCCGTCCACGAGCCACTTGAGGACGAGCGGGATCACCAGGCTCAGACAGGACGCGATGATCGCGATCACCGCGGCGGTGAACAGCCGGGCCCGCACCGGCCGTACATAGGGCCACAGCCGCAGCAGGGAACGCACGACGGACCGGTCATCGGAGGGGGTGTGTGTGGTGGACATCAGGTGCGAGCCTACGTTTCACCACTGACACAGCCCACCGAGTTTTTCCCGGCCTCCTCCGTGTCCTCGCCCTGGTCCTCCGTGTCCTCGTCCCGGCCCCCCGCCTCCTCCGTGCCCGCGACGCCGTCTCCTTCCCCGCCGCCGGCCGCCGCCAGCACCCTCAGCAGCAGTACGGACCGCTCGGGCACCGTCATCCGCCCGCCGCCCCGGTGCACCACCCCGGGAGCCGCCGCCT
This sequence comes from Streptomyces sp. SCSIO 30461, assembly GCF_037023745.1. Taxonomy (NCBI): domain Bacteria; kingdom Bacillati; phylum Actinomycetota; class Actinomycetes; order Kitasatosporales; family Streptomycetaceae; genus Streptomyces; species Streptomyces sp. SCSIO 30461. Next base: position 1,832,817 of record NZ_CP146101.1, read on the forward strand.
GGTCGTCCAGGGAGGTGTCCACGACCACCTCGTACGCCTCGCCCCATGGCCGGCCCGGCAGCCGGAAGTCCAGTGGAGCGGCGCCCGCGTGCAGCACCACCAGGAAGCTGTCGTCGGCCACCTGCATGCCGCGGGCGTCACGGCCCGGGATGTCGCGGCCCGAGAGGTAGTACGCCACGGTCTGCGCCGGTGCGTACCAGTCCTGCTCCCTCATCTCGGTGCCGTCCGGAGTGAACCAGGCCAGGTCCCGCAGCCCGTCCGGGGTCTGCGGGCGGCCGGAGAAGAACGCCCTGCGGCGCAGCACCGGATGCGCGGCGCGCACTGCCAGCAGCCGGGCGGTCAGCGCCAGCAGCCCGGCCGGTCCCGGCTCCCCACGCAGTGACCAGTCGACCCAGCTGACCTCGTTGTCCTGGCAGTAGGCGTTGTTGTTGCCGCCCTGGGTGCGGCCCATCTCGTCGCCCGCGACCAGCATCGGCACACCCGTGGACAGCAGCAGGGTGCTGAGCAGCCCGCGCAATTGACGGCGCCGCAGGGCGTTGACCCCGGGATCGTCCGTCTCGCCCTCCGCCCCGCAGTTCCAGGAGCGGTTGTCATGGGTCCCGTCCCGGTTGCCCTCCCCGTTGGCCTCGTTGTGCTTGCGCTCGTAGCTGACCAGGTCCCGCAGGGTGAAACCGTCGTGGGCGGTCAGGAAGTTGACCGAGGCGTACGGGCGGCGCCCGCCCCAGGCGTACAGGTCGCTGGAGCCGGAGATCCGGTAGCCGAGGCCCCGCACATCCGGCAGCGCACCGCGCCAGAAGTCCCTTACCGCGTCACGGTAGTGGTCGTTCCACTCCGTCCACAGCGGTGGGAAGGCACCCACCTGGTAGCCGCCGCTGCCCACGTCCCACGGCTCGGCGATCAGCTTCACCCGGCGCAGCACCGGGTCCTGCGCGATCACGGCGAGGAACGGAGAGAGCATGTCGACGTCGTGCATCGACCGGGCGAGCGCCGCCGCGAGGTCGAAGCGGAAGCCGTCGACACCCATCTCGGTGACCCAGTAGCGCAGTGAGTCGGTGATCAGCCGCAGCACCTGGGGCTGAACCACATGCAGGGTGTTGCCGCAGCCGGTGTAGTCGGCGTAGCGGCGGGCGTCGGGCTGGAGGCGGTAGTAGCCGCGGTTGTCGATGCCCTTCAGACTGAGGGTCGGCCCCAGCTCGCCCGCCTCCGCCGTGTGGTTGTAGACCACGTCGAGGATGACCTCAATGCCCGCCGCGTGCAGCGCCCGTACCATCCGCTTGAACTCGCCGACCTGCTGCCCGGCGGTCCCCGACGCGCTGTAGGCGGCGTGCGGGGCGAAGTACCCGATCGAGTTGTAGCCCCAGTAGTTCCGCAGCCCCCGCCGCAGCAGATGGTCCTCGTGCGCGAACTGGTGCACCGGCAGCAGTTCCACCGCCGTCACCCCGAGCCGCACGAGGTGGTCGATCGCGGCGGGGTGCGCGAGGCCCGCATAGGTGCCGCGCAGCGGCTCCGGAATGTCCGGGTGCAGTCGGGTGAAGCCTCGGACGTGCAGTTCGTATATGACCGAGTCGGCCCACGGGGTCTTGGGGCGGCGGTCGTCGGCCCACTCGTCACCGGGCGCCTCGTCGTGGACCACGACGCCTTTGGGTACGTACGGGGCCGAATCGCGGTCGTCGCGCACGGTGTCGGCGACATGCTGCTCGGGCCAGTCCCGCACATGGCCGTAGAGCTGCGGAGCCCGCCCCGACGGTCCGAAGTCGCCGTCCACAGCACGTGCGTACGGGTCGAGCAGCAGCTTCGCCGGGTTCCACCGGGCGCCGGTCCACGGGTCCCAGTGGCCGTGCACCCGGAAGCCGTACCGGCGGCCTGGCCGCACCCCCGGCACGAAGCCGTGCCAGATCTGATGGGTCAGCTCGGTCAGCGGCAGCCGTGACTCGCCGCCCGCCTCGTCGAACAGGCACACCTCGACGGCCTCGGCACCACCCGCCCACAACGCGAAGTTGGTGCCCGCGACACCGTCGGGACCGATGCGGAACCGCGCGCCGAGCGGAGTCGGCGAGCCGGGCCAGACCGCGGCGACACCACCGAGGGCGTCCGATTCCCCCGCTTCCCCGGGCCGGTGGCGCCGCCCGTTCAGCGCCGGGCGACGCTGAACTTCAGGGGACGGCGCCCCTCCTTCCCGCACTGTCTCCTGCCCGGCTGCGCTCGACACCTGTCGGCCTCCCGCGGCTCAGCGGGCCCACACGCCGGGCCGGACCGGCCGGACAGGGCCCACGCGTGGTCCTCCCACCTGTTCTGCCCGCACGGACCTCGTCCCAACATGAGGGCGCTCACGTACCCACACGCGGGGGCCGGTCGTTGGGCGGGACGTGCTGTGTCTCTGCGACCCGACGAGGTGGACGACCAGGTGTATGAGCAGGTGAACGACCAGGTGAGCCCTGTGTGCGGCATGGCGAGGCGACGGACGAGGACCGTGCTGGCCGTCGTCCTTGTATGGACCGGACTGCTGGCCGCACCCATCGGCTGCACCCCGAGACCCCCGGCCGACGCCGGCGGCAAACCGCGCCCCCCGGCCGACACCATCAGGATCACCCCCGACGACGGCGCCAAGGACGTGGCGGCGGACAGCAAACTCGAAGTGAAGCTGTCCAGCGGACGGCTGGAGCGGGTCAAGGTGACCCGGACCGAGGACGCCCAGGCCATCGACGTGCCCGGCTCGATCTCCGAGGACGGGCTGCGCTGGCGGCCCCGTGCCGGCACCCGGCTCGCCCTCGCAGCCCAGTACCGGGTGGACGCCGTGGCGCTGGACGCCCACGGCCGCCGCGCCGCCCGCAACGCCACCTTCACCACCCTGGTGCCCGAACACCGCTTCATCGGCTACTTCAACCCCGAGAACCGTTCGACCGTGGGCACCGGAATGATCGTCTCGTTCGTCTTCAACCAGAAGATCAAGGAGCGCGCGGCGGTCCAACGTGCCATCCGGGTCTCGGCACATCCGCCGGTGGAGATCGTCGGCCGCTGGTTCGACTCGCAGCGCCTCGACTTCCGCCCCCGTGAGTACTGGCAGCCGGGCACGAAGGTGAGCATCGATCTGCGGCTCCGCGACGTCGAGGGTGCGCCGGACGTGTACGGCATCCAGCACAAGACCACCACCTTCACCGTGGGCCGTTCGCAGATCTCCACCGTCGACGTCCGCAACCACACGATGGAGGTACGCCGCGGGGAGCGGCTGCTGGCGACCCTGCCGGTGACGGCAGGGGCGCGGGACACCACGACGTACAACGGCAAGATGGTCGTCAGCGAGATGTTCGATGTCACCCGCATGGATGGTGCGACGGTCGGCTTCCGCAACGAGACCGGCAAGAGCGAATACGACATCAAGGACGTACCGCACGCGATGCGGCTCACCACATCGGGCACCTTCCTGCACGGGAACTACTGGGCCCATCCCTCGGTGTTCGGCTCGGCCAACACCAGCCACGGCTGTGTGGGGCTGCGGGACGAGAAGGGCGGCAGCCAGAGCAGCCCGGCGGGCTGGTTCTTCGACCGGACCCTCGTCGGGGACGTGATCGAGGTGGTCAACTCTCCCGACCGGCAGGTCGATCCCTGGAACGGGCTGAGCGGCTGGAACATGGACTGGGCGGACTGGAAGGCCGGTTCGGCACTCGGTTGATCGAGTCGGCCGCCGTCATGCCACGCCACTCCCGGCCGGCCCGGCGCCGTCATCGGCCCCCACCGACCGGCACCGGCCGCTTCCCGCGCCCCTGGCGAATCCTCGCCGTCTCGCATGACCCGCGCCGGTCCTGGACATCTTGGGACTGAACGGTGACATCCGTGGGGGAGTTCCCATGGCTCGCGGTGTGATTATCTATCGCCAGGTGCGCGCAGGCCGCGCGCGGGGGTAGCAGTCCGGCTGGGGCCGGACTCCACGGGCCGTGGCGGGGCCAGGCCGTGCGAGGGGAGAAGACCGATCGTGAACGGGCAGCCGATATCGGGGGCATCGGCCGTGGCATACGGCAGGGGCGGGCGCGCGGGCACGGGTGTGCTCGCCCTGCTGCTGGGCGCGTTGCTGCTGCTGGTGACGGCATGCGGAGGCGGGGGATCCGGCGGGAGCGGTGTCGACAAGGGCGGCGACAAGGACGGCGCCGGTAAGGCCGACACCGCCGCATCGCAGGCGGTGGTCACCATCGCGCCCAAGGACGGTGCCGACGACGTGGCCACCAGCGGGGCCCTGAAGGTGACCGCCGAGCAGGGCAAGCTGACCGCCGTCAGCGTCAAGGACGACAAGGGCAACGCGATCGAGGGCAAGCTCAGCGCGGACGGTGCCGCCTGGCAGCCGCTCGCCCACCTCGCCGCCGCCACCACGTACAAGGTGCACGCGGTCGCCAAGGACTCCGAGGGTCGCGAGTCGGCCAAGGACACCACCTTCACCACCCTGGTGCCCAAGAACACCTTCATCGGCCGGTACAGCCCCGAGGACGGTTCCACCGTCGGCGTCGGGATGCCTGTCCGGATCGACTTCAGCCGCGGTATCACCGATCCCGAGGCCGTCGAGAACGCCATCGAGGTGACCGCCGAGCCGTCGGTGCCGATCGAGGGCCACTGGTTCGGCAACGACCGGCTGGACTTCCGCCCCGAGAAGTACTGGACACCGGGCACCAAGGTGACGGTCAAGCTCAACCTGAACGGTGTCGAGGGCCGGCCCGGCGTGTACGGCAAGCAGTCGAAGACGGTGACCTTCACCATCGGCCGCAGCCAGATCTCCACCGTGGACGCGAGCGCGTACACCATGGAGGTCGTACGGGACGGCAAGCTCCTCAAGAACGTCCCGATCACCGCGGGCGCTCCGTCCACGACGACGTACAACGGGCAGATGGTCATCAGCGAGAAGTACAAGGTGACCCGGATGAACGGCGCCACCGTCGGCTTCGGCGGCGAGTACGACATCAAGGACGTGCCGCACGCGATGCGCCTGTCGGACTCGGGCACTTTCATGCACGGCAACTACTGGGCCTCTCCCGGCACATTCGGCTCGGCCAACGTCAGTCACGGCTGCGTCGGACTGCGCGATGTGCGGGGCGGCTGGGACGAGAAGGCGCCCGCGGCCTGGATGTACGAGAACTCGATCATCGGCGACGTGGTCATCGTGAAGAACTCCAAGGACAAGCAGATAGCCCCGAGCAACGGGCTCAACGGCTGGAACATGCCCTGGGACGAGTGGGTCGAGTAGTCCCACGGCAACTGCGCTGACGCGGACCCGGTGCTGTGACGGACGGCACCGGGTCGGTCCGCGTTAACGGGGGCTAACCTCCCCGTATGACAGTCAATCTCGAAGTCTCCGAAGGCGTCGGCACCATCCGCCTCGAGCGTCCCCCGATGAACGCCCTGGACGTCGCCACCCAGGACCGGCTGCGCGAACTCGCCGCAGAGGCGACGGAACGCGACGACGTCCGGACCGTGATCCTCTACGGCGGCGAGAAGGTGTTCGCGGCGGGCGCGGACATCAAGGAGATGCAGCTGATGGACCACGCGGCGATGGTGAAGCGGTCCAAGGGCCTCCAGGACGCGTTCACCGCCGTCGCCCGTATCCCCAAGCCCGTGGTCGCGGCGGTCACCGGCTACGCCCTGGGCGGTGGCTGCGAGTTGGCGCTGTGTGCGGACTACCGGATCGCCGCCGACAACGCGAAGCTGGGTCAGCCGGAGATCCTGCTCGGGCTGATCCCGGGCGCCGGCGGCACCCAGCGGCTTGCCCGGCTGGTCGGGCCCTCCAAGGCCAAGGACCTCATCTTCACCGGCCGCCATGTGAAGGCCGACGAGGCGCTGGCCATCGGCCTGGTGGACCGTGTCGTACCGGCCGCCGAGGTCTACGAGCAGGCACACGCCTGGGCGGTCAAGCTGGCCCAGGGTCCGGCTCTGGCGCTCCGCGCGGCCAAGGAGTCCGTGGACGCGGGCCTGGAGACGGACATCGACACGGGTCTCGCGATCGAGCGGAACTGGTTCGCCGGGCTGTTTGCGACCGAGGACCGCGAACGCGGGATGCGCAGCTTCGTCGAGGAGGGTCCGGGCAAGGCCAAGTTCCTCTGACCACGGCCGATTACCCGCGAGTACGCACGAGGGTGCCGGGGTTGCGGCAGGTTGCAGTCGGGATTTCCGGCTTAAGGGAACCTTAAGGGAGTTCCGGAGTGCCGACCCCCGAAGCGCCTCGCGATCATTCGTGTGTGGCGCGTCAGGGCTGGTCAGGGGGTCATGGCAGGTATCTCTGCCCCTGGCATATGCGGTATCCACCCCCCGGGGCCCCGGCCCCCCGGGGGGTGGATTCCACGGGAACGGCCCCGGGTCGACTGTCGAGCGGCCATCATGGGGGCCATGGCGGGGCTGGATGGTGTGGAGCAACCACGGCAGCGCGGCGGTGCGACCGCCGAGCGATGGAGGCCGTTGGCCGACGATACGCGGGTCGTCAGGGCCCTGGAGTCGTTCGGCAACCCGGCCGACGGCGAGGTGGAGTTGCCGTCCCTCCCGGAATCGGCCGCGATCGCCCGCCGGTTGACCCAGCACGTGCTGCTGCGCCAGTGGGCGTTGTCCCCTGGAATCGCCGAGGACGTGATCCTGCTCGTCTCCGAACTCGTCGGCAACGCGGTCCAGCACACCGGAGCCCGGGCCTTCGGGCTGCGCCTGCTGCGTCGGCCCGGCAGGATCAGGGTGGAGGTGCGGGATCCCTCGCGGGGTCTGCCGTGTCTGCTGCCGGTGCGTGATCTGGACACCAGTGGCCGCGGTCTGACCCTCGTGGACAAGCTGTCCACCCGCTGGGGGGTCGATCTGCTGCCGCGCGGCAAGACGACCTGGTTCGAGATGCGGGTGTCCGACCGCTGATACCGTGCGCCTGGGGGCGTCTGATGACGCGCGAAAGCCCCCTGTCGCCGTGGTGCGGCGCTTCGGGGGCTTCACGCGTGCGGTCGCGGACAGGAGGGGTGTGGTCCACGACCGCTGGAGGCGACCCGGCCCGGGTCAATGGGAGGTCGTGCCACCGACTATGGCAGACGTCTGCCGCACCACCAAACACCTCTAGCTATTCACATTGGGCATTTACGGACAATTGTTAAATGAATCCATGGTGAAATCGGCCACCTTCCTTGCAAACAATGAACAAATGCAGGACTTCCTGAGTGATTCATTGATTCGATGGTCGGTGTGGATGAATCCTCATCCGCTCGGAAGGAGCAGTGCCTCCGAGCCGACCGGCCGGAACCCCGCGAGCTGGAAGGTCCGCACACTGCGCGCGTTCCCGGGGGACTGCTGGGCCCAGACGTGCTCGCCGTCCGGGATCAGATGCCTGGCCGCGTCCGCGAGTCGTGCCCCGAGCCCGGCCCCGCGGGCCTCCAGATCCACCTCGATCGCCGCCTCCCAGCGCCCGGCCACCCCGCGGCCGATGACCAGCACGCCTCCGTCGGCGGCCCACACCCGCACGTCGTCCCGGTGCTGGAGCGCCCCGGCCACCCGGGTGTGGTCCGGGTCCTCGATCTCGCGGAGCGGGAGCTCGGGCGGCCCCGGACGTGACGGGGCGACCGTGAGGAGGTCGATGGTGTTCATCGACCGGTTCGTCCGTGCCATCAGGGAGCCCAGGAAGCCGGGGTTCATGCTCGCCGCGAGCGGATCGCCGGAGACCGCCGCGAGGGTGGCCCGTACCCACTCCGGATCCTCGTCGGTGAACACGACCGAGTGCGCGGTGAACGCCAGCACACCCGCGTCCCGCCGGTTGGGTTGCGGCACCACCGTGGTCGTCCCGTCCGGCGGTGGGAACTCACCGTTCTCGGCCGCCGCCAGGATCCTCGCCAGCGCATCGCTCATACCCTCATGATCCCCCCACCGGGGCGGGTGGTCCCAGCCGCCCCCCGGAGACGGTCCGCGGCCACGCGGATACCCTGCATCCATCAGTAAGGCACCAAGAAGGGGTGGACCAGTGGCGGACATCGAGTCGGCGCGCAAGGCCTTCGACCGTTACGACATCAATGGCGACGGGCTGATCTCGGCCGCCGAGTACAAGAGCGTGATGGCTCAGCTGGGCGACTTCCACGTCACGGAGACCGTCGCCGAGGCCGTCATCAATTCGAAGGACGGCGACGGCGACGGCCTGCTGACCTTCGACGAGTTCTGGGCCTCGCTCGACAAGAACTGACGCGCCCCGGCGGCACGGTGACCATGGTGCGGCCCCCGGTGCCTGCCGGGGGTCGCGATGCTCGCGGTCGGCCGGTTCAGCGCCGCCCGCCGAACTCCCAGTCGTGGACCTCTGTGTCCGCGTACCGGTCCGGCATCAGGACGGCACGTGCCCGGTCCGGGTCCGGACCAGAGCCGTGGTGCCCAGCCAGACGGTGCCGTCGTCGGACAGCAGCGGGCCGAACGCGATCAGCTCCTCCTCGCTGCCGCGCGGTACGGCGAGGTCGGCGGCCCGCCCCGCGACGCCGAGGCCGAGCACCGGATACCGGTTGCCACCGGTCCGGCCGCCAGGGAACTCCCACATGGTGCGGCCCAGCAGATTGCGCTCCCTCGGCCGCGCCCCGGAGCTTGGCGGCTTCGGTGGGAACAAACTTCACGGTCGACACCAGCGCGCACAGTGGCTACCGGGACGACGGCGGCGAATCGCCGCACGCGGAGATCTGACGGACGGACGAAGAGTGTGCCCCGGGCCGGTCGACCCGGTGCACAGGCACGTGTTTTCCGCCAGTACCCCGAAAAGGTGTTGCCGTGTGTGAGGGTAGTTCCCTACCGTCGTCCACATGGGAACTCTGTGAAATCCCCCCGCCCGACCGCGTAGAGCTCGACTCCGCCGTCGTGGCGTTCCGTGCACCCGATTCCGTCAATCGGCACGGCCGAGAACAGGGTTTCGCATGACTGCGCCCATTTGCTCTCCCACTCCTTCCTCCTTCTCCGTCTCCCAGCTCTCGCTGCACGGTGTCACCAAGCGCTACGACGAGCGCACCGTGCTCGACCAGGTCTCCTTCTCCCTCGCTCCCGGTGAGAAGGCCGGTGTCGTCGGCGACAACGGAGCAGGAAAGTCGACCCTGCTGCGGCTCCTCACCGGTGAGGAGCAGCCCGACACCGGTGAGGTGACCGTGGTCGCGCCCGGCGGCGTCGGCCATCTGGCGCAGACCCTGGCTCTGCCGCCCGAGGCCACCGTCCAGGACGCCGTCGACCTGGCGCTCGCCGAACTGCGCTCGCTTGAGACCGCCATGCGCCGGGCCGAAGCCGGGCTCGCCGACATCACCTCCGACACCGCCCTCGGAGAAGCCCTCGCCGAGTACGCGCGGCTGACCGAGCAGTACGAGGCGCGCGACGGTTACGGCGCCGACGTCCGCGTCGAGGCAGCCCTGTACGGACTGGGTCTGCCCTCGCTCCGTCGTGAGCGGAGGCTCGGGACCCTCTCCGGCGGAGAACGCTCCCGTCTCGCGCTCGCGGCCACCCTTGCTTCCCAGCCCGAACTCCTCCTGCTCGACGAACCCACCAACGACCTCGACGATCAGGCCGTCGGCTGGCTCGAAGAGCACCTGCGGGGCCACCGCGGCACCGTCGTCGCGGTCACCCACGACCGCGTCTTCCTCGAACGGCTCACCACCACCGTCCTGGAGATCGACCAGGGGAAGGTCTCCCGGCACGGCGACGGCTACGCGGGCTACCTGGCCGCCAAGGCCGCCGATCGCCGCCGCCGCCAGATCCAATACGACGAATGGCGTGAGGAGTTGGAGCGCAACCGCAAGCTCGCCCAGAACCACGCCGCTCAACTCGGCACCATTCCGCGGAAGATGGAGAAGGCCATCTTCGGTGCCTCCGCCTTCCGGGCACGCGGGCGCGCACACGGCGCCATGAGCCGCATTCGCAACGCCAAGGAACGTGTGGAGCGCCTCACCGCCGACCCGGTGGCGCCCCCGCCGACCCCGCTGGCCTTCACCCCGCGCCTCACCACGGCGGACAGCGGCCAGGGCGCCGAACCGGCAGTGTCGCTGGAGGGTCTCGTGGTCCACGGACGCCTCAGCATGCCCGAACTGAGCGTCCGGTCCGCCGAACGGCTTCTCGTCACCGGCCCGAACGGCGCGGGGAAGAGCACCCTGCTGCGGGTGCTCGCCGGTGAGCTTCAGCCCGACGCGGGCACTGTCGCCGTCCCCGGACGGGTCGGACACCTGCGCCAGGAGGAAACCCCATGGGCGCCTGGCGTGACCGTGCTCGGTGCGTTCGCCCAGGGGCGCCCAGGAGACCGCGACGAACACGCCGACCGGCTGCTGTCACTCGGCTTGTTCGAGCCGGACGCCCTGCGGCTGAGGGTCGGGGAGCTGTCGTACGGGCAGCGGCGGCGCATCGAGCTCGCCCGGCTGGTGACCGAACCGGTCGATCTGCTCCTGCTGGACGAGCCCACCAACCACCTGTCGCCCGCGCTGGTGGAGGAACTGGAAGAGGCCCTGGCCTGTTACCAGGGCGCCCTGGTCATGGTGACCCATGACCGCCGGATGCGCTCCCGGTTCTCCGGAACGCGTCTGGCCCTGTGCGCGGGGGCCGTCGCCGTCCCTCCCTCGCGCCCGACCGGTGGCGGGTGAACGAGGGTGGCCTGGTATGCGCCCCCTGCCCCGGCCGGGCACGCGTACCAGGCCGACGGTCATGAGGCGCTCGGCTGGCAGGCCGCCGGTGTGACTGACGCGGTGCGGGACGGGAGCCTGAAGGCAGGGACCCGGAGCCCTCAGCACTCGATGATGTTCACCGCGAGCCCGCCCCGGGCCGTCTCCTTGTACTTCACGGACATGTCAGCGCCGGTGTCCTTCATGGTCTTGATGACCTTGTCCAGCGAGACCTTGTGGCTGCCGTCGCCGCGCATCGCCATCCGAGCCGCCGTGACGGCCTTCACCGCGGCCATGCCGTTGCGCTCGATGCACGGGATCTGGACCAGACCGCCCACCGGGTCGCAGGTCAGGCCCAAGTTGTGCTCCATGCCGATCTCCGCGGCGTTCTCCACCTGCTCGGGGGAACCGCCCAGGACCTCGGCGAGCGCTCCGGCGGCCATGGAGCAGGCGGAGCCGACCTCGCCTTGGCAGCCGACCTCGGCACCGGAGATGGAGGCGTTCTCCTTGAAGAGCATGCCGATGGCGCCCGCCGCGAGCAGGAAGCGGACCACGCCCTCCTCGTCCGCGCCGGGGATGAAGTTCATGTAGTAGTGCAGGACTGCCGGGATGATGCCGGCGGCGCCGTTGGTCGGGGCGGTCACGACCCGGCCGCCGGCCGCGTTCTCCTCGTTCACGGCCATCGCGTAGAGCGTGATCCACTCCATGGACAAGGCCTGCGGGTCGCCCTCCGAGCGCAGCTTGCGGGCGGTGGTGGCGGCGCGGCGGCGGACCTTGAGGCCGCCGGGCAGGATGCCCTCGCGGGACATTCCGCGCGAGACGCAGGCCTGCATGACCCGCCAGATGTCCAGCAGGCCCTCGCGGATCTCGTCCTCGCTGCGCCATGCCTTCTCGTTCTCCAGCATCAGCGAGGAGATCGACAGACCCGTTTCACGGGACAGCCGCAGCAGCTCGTCACCGGTGCGGAAGGGGAACTTCAGCACGGTGTCGTCCAGCTTGATCCGGTCCTCGCCGACCGCGTCCTCGTCCACGACGAAGCCGCCGCCGACCGAGTAGTAGGTCTTCTCCAGCAGCGTGGCGCCCTCGGTGTCGTAAGCCCACAGGGTCATACCGTTCGCGTGGTACGGGAGGGCCTTGCGGCGGTGCAGGACCAGGTCCTCGTCGAAATCGAAGTCGATCACGTGTGCGGCGAGCAGGTTGAGCCGCTTGGCGCTCTTGATCTGCTCCACCCGCTCGTCGGCCGTTTCCACGTCGACGCTGCGGGGCGACTCGCCCTCCAGTCCGAGCAGGACGGCCTTCGGGGTGCCGTGGCCGTGGCCGGTCGCGCCGAGCGAGCCGTACAGCTCGCCGCGGACCCGGGTGGTGTGGGCCAGCAGGCCCTCGTTCTTCAGCCGGCGGGCGAACAGGGACGCCGCCCGCATCGGGCCGACCGTATGGGAGCTGGACGGGCCTATGCCGATCGAGAACAGGTCGAAGACCGAGATGGCCACGGGGTACTCCTTGCGGGGGTGGTAGACGCCGTTGTCTGCCAGGGTCGTGCAGAAAGACAAACGTGGGGTGCGTGGTACGGGGCATCGCATTCACCGAAAGTGCGTGCGATGCCCCGTTCAGTTGTTCGTTCCCGGCTGCTACAGCCCAGGGTAAAGCGGGTGCTTCTCGGCGAGTGCCGTCACTCGTGCGCCCAGCGACTTCGCGTCGTAGCTCGGCTTCAGCGTCTCCGCGATGATGTCAGCCACCTCGCGGAAGTCCTCGGCCTGGAAGCCGCGGGTCGCGAGGGCCGGGGTGCCGATCCGCAGACCCGAGGTGACCATCGGCGGGCGGGGGTCGTTCGGGATTGCGTTCCGGTTGACCGTGATGCCGACCTCGTGGAGGCGGTCCTCGGCCTGCTGGCCGTCGAGCTCGGAGTTCCGCAGGTCGACCAGGACCAGGTGCACGTCCGTGCCGCCGGACAGGACGGAGACGCCGACCTCTGTCACATCGGCCTGCACCAGGCGCTCGGCGAGGATCCGCGCGCCATCCAGCGTGCGCTGCTGGCGCTCCTTGAAGTCCTCGGAGGCCGCGACCTTGAAGGAGACCGCCTTGGCCGCGATGACATGTTCCAGCGGACCGCCCTGCTGACCCGGGAAGACCGCGGAGTTGATCTTCTTGGCCAGCTCGGAGGTGCACAGGATCACACCGCCGCGCGGACCGCCCAGCGTCTTGTGCGTGGTCGTGGTCACGACATGCGCGTGCGGCACCGGGTTGGGGTGCAGGCCCGCGGCGACCAGGCCCGCGAAGTGGGCCATGTCGACCATCAGGTACGCGCCGACCTCGTCCGCGATCCGGCGGAAGGCGGCGAAGTCCAGCCGGCGGGGGTACGCCGACCAGCCGGCCACGATCAACTTGGGCTTGGACTCCTTGGCGAGCCGCTCGACCTCGGCCATGTCGACCTGGCCGGTGGCGTCGTCCACATGGTAGGCGACCACGTTGTAGAGCTTGCCGGAGAAGTTGATCTTCATGCCATGGGTCAGGTGCCCGCCGTGCGCGAGGTTCAGGCCCATGATCGTGTCGCCCGGCTTGAGCAGCGCGAACATCGCCGCCGCGTTGGCCTGGGCACCCGAGTGCGGCTGCACGTTGGCGTGCTCGGCGCCGAACAGCGCCTTGATGCGGTCGATGGCGATCTGCTCGACCACGTCGACGTGCTCGCAGCCGCCGTAGTAGCGGCGGCCCGGGTAGCCCTCGGCGTACTTGTTGGTCAGGACGGAGCCCTGGGCCTCCATGACCGCGACCGGAGCGAAGTTCTCCGAGGCGATCATCTCCAGGGTGGACTGCTGGCGGTGGAGCTCGGCGTCGACGGCGGCGGCGACGTCCGGGTCGAGCTCGTGCAGGGGGGTGTTCAGAAGCGACATCACGCGATCCCTTGTGGCTGGGGCTGTGGCCGGTGGCCGTGGGTCAGCTGGCGAACTCGGTGTACTCGTCGGCGGAGAGCAGGTCGGCCGGCTCGTCCGCGACGCGCACCTTGAACAGCCAGCCGCCCTCGAACGGAGCGGTGTTGACGAGAGACGGGTCGCTCACGACGTCGTCGTTGACCTCGGTGACCTCACCGGACACCGGGGAGTACAGGTCGCTGACCGACTTGGTCGACTCCAGCTCGCCGCAGGTCTCGCCCGCGGTCACCGTGTCACCGACCTCGGGGAGCTGCACATAGACGACGTCGCCCAGGGCGTTCGCCGCGTGCTCCGTGATGCCGACCGTCGACACGCCGTCCTCGGCGGCCGACAGCCACTCGTGCTCCTTGCTGTAGCGCAGCTGCTGGGGGTTGCTCATGGCCTGAATTCTCCTGTACGCGGGGAAGTGCTGCTGACGGGGGCTGCTGACAGGCTGCCGGAGAGGCAGCAAGGGGCTACTTCTGGCGCTTGTAGAAGGGGAGCGCGACGACCTCGTACGGCTCATGGGTACCGCGGATGTCGACGCCCACACCCGTGCTGCCCGGCGCGGCGTGCGCGGCGTCCACGTAGGCCATGGCGATCGGCTTGCCCAGGGTGGGGGAGGGGGCGCCGGAGGTGACCTCGCCCACGACCCCGCCGTCCACGACCACCGGCATTCCGGCGCGCGGCACCCGGCGGCCGTCGGCGACCAGGCCGACCAGCTTGCGCGGCGGGTTGGCGGCGGCGCGCTCTGCGGCGGCCTCCAGCGCGGTCCGGCCTACGAAGTCGCCCTCCTTCTCGAACTTCACGACCCGGCCGAGACCCGCGTCGAACGGGGTGAGCGAGGTGGTCAGCTCATGTCCGTACAGCGGCATGCCGGCCTCCAGGCGCAGCGTGTCGCGACAGGACAGGCCGCAGGGCACGAGACCGGCGGGCGCGCCCGCCTCGGTCAGCGCCTGCCACAGCTTCTCGGCGTGCTGCGGCTCCACGAAGAGCTCGAAGCCGTCCTCGCCGGTGTAGCCGGTACGGGCGATCAGCGCGGGGATCCCGGCGACGGTGCCGGGCAGGCCCGCGTAGTACTTGAGACCGTCGAGGTCCGCGTCCGTGAGCGACTTCAGGATGCCGGGGGACTCCGGGCCCTGCACCGCGATCAGCGCGTAGGCCTCGCGGTCGTCCCGCACGGCCGCGTCGAAGCCGTCGGCGCGCGCGGTCAGGGCGTCCAGCACGATCTGCGCGTTGGAGGCGTTGGCGACGACCATGTACTCCTGGTCGCCCAGCCGGTAGACGATCAGGTCGTCGAGGATCCCGCCGTCCTCCTGGCAGATCATCGTGTACCGCGCCCGGCCGACCCCGACCCCACCGATGTTGCCGACCAGCGCGTAGTCCAGAAGGGCGGCGGCCTGCGGTCCGGTCACCGTGATCTCGCCCATGTGGGAAAGGTCGAAGAGACCGGCCTTGGTACGTACGGCGTTGTGTTCGTCGCGCTCACTGCCGTACCGCAGGGGCATGTCCCAGCCCGCGAAGTCGGTCATGGTCGCGCCCAGCGAGCGGTGCAGCGCGTCGAGGGCGGTGAGACGGGGGGTGGTGCTCATTGGATAGGACTCCCAGGGCATGACTGGCGAGGACGATCCTCCCCATCTGTCATGAAACCTGAGAGGTTCGTCATGGCCCGGTGTACACGGCGTACAGGCGGGGCAAGACTTGCACCTTGGGTGGAGCCGCAGATGCCTGCGGCCCGCTTTTCAGATCTGCCTCATCCACGCGGTACGGGGCCTGAGAGATTCAAGGGAGGGACTTGCTCCTTCGGCGCCCGGTGCTCGTACACATGGTGACCACAGGTACACACATGACGATGACCGGGACTCTCCCGCGCGGATTCAAGCGGCCGGTATGCAGTTGGCGGCCTCATCATCGCACGGGTGTCACGATCGGCAAATCACTTGATGGTCATTACCTTTTCTTTAGGCTTCTTGGGCAGGGTCTCTGCGACCCGACAAGGGGGAGTGCGATGACGTTGGAGCGGTCAGGTGCCTCGATGACGACAACACCCGGCGTTTCCGAAGTACCCGACGGAGCTCGGCTGCCCGTGCGGGTGCGCGGGCTCCTGGGCACGGGCGGCGTGGGTGTGCGTGCGACGGCGAACAGGCGGCCCGTGGTGCGCGACCTGCGGGAGCGCGCCGGGCGGAGCCCGCGAGGACTGGAGTTCGCCGCCGGGGACGTGGTGGTGATCTCCGGTCTGCCCGGAAGCGGCAAGTCCACCCTGATCCGTCGGGCGGCGGACGGCCGCGGGATCGACTCCCAGGACACCCGCGACCGCTGGGACACCCGGATGCCGCGGCTGCTGCCCTACGCGGTGTACCGCCCGCTGGTCCGTGTCGCCCACTACGCGGGTCTGTGGCGTGTGCTGCGCTCCGGTTCCGGGGTGGTCGTGCACGACTGCGGCACCCAGTCCTGGGTCCGCCGCTGGCTGGCCCGCGAGGCCCGGCGCCGCGGCAGCTCCCTCCACCTCCTCCTGCTGGACGTCACCCCGGCTGTCGCCCGTGCGGGGCAGCACGAACGGGGCCGCGGCGTCTCCCCGTACGCCTTCGGCCGCCACCGGCGCGCGGTCTCCCGGCTCGTGCGGGACGCCGAGCGCGGGCGTCTTCCGGCGGGGTGTGCCTCGGCGACTCTGCTGGACCGGGACGCGGCGACCGTGCTGAAGCGGATCGGCTTCGGCAGACCGGGGTGAGGCCCGGAGCCGTCCGCTCTGTGACTTCCGGTCCCACTCCCATACCCGTTCGAGCGAGTACCCGTTCGTGAGCCGCCGTGCCCCGGTCGCCTTACGCCATTACGGTTACTCTGCTGGCGCGGGGAAGTCGCGAGGCAGAGCACACCCGGACCGGCCGGGCGGACGGGGAAGCAGGGACGAAGTGGACACGACATGGCCCTCCAATGAGCTGGAGGAGGTGCTGGCCGCATCCGTAGGGACGCCGGGCGCGGGCGGCCGGCTCGTCGAGGTGCTCGGCCGCAGCCACGTCTGGGTGCCCCTGCCCAACGGAGGCGGACCGGACAGCCCGAGTCTCGACCTCCCGACGCTGGAGATCGACGGGGCTCCCTATGTGCCCGTGTACAGCTCGCACCAGCAGTTCGTGCGATGCCTGGGCGAACACATGTCCGGCACCGTGGCCCCGGCGGTCGAGTTCGCCCGTGGTCTGCCGCCCCGGCTGGGCATCGCAGTGAACCCCGGCGGCGCCGTCGGCGTACCCCTGCCACCGCCGGCCGTCGCCGAACTGTGCCGGGCCGGCCGCACCCCGCTGGACGGGCCCGCGAGCGGAGCCCGGGTGCGGCTGTTCGAGCCGGACTGGCAGGAGGAGCCCATCGACTTCCTCGCCGCCGCGGCCGGAGAGTTCGAGGAGACCGGCGTCGTGCAGACCGCCCGCCGGGTCCTCGCGAGCATCGAGGGCGACGCTCCGACCCTGTTCGTCGGTGTCCAGATGTCCGCCTGGGAGGGGCACCACCGCACCGCCCCGATGGACGCACTCGGCCGGGCGCTGGGCCGGGCCCCCGTGAAATGGCCGGTCAACCTGGTCCTGCTGGACGTCGCCCAGGACCCGGTGGGCGACTGGATGCTGAACCGGGTGCGGCCCTTCTACACCCGGCAGTACCCCCCGCCGCACGCATAGGCGTGTCCGGACGCGCACGAGAGCGGCACGGCACGCGTCCGGTCGGTGTCGGTACGGCCGCATAAGCTGGTTTCCCAAAACGGATCGAAGAGGGGCGGGGTCCAAGTGAGCGCGTCGGGCACTGCGGCGGCCGGGCAGGTCGAGCACATGCTGCGCCAGGTGACGCCCGGGCGGTACGACGCCTACGAGGCGCTGCTGCACGCACTCGCCGACCCCGCGGCCGGCCGGCTGTGGATGCTGCTGTGGCACGGCGGACCCGGCTCCGCCGACGCCCAGTACGGAAACATGGAGGTCGACGGCCAGCTCTACGCCCCGTGCGTCACCTCCCCCCAGGAGCTCACCGCCTCCGGCTGGGACCGGGCACACGAGGTCACCGGCGCCCTGGACGTCGCCCGCGCTCTCTTCCCCGACCGCTATGGCGTCTGGCTGAACCCGCATGCCCCGGGCGGTGGCGTCGGCATCCCCTGGCCGGATCTGCGCCGTATCGCCACGGGCCTCGACCGTATGCCCGCGGGACCGCTGCGGTTGACCGACCCCGCCATCGAACTCCCGCAGTTCTACGCGCTGCTCACGCAGAACGCGCACCGCACTCCCGCCATCCGCTCGCTGCGCCGCGTCTGGGTGCAGCCCGCGCTCGGTGCCCCGTATCTCGCCATCGGCCTCGATCTCTACGACACGGGGCAGCAGTCCGTCGAGAGCGTGCGGGCGATGATGCAGCAGTCGATCGCCGCGGTGCCGGACGGGCTGCCCGTCTCCACCGTCGCCATGTCCGACGAGTACGACCCGGTGGCGATGTGGCTGCGGGCCAACGCCCGCCCGTTCTACGACCGCGAGGCGCACGGAGCACCGGGCCAGTCCCCGCAGCCCGGTTACGGCTACCCGCCCTCCGCCCAGTACCGCTGAGCTGCGCATCGCCGATCGGACGCTCTGTCGTGCGGCGACCCGCCCCGCCTCCGGTCATCGCAGCCTGCTTCCCCAACATCCGTTTGTGTCCGGGAAGTTAAACGAAGCGCTGTGATGTCCCGCATGCGCCCGATTTGTCAAGTGTCCGGGTCTCAGCTCGGTATCACCGCTATACGGACTGTTCTCTGTCCTGACATGCGTGAGTAGTGTTCGGCCGGTCAAGACCCACACATGGCGACCCAGGGGTGGACCCATGCGAATATTCAAGTCCCGAGCCGTTCGGGCGATGACGGCGGTCCTTGCGGTCGGCCTCATTGCCACCGGCTGCTCCAGTGAGCGCGGCGACGACGGCGGCAAGGGCGCAGGGGACACCTTTGTCTTCGGTGCGCCGGGTGACCCGGGCGCCCTCGACCCGGCTCTCGCGTCCGACGGTGAGACCTTCCGGGTCACCCGCCAGGCGTTCGAGGCGCTGCTGGAGCACGAGTCCGGCGGCAGCGAGCTCGTCGGCGGTCTCGCCGAGAAGTGGTCCAGCGACCCGGCCGGCAAGGTCTGGACCTTCAACCTGCGCAAGGGTGTCAAGTTCCACGACGGCGAGGCGCTCAACGCCGCCGCGGTCTGCGCCAACTACGACCACTGGTTCAACTGGAAGGGCACCTACCAGTCCAGCGCGGTCTCCTACTACTGGCAGACCATCATGGGCGGGTTCAAGGTCAACGAGGACAAGGAAGCGCCGAAGGCGAACTACAAGTCCTGCACCGCCAAGGACGAGAACACCGCGGTCATCGAGGTCAACGAGCCCTCGGCCAACCTGCCCGGTGGCTTCTCGCTCCAGGCTCTCGCCATCCACTCGCCGAAGGCGATCAAGGAGTACGAGAAGCAGGACGCCAGCGCCAAGGGCGACGCCATCACATACCCCAAGTACAGCCAGGAGGCCGGCACGGTCGCCGGTACCGGCCCGTACAAGATCACGAAGTGGAACAAGGCGAACAAGGAAGTCAGCCTTGAGCGCTTCGACGACTACTGGGGCGAGAAGGCGAAGGTGAAGAACCTCGTCTTCCGCACCATCGACACCGAGGACGGCCGCCGCCAGGCCCTCCAGGCCGGTGACATCGACGGCTACGACCTGGTCGCGCCCGCCGACATCAAGACGCTGGAGGGCGCCGGCTTCGAGGTGCCGACCCGCGACGTCTTCAACCTCTTCTACCTCGGTATGTCCCAGGAGAAGAACCCGGCGCTGAAGAAGCCCGAGGTCCGCCAGGCCATCGCGCACGCCATCGACCGCGAGAACCTGGTCAAGACCCAGCTGCCCGAGGGCGGCAAGGTCGCGACCCAGTTCATGCCCGACACGGTCGCCGGCTTCTCC
The DNA here is from genome assembly GCF_037023745.1 of Streptomyces sp. SCSIO 30461. Classification (NCBI taxonomy): domain Bacteria; kingdom Bacillati; phylum Actinomycetota; class Actinomycetes; order Kitasatosporales; family Streptomycetaceae; genus Streptomyces; species Streptomyces sp. SCSIO 30461. The sequence continues at coordinate 1,852,246 of NZ_CP146101.1, forward strand.
GAGAACGTGAAGAAGTACGAGTTCGACACCGGCAAGGCCAAGTCGCTGCTGGCGTCCGCGAAGTCGAGCGGTCTCTCCGTCGAGTTCTGCTACCCGACCGAGGTCACCCGGCCGTACATGCCCGCTCCCCAGGACATCTTCGAGCTGATCAAGGCCGACCTGGAGAAGGCCGGTATCAAGGTCACCCCGAAGCCGATGAAGTGGGCCCCGGACTACCTGGACGCCACCGAGGCCGGTTCCTGCGACCTGCACATGCTGGGCTGGACCGGTGACTTCAACGACGGCTACAACTTCATCGGCACCTGGTTCGCCGGGTACGACAAGCAGTGGGGCTTCAAGGACGACAAGGTCTTCCAGGCGGTGAAGGCCGGCTCCGTCGAGGCCGACCCGACCAAGCGCGTGGACCTCTACAAGAAGGCCAACGAGGCCATCATGGAGTACCTGCCGGGTGTCCCGCTGTCCTCGTCGCCGCCCGCCATCGCGTTCGGCAAGAACGTCAACCCGCCGAAGGTCTCCCCGCTGACGCAGGAGAACTTCGCCGAGGTCTCCTTCAAGTAGCACACCGCATGGGGGTCCGCCCGGCCGATGCACGCTGTCGGCCGGGCGGACCCGCGTCCCGTTTCCGTACCTCTCGTACAACACAAGCAAGAAAGGGGCATGCGGGGTGTTGCGACTCGTCGTACGACGACTCCTACAGCTGATACCCACCCTGCTCGGCCTGTCGGTTCTGCTCTTCATCTGGTTGAACCGACTGCCCGGCGGACCCGCCTCGGCGATCCTGGGCGAGCGGGCGACCGAAGCCGAAGTGGCACGTATCAACCGGGCGCTCGGGCTCGATCAGCCGCTCTACGTCCAGTACGGGCGCTTCCTGAAGCGCATCGTCGAACTGGACCTCGGTACCTCCACCCAGACCGGGCAGCCGGTGTGGGATGAATTCGTCCGTCATTTCCCCGCCACGGTGGAACTCAGCGTCGCCGCGATGCTGATCGCCACCGCGGTCGGGATTCCGCTCGGCTACCTGGCGGCGCGCAAGCGCGGCGGCTGGCTGGACGTCGCCTCGGTCTCCGGGTCGCTCGTCGGAATCTGCATCCCGGTCTTCTTCCTCGCGCAGTTGCTCAAGGGAGCCTTCGGTGAGACCTTCGGCACCTTCGGCCGTCTGACCAGCGGGATCGACGCCACCACTGTCACCGGTTTCGCCGTACTCGACGGCATCCTCACCGGGGAGTTCGACGCTTCCTGGGACGCCCTCATGCATCTGGTGCTGCCCGGAGTCACCCTGGCCACCATCCCTCTGGCGGTCATCGTGCGGATGACACGCGCCAGCGTGCTTGAGGTGCTCGGCGAGGACTACGTCCGCACCGCCGAGTCCAAGGGGCTCGAACGCAAGGTGGTCCGGGGCCGGCACATCCTGCGCAACGCGCTGCTGCCGGTCATCACCGCGATCGGCCTGCTGACGGGCAGCCTGCTGTCCGGCGCCGTGCTCACCGAGTCGGTGTTCTCCTTCGGCGGTCTCGGCTCCTTCATCCGTACCGCCATCGACGCCCGTGACTATCCGGTGCTGGTGGGCTTCATCATGTTCATCGCGATGATGTATGTGCTGATCAACCTGCTGGTCGACCTCGCGTACAGCATCATCGATCCGAGGGTGCGGGTGCACTGATGAGTCTGGCAACCACCAAGTCCTCGAAGATCGACAGGCTTGCGGAGCTCACCGCGAAGACCGAGGCGGCCAGCGGTGCCAGCCTCTGGCGCGAGGCGCTGCGGCGGCTGCGCTCCAGCAAGATGGCGATCATCGGTGCGGCGATCATCGCCGCGTTCGTCGTGCTGGCGATCATCGGTCCGTGGATCGCCCCGCACACGCCCACCGACCAGGCCTGGCGCGGCGAGGTATTCCCCAACCAGGGCAAGTTCATCGGAGCACGCGGCGAGAACTGGTTCGGTCTGGACCACCTCGGCCGCGACCTGTTCTCCCGGATGCTGGTCGGCGCACGGCAGACCCTGCTGGTCGGTGTGGTCTCGATGCTGATCGGCCTGGTCGCCGGAGCACTGATCGGCGCCGTCTCGGGAGCGGCGGCCACCTTGGGTGGACGTGCGGGACAGCGCCTCGACGACGCCGTCATGCGGGTCACCGACATCATGCTGGCGCTGCCCTCGCTGCTGCTGGCCGTGTCCATCGCCGCGGTGATGGGCCAGTCGCTGACCACCGTGATGATCGCCGTCGGTGTGGTGCAGGTGCCGATCTTCGCCCGGTTGCTGCGTGGTTCGATGCTCGCGCAGGGCGGCAGCGACTATGTGCTGGCGGCCCGCGCGCTCGGCATCCGCAAGCACCGGATCGTGCTCACCCAGATCATGCCCAACTCCCTGAGCCCGGTGATCGTCCAGGCGACACTCAGCCTGGCCACCGCCATCATCGAGGCGGCCGCGCTGTCCTACCTCGGCCTGGGCAACCCCGACCCGGCCGTGCCGGAGTGGGGCGTGATGCTCTCCCAGGCCCAGCGGTTCTTCGACAACGAGCCGATGATGTCGATGTATCCGGCCGTCGGCATCATCATCACGGCCCTCGGCTTCACCCTGCTCGGCGAGGCCATGCGCGAAGCGCTCGACCCGAAGCTGCGAGGTTGATGTCATGCCACTGCTCACTGTGGACGAACTCACCGTCACCTTCGGCGGACGCGGCCGCAAGGACGTCAGGGCCGTCAACGGAGTCTCGTTCTCCGTCGACCAGGGTCAGGTCGTGGGCCTGGTCGGCGAGTCCGGCTGCGGCAAGTCGGTCACCTCGCTGGCCCTGATGGGCCTGCTGCCGTCCAAGGGCGTCACCCTCGGCGGGCGCGCCGACTTCGACGGCACCGATCTGCTGTCGGTGTCCCCCCGCAAGATGCGGGACCTGCGTGGCAGCAGGCTGGCGATGATCTTCCAGGACCCGCTGTCCTCGCTGAACCCGGTCATCCCCATCGGGATACAGGTCATCGAGATCCTGCAGCGCCACCGGGGGCTCAAGGGCGAGGCCGCCCGCAAGGAGGCCGCCCACCTGCTGGACCGGGTCGGCATCCCCGATCCCGCACGGCGGCTCAAGGAGTATCCGCACCAGCTCTCGGGCGGTATGCGCCAGCGCGCCCTGATCGCCATGGCGGTCGCGTGCGCGCCGCGACTGCTGATCGCGGACGAGCCGACCACCGCGCTCGACGTCACCATCCAGGCCCAGATCCTCGAACTGCTCAAGGAACTGGTGGATCAGGAGGGCACCGCCCTGCTGATGATCACACACGATCTGGGTGTCGTCGCCGGGCTGTGCGACCAGGTCAACGTGCTGTACGCGGGCAAGGTGGTGGAGTCCGCGGGCCGCCGTGAGCTGTTCGCGCACCCGACGCACCCGTACACCCACGGGCTGCTCGGCTCCATCCCGCGGCTCGACGCCCCGCGCGGCGAGCCGCTCAACCCGATCCGCGGATCCATCAACGACCAGATCGCCTGGGCCGAGGGCTGTGCCTTCGCCCCGCGCTGCGACCGGTACGAGATGGACTGCCTGACCGGCACGCCCGAACTGACCGAACCCCGCGAGCCCCGACACCAGGCCCGCTGCGTCAACCCGGTCCTGGCCACCACGGAGGTCCCGGCATGAGCCTGCTCGAACTCGACGGAGTGAAGGTCCACTTCCCCGTCAAGAAGGGCGTCTTCTTCGACCGGACGGTCGGCCATGTCTACGCCGTCGACGGGATCTCGCTGTCGGTCGAGGCGGGCCAGACCTATGGGCTCGTCGGCGAGTCCGGCTGCGGCAAGACCACCCTCGGGCGCGCGGTGCTGCGTCTGGTGGACGTCACGGACGGCAAGGTCGTGCTCGACGGCACGGATGTGGCGCAGCTCCCCGAGAAGGAGCTGCGCTCCTTCCGGCGGCGGCTCCAGATGGTCTTCCAGGACCCGCTGGGCAGCCTCAACCCCCGCCAGAACATCGAGTCGATCCTGTCCGAGGGCATGGCCGCGCACGGCATAGGCGCGAACCAGGAGGAGCGCCGGGAGAAGATCAAGGAGATCCTCGCGAGGGTGGGGCTTCCGGCGAACGCCCTGTCCCGCTACCCGCACGAGTTCTCCGGCGGCCAGCGCCAGCGCATCGGGATCGCGCGGGCGCTGGTGCTCGAACCCGATGTGATCATCTGCGACGAGCCGGTGTCCGCGCTGGACGTGTCCATCCAGGCACAGGTCATCAACCTCCTGGAGGAGCTCCAGGAGTCGATGGGCCTGACCTATCTCGTCATCGCCCACGACCTCGCGGTCGTCCGGCACATCTCGGACGTCATCGGGGTCATGTACCTGGGTTCGCTGGTGGAGGAGGCGCCGAGCGACGCGTTGTACGCGGAGCCGAAGCACCCGTACACCAGGGCGCTGATGTCGGCGGTGCCGGTGCCCGACCCCGGGGTCGAGGACCGTCGCGAGCGCATCCTGCTCCGGGGCGACCTGCCGTCACCGGCGAACCCCCCTGCCGGATGCCGCTTCCACACCCGCTGCCCCTGGGCGCAGGAGCGCTGCGCCACCGAGCGTCCCGAGCTGCGGGACACGGGGGACGGACACAAGGTGGCATGCCACTTCACCGAGGAGATCGCGGCGGGAGACATCGCCCGCATCTCGGGCGATGTGGTTCCCGCGACCCGCGAGGGCATCGAGGACGCGGAGCCATCCGGGACGTCGGTGTCCACCTAGGCCGTGGCGTGCGGTGCACCGAAGAGGGTCTTCGGTGCACCGCACCCCGTGCGACGGGCCACGGCGGGGCGCGGGCGACCGCGTACGTACCCCACCGGGGGCGCACCGCACAATTGGGGGCGTGCTCCAGGAACTGTTCACCCCCTCCGTACAACACGCGCTCGACCTCGCGGGCATCTTCGTCTTCGCCATCTCCGGCGCCCTCCTCGCCGTCCGCAAGAACTTCGACGTCTTCGGCATCGCCGTTCTCGCGGAGAGCACCGCGCTGGGTGGCGGCCTCTTCCGGGATCTGGTCATCGGGGCGGTGCCGCCCGCCGCGTTCACGGATCTGGGCTATTTCCTGATGCCCCTGGTCGCTGCCACGCTCGTCTTCTTCCTGCATCCGGAGGTCGAACGCATCCAGGGCTCGGTCAACGTCTTCGACGCCGCCGGACTCGGGCTGTTCTGCGTCACGGGAACCACGAAGGCCTACGAGTACGGCCTCGGGCTGACCTCATCCGCCGTGCTCGGGCTGGCCACCGCCGTCGGAGGCGGTGTGCTGCGGGATGTGCTGGCCAACGAGGTGCCCTCGCTGCTGCGCTGGGACCGCGATCTGTACGCGGTCCCAGCGATGGTCGGCGCCGTGATGGTGGCGCTCTGCATCAGGTTCGACGCCCTGAACGCGGTCACCAGCGGCCTCGCCGTGGTGACCGCGTTTGTGCTGCGGCTGCTCGCCATGCGCTACCACTGGCGAGCTCCGCGTGCGTGGAACCGCAGGTCAGCGGCAAGTGAGACGGAAGAGACAACAGGAAAAGCTACTGCTTAGTAATTTCCTGCTGTACGGTTCACGCCATGGCACAGGCGGCACAGGCAACCATCGGAGACAGCGAGTTCGACCGCGACACCGCTGTCACCCTGCAAGACCCGGGAGTCCCGGGCGTTTACCGCGCGGAGCTCTCCGCCGGCTGGACGATCATCCGGGCCGTCAACGGCGGCTATCTGCTGGCGACACTCGGGCGTGCGCTCGGTGACGCCCTGCCGCACCCGGACCCGTTCTCGGTGTCGGCCCACTACCTGAGCGCTTCCGAGCCCGGTCCCGCGCTGATCCGCACCGAGGTGGTCCGCGCCGGGCGCACCGTGTCCACGGGGCAGGCGTCCCTGATCCAGTACGCGGAGGACGGCACCGAGGTCGAGCGCATCCGCGTCCTCGCCACCTACGGCGACCTGGACCGGCTGCCCGACGACGTCCGTACGACCGCCAAGCCACCGGCCATCCCGCCGTACGAGCTGTGCGCGGGGTCTGAGCATCGGCCGTCGGCCGAAGCGATCCCCGGCTCCACGGCGATCACCGAGCGCCTGAGCATCAGGCTTGACCCCGCCACCTGCGGCTGGGCTCTCGGGGCTCCTTCGGGGAAGGGCGAGATGCGCGGCTGGTTCGGGCTGGCCGACGGCCGTGACGCGGACCCGCTGTCGCTGCTGCTGACCGTCGACGCGCTGCCGCCGACCGCCTTCGAGCTCGGCATCCGTGGCTGGACCCCGACCGTCGAACTCACCACCCACATCCGCTGCCGTCCGGCTCCCGGACCGCTGCGGGTCGCCATCACCACCCGGAACCTCGCCGGCGGATTCCTGGAGGAGGACGCCGAGGTCTGGGACGGCAAGGACCGTCTGGTCGCCCAGTCCCGCCAGCTGGCCAAGGTGCCCCTGCCCAAGCAGTGATCGACCGGCACCGGTACCGATGGTCCCGCGCGGTCGCACCGACACTCTTCAGGGCTGCTCAGCCCGGCCATGGGCGCGGCGGCTGGTATCTACGCGCTGATCGCCGTGGTCGGCGCGGCGCCCGAGGTCGCCGGAGCCGTCGGTCTCACGTCACTCCAGACCGAGGCCGTCCTGCTGATCCTTCTGGTCATGCTGGGGCACGGTCTGGTGTGGCGCTTCATGGCAGGGGCCGGTCGGTTGGCCGAAGCGGGGGACAGCGGACCCAAGCGCGATTGACCGCGCGGGACCGGCGGCGCCGGGGTGCCGCGGGAACGGGCGGCTCCGCCCGCGACTCGCGCCGAGCCGCCCCCGGTCAGTCGCGGGACCGGAAGGTGTCGTCCTGCAGCCAGTGGCGGCGGCCCAGCGTGACGATGCGCAGCCGGTTGCGGGCGACACGGGCGACCTCCCGCTCGTTCGCCGCCGGATCGCCACCGCCCTCCGTCTCGTGCGCCGACAGGAACGCCGACGCCGTGAGCACCATGTGCTCGACATAGAGCCCCGCCAGCATGCGCAGGTCCTCGTCTGTCCAGCCCAGGGAGCCGGGCTCCGCGGCGAACGCCCTGGCCACCTCATCGGTGAACGCGTCGAGTTGGGTGGCGATGGCGGTGCGGACCCGTCCGGAACCGCCGTGCCGCTCCCGCGCGATGAAGCGGAAGTGGGCGGGCTGGGCCCGGACATGGTGCGCGATCAGGTCCACTGTGCGAGTGATGCGCAGCTCGGCGTCGCCCGTCTCCGCGAGCAGTTCGGCGACCAGCCCGTGCAGGCTGCCCAGAGCCTCCTCCACCAGAGCCACACCGAGCTCCGACAGATCCGCGAAGTGCCGGTAGAACGCCGCCGGTGCCACCCCGACCGCCCGGGTCACCTCACGCAGCCCGAGGCTGCTGAGGCTCTGGTGCTCCAGGAGCCCAAGAGCCGCGTCCAGGAGGGCCTGACGGGTCTTGAGTTTCTGGGTGTGGCGGATGCCGGAGCTGTGACTCATGCCATTCAGTAAACATGTGTTCTCCGACTCTGGGAATACTAGACTGAGAAGTCAGTGAACAGTCGTACTCTCATTCGGTGAAAGGCTGATCATGATTGCCCTCGTTGCCGCGCTGCTCCTCCTGGGAGTCCTCCTGGGCGCCGTGGCACAGATCCCGCTCCCCGCGTCCGCCGCAGCCGCCGCCGTCATCGGTGGCTGGCTGCTCGTCTTCGCCGTACGCGAGCGCCGCGCACGCCGCCGTACCCACTGACTCCAGGGAGCAGGACATGGAACTCGCTTCTCCTGCCCGACGGTTCACCAGCGGCACACGCGACGCCGACGGCATGGCCGTCGCCTCCTTCGTGCTCGGGCTGCTCGGCCTGCTGGTGATGAATGTGATCCTCGGCCCTTCCGCGATCGTCCTCGGCGCTCTCGCCCTGCTGCGCGGCACCGCCCGCCGCGGGCGAGCCCTGCTCGGTCTCGGTCTCGGCATCGCCGACCTCGTCGTGCTCGTCGTGCTCCTCGACAGCAGCAACGCCGTCGTCTGGAGCTTCGGCGGCTGATACCGCACCGACTCCCGGCCGGGTGCCCCCGACACCGTCCGGCCGGTGCCGCGGTCGGGCCGCGGCCGCCGGGCTGCTCGGTCGACGCCGCCCGGTCCGTCCGAGTCATGGGCACCCGGCCGCGCGGCCGGGTGCCCCATGACTCGTAGAATCGTGGGCACCATGGCATACCTCGACCACGCCGCGACCACTCCGATGCTTCCGGAAGCGATCGAGGCGATGACCGCCCAGCTCGCTGTCACCGGAAACGCCTCGTCGTTGCACGCCGCGGGCCGCCGGGCCCGCCGTACAGTCGAGGAGGCCAGGGAGACGCTCGCCGAAGCGCTCGGCGCGCGTCCCAGCGAGGTGGTCCTCACCTCCGGTGGCACCGAGGCGGACAACCTCGCCGTGAAGGGCCTGTACTGGGCCCGCCGCGACGCAGACCCCCGCCGTACCCGGGTGCTGTCCAGCCCCGTCGAGCACCACGCCGTACTCGACGCCGTGCACTGGCTCGGCGAGCACGAGGGCGCCACCATCGAGTACCTGCCCGTCGACCGGCAGGGCCGCGTGCACCCCGAGGCTCTGCGTGAGGCGGTCGAGCGGGACCCGGGGGACGTCGCCCTGGCCACCGTGATGTGGGCCAACAACGAGATCGGCACAGTGCTCCCGATCCGTGAACTCGCCGACACGGCAGCCGAGTACGGCATTCCGCTGCACTCCGACGCCGTGCAGGCCTTCGGACAGCTCGATGTGGACTTCGCGGCGTCGGGCCTCGCCGCGATGACCGTAAGCGCCCACAAGATCGGCGGCCCCTACGGCATCGGCGCCCTGCTGCTCGGCCGGGAGCACACCCCTGTGCCGGTGCTGCACGGCGGCGGCCAGGAACGCCATGTCCGCTCCGGCACCCTCGATGTACCCGCCGTGGCCGCCTTCGCCGTCGCCGGGCGGCTCGCGGCGGAGCGGCGTGCGGACTTCGTGCACGAGGTCGGCGCCCTGCGGGACCGGCTGGTCGACGCCGTACGCGCCGCCGTACCCGACGCGATCCTCGGCGGCGACCCCGAGCACCGACTGCCGGCCAACGCCCATTTCACCTTCCCCGGCTGCGAGGGCGACTCGCTGCTGCTGCTGCTCGACGCCCAGGGCATCGAGTGCTCCACCGGCTCCGCGTGTACGGCCGGGATCGCACAGCCCAGCCATGTGCTGCTGGCCACCGGCACCGATCCCGAGCTGGCCCGCGGGACGCTTCGATTCAGCCTTGGCCACACCTCCACTCAGAAGGACGTGGAGGCGGTCGCGAAGGCCATCGGTCCGGTGGTCGAGCGGGCGCGTTCGGCCGGACTCAGCTAGGGCGTGTTGCGAAAGTAGCTCCGTCCGCCCGCAGGGCGGGGCCTGCGGCGTCTGGTGCGTGCGATCGCAAGGCGGAGGATCATCCTCGTACTGGACGTACGTGGATGACTCCGACAACGCAGCGAGCGTGCGTGCCAGACGCCGCGGGTCAGGAGGGACTTTCGCAACACGCCCTGGTGCCGTGGCCGGATCGGTTTGCCGGGCGTCGCGAGCCGGTGAACCTATCCGGTCACAGCGCTGGACACATCGGACTCCTTCGGCAGGGGAGCCGAGCGCACCAGCCTCAGATAACGGTCCCAGTCCCAGTGCGGACCGGGATCGGTGTGGTCCGCACCCGGCACCTCCACATGCCCGATGATGTGCTCCCGGTCCACCGGGACTCCGTACCGCCGGCAGATCCCGGCCGTCAGCCGCGCCGACGCGGAGTACATCGCGTCCGTGAAGTCCTGCGGCCGGTCCACGAAGCCCTCGTGCTCGATCCCGATACTGCGCTCGTTCATCGAGCGGCTCCCGGCGTGGTACGCCACGTCGAGTTCACGTACCAGCTGGGCCGTCCGCCCGTCCTTGCCCACCACATAGTGGGTCGCCGCGCGGTGCCCCGGGTCCTTGAAGACCTTCAGCGCGGTCGCGTAGCTGCCCTGGACGACATGGATCACCACCCGGTCGATCCCGTAGTCGTCAGGGCGGTCGGCCCTGCGCCAGTTGGCCCTGGACGCCGCAGTCCACAGCGCCCCCGGGTGGTCGAGTTCGCCCTCCACCCGCTTCTTCTCGACCCCGGGCAGCCGCCACCACCAGCGCCTCAGCTCGTCATGGGCCGCCACACCCGTGCCCACGAGCGCGGCCCCGCCGCCGATCAGCACCACCCTGCGGCCGACACCTCGCCGTCCGTCTCCACTGCTGCCCATGCCACCCCTATGCCGCCTGCTCTCTCACAGATGAACGCTTACTCGTGAGTCGGCGGTTCCCGGAGCCCCGTACCCTGGTAGGGCTATGACTCAGACTCCTCCGCGTCCGCTCCGTGTGCTCGCCGCCATGTCCGGCGGTGTGGACTCCGCCGTCGCCGCCGCCCGCGCCGTCGAAGCCGGGCACGATGTCACCGGCGTGCACCTGGCGCTCTCCGCTAACCCCCAGTCCTTCCGCACCGGTGCCCGCGGCTGCTGCACCATCGAGGACTCGCGCGACGCACGCCGCGCCGCCGATGTCATCGGCATCCCCTTCTACGTGTGGGACCTCGCCGAGCGCTTTCGCGAGGACGTCGTGGAGGACTTCGTCGCGGAGTACGAGGCCGGCCGTACGCCCAACCCGTGCCTGCGCTGCAACGAGAAGATCAAGTTCGCCGCGCTGCTGGACAAGGCCCTGGCGCTCGGCTTCGACGCCGTGTGCACCGGCCACTACGCCACGGTGGTCGTCCGGGAGGACGGCGGCCGGGAGCTGCACCGGGCGAGCGACATGGCCAAGGACCAGTCGTATGTGCTGGGTGTGCTCGACGAGAAGCAGCTCGCCCACGCGATGTTCCCGCTCGGCGACACCCTCACCACCAAGGACGAGATCCGCGCGGAGGCCGAGCGGCGCGGTCTCGCCGTGGCGAAGAAGCCCGACAGCCACGACATCTGCTTCATCGCGGACGGTGACACCCAGGGCTTCCTCGCCGACCGCCTCGGCAGGGCGGAAGGCGACATCGTGGATGAGACCGGTGCGAAGCTCGGTACGCACGAGGGCGCGTACGGCTTCACCATCGGTCAACGCAAGGGGCTGCGCATCGGCCACCCGGCGCCTGACGGCAAGCCGCGTTACGTATTGGACATCTCTCCCGTGAACAACACGGTCACGGTGGGACCGGCCGAAGCGCTCGCGGTCAGCGCGCTGACCGCGATCAAGCCGCGCTGGTGCGGCGCCGCCCCGCAGGGTCCGGGCGGCTACACCGCTCAGCTGCGCGCCCACGGCGGCGAGACCGAGGTCACCGCCGAGCTGACCGACGGCGAGCTGAAGGTCGCCTTCGGCGAGCCGGTGCGCGGAGTGGCGCCCGGCCAGGCGATCGTGCTGTACGACGGCACCCGCGTGGTCGGCTCGGCGACGATTGCGACGACGGTACGGCGGGGCGCGGACGCGGTCGCGTAGGCAGGGGATCAGGCCCGCTCCGCCGGCTGCCGCCCCGGTGCGGTTGACTCGTCGGCACGGTGCGGGGACCCCGCGGGCGCCCCGTAATGTGACCGTATGAACATCTGTGTCTTCCTGTCCGCCGCCGACCTGGACGAGCGCTACACCCGGCCCGCCCGTGAGTTCGCCGAACTGCTCGGCAAAGGCGGCCACACACTCGTCTGGGGAGGGTCGGACGTCGGCCTGATGAAGGTCGTCGCCGACGGTGTGCAGGAGGCCGGAGGGCGCCTGGTCGGTGTGTCCGTGGAGTTCCTCTCGGACCGGTCGCGCGCCGTCGCCGACGAGATGGTCGTGGCACGCGATCTCGCCGAGCGCAAGGCGCAGATGCTCGGCCGGGCGGATGCCGTGGTGATCATGGTCGGTGGTACGGGCACCCTGGACGAGGCCACCGAGATCCTGGAACTGAAGAAGCACGGACACGCCACCATGCCGGTGGTGCTGCTCAACACCGCGGGCTTCTACGACGGTCTCAGGCAGCAGTTCCTGCGTATGGATGCCGAGGGCTTCCTGCCGGTGCCCCTGGGCGACCTGGTGTTCTTCGCCGAGGAGCCCGTCGGCGCCCTTGCCTACCTTGAGGAGTCCTCGGGCGTGCGGTGATGCGAGCATGGTCTTCATGGCTACCCATCTGATCACCGGCGCGGGCTCCGGCATCGGCGCCGCCGTCACACGGCGTCTGCACGAGCGCGGGGACGAACTCGTGCTGCTGGCGCGCGACGCGGGCCGCGCCAAGGAGCTTGCCCAGGCGTATCCCGGCGCCCGCACGCTCGTCGGCGACCTCGCCGCGCCCGACCGGCTCTCCTGGGCGTTCTCGCACCAGACCATGCCGGAACGCGTCGACTCGCTGCTGCACATCGCCGGAATCGTGGACCTGGGGCCGGTCGGCGAGCTCACCCCGAGGGCCTGGCATGCCCAACTCGATGTGAACCTGGTCGGGCCGGCCGAGCTGACCCGGCTGGTACTGCCGCAACTGCGGGTCGCACAGGGCACGGTGATCTTCGTGAACTCGGGCGCCGGGCTCAACGCCCACGCGGACTGGAGTGCCTACGCGGCCTCCAAGCACGGTCTCAAGGCCCTCGCAGACTCGCTGCGCCAGGAGGAGAGGCCCAACGGCATCCGGGTCAGTTCGGTCTACCCGGGGCGTACCGCCAGTCCGATGCAGGCCAAGGTGCACCAGCAGGAAGGCAAGGAGTACGACCCGGCCCGCTGGATCGGCACGGAGTCGGTCGCGACGACGATCCTCACAGCACTCGATCTGCCGCGTGACGCGGAGATCAACGACCTCACGGTGCGGCCGGGACTGTGACAGACCGAACGGAACAGGCAAGCCGAACAGACCGCACAGACCGGATGGATCGGGTGGAACGGACAGGCGGGACCGTCGAGGACTTCGTGTGGGGCCGGGCAACCGGCGTCGGCTCCATGCCGGGCGGCGATGCCCGCGAGGCGGCCAAGACCGTCACCGGCTCCTTCGATAACTTCCCGTTTCTGCCCGAACTCCCCGCCAGGGGCCCGGGCTCGGACATGATCGGCCGGACCATCGGCCTGCTGGTGGACATGTACGGGCATGTCGAGCCGAGCGGCTGGCGGGTCAGCGACCGGCCGGGGCGCGATACCCGGCGCGCCAGGTCGTGGCTCGGCGAGGACCTGGACGCGCTGGAGGAGTTCACCCAGGGATACGAGGGTCCGCTGAAGGTCCAGGCCGTCGGGCCGTGGACGCTGGCCGCCGCGCTGGAGCTGCGGAACGGCGAGGCTGCGCTGGCCGACCCGGGAGCCTGCCGTGACCTCGCGGCCTCGCTCACCGAGGGGCTGCGCGGGCATCTCGCCGAGGTGCGGCGGCGGGTTCCGGAAGCACGGCTGGTGCTTCAGCTCGACGAGCCGTCCCTCACCGCGGTGCTGCGCGGGCGGATCAGGACCGCCAGCGGTTACCGGACGCACCGGGCGGTGGACCGGCAGCTCGTGGAGAGCGCGCTGCGTGATGTGCGGGCGGTCACGGACGGCCCCGTGGTGGTGCACTCCTGCGCCCCGGACGTGCCGTTCGCGCTGTTGCGCAGGGCCGGGGCCACCGGGGTCTCGTTCGATTTCAGCCTGCTCACCGAGCGTGATGAGGAGGCGATCGGCGAGGCGGTCGAAGGTGGTACGAAGCTTCTGGCCGGGGTGGTCGCATCCGCAGACGGCCCGTTGTCGGACCCGGGCGGTAGCGTCATGGGTGTCAGGACGCTGTGGCGCAGGCTGGGGCTGAGTCCGGGGACTCTTGAGGGGTCTGTGGTAATCACTCCTTCGTGTGGGCTGGCGGGTGCTTCGCCCGCCTATGCGCGGGCGGCGCTCGCGCACTGTGTCAGGGCGGCGAGATCACTCGCGGACAACCCTGAGTAGTGGACTTGGGGCTGAGGTAACGGGAGGACATCACGGTGGCTGTCGAACAGCAGGGGACGGTGCCCTCGGAGGCACGGGAGGGCCACGCCCAGCTGGCGGAGCAGATCGAGGAGCACCGCTTCCGGTACTACGTGAAAGACCAGCCGGTCATCAGCGACGCCGAGTTCGACAAGCTGCTGCGGGCGCTGGAGGTGCTGGAGGACGAGTATCCGGAGCTGCGCACGCCCGACTCGCCGACCCAGAAGGTCGCCGGGGCCTACGAGACGGAGTTCACCGCAGTCGAGCACCGCGAGCGGATGCTGTCGCTGGACAACGCTTTCGACGAGGTCGAGCTGGCGGGCTGGGCCGACCGGATCGCCAAGGAGGTCGGGACGTCCGCGTACCACTTCCTGTGCGAGCTGAAGGTCGACGGTCTCGCGGTCAACCTGACGTACGAGAAGGGGCGGCTGACCCGGGCGGCGACCCGTGGTGACGGCCGCACCGGCGAGGACATCACGCCGAACGTACGGACGATCGGGGACATCCCCGATCGGCTGAAGGGCGACCGCATCCCGGATCTGGTCGAGATCCGGGGCGAGGTCTACTTTCCGATGGAGGCGTTCGAGGAGCTCAACGCGCGGCGGGTCGCGGCAGGCGAGCAGCCGTACGCCAACCCGCGCAACTCGGCGTCGGGTTCGCTGCGCCAGAAGGACCCGAAGGCCACGGCGGCGCTTCCGCTGCACATGGTGGTGCACGGCATCGGGGCGCGTGACGGTCTGGAGATCACCAGGCTGTCGGAGGCCTACGAGCTGCTGCACGAATGGGGTCTGCCGACGGCACAGCACAACAAGGTGGTCGGCTCTCTGGACGAGGTGCGCGACTTCATCGCGTACTACGGAGAGCACCGGCACTCCGTCGAGCACGAGATCGACGGAGTCGTCGTCAAGTTGGACGAGATTCCGCTTCAGGGGCGGCTGGGCTCCACCTCCCGGGCTCCGCGGTGGGCGATCGCCTGGAAGTACGCCCCGGAGGAGGTCAACACCAAGCTGGTCAACATCCGTGTGGGTGTGGGCCGTACGGGCCGGGTCACTCCCTACGCGCAGGTGGAGCCGGTCAAGGTGGCCGGTTCCGAGGTCGAGTTCGCCACGCTGCACAACCAGGACGTGGTAAAGGCCAAGGGAGTGCTGATCGGTGACACCGTCGTGCTGCGCAAGGCAGGCGATGTCATCCCGGAGATCCTCGGTCCTGTGGTGGATCTGAGGGACGGCAGTGAGCGGGAGTTCGTGATGCCCGCCGAGTGCCCCGAGTGCGGTACGGCGCTGCGGCCGATGAAGGAGGGCGACATCGACCTCCGCTGCCCCAACAGCCGCAGTTGCCCAGCCCAGTTGCGTGAGCGGCTGTTCTATCTCGGTGGGCGCAAGTGCCTGGACATCGAGGCCTTCGGCTATGTCGCGGCGGCGGCGCTCACCAAGCCCCTGGAGCCGGCGGATCCGCCGCTGGCGGACGAGGGCGATCTGTTCGACCTGACGGTCGAGAAGCTGCTGCCCATCAAGGCCTATGTCCTGGACCAGGACAGCGGACTGCCCAAGCGCGACCCGAAGACCGGTGAGGAGAAGATCGTCACGGTTTTCGCCAACCAGCTGGGCGAGCCGAAGAAGAACACCTTGGCGTTGCTGGAGAACATCGCGGCGGCCAAGGAGCGCCCGCTGGCCCGCGTCATCACGGGTCTGTCCATCCGTCATGTCGGCCCGGTGGCGGCCGAGGCGCTGGCCCGCGAGTTCCGCTCCATCGAGCGGATCGAGCAGGCGTCGGAGGAGGAGCTGGCCGCGGTCGAGGGCGTCGGACCGACCATCGCGGCCTCCTTGAAGCAGTGGTTCGAGGAGGACTGGCACCGCGAGATCCTGCGCAAGTGGCGGACAGCGGGGGTCCGGATGGAGGACGAGGGCGCCGGTGAGGACGTGGGGCCGCGTCCGCTGGAGGGCCTTACGGTCGTCGTCACCGGCACCCTGCAGAAGTACACGAGAGACGGCGCCAAGGACGCCCTTCAGGGCCTCGGGGCGAAGGTGACGGGGTCGGTCTCCAAGAAGACCTCATTCGTGGTGGTCGGTGACAGCCCGGGCTCCAAGTACGACAAGGCGATGCAGCTGAAGGTGCCGGTGCTGGACGAGGACGGCTTCGGGGTGCTCCTCGGCGAGGGGGCGGACGCGGCACGTGAGGCCGCGATGCCGGTCGAGGAGTAGAGCCGAAGTGCGGTCAAGAATGGCACGTATGATCGACTGTTCCCTCTGGTGGGTTCACCCGATCAGCGCATATCAGAGAGATAAGGGTGGCTGGGCCTCAATCGGGCAAGAGCTGTAGAGCGCTGCCCGTCCGAGCCTTCCGCAGCCTAGTGTTGAGTTGTGCGCCTGTCGTACACGGCTGCGTGGTGAGGTTCCGGCCGTGGTGGCATGACAGGGAGCCCATCGCGTGGCATCGGCACCGCCGGCTGTGAGAGGGACGGGTATGGAACCGACCGAGAGCGCCGCCCCGGTCTCACGGCCGCGTGGTTTCCGGGGGTTTGCACATATCGCCGCCAGGATGCCCTTCCTGGTCGCCGGGCTGGCCGCCCTCACCCTGGCAGCGGGCATCGTCGCGGCACTGACCCAGGGACACCCCCTGTTCCCTGTAGGGGTCGAGGGCTGGTCCCTCGCTGTGCTCACGGGCCTCATCGTCAGCCATTTGGTCGCACTGGGCCGCGACCGCTGGTGGGGCGGCACCGGCTCGGGTGCCGCCCTCACCCTCGCCGTGCTGCTGCTCTACGGGTGGGTGCCCGCGGGGCTGGTCAGCCTGACGGTCGTGCTGCTCGTCGGCGCAGCCCGCAGACACCGCTGGCGGCAAGGGCTGCTGCACGGCGCGGCGGATGTACTGGGCGTCGGCGCCGCGGCCCTGGTGCTCGCCGCGTTCGGCGACGTGCCGACGGTGGACCAGCCCTGGTCACCCCTGGACTGGGGTGCCGACGCCGGGCCGGAAGTGGTGCTCGCGGCCACCGCCTATCTCGGCGTCACCCGAACGGTGCTGTGGTACACGCTGGCACCGCAGAGCGGCGGACTCCCCACCGCCGCCCGTACGGCCCTGCTACGGCAGGGCCTTGTCGCGGTGGCGCTGCTCGGCATCGCCCCGCTGATCTGTGTGGTGGCGACGGCGCTGCCGATCCTGCTGCCGCTGTTCGCCGTGCCGCTGATCGCCCTGGACTCCACCCTGTGGATCGCCCGGGCCCGGGCCGAGGAGCAGTTGCGTGATCCGCTGACCGGGATGCCCAACCGGCAGTGGCTGCTGGAGCGGACCTGGGCTGCGATCGAGGAAGCCGAGGGCGTAGGCGCCCGGTCCGCACTCGTCCTCATCGACCTCGACCGCTTCCGGTCGGTCAATGACACCCTCGGGCATCTGGCGGGCGACCGGCTGCTGCTCCAGATCGCCGAACGGCTGAGGGCCGCCCTGCCGCGCGGCGCGGAGGCGGCCAGGCTCGGCGGCGACGAGTTCGCCGTACTGCTGCCCACCACGGACTCCGCCACCAGCGCCCAGCGCGTCGCCCGCCAACTGGTCGGCCGGCTCTCCTCACCGCTCGATCTGGACGGACTCACCCTCGTGCTGGAGGCAAGCGCGGGACTCGCGGTCTTCCCCGATCACGCGGTGGACGCCGAAGATTTGCTCAGGCGCGCGGACGTGGCGATGTACCAGGCGAAACGCGATCGCTCCGGCGTCGAGGTGTACGAATCGAAAAGGGACTCAAACACACCGGACCGGCTCGGGCTGCTGGGCGATCTGCGCAGGGCGCTGGACGCCGGAGACGTGGAGCTGCACTACCAGCCCAAGGTCGGCTTCGACGGCCAGGTGGTCGGACTCGAGGCGCTGGTGCGCTGGGTGCACCCGGACCGCGGCCGGGTCCCGCCGGACGAGTTCATCGCCATCGCCGAATCCTCCGGACTGATGCCCCGTCTGACGGAGTACGTCCTGGAGACCGCGCTCGCCCAGGTGGCCCGATGGCGGGCCGAGGGGCTGCACGTCCCGGTCGCCGTCAATGTGTCGCCGCGCGATGTCCACACCCCCGGATTCGCCGGGGCCGTCGCGGCCCGGCTGGCCCGGCACGGGGTCCCCGCCGGAGCCCTCCAGCTGGAGATCACCGAGCATGTGCTGCTGGAGGATCCCCAGCGCGCCGCCGACACTCTGGCCGGGCTCGCGGGCCACGGAGTGAAGATGTCCCTCGACGATTTCGGTACCGGCTACTCCTCGCTGGTACATCTGCGCCGTCTTCCGGTGAGCGAGCTGAAGATCGACCGTTCGTTCGTGGCCCGCCTCGCGATCGACATCCAGGACGCCGCGATCGTCCGTTGCACCGTCGACCTGGCCCATTCGCTGGGGCTGCTCGTGGTGGCGGAAGGGGTCGAGGACGACGAGACCTGGGAGCGGCTGCGGGACCTGGGCTGCGACGCGGTCCAGGGCTGGCTGGTCGCCGCGGCGATGCCGCCGCAGGAGACCACGGCCTGGCTCCGTGCCCGCGGCGAACACGGCTGGCGCCGCCCCGTGGGCGAGCTGCCCGCCGCGGCACCCGCGGACGCGGACAGGCCGCCGGCCATGTCGTGAACCTCGAACGCCTCCGCGGCCGGGCGCCTCGCCGTTGCCGGATCACCTGCGACGGCCCTGTCCTCCTCGACGCGCGGGCCGCCCTCCACCCCAGGACAGTCGCGACACGGCGGGCTCGGCCTTCGGGGGCCCAGGGCTGCGCCGGACTTCGCGGGAACCGCTCAGTCGGTCCTACGCTGGTGTGTGGGTTGGTCAAGGCCAGCAGCGGCTACAGCGGCCGGAGTTCACCCAGACCGAGCGTGCGCAGGGTGTGGTTGGCCATGTGGAGATGCCCGACGGCGTTCGGGTGCACCGGATCGTCCAGCCAGGGGATCGGATCCTCGGCGCCGAACCGCGCGTTCCAGTACGCCTCGTGATCGACGAGGAGGGCGCCGGTGTCCCTCGCGATCTCGCGTACGGCCTGGCAGTAGTCCGGCAGCGTGGCGCGTCTGGCCCGCCCGGTCTCGCCGACCGGTACCGGGGTGTGGACCACGATCTGTGCGCCTGCGGTGCGCGCGATGATCGCCCGCATCGCCCGGTGGAACCCGGGGAGGGCGGCTGGTCCGTCGAGGGCGTCGTTGGTACCGAGGGATACGGAGAGCACGTCGGGGGAGAAGCGGCCGATCAGATGGTCGTAGGAGGCGAGTACCTCGGTGGCCGTCCAGCCCGAGACACCGGTGTTCACCACGATGTCGGTCAACCGGTCGAGCTGCCAGCGCACCCGCTCGTGTACGTGCTCGACCCATCCCCGCGCGCCGTGGGTGTGCAGCACGCCATGTGTGATGCTGTCACCCGCGGCCACCCAGGTCATCGGTCCGTCGGACAGTCGGATCATCGGGATTCCCCCTTCGCGCCCCGTAGATCATCTACGACACCGCCCGCGTTCAGCGCTGCGAGCGCCATGAACTCGGTCACATACCTGCCGGGCCAGGCCGGCGCCGACCATGATCCGGGCGATCACCGGCCCGTCGGCGGCCATGATCGTACGCACCGCCCCATCGCTACCCCATCGGATCGTGGGACCCGCGGCAGCCGTGCGCGGGAGGGCACGGAGTCCACCCGGGTGCCCCGGCTCCACCGCCGCCGGAGAGCGGCCGGGCAAAGCGTTTCGCGGGCAGGGGTGGCCGCCCCATAGGATTGGGCCAAAACCCGAAGCACTCACCCTGAGGATCGCTGCATGCCTGGCATCACGCGCGAGGAGGTCGCCCACCTCGCCCGGCTGGCGCGTCTGGAGCTGAAGGCCGAAGAGCTCGACCACTTCGCCGGACAGCTGGACGACATCATCGGCGCGGTCGCCCGCGTCGCCGAGGTCGCCGACCAAGACGTGCCGCCGACCTCCCACCCGCTGCCGCTGACCAACGTCATGCGCGCGGATGAGGTCCGTCCGTCGCTCACCCCCGAGCAGGTGCTCTCCGGCG
Source organism: Streptomyces sp. SCSIO 30461 (assembly GCF_037023745.1). Taxonomy (NCBI): domain Bacteria; kingdom Bacillati; phylum Actinomycetota; class Actinomycetes; order Kitasatosporales; family Streptomycetaceae; genus Streptomyces; species Streptomyces sp. SCSIO 30461. Next base: position 1,872,048 of record NZ_CP146101.1, read on the forward strand.
CACCCGCGCAGGAGCAGCAGCGTTTCAAGGTGCCGCAGATCCTGGGGGAGGACTGACCGCCATGACGGACAGCACCATCATCAAGCTCACCGCGGCCGAGATCGCCGCGAAGATCGTCTCCGGCGAGCTCACCGCCGTCGAGGTCACCGAGGCGCACCTGGCCCGTATCGAGGCCGTGGACGAGAAGGTGCACGCCTTCCTGCACGTCGACCGCGAGGGCGCGCTCGCGCAGGCCCGCGCCGTGGACGAGAAGCGCGCGCGCGGCGAGAAGCTGGGCCCGCTGGCCGGTGTGCCGCTGGCGCTGAAGGACATCTTCACCACCGAGGGCATCCCGACCACGGTCGGCTCCAAGATCCTCGAAGGCTGGATCCCGCCGTACGACGCCACGCTCACCAAGCGGTTGAAGGCCGCTGACGTCGTGATCCTCGGCAAGACCAACATGGACGAGTTCGCCATGGGGTCCTCCACCGAGAACAGCGCGTACGGCCCGACCGGCAACCCCTGGGACCTGACCCGGATCCCCGGCGGCTCCGGAGGCGGCTCGTCCGCCGCCCTGGCCTCCTACGAGGCTCCGCTGGCCATCGGCACGGACACCGGCGGTTCGATCCGCCAGCCCGCCGCCGTCACCGGCACCGTCGGCGTGAAGCCCACCTACGGCGCGGTCTCCCGCTACGGCATGGTCGCCTTCTCCTCGTCCCTGGACCAGGGTGGCCCGTGCGCCCGCACGGTGCTGGACGCGGCGCTGCTGCACGAGGTCATCGCCGGGCACGACCCGCTGGACTCCACCTCCATCGACGCCCCGGTACCGCCGGTGGTCGAGGCCGCGCGCAACGGCTCGGTGGCCGGGATGCGGGTCGGTGTGGTCAAGCAGTTCCGCGGTGAGGGCTACCAGGCGGGCGTCCTCCAGCGCTTCGACGAGTCCGTCGAGATGCTGAAGGAGATGGGCGCCGAGATCGTCGAGCTGGACTGCCCGTCCTTCGACCTCGGGCTCTCCGCCTACTACCTGATCGCCCCGTCCGAGTGCTCGTCCAACCTCGCCCGCTTCGACGCCATGCGCTACGGACTGCGGGTCGGCGACGACGGGACCCGGTCCGCCGAGGACGTCACCGCCCTCACCCGTGAGGCGGGCTTCGGCGACGAGGTCAAGCGCCGAATCATGCTGGGCACCTACGCGCTGTCGTCCGGCTACTACGACGCGTACTACGGCAGTGCCCAGAAGGTCCGTACGCTCATCACCCGCGATTTCGAGAAGGCCTTCGAGCAGGTCGACGTGATCGTCTCGCCGACCACCCCGACCACCGCCTTCCCGATCGGCGAGCGCGCCGACGACCCGATGGCGATGTACCTCGCCGACCTGTGCACCATCCCGACCAACCTGGCCGGCAACGCGGCGATGTCGCTGCCCTGCGGCCTGGCGCCGGAGGACAACCTCCCGGTCGGTTTGCAGATCATCGCCCCCGCCATGAAGGACGACCGCCTCTACAAGGTGGGCGCCGCCGTCGAGGCCGCCTTCGTCGCGAAGTGGGGCCACCCGCTGCTGGAGGAGGCACCGTCACTGTGAGCACGCTGCAGAAGGCCAAGGGCTTCAGGAAGTCCAAGACCGGCACCTATCTGGCCATGGCCAGCACCGCGGTGGGCGCGGTCAGCGTCGCCAAGCAGGCCAAGAAGGCGCGCCTGGAGCACGACACGCTCCGCCTGATCGACGCGGCGGTGTCCGCCGCCGCCATCGTCACCGGACTGGCGATCCTCTACCGGGAGCTCAAGCGCCTGGGCGACGACGACGTCCTGTTCGGCTGAGAGGGAAAGTTTCACCGTGACCGTCACGACTGAACTGGTGTCGTACGAGGACGCCCTCGCGGCCTACGACCCCGTCATGGGCCTTGAGGTCCATGTCGAGCTCGGCACCAAGACCAAGATGTTCTGCGGCTGCTCCACCGCGCTGGGCGCGGAGCCCAACACGCAGACCTGCCCCACCTGCCTCGGTCTACCCGGCTCGCTGCCGGTGATGAACGCCGTCGGCGTCGAGTCCGCCATCAAGATCGGTCTCGCGCTGCACTGCGAGATCGCCGAGTGGTGCCGCTTCGCCCGGAAGAACTACTTCTACCCGGACATGCCGAAGAACTTCCAGACCTCTCAGTACGACGAGCCGATCGCCTTCAACGGCTATCTGGACGTCCAGCTGGAGGACGGCGAGGTCTTCCGTGTGGAGATCGAACGCGCCCACATGGAGGAGGACACGGGCAAGTCGACGCATGTCGGCGGAGCCACCGGCCGTATCCACGGCGCGTCCCACTCCCTCCTCGATTACAACCGTGCCGGCATCCCGCTGATCGAGATCGTCACGAAGCCGATCACCGGCGCCGGTGACCGTGCTCCCGAGGTCGCGAAGGCCTATGTCGCGGAGCTGCGCGAGCTCATCAAGGCACTCGGCGTGTCCGAGGCCCGGATGGAGATGGGCCAGATGCGCTGCGACGTCAACCTGTCGCTGATGCCCAAGGGCAGCGAGCGGTTCGGCACCCGTAGTGAGACCAAGAACGTCAACTCGCTTCGCAGCGTGGAGCGTGCCGCCCGCTTCGAGATCCAGCGGCATGCCGCCGTGCTGAACGGCGGCGGCACGATCGTCCAGGAGACCCGCCACTTCCACGAGGAGGACGGCTCCACGACCTCCGGCCGGGTCAAGGAGGAGGCCGAGGACTACCGGTACTTCCCGGAGCCCGACCTGGTGCCCGTGGCCCCGGCCCGTGAGTGGGTCGAAGAGCTCAGGGCCGGGCTGCCCGAACTTCCGCGCGTGCGCCGCAACCGCCTGCGCGAGGAGTGGGGCGTCTCCGAGACGGACATGCAGTCGATCCTCAACGCGGGCGCGGTCGACCTGATCGTCGCCAGCATCGAGGCGGGCGCCGACTCCGCTTCGGCGCGCAAGTGGTGGATGGGCGAGCTGGCCCGTAACGCCAACGAGTCGGGCCGGGCCCTGGAAGAGCTGCCGATCACCCCGGAGCAGGTGGCTCGGGTGACCGCCCTGGTCGCCGGCGGTTCGCTCAACGACAAACTGGCCCGCCAGGTCATCGAGGGCGTCCTCGCGGGCGAGGGCGACCCGGACGCCGTCGTGGACAAGCGAGGCCTGAAGGTCGTCTCCGACGAGGGCGCGCTCGGCACGGCCGTGGACGATGCCATCGCGGGCAACGCCGCCATCGCGGACAAGATCCGCGGTGGAAAGGTCGCGGCGGTCGGCGCACTGGTCGGCGCGGTCATGAAGGCCACGCGCGGCCAGGCTGACGCGGCCCGGGTGAAGGAGCTGATCCTGGAGAAGCTCGGCGTTTCCGAGGGCTGAGACCCAGCGGTACGTGCGTGACGTGTGACATGCGGTACGTGCATGCGATGCGCGACGAGGGCGGGACACCGACCGGTGCCCCGCCCTCGCGTGTGTCCGGACGGCGGGCGAGCCGGAGTCCGGCACCCCCGCAGCAGCGGTCCCACCGCGGTCGTACCCGCCGGGCGATGGGCGCCGAGCGGGTACGAGCATGTCAGGCCATGCGTATCCCGAGGCCGGGCAGCCACAGCTCACCCCGGTCGCTGACCCCCGCATCCCGCACCACGAGATCATCGGGGCTCACGGCTCCGCGCGCCCGCAGCTCCGTCACCGTCAGCCGCGCGGCCAGCCTGGGCGCGTTCTCGAACACCTCATGGAACACCGACTGCCACCAGCCCCGGTCCCTGGCCTGCCAGCCACGCCCCCGCATCTGGCGTTCCCGCCCCGGCCCCTGTTCGGTGTCCCGGTCGTCAACGGCCACGCTCAAGCCCTCGTCCGGGCTGTAGGAGACGACGAGCTCGCGCCCCGGGTCCCTGCCGGACAGGACCGTGAAGCCCGCCCAGTCACCGGGCAGCTGCACCGGCAACTGCTCCGTCCAGGCACCGAGCATCAGCTCCAGGGCGATCTCCAAATGCTCCCAGCAACCGGCGAGCAGGGCGTCCGACCTGGCCAACGGGCGCTCGCCCGGACCGCTCCGGTACAACTGCCAGCTGTACGGCAGCAGATCGAAGTCGGGATGCCCGGCCGGTGAGGAGACGGCACCCCAGGCGAAGCTGCGGTACTCCTCCTCCTCAAGCAACTCCGTATGGTGCACGGACAGCCGGACACCGAAGAGGTCACCGGACAGCAGCACCAGGTTGCCGTCGTCCCGCCAGCGGACGTTCGGCCCCTGGGCCGAACCCCCATACAGCGTCGGCTCTCCCACACGGTCCGCAATCGCCCCGTACACCTCCCGGAACGCCTCGCGCCGGTCGAGCGCGGCGGCTCCCGGTTCGTGGCACAACACCGGGATCGGTGGCAGCCCGGCGTACTCCTCCGGCTCGTCGCATAACCGTCCGGCGAGTTCGGCGGCTTCCCCCGGTGATCTGACAGCAATGGTCTTCGACGCCCCCGTATCAGTCATGCTTCCATGCTGCCAGGCGGCGATGACAACGATGCCGTTTTCGCGGCTCCGGCTGACGGATCGGATCATTTGGCGTGATCTCGACCAAGCGCTCCGTGTGGTTGGCCCCGCCAGGCGGACTCCTCGGACACGGCCTGAGGCGCGATGCCTGAAGGCGGCCACCGCCCAAGGCCCTCCGAGCCGCAGAGGGCGTCACCGGCCGCGGTGAGGCCGCGGCCCGCGCTCACCGGCTGCGGCTCTTCCCGAGAAGCGCCGCAGTGGGCTTCGCCCTCGACGTGCCCGGATCGTGGCACCCCGTTCGCGGGGACGAGCCCGCCGTGGGAGTCCTCGGCGGCCGGGGTGCGGGGCTCACCCGGCCCAGGCTCACCCGCACCGTCAGGTCCCGGGTGCCTCGCGCCGGGGCCGGATGACCACCTTGCCCGAGGCGAGGTCTATCTCACCGTGCCCGGGATCCCCGTCGCCGACGTCCACCCTCGTCAACTGGAGCCGGTTGCGCTCGTCGTCGGTGTGCTTGCGGCTGGGTGCGAAGAGCTGCTCGATCAGATTGAACACAGGCCGCCCACCTCTCACTCGACCTCAAGCCGCAGGACCTTGTCGTCCCCCGCCCCGGGTGTGCCTCTGGTGTCCGTCTCGCTGGTGACCAGCCAGACGGCCGTGGCGCCCCCGGCCCCGACGACCGGCAGAACCGTGCGCAGCCGACCGTACTCACCCCGGAGGAACGCCTGGGGGGCCGCCGAAGGTTCCGTACCGGCCAGCGGAATCCGCCAGAGGCGCTCGCCCCTCAGCCCGGCCATCCAGATCGAGCCCCCGGCATACGCGATCCCACTGGGCGAAGCCTCGTCGGTACGCCACTGCGCCACCGGGTCCACAAAGCCGGAGTGCCCTCCCTTGCCCTCCACCTCGGGCCAGCCGTAGTTCCTGCCCGGCTCGATGAGGTTCAGTTCGTCCCAGGTGTTCTGACCGAACTCGGATGCCCACAGCCGCCCCCCGGAATCCCAGGCGAGACCCTGCACATTGCGGTGCCCGTAGGAGTACACCAGGGATTCGGCCCAGGGATTGCCGTGCACCGGCTGCCCGTCCGGGGTCATCCGAAGGATCTTGCCGCCGAGGGACTCCTTGTCCTGAGCGAGGCCCGTATCGCCGGTCTCGCCCGTGCCGGCGTAGAGCATCCGGTCGGGGCCGAAGGCGATCCGGCCCCCGTTGTGGACGGTCCCCTTCGGGATGCCCCTCAGGACGGTGTCCGGCGCTCCGAGCTGCTGTCCCGCGGGCTTTTTCTCGTCGTACAGCATGCGGGCGATGCGATTGTCCGACTCCGTCGTGAAGTAGGCGTACACCAGGCGGTCGGACGCGAAGGACGGGGAGACCGCCAGGCCGAGCAGCCCGCCTTCACCGCCCGGGGCGACTCCGGGCACCGAGCCGATCTCGGTCTGCCTGCCGTTGGCGGCGTCGATCCGGGTGATGGTGCCCTCGTCGCGGGATGACACCAGCAGATCGCCGTCGGGCAGCGCGGCCAGCCCCCACGGCGACTTCAGATCCCTCGTCAGGGTCGATGCCACCCGCACCGAACCCCTGGCGGGCGGTGCGGTCGGAGCGGAGGCGGCGGGGGAGCCGGGGGAGCCGGGGGAGGCGGCAGGGGAGCCGGGCGGCGTGTTGTCGCGGCCGCCGTCCTGAGCGGTGCCGGCGCCGCCGGACGTGCAGCCCGCGGCGAGCAGGGCGGCTGCGACCAGTACGGCCGTCGCGGCTGGACGTTGCACTGTGGTGTCCCTTCACCGGACTGCGGACGGTTCGGACTGGCTCGGTGCCGTGGAGCGGCCCCGTGCCCTGTTCATACGCCACGGCGGTCCCCGGCGTTACCGTATTCGCCAAGGATCACGAATACGGGGGCCGGGCACCAGCGCGTTCGGCGAGCGGGACGGGTTCGGTCCGTCGGCCGGGAACGGAACATTCCCGCCGGCCCCAGGGTCTCGGTCCGTAGCCTCAGTCCCAGGATCCCCTGGCAGCTGGCAGGTCCGCGATCTCGGCCAGGTCCCGAGCGGTCAGCGCGAGGCCGACGGCCGCCGCGTTCTCCATGGCCCAGCGCTCCTGTTTGGCGCCCGGCAGGGGCACCACGTGCCGGCCCTGGCCGCGCGCCCAGGCGAGTGCCACCTGCGCCGCGGTCGTCCCGTCGCCGTGTCGTCGTGCGATCCGACGAAGTCCTGCCACCACCGGCTGGTTCGCCGCCATCATCTCCGCGGTGAACCGGGGATGCCGGGCCCTCGGGTCGTCCGGCTCGAAGCCGCTGCCGGGCGTCAGCGTCCCGGTGAGGAATCCGCTGCCCAGCGGCATCGCCGCCAGAAAGCCCACGCCGCGTGCCTCGCACCAGGGAAGCAGGTCCGCCAGTGCTTCGGGCGACCACACCGACAGTTCGGCCTCGACCGCGCTGACGGGGAACACCTGTTGTATGCGTTCCAGCTGACGAATCGTTCCCGCATGGTGACCGGACTCCGTGCCGCCCGCGTACCGTCCCGCAGTGCCCGACCGGCCGGGCCGGGCGGCACCCGTGCCCGCACCGGAACGGCGTGCCGTGTGCGCCCCCACGGCGCAGAGCCCGAGCGCACGCACCTTGCCCGCCTGGACCAGCTCGGCCATGGCGCCCCAGGTCTCCTCGACGGGCACCTCCGGATCCGCCCGGTGGAGCTGGTAGAGATCGATCACATCGGTGCCGAGCCGTCGCAGCGAGGCGTCGCATGCCCGCCGGACATATCCGGGGCGCCCGTTGGCCACGACGTGTTGGTCACCGCCCACGAGCAGTCCGACCTTCGTCGAAACGAACGCGTCCCGTCGCCGCTCCTTCAGCACTCGGCCGAGCAGCAGTTCATTGGTGAAAGGTCCGTACATGTCGGCGGTGTCGAGCAGACTCACTCCGGCGTCGAGCGCCGCGTGCACGGTGCGCAGTGAACGGTCGCTGCGCTGCTGTGATCTGGTGTAAGCCCAGCTCATCGGCATACAGCCGAGGCCGACCGCGCCCACTTCGAGCGCCCCCGCGCCGATTGTCCTGCGCTCCACCTTGCCCGTACCCCTCCTCGTGCCGCCCCCCAAACTAACCTCTGGGCGCCGTCGCGGATCGCATAGCCTCCTGACCATGAACGCAGCAGACGTCTGGCTCCCCGTCGAGGCCGATGAGATCGAGGGACTGCCCACCCCGGAGGGGTCGGGGTTCACCTACCGGTTCTGGGACGGCGGCGAGAAGTACCCCGCCGATCCGGCCGACTGCGCCTTCTATGTCGTCCCCTACCTGAAGCCCACCGAGGTCGCGGTACGGCCGCTCGCCGCCATGACGTCCGTTCAGGTCGTCCAGACCCTCAGCGCCGGTATCGACCATGTGGAGCCGGGACTCGGCTCGTTGCGCGCGGGCGTGTCCCTCTGCAACGCCAAGGGTGTGCACGAAGCGAGTACCGCCGAGTTGGCACTCGCCCTCGTCCTGGCCTCGCTGAGGGGCATTCCCCGCTTCGTGGAAGGCCAGCGGGAGGAGGAGTGGCGGGCCGGTTTCTATCCCGCGCTCGCGGACAAGTCCGTGCTCATCGTCGGCTACGGCTCGATCGGCGCGGCCATCGAGGACCGGCTCACTCCCTTCGAATGCGCGCGGGTGGCGCGCGTCGCGCGCTCCGCACGTGCAACGGCGCGCGGTGAGGTGCACCCACTCGTCCGGCTGCCGCTCCTGCTCCCGCAAGCGGACGTGGTGATCCTCTCGACTCCGCTCACCCCAGCCACCCGTCACCTGGTGGACGCCGACTTCCTGCGCCGGATGAGGGACGGCGCCCTGCTGGTGAACGTCGCTCGCGGGCCGGTCGTGGACACCGAGGCCCTGATCGACGAGACCGCCACCGGCCGGATCACCGCCGCCCTCGACGTCACCGACCCGGAACCCCTGCCGCCGGGGCATCCCCTGTGGCATGCCCGAGGCGTGCTGATCAGCCCTCATGTCGGGGGCTCCACCTCGGCGTTCATGCCGCGCGCCAAGCGTCTGATGAGGGACCAGTTGCGCCGGTTCGCGGCCGGGGGCCCGCTGCACAACGTGGTCCTCACCACACGCTGACAAGCCCTTCACAAGTCCCTCCCCGGCGCGCCCTGTAGACGGGCGGGTACTACGGGCCGACACTCAGTGAAGTCATCCGGATGCTACGCGTGTTGGCGGCGACCGCAAGTCGTCACTCAGCGTAGAGAAACCCTGTCGCTGAGTGACGAGACTGGTGTATCGTCCCGACTTGGGGGCTGCGTCGTATACGGGGCGGCGCTACCGGAGCGTTCAGGACTTCGAGGGGGCGACGGGCGATGCACGGCCAATGGACCAGCAATCCGAGCAGCAATCCGACCGACCATCCGAGCGGCAATCCGGCGAACCATCCGAGCCGCCGACCACTCTCGCGCAGACCGGCCCCGGGGGCACCGAGGCGCGCCCTGCGGCGCCTGCCGAAGTGCCGTTCCGGAGGGCGGAGCCGGTTGAGCCTGGCAGGAGTGGGGCGGTGACGTCCCGGGGAGCCGTGCTGACGCGCTCGCCCGTCTCCGACGGCGGTCAGAGCCGGCTGCCCCGGGTCTTGCTGGTGGTGGCCAGCGGCGGCTACGCCACCGGTGCTGCGCTCGGCTGGGGCTCCCAGCAACTCGCCATGATCATGGGCGACTTCGGACTGAGCTTCGCCGCACTGCTCGCCGCGGTCTCCTGCTTCCTCCACGCCCGCACGCGGGGCGTGCGGTTTCGGCCCGCATGGATACTGTTCGCGGTCTCCTCCGCCATGGCTTCGTGCGGAAACGCCGTATGGGGTTGGTACGAGGTGGTGCTGGGCGTGAAGGTGCCGAGCCCCTCCCTCGCCGACGTCTTCTTCCTCTGCTTCGCACCACCGGCCATCGTCGGTCTGCTCGTGCTCGCCAAGCGCCCGGTGACCCGGGCCGGATGGGTCTGCCTCGCCCTGGACTCCTGGCTGATCGGCGGTTCCCTGCTCACCCTCTCCTGGAGCCTCGCGCTGGCGCACACCGCGCACACCCAGGGCGAGACCGTCACGGAGGCGGCGCTGTCGCTCGCCTACCCGCTGCTGGACATCGTCCTGGTGAGCATGGTCCTGGCCCTGCACTTCAGACGGTCCAACGCCAGCCGCCCGGCCATCAACACCGCGATCGCGGCCCTCGCCCTCACCGTGCTCTGCGATGCCCTGTTCACTTCCCCGCTGCTGCGCGAGAGCTACCGCTCCGGCCAGTTGCTCGACGCCGGCTGGTTCGCCGGATCGCTGCTGCTCGCCTACGCGCCCTGGGGGGTGCGCAGGATGGAGGCGGGCGCGGCCCAGTCGCGCGGGCCCAGACCCCCCGGTCATCCGGCCTTCAGTCGCCCCATCACCGGCTCCCTCGCGGCCCTCACGCCCTATCTGGCGGCTGCCGTCTGCACTCTGGGGATCCTCTACAACGTGACAGAGGGCCGCCGGGTGGACCGGGTGGTGCTGATCACCGGCTGCACGGTCGTCCTGGCGCTGGTCGTCCGCCAGGGCATCATGCTGCTGGACAACATCGCGCTGACCCATGAGCTGGCCCAGAAGGAGAACCATTTCCGTTCCCTCGTCCAGGGTTCGAGCGACGTCATCATGATCGCCGCACCGACCGGTGTCCTGCGCTATGTCAGCCCGGCGGCCGCGGGAGTGTACGGGCGGGACGCGGACGAACTCATCGGCTCCGAGCTGGCCTCGCTGATCCACCCCGAGGACCTGGGGCGTGTGGTCCACGAGGTGCGCCGGTTTCTGGCCGCCCGGCAGTCCGACGAGCCCACCACCCGCATCGAGTGCCGCTTCAGGTCCGGCACCGGTCACTGGCTCAACGTGGAGTCCACGGTCAACCGCCATGAGGGCGGGCTGATCTTCAACAGCCGGGACGTCACGGAGCGCGTGCGCCTCCAGGCGCAGCTCCAGCACAACGCCGAACACGATCCGCTCACCGACCTGCCCAACCGTGCGCTGTTCACCGAGCGCGTGCGCCAGGCGCTCGGCGGCCGCAGGGCCGGTGACGCGGGGACCGCCGTGCTCTTCATCGACCTGGACGGATTCAAGGCGGTGAACGACCGGCTCGGCCACCAGGCCGGCGACGAACTGCTCATCCAGGCCGCACGCCGGCTCCAGGAGTCGGTGCGGGCGGGCGACACGGCCGCCAGGCTCGGCGGCGACGAGTTCGCCGCGCTCATCCTCGGCCACGGCGCCAGGGACCTCGCGGCACACCAGCGGCAGGTGCAGGAGATCGCGGATCGGCTGCGCCAGACGCTCTCCCAGCCCTATCGCGTCGACGGCAACGAGGTCCGGGTCGCCGCGTCCATCGGCGTGGCCTTCGCCGAGCCCGGGATCACCGCGGGCGATCTGCTGCGCCACGCCGACCTGGCGATGTACCGGGCCAAGGCGGCGGGCAAGGACCGGGTCGAGCTCTACGTGCCCCAGATGCAGACCGACACTGGCCGCCGGGGAGAGCACCCGGGCCGGGCGCGCCGCTCCCGCCATGATGGCGAGTCCGTACTGCTCCACCAGCCCGTGGTCAGCCTCGACACCGGGCGGATCACCGCCGTCGCCGCCCAGCCGCGCTGGCGGTCCGCCCAGGGCATCCTCTTCACACCGGCCGAATTCCTCCGCTTGTCCGAGGACGGTGGCGGCAGCCCGGCGGAGCCCGGCCGCAGGCTCCTCGAAGAGGCGGTCGAACAGGCCGCCGAGCGCAGTCGCCTCGGCCATGACGTCCCCGTCATCCTCCGGCTGTCCGCGCGACGACTGCTCGACCGGTCGATTCCGCTCGGCTCCATCGAGGCGTCGCTCACCCGGCACGGGCTCCCCTCGGGTGCGCTCGTGCTGGAGATCGCCGACAGCGACCCGCGGATCTCCTTCGACGAACTGGAGCAGCGCCTGCTGACCCTGCGCCGCCTCGGGGCCCGGATCGCCCTGGACGGCTTCGGCAGCGGATACGCGGCGATCAACGCCCTGCGTAGACTGCCCCTGGATGTGCTGAAACTCGACCGCGGGCTGGTCGAGGGTGTGGTGGAATCGGCCAGGCTGCACAAGATCACCGCCGGACTGCTGAGGATCGCCTGCGACCTCGGGATGGAGTCCGTGGCGGACGGTGTGGACGAGCCCGAGCAGGTGCTCGCCCTGCGCGCCATGGGCTGCACCCACGGCCAGGGCGCGGCGTTCTCGGGACCGCTGGACGAGTACCGGCTCCGCCGTGCGCTGGTGCGCGGTGAGTATCCGGTGCCCGGACCGGACGTTCCCGGAGCCTGGCCGGTTCTCAGCGGTGGCTGCCTCCCGGCCGGGTCGGCGGCACCCACAGGCTCCGACCTCATCGGACGTCAGCCAACCCGCTCAAATAATGAGACGCCTGTCCCACCCACTTGACAGTGACCGTGCGTCGGGTGGAGGGTCAGTGCCATGCGCACCCGAATTCTCGTACTTGGAAAGCGCGTCGGCTAGCAGGCCCTTGCACAGGCCTGTATCGCACCGGCGCGCTCCCCTCGCTTGCCTCACGGCACGAGGGGTTTTTTGTTGCACCGGCACGGCGCCCCACCCCGCAAAATCCCCGCAAAAACCCTCAGCTTCGAGAAGAGAATGCCGATGACCGAGCAGGCCACCGGGGCCCACCATCCGCAGCCGCGAGCCCGTACCGGCGGAGGGACCTCCGCCGTCGAGCACGTCACTGGCGCGCAGTCCCTCATCCGCTCTCTCGAGGAAGTCGGGGCCGACACCGTCTTCGGTATCCCCGGCGGCGCCATCCTCCCCGCGTACGACCCGCTGATGGACTCCTCCCGGGTCCGCCACATCCTGGTCCGCCACGAGCAGGGCGCTGGCCACGCCGCGACGGGCTACGCGCAGGCCACGGGCAAGGTCGGAGTGTGCATGGCCACCTCGGGGCCGGGTGCCACCAACCTGGTCACCCCGATCGCCGACGCCCATATGGACTCGGTCCCGCTGGTCGCGATCACCGGCCAGGTCGCCAGCAAGTCCATCGGTACGGACGCCTTCCAGGAGGCGGACATCTGCGGCATCACGATGCCGATCACCAAGCACAACTTCCTGGTCACCAAGGCCGAGGACATCCCGAGGACGATCGCCGAGGCCTTCCACATCGCCGCCACCGGACGCCCCGGCCCGGTCCTGGTCGACATCGCCAAGGACGCCCTCCAGGCGCAGACCACCTTCAGCTGGCCCCCGGGGACCGACCTGCCCGGCTACCGGCCCGTCACCAAGCCGCACGCCAAGCAGATCCGCGAGGCCGCCCGGCTGATCACTCAGGCCAAGCGCCCCGTGCTGTACGTCGGCGGCGGTGTCCTCAAGGCCCGCGCCACCGGTGAGCTCAGGATCCTCGCCGAGCTCACCAACGCCCCGGTCACCACCACGCTGATGGCGCTGGGCGCCTTCCCCGACAGCCACCCGCTGCACGTGGGAATGCCGGGCATGCACGGTGCGGTCACCGCTGTCACCGCCCTCCAGAAGGCCGATCTGATCGTCGCCCTCGGTGCGCGCTTCGACGACCGGGTCACCGGCAAGCTGGACAGCTTCGCCCCGTTCGCCAAGATCGTGCACGCCGATATCGACCCCGCCGAGATCGGCAAGAACCGCGCTGCCGACGTCCCGATCGTCGGCGACGCGCGCGAGGTCATCGCCGACCTCATCCAGGCCGTCCAGGCCGAGCACAACGACGGCCACACCGGCGACTACACCGCCTGGTGGCAGGACCTCAACCGCTGGCGCGAGACCTATCCGCTGGGCTACGACGTGCCGGAGGACGGCAGCCTCTCGCCGCAGCAGGTCATCCAGCGCATCGGCCGGCTCGCCCCCGAGAACACGATCTTCGCGGCGGGCGTCGGCCAGCACCAGATGTGGGCCGCCCACTTCATCGGCTACGAGAAGCCGGCGACCTGGCTGAACAGCGGTGGAGCGGGCACCATGGGCTACGCGGTCCCGGCCGCCATGGGGGCCAAGGCAGGCATGCCTGACCGCACCGTCTGGGCGGTCGACGGCGACGGCTGCTTCCAGATGACCAACCAGGAACTGGTCACCTGCGCGCTGAACGGCATCCCGATCAAGGTCGCGATCATCAACAACGGTGCTCTGGGCATGGTCCGGCAGTGGCAGACGCTGTTCTACAACGAGCGCTACTCGAGCACCGTGCTGCACTCTGACGAGACGGGCCACCACACCACCGGCTCCCAGCTCGGCGCGTCCACCTCGCCCCGCAAGGGCACCCGCATCCCGGACTTCGTCAAGCTGTCCGAGGCGATGGGCTGTGTCGCGCTGCGCTGCGAGGACCCGGCCGATCTGGACAAGGTCATCGCCGAAGCCAACGCGATCAACGACCGCCCGGTCGTGGTCGACTTCATCGTGCACGAGGACGCCATGGTGTGGCCGATGGTCGCCGCAGGCACCTCCAACGACGAGGTCATGGCCGCCCGTGGGGTCCGCCCCGACTTCGGCGACAACGAAGACGACTGAGCGACCAGCGAGAGTAGAGAGAGACACCACGACCATGTCCAAGCACACGCTCTCCGTCCTGGTGGAGAACACCCCGGGCATCCTCGCCAGGATCGCCGCGCTGTTCTCCCGCCGCGGCTTCAACATCGACTCGCTCGCCGTCGGCGTCACCGAGCACCCGGACATCTCCCGCATCACCATCGTCGTCAATGTGGAGGACCTCCCGCTGGAGCAGGTGACCAAGCAGCTCAACAAGCTGGTCAACGTGCTGAAGATCGTGGAGCTGGAGCCGAGCTCCGCAGTCCAGCGCGAGCTGGTCCTGGTGAAGGTCCGCGCCGACAACGAGACCCGCTCCCAGATCGTCGAGATCGTCCAGCTGTTCCGTGCCAAGACCGTGGACGTCTCGCCCGAGGCCGTCACCATCGAGGCCACCGGATCGAGTGACAAGCTGGGGGCCATGCTGAAGATGCTGGAGCAGTTCGGCATCAAGGAGCTCGTCCAGTCCGGCACGATCGCCATAGGGCGCGGCGCCCGGTCCATCACCGATCGCAGCCTGCGCGCCCTCGACCGCAGCGCGTGACGCCGGTGTCCGGGCCAGGGCCTGTGTCCAGGCCACCCGCCCGGATGCCGAGACCCGAAGTCCATCCTTCCCCTCGCCGCCGTACGGTGGACGCAACACCAGAAAACCAAGGAGAAACCCAGTGGCCGAGCTGTTCTACGACGACGACGCCGACCTGTCCATCATCCAGGGCCGCAAGGTCGCGGTCATCGGCTACGGCAGCCAGGGCCACGCCCACGCGCTGTCGCTCCGTGACTCTGGTGTGGACGTCCGCGTCGGTCTGCACGAGGGGTCCAAGTCCAAGGCCAAGGCCGAGGAGCAGGGTCTGCGCGTGGTGACGCCGTCGGAGGCCGCCGCCGAGGCCGACGTCATCATGATCCTCGTCCCGGACCCGATCCAGGCCCAGGTGTACGAGGAGTCCATCAAGGACAACCTGAAGGACGGCGACGCCCTGTTCTTCGGCCACGGCCTCAACATCCGCTACGGCTTCATCAAGCCTCCGGCCGGTGTGGATGTCGCGCTCGTCGCTCCCAAGGGCCCGGGCCACCTGGTCCGCCGCCAGTACGAGGAGGGCCGCGGCGTCCCCTGCATCGCGGGTGTCGAGCAGGACGCGACCGGCAACGCCTTCGCCCTGGCGCTCTCCTACGCCAAGGGCATCGGCGGCACCCGTGCCGGCGTCATCAAGACCACCTTCACCGAGGAGACCGAGACCGACCTGTTCGGTGAGCAGGCCGTGCTCTGCGGCGGTACCGCCGCGCTGGTGAAGGCGGGCTTCGAGACCCTGGTCGAGGCCGGCTACCAGCCCGAGATCGCGTACTTCGAGTGCCTCCACGAGCTCAAGCTGATCGTGGACCTGATGTACGAGGGCGGCCTGGAGAAGATGCGCTGGTCGGTCTCCGAGACCGCCGAGTGGGGCGACTACATCACCGGCCCGCGCATCATCACGGACCAGACCAAGGCCGAGATGAAGAAGGTCCTCGCCGAGATCCAGGACGGCACGTTCGCCAAGAACTGGATGGACGAGTACCACGGCGGCCTGAAGAAGTACAACGAGTACAAGACCCAGGACGAGAACCACCTCCTGGAGACCACGGGCAAGGAGCTGCGCAAGCTCATGAGCTGGGTGGACAACGAGGAGGCGTAGGGTCCTCCGTTCGGGTCAGGCCGCACCAGGGCACGCGAGCCCGGCAAGATCCGAACGAATGGCGGCGCCAAACGCCTCGGTGCGGCGGGTCCTCCCGGGGGGACCCGCCGCACGCGGTCGGACAGGTCGCCCGACGCGTCATCGTGTACGTCGCCGGCCCCGGGTTCGACACGGATGGGTGATCCTTCCGCCAAGGCGGGAAACCATCCCCCCATCACCACTAGAGTGGTCGATATATACGCGTCAGGTCAGGCCCACAGCGTCGTGCGTCTTCCACGCGGCTAGCCCCTCCACCGCCAGGCGGCCGTCGGGACGGCCGTCTTCCCTCGTGGCTCTCCGAGCACGGGGGCGCCATCAGGACCAGTGAGGACACACGTGAGCACTGCGCCCCGCAAACCCGTCGTACTCATCGCCGAAGAGCTGTCACCCGCGACAGTCGACGCACTCGGCCCGGACTTCGAGATCCGGCACTGCAACGGCGCGGACCGCGCCGAGCTGCTGCCCGCCATCGCCGACGTCGACGCGATCCTCGTCCGCTCCGCCACCAAGGTCGACGCCGAGGCCATCGCCGCGGCGCGCAGGCTGCGGGTCATCGCCCGTGCCGGTGTCGGCCTGGACAACGTCGACGTCTCCGCCGCAACCAAGGCCGGCGTGATGGTCGTCAACGCCCCGACCTCCAACATCATCACCGCAGCCGAGCTGGCCTGCGGTCTGATCGTCGCCACCGCGCGCCACATCCCGCAGGCCAACACCGCGCTGAAGAACGGTGAGTGGAAGCGCTCGAAGTACACCGGCGTCGAGCTCAGCGAGAAGACCCTCGGCGTCGTCGGCCTCGGCCGGATCGGTCTGCTGGTCGCCCAGCGGATGGCTGCCTTCGGTATGAAGGTCGTCGCCTACGACCCCTATGTCCAGCCCGCGCGCGCGGCCCAGATGGGCGTCAAGCTGCTGGCACTGGACGAGCTCCTGGAGACGGCGGACTTCATCACCGTCCACCTCCCGAAGACGCCGGAGACGCTCGGGCTGATCGGCGACGAGGCATTGCACAAGGTCAAGCCGACCGTCCGCATCGTCAACGCCGCCCGCGGCGGGATCGTGGACGAGGAGGCACTGTTCAGCGCGCTCAAGGAGGGCCGGGTCGCCGGCGCCGGCCTCGATGTCTATGCGAAGGAGCCCTGCACGGACTCCCCGCTGTTCCAGTTCGATCAGGTCGTCTGCACCCCGCACCTCGGCGCGTCCACGGACGAGGCGCAGGAAAAGGCCGGGATCTCGGTCGCCAAGTCGGTGCGGCTGGCCCTGGCCGGTGAACTGGTGCCGGACGCGGTCAATGTCCAGGGCGGTGTGATCGCCGAGGACGTGCGCCCGGGCCTGCCGCTCGCAGAGAAGCTCGGCCGGATCTTCACCGCCCTGGCGGGCGAGGTGGCCGTCAGGCTGGACGTCGAGGTCTACGGCGAGATCACCCAGCACGATGTGAAGGTGCTGGAGCTGTCCGCGCTCAAGGGCGTGTTCGAGGACGTGATCGACGAGACCGTGTCCTACGTGAACGCTCCGCTGTTCGCCCAGGAGCGCGGAGTCGAGGTCCGGCTCACCACCAGCTCCGAGTCCCCGGACCACCGCAATGTGGTGACCGTGCGCGGCACGCTGTCCGGCGGCGAGGAGATCGCCGTTTCCGGCACCCTGGCCGGTCCCAAGCACCTCCAGAAGATCGTCGCCGTCGGTGACTACGACATCGACCTGGCGCTGGCCGACCACATGGTCGTGGCGCGCTATGAGGACCGTCCGGGTGTCGTCGGCACCGTCGGCCGGATCCTCGGCGAGGCGGGTCTCAACATCGCGGGTATGCAGGTCGCACGGCAGTCGGAGGGCGGCGAGGCGCTGGTCGTGCTCACCGTGGACGACACCGTCCCGGCGCAGGTGCTGTCCGAGATCGCGGAAGAGATCGGCGCGACCGCGGCCCGCTCGGTCAACCTGGCCGACTGAGGGCCGACGGAGGACGGCTGACGCCGGTTCACATCGGCTGAGCGCATTCGCTCTGTGCACGCACCCGCCGCTCACGCGGCGGGTGCGCTGCGGTCCCGGGATCGGCGGATCGGCCCCGGCCCTCAGCGTTGGAGCCTGGCCGACTTGAGCGCCATGTGCAGCAGCAGCCGGTCCTCGCCCTTGTCCAGATCCAGCCCGGTGAGCTGCTCGACCCGGGAGAGCCGGTAGTAGAGCGTCTGACGATGGATGCCGAGCTCCGAGGCCGCACGCCCCGCCTGCCCGGCGCAGTCCAGGTACACCTCTGCCGTACGGGCAAGTTCGCCGTGCGCGGGCCCGAGCAGGGGGCTCACGGCGGGATCCGGCGCCGATGCCCGGGGCAGGGCGGTGAGCAGCCGGTAGGGGCCGATGACGGACCAGTCCGCGACCGGGCCGAGGCGGGGCCAGGCCTGTGCGACACGGGCCGCTGCCGAGGCCTCGCGCCAGGAGACGCGCAGTTCGCCGATGCCACGGCGGGGAAGCGCCACTCCCGCGCTGCCGCCGAGCCGTCCGGCAGCCGAGTGCGCGGGACCGGGGGACTCCGGGGAGCGCAGCCGTACGAGCGCGGCGAGCGCCTGGGGCGGGCGAGGGGGCCGGGGCGCAGCGGAACGGGGTGACCGGGGCTGGTCGGCGGTTGGTCCTTCCGGTTGACCGGCGGCGCCGCGTGGGCCGCCGGACCATGGCCACGGCATCAGGCACAGCGCGGACACACCCGGGACCGTTCGCGCGGAGGGAGCGTCCGGTGAGTTCCACGGCGCCACACAGACCAGGGTGTGGGGTCCGTCCGCGTCCGGGCCGAGGGCGGTGCGCAGCGTGGCGAGAGCAAGGTCGTACTGCCAGTCGCGCTCCGCGGTCAGCGCCGCGCGCAGTTCCCGAGACAGATCAGCACCGACCCGCTCCTCGTCCGCGAGCAGCACTCCGATCCGTTCAGCCACCTCCATGGCGGCGTCCATCCTGTCCCGCGCAGGACCCGGCTCGGTGTCCAGCAGCCAGACATAGCCGAGTACCACCCCGCGATGGCGGACGGGCAGGCACAGCCGGTCGCGGAACACGCCCGCATCCGGGGCCGCCGGGATGCGCACCGGGCCGGTCGCCCGCGCGATGCCGAAGCCCTCGAACCAGGAGCGGACGGCCGGGGTGGACTTCCTGGTCAGGATGGAGCGCGTACGGACCGGGTCCATCGCGCTGTCGTCCTCGCTGTCGTGTGCGCCGAAGGCGATCAGTGCGAAGTCGCGGTCCTCCAGGGTCGCGGGGGCGCCCAGCAAGGCCGAGATCTCGTCCACCAGCTCTTGGTAATCGCCCTTCACCCGCACATTCTCCCATCGGACCACCTCTGCTTCAGACAAATGTCTGAAGTGCGGGACACGGATGCGTGACAGCTGTCGATGGCACGCTCACGGAGCGATATTTAGGTTTCACGGTGGTTCCCCCGTGCCGATCCCGGACCATCCGGTTCCGGCCGTCCTCGACCCCCTTCCGTGGAGGTGCCCCGTGCTGGGTCCCGTGATCCTCGCCGCGTCGCGCAGCGGCATGTTGCGCCGTCTGGTGTCCGCGGCCCCGGTGACCAAGCCCGTCGTCAACCGGTTCATCCCCGGTGAGACAGTCGATGAGGTCATCCCGATCGTCGTGGATCTGACCAGCCGCGGACTCGAGGTGACGCTGGACGTGGTGGGCGAGGACATCACCACCCGCGAGCAGGCCGCGGCCGCCCGTGACGCCTATCTGGAGCTGATCGGGCGCCTCAAGGAGTTGGACCTGGGCGCCAGGGTCGAGATGTCGGTGAAGTTGTCGATGTTCGGCCAGTCCCTCGACGGCGGCCATGAACTCGCGCTCGCCAACGTCCGCCCGGTGGTCGAGGCCGCCGCGGAGATCGGCACCACCGTCACGCTCGACGCCGAGGACCACACCACCCTCGACTCGATGTTCGCGATCCACGAGGAACTGCGGAAGGACTTCCCGGGGACCGGCTGCGTCATCCAGGCCTATCTGTTCCGCACCGAGGCCGATGCCCGCCGGCTCGCCGCCGCCGGCAGCCGGGTACGGGTGGTGAAGGGCGCGTACAAGGAGCCCGGGTCCGTCGCGTATCCGGACAAGTCGGAGATCGACAAGGCGTACGTCCGCATCCTGAGGATTCTGATGGAGGGACAGGGGTACCCGATGATCGGGTCCCACGACCCGCGGCTGATCTCGATCGCACAGGAGCTCGCGCGGCGTGCCGGGCGCAAACTGGACGAGTACGAGTTCCAGATGCTGTACGGCATCCGCAGCGACGAACACCTCCGGCTGGCGGCCGAGGGCCACCGGATGCGCGTCTACACGGCGTACGGCACCGACTGGTACGGCTACTTCATGCGCCGTCTGGCTGAGAAGCCGGCCAACCTGCTGTTCTTCGTGCGCTCGATGATCACCAAGAACTGACCTGGATCTCACCGGGCAACGACCCAGATCCGACCCCAGGGCCCCAGTACCGAGCCCTCCCATCCCTCTCCAAAGGAGCAACGGAACTCATGGACGCTGTGACCCAGGTCCCCGCCCCGGTCAACGAGCCGATCCAGGGGTACGCCCCCGGTTCGCCCGAGCGCGCGCGGCTCGAGGCCAAGCTCAAGGAGCTGGCCGAGAACCCGATCGACCTTCCGATGACCATCGACGGCGTGCGGCGGATGGGCGGCGGCGAGGAGTTCAAGGTCGTCCAGCCGCACAACCACCAGGCCGTCATCGGCACCTTCCGCGGTGCCACCCGCCAGGACGCGCAGGACGCCGTCGCCGCCGCGCTCGCCGCCGCTCCGGCGTGGCGCGCGATGTCCTTCGACGACCGCGCCGCGATCATCCTGCGCGCCGCCGAACTGCTGGCAGGCCCCTGGCGCGAGACGATGGCCGCTTCGACCATGCTGGGTCAGTCCAAGACCGCGCAGCAGGCCGAGATCGACACCCCCTGCGAGCTGGTGGACTTCTGGCGCTTCAATGTCGCCTACGCCCGCCAGATCCTGGCCGAGCAGCCTCCGGCCAACTCTCCGGGCGTGTGGAACCGCCTGGACCACCGTCCGCTGGAGGGCTTCGTCTACGCGATCACCCCGTTCAACTTCACGGCGATCGCGGGCAACCTGCCCACCGCTCCCGCCCTGATGGGCAATGTGGTGGTCTGGAAGCCGTCTCCGACGCAGACCCACGCCGCCGTGCTGCTGATGCGGCTGCTGGAGGAGGCCGGTCTGCCCAAGGGCGTCATCAACCTGGTGACGGGCGACGGCATCGCCGTCTCCGAGGTGGCACTCAACCACCCGGACCTCGCGGGTATCCACTTCACCGGCTCGACCAAGACTTTCCAGCACCTGTGGAAGACGGTCGGCAACAACATCGAGAAGTACCGCTCCTACCCGAGGATCGTCGGCGAGACGGGCGGCAAGGACTTCGTCGTCGCCCATCCGAGCGCCGATCGCGCCATCCTGAAGACCGCGCTGACCCGGGGCTCCTTCGAGTTCCAGGGCCAGAAGTGCTCCGCGTCCTCGCGTGCGTACATCCCGGCCTCCATCTGGAACTCGGGTTTCAAGGAGGAGTTCGCCTCCGAGGTCGACGCCATCAGGATGGGCGATGTCACCGACCTGACGAACTTCATCGGCGCCGTCATCGACGAGCGCGCCTTCGCCAAGAACAAGGCCGCCATCGACCGCGCCAAGGCCGATCCGAGCTGCACGGTCGTCGCGGGCGGCACCTACGACGACTCGGTGGGCTACTTCGTCCGCCCGACCGTCATCGAGTGCACCGACGCGGAGAACGAGGTCTTCACGACCGAGTACTTCGGCCCGATCCTCGCGGTGTACGTCTACGCGGACGAGAAGTACGAGGAAATGCTGGCGCAGATGGAGTCGGTGTCCGCGTACGCGCTGACCGGCTCGGTCATCGCCGGTGACCGGGCCGCCGCAGCCGACGCGATGGAGAAGCTCCGCTATGCCGCGGGCAACTTCTACATCAACGACAAGTCGACCGGCGCCGTCGTCGGCCAGCAGCCCTTCGGCGGCGGCCGTGCCTCCGGTACGAACGACAAGGCCGGGGCCCCGCAGAACCTGATGCGCTGGACGCTGACCCGCGCGATCAAGGAGACGCTGGTCCCTCCGACCGACTACACGTACCCCCACATGGGCTGACCCCGCCCCCGGCCCCGGGGCACAGCGCTCCGAGGCCCCGTGACCCCAGCCCCCTGCCGGCTTCCCCCGTACCGGCCGGGGGCGGCTCACGTTCACCGGGCTTAGGCTGCTGGAGAAGGCAGGGGGGTCGCGCCGAGGAGGCACACCATGCCCGGTTCCACCACGCTCGGCTCCGGCCACGGGGTCGACGCGATCGATCACGCCGACGCCCGGCGGCTCGCGTCCCTCATGCGGGACCTGTACCGCTTGCTGGACGGGGCGGGACCGCACCGGCTCACGGATCCGCAGGTTGCCGCGCTGTGCGGGGCGCAGCCACACAGCCGCGATGAGTTCACCGGCTGGGTGGGCCGGATGGCGGTGTACCTGGAGAAGGTCACCGCGACCTGAGCACTCCGCGCCGGGGTCCGATGGGTGCCTGGAGCCCCTGGAACGGCTCCCGTGGGTCCGCAGGGCGTGCCCCCGCTCGGCTTGGCCGGGCCACGGGGCGGCCCGACCTCGGGGCCACCGTCGGGATCCGGACTGCTCCTCGGAGCCCTTGAGCCTTCTGGCCGTAGGGGTGACCTGTGCCGATGCGTTCGGCGTAACGCGGCAGTCCTCCGACCTGCACTGATTCATTGGCGCGTCTCAGATAGTAGGAAGTCCGACTAACTGTAGAGACACGGCGCTCGGACTCCCCTACTTTTGTAGGAGCCGAACGTCTCGCTAGATCCAGCGAATGGCGGTCGCGAGCCGGTGCCCTCGTGCAGGCAATCCCTGCGGCCCGCTCCCCGCCTCTTCCGGCCCCTCGCAGATATGCCGTGCGGTTGCGCACGGCTCTCGATCTCAAGGAGTCGATCACCATGTCCGAGACGACCCTCCGCCGCCGTGTCCGCCACACCCCCCGGGTGACCGACGCCGACCGCAAGAACGCCGCCGCCGCTCTCCAGCGCGCCCTTGACCGCCGGGACAACGGCGGCCAGACCGGCCACTGACCCATCGTCAGGGTGAGGGCCGCACCGGCTGCTCAAGCCTCCGTCGCGGGGCGGAGGCTTGAGCAGCCGGTGCGACGCGTGTGTGTGCCGGTGCGGACGGCGCGAACCACGCAGGCAAGGCGAACCATGCAGACAGGAACGCATGCGACGCGCAGCACCCGGTGTCCGAGGATTCCGTCCGCATGATGGACGGGGCGTGTCATACGCTGGGACGGGGAGTACGGTGCCGGTATGTCTCGCAGCCTCAATCTCGCAGTGATTCCCGGTGATGGCATCGGCCAGGAGGTCGTGTCCCAGGGCCTCAAGGTCCTCACATCCGTGCTCCCTGACGATGTGAAGCTTGAGACCAGGGAGTACGACCTCGGTGCCCAGCGCTGGCACCGTACCGGGGAAACCCTTCCGGACGCGGAGCTGGAGGCGCTCAAGCAGCACGACGCGATCCTGCTCGGCGCGGTGGGCGACCCGTCCGTGCCGTCCGGCGTGCTGGAGCGCGGGCTGCTGCTCAAGCTGCGTTTCGCCTTCGACCACTACGTCAATCTGCGTCCGTCGAAGCTCTTCCCGAACACCGCGACCCCGCTCGCCGGCCGCCCCGACATCGACTTCGTCGTGGTCCGAGAGGGCACCGAGGGCCCGTACACGGGCAACGGCGGCTCGCTGCGCAGCGGCACGCCCGCCGAGGTCGCCACCGAGGTCAGCGTCAACACCGCGTACGGCGTCGAACGGGTGGTCCGCGACGCGTTCGAGCGGGCCGACGCGCGCCCCCGCAAGAAGCTGACGCTGGTGCACAAGAACAACGTCCTCGTCCACGCGGGTCACATGTGGACGAAGATCTTCAACCGGGTGGCTCAGGAATACCCCGAGGTCACCACCGACTACCTGCATGTCGACGCGGCGACGATCTTCCTCGTCACCCAGCCGGAGCGCTTCGACGTCATCGTCACCGACAACCTCTTCGGCGACATCCTCACCGACCTCGCCGCCGCCGTGACCGGCGGCATCGGCCTGGCCGCGTCCGGCAACATCAACCCGACCGGCGCGTACCCGTCCATGTTCGAGCCCGTGCACGGCTCGGCGCCGGACATCGCGGGCCAGGGCAAGGCCGACCCCACGGCCACGGTCCTGTCCGTCGCCCTCCTCCTGCGCCACCTCGGTTACGAGGGCGAGGCCGTCCGTATCGAGGAAGCCGTCGCCGCCGACCTGGCCGAACGGGACGGTACCGCCCGCACCACCGACCAGATCGGCGACGCGCTCGCCGTACGGGCAGCGGGCTGACCCGTCGACTTCAGACACATCGAAGCCGCCGGGTCAAGCGACCCGGCGGCTTCTCCTGTGCGGCCTCCGGGTGCCACCATCGAGCCATGGGCCGCACGCACACCACTCCGCACCGCCCATCCGCGCCCTGCGATAATCGGGCGTGGGGCCGCACGGTACGGGGAAGCTCGGACGTCCTGGTACCGGTACCAGCTGTGAGCAAGCCATACCGGTAGCGCAGGGCGTTTCCGGACAGACGTGCAGGCGGTCCGTCACACACAAAAGGTGAAGGACACGCAGACATGACGACCACCCCGATCGAGCTCAAGCCCTCATCGAGTCCCCTGTCGGCCGCGGAGCGCGAGGCGATCCTGGCCGACCCCGGATTCGGGCGCCACTTCACCGACCACATGGTGACGATCAAGTGGACGGAGGGCCGTGGCTGGCACGATGCCCAGCTCACGCCGTACGCCCCGCTCTCGATCGACCCCGCGAACATGACTCTGCACTACGCGCAGGAGATCTTCGAGGGCCTGAAGGCCTACCGCGGGCCCGACGGCTCGGTCGCCCTCTTCCGCCCCGACGCCAACGCCCGGCGCTTCCAGGGTTCGGCCCGCCGGATGGCCATGCCGGAGCTGCCCGTCGAGACCTTCATCGACGCCTGTGACGCTCTGGTCCAGCAGGACATCGACTGGGTCCCGGCACACGGCGGCGAATCCTCGCTCTATCTGCGCCCGTTCATGATCGCGACCGAGGTCGGCCTCGGGGTGCGCCCCGCCAACGAGTACCTCTTCATCGTCATCGCCTCCCCGGCCGGCGCCTACTTCCCCGGGGGTGTCAAGCCCGTCTCCATCTGGGTCTCCGAGGACCGGGTCCGCGCGGTCCCGGGCGGCATCGGCGACGCCAAGACCGGCGGCAACTACGCGGCGTCCCTGCTCGCCCAGGCCGAAGCGGCCGAGCACGGCTGCGAGCAGGTCGCCTACCTCGACGCGGTCGAGCACCGCTGGGTCGAGGAGCTGGGCGGTATGAACCTCTGCTTCGTCTACGAGAACAAGATCGTCACCCCGGAGCTCACCGGTTCCCTCCTCGCCGGTGTCACCCGGGACTCCCTGCTCAAGCTGGCCCGCGATCTCGGCTATGAGTCCGAGGAGGGCCGGATCTCCATCGATGACTGGCGGCGCGACACCGAGAACGGCGCGCTCCGGGAGGTCTTCGCCTGCGGTACGGCCGCGGTGATCACTCCGGTCGGGATGGTCAAGACCGCAGGGGGCGAGTGGACGCAGGGCGACGGACAGCCCGGCGCGGTGACACTGGAACTGCGCAAGGCACTCCTCGCGATCCAGACGGGGGCCGCGGAGGACCGGCACGGCTGGGTGCACACGCTCGACTAGGCCCTGTCCTCTGGGCCCTGTCACCGAGGGGAGGGCCCCGTACGAACGGGTGAAGGCCCCAGGGCCTCGTGGTGAAAGGCTCCGGCGTGCTGACCGCCGGAGCCTTCGCCGTCAGGGGGAGTCGGGCGCGGCACGCGGGCGCCCGTATGGTGAGACCCCTGTCCATGGCCGTGCCGCTTTGTGGCACACTTCCACCGTGCTCGCATTCGCCATGATTATCGGCAGCAGCGCGCCGGTCCGCAGTGATCACTGACCAGGGCAGCAACCCCCGCGGCAGTGGCACCATGCTCCAGACCCGCGCGCAGACCTCTCGCACCCGCGAGGGGTTTTTTCGTTTTCCGGCCACACCCCGGCCGAAGGCGGCAGGCGCGCGACGATGGAGCAAGTGGAGCCAGAAGTTCCGGAGCTTACGGATCCACTCTTCCGACAGGAGTCACCACCGCCATGACCACGACAGGCACCAGCTTCGATGATGCCCGGACCAGGCCCGATGACGGCTTCCACGTCTTCGACACCACCCTGCGCGACGGCGCCCAGCGTGAGGGCATCAACCTGACGGTCGCAGACAAGCTGACCATCGCCCGCCACCTGGACGAGTTCGGCGTCGGCTTCATCGAGGGTGGCTGGCCCGGTGCCAATCCGCGCGACACCGAGTTCTTCGCCCGGGCCCGCGAGGACATCCAGTTCCGCAACGCCCAACTGGTTGCCTTTGGCGCCACCCGCCGCCCCGGCGGATCCGCAGCGGAAGACCCGCAGGTCAAGGCTCTGCTCGACTCCGGCGCCCCCGTGATCACCCTCGTTGCGAAGTCCCACGACCGGCATGTCGAGCTGGCCCTGCGCACGACCTTGGACGAGAACGTCGCGATGGTCCGCGACACCGTCTCCTACCTGACGGAACAGGGCCGGAGGGTGTTCGTGGACTGCGAGCACTTCTTCGACGGATACAAGGCCAACCCGGGATACGCCAAGGCCGTTGTCCGTGCAGCGGCCGAGGCGGGTGCCGAAGTGGTGATCCTCTGCGACACCAACGGCGGCATGTTGCCCGCGCAGGTCCAGGCCGTGGTCGCCACCGTGCTCGCGGACACCGGCGCCCGCCTCGGAATCCATGCTCAGGACGACACCGGCTGCGCCGTGGCCAACACCCTGGCCGCCGTGGACGCGGGCGCCACCCACGTCCAGTGCACCGCCAACGGGTACGGTGAGCGCGTCGGCAACGCCAACCTCTTCCCGGTCGTCGCCGCACTGGAGCTGAAGTACGGCAAGCGGGTGCTGCCCGACGGCGCGCTCCGGGAGATGACCCGGATCTCGCACGCCATCGCCGAGGTCGTCAATCTGACCCCGTCCACGCATCAGCCGTACGTGGGCGTCTCGGCCTTCGCGCACAAGGCGGGTCTGCACGCTTCGGCGATCAAGGTCGACCCGGACCTCTACCAGCACATCGATCCCGAGCGGGTCGGCAACACCATGCGGATGCTGGTCTCCGACATGGCGGGCCGTGCCTCCATCGAGCTCAAGGGCAAGGAGCTCGGGGTCGACCTGGGCGGGGACCGCGAGCTGCTGGGCCGGGTGGTCGAGCGGGTCAAGGAGCGTGAGCTGCGGGGCTACACCTACGAGGCGGCTGACGCCTCCTTCGAGCTGCTGCTGCGCCAGGAGCTGCGCGGCGAGGAGGTGGGCAAGCCGCGTACCTACTTCCGGACGGAGTCATGGCGCGCCATCGTCGAGGACCGCCCCGACGGCACCCACGCCAACGAGGCCACCGTGAAGCTCTGGGCCAAAGGCGAGCGGATCGTCGCGACCGCCGAGGGGAACGGCCCGGTCAACGCCCTGGACCGGGCGATGCGCGTCGGGCTGGAACGTATCTACCCCCAGCTCGCCAAGCTGGAGCTGGTCGACTACAAGGTGCGCATCCTGGAGGGCCGCCACGGCACGGACTCCACGACCCGGGTGCTCGTCACGACCAGCGACGGCAAGGGCGAGTGGTCGACGGTCGGGGTCGCCGACAACGTGATCGCGGCCTCCTGGCAGGCGTTGGAGGACGCGTACACCTACGGGCTGCTCAGAGCCGGGGTGGAGCCGGCGGAGTAGGCCGACGCGGTGGGCCGACGGGCGGGCGCGGCGGGCCTGCCGATCGTTATTTCATCTATGTCATAAATTGCCCAGCTCGGGTAGCGTCGGACTATGAGGACCAGGCCGTCCCCCCTTCTGTCGGCGCTGGCGGCCCTCGCGGGGCTGGCGCTCGTGCTGCTGCTCGCCGTGGCTATGACACCGGCACCGGCTTCCGGTGCCGGTGTCGGTTCCACCGGGATCTCCGACGCCGCCCAGGCGCTGAAGCAGGGGCCCGTATACGTCGATCCCGGTGCCCGTTCCCAGCTGTCCGAGGCTGACCAGGAGGCGCTGGCCCGGAAGATCAAGGACGCGGACCGGCCCGTCTTCATCGCCGTACTACCGGAGAGCTCCGCCTTCCCCGCGGACCGTGTACTCGGTCAGCTGCGTGCCGCGACCGGGATCGCCGGGCTGTACGGGGTCCGTCTCGGCGACGGCTTCGACGCGGGCGCGGACCGGGCGGTGATGCCCAGGGACGAGGTGCGGAGCATCGTGGCAGGGGTGAGGGCCCCGGGTGTCGACGCCGCCACCGAGCTCGGCAACTTCGTCGACCAGGCGCTGCCCGCCGTACGCGGCACCGCCCCCGCCACCTGGTACGGAGCCGACTCGGGCACGCGAACGTCGGGCGTGGGCGCGCTCCTCGCACTCGGTGCGGTCCTCGTCGTCGGAGCCGTCGGCGCGTACGCCTTCGTCCTCCGTGGACGCCGCAGGCGTGCCGAGGAGGAGCGGGCGGCGCTGGAGAAGCTGCGGGTCGTCGTGGACGAGGACATCACCGCGTACGGCGAGGAGTTGGACAGGCTGGACTTTCATCCGGCCGAGCCGGGCGCCGACGACGCGATGCGCGCCGACTACGAACGCGCCCTCGACGCCTACGAGAAGGCCAAGTCCGCGATGGCGGCCGCCACCCGTCCGCATGAGGTGCGCCCGGTCACGGAGGCGCTGGAGGAGGGCCGATTCTCGCTCGCCGTCCTCGCGGCCCGGCGCGAGGGGCACCCGCTCCCCGAGCGCAGGGCGCCCTGCTTCTTCGATCCTCGGCACGGCCCGTCCACCGCGGACGTGCGGTGGGCACCGGCCGCGGGCTCCGCGCGCCGGGTCCCGGTCTGCGCCGCCGACGCGGCCCGGTTGGCGGACGGGGTGGACCCGATGGCCCGCGAGGTCGCGACGGACTCCGGGCGTCGCCCCTATTGGGAGGCAGGCCCGGCTTACGGTCCCTGGGCGGGTGGCTACTTCGGCGGCGGGCTGCTGCCGGGGCTGCTCGCGGGCACCCTCCTCGGCAGTGCGCTGTCCACTCCGGCGTACGCCGCCGAATACGGAGGCGGGGACTTCGGCGGCGACTTCCCGGGCGGGAACCACGGCTCATCCGACGGCGGCTTCTCCGACGGTAGCGGTGACTGGGGTGGCGGCGGGGGCGACTGGGGCGGCGGCGGTGGCTTCGACGTGGGTGGAGGTTTCTGATGCGGACCAAGAAGTGGAATGTCGAGATCGTCATCACGGAAAGCGATCGCACCACGGTGGCCGAGGCCCGGCTGCGGGGCCAGAACGCCGAGGTGTTCGTCGGCGAGGGCACGGCCCACCGCAATCGCGCCGATCAGGACGTCCCTCACATCGGTGATGAGCTCGCTGTCGCGCGGGCGCTCGGCGGGGTCAGTCATGGGTTGCTGCACGAGGTGGCAGCGGAGATCGAGACGCGCACGGGGGAGCGGGTGCCCCGACTCAGGGGTTGGGCCTGACCCGGCCCGCCGCTCCTCGCCCGCCGCTCCGCAGGATCGGAGCGGCGGGCCGTTCGTGGGTGGCATGGCCGGGCTCACGGCGTGCGCGGTCGGCCGTCAGGCCGCGGCCTTGACGGCGGAGATGTCGAAGGTCAGCTTCACTTTGTCGCTGACCATGACCCCGCCGGTCTCCAGCGCCGCGTTCCACGTCAGGCCCCATTCGGACCGGAGGATCTCCGCGCTGCCCTCGAAACCGACCCGCTCGGAGCCGTAGACGTCGGTCGCCGCGCCGTTGAACTCCAGGTCGATCGCGAGCGGGCGGGTGACGTCCTTGATGGTGAGGTCTCCGGTGACGCGGTATTTGTCGCCGCCGAGCTGCTCGGCCTTGGTGGAGCGGAACCTCATCAGCGGGAACTGCTCGGCGTCGAAGAAGTCGCCGCTGCGCAGATGGTTGTCGCGGTCCGCGATGCCGGTGTCGATGCTCGCGATCTTGACATCGATGGTGGCAGTCGAGGACGCCGGGTCGGAACCGTCCAGCCGCAGCCGCCCCTCGTGTTCGGCGAAGCTGCCGCGCACGTTGGTGACCATGGCGTGGCGCACGGTGAAGCCGATGCTGCTGTGGGCCGGGTCGATGGTGTACGCGCCGCTCAGTGCGGCGAGCGCCGGGTCGACCTCGCGGGGCGCGGCGGTGACGGTGCTGGTGGCGGTCTCGTTGCTCTTGCGGTTGAACAGGCCCATGGTGTGCTCCTCGGGTGGCGGTGGCCGGGTGGCGGAGTGACCTTCCCGGCCACTCGTTGAAGCTTCAACAAGCATCACCATAGAACCATTCCGTTCAACTTTCAACATCTCTGATGTGGCCGGAGTCGGATCGGGGATGGGCCGATCCGGTGAACGCCGCCGAGGGTGTGTTGCCGGCTCCCGGTGCTGTTCCCGCCCCCGCCCCGGGCGCTCGCGCCGTCCTGCCGTTCGTGCGCGCCGACTGGAGACCCTCGACAACACCGTGGTGGCGCCAGCCGGGTGTGGGGTCCATCGGTCCGAAGTGGCCAACGGACGGCCTGGGGGTGACGCCTTTGTCGGGCTCCGACAATCCGGTACGGCGTTCCGCTGGCACTTGGCCTGCACTACCGGATGGTTCTGTCCGAGGGTGACAGGAGAACGGTCCCGAGACTGTACGGAGTCAACGGCAGGATTTCGTTGTCCGGGTCCGTAGGGTCAGTACATGACCGTTTTGGACGAGACCGCCGAAGCGCCCACCGACGCACGCGGGCGTGTGGCCGAGTTGCATGCTCTTCGTGAAGAGGCTCGGCGTGGCCCGAGTGAGCGTGCCACCGAGGCGCAGCATGCGAAGGGCAAGCTGACCGCGCGTGAGCGGATCGAGCTGCTGCTGGACGCGGGCTCGTTCCGGGAGGTCGAGCAGTTGCGGCGGCACCGGGCGTCCGGTTTCGGCCTGGAGGCGAAGAGGCCGTATACGGATGGTGTCATCACCGGTTGGGGCACGGTCGAGGGGCGTACGGTCTTCGTCTACGCGCACGATTTCCGGATCTTCGGCGGTGCGCTGGGCGAGGCCCATGCCACCAAGATCCACAAGATCATGGACATGGCCATCGCGGCGGGTGCCCCGCTGGTCTCGTTGAACGACGGCGCGGGTGCGCGTATCCAGGAGGGCGTCTCCGCGCTCGCCGGTTACGGCGGCATCTTCCAGCGCAACACGCGGGCCTCGGGCGTCATCCCGCAGATCTCCGTGATGCTCGGCCCGTGCGCGGGCGGTGCCGCCTACAGCCCGGCGCTGACCGACTTCGTCTTCATGGTCCGTGAGACCTCGCAGATGTTCATCACCGGCCCCGATGTCGTCAAGGCGGTCACCGGCGAGGAGATCACCCAGAACGGGCTCGGCGGTGCGGACGTGCACGCCGAGACGAGCGGTGTGGCGCACTTCGCCTACGACGACGAGGAGACCTGCCTCGCGGAGGTCCGCTACCTCCTGTCGATGCTGCCCTCCAACAACCGTGAGAACCCGCCGCACGCCAGCACCGAGGATGCGGCCGAGCGCCGCTCCGACGCGCTGCTCGATCTGGTCCCGGCGGACGGCAACCGGCCCTACGACATGCACAAGGTCATCGAGGAGATCGTCGACGACGGCGAGTACCTCGAAGTCCACGAGCGCTGGGCACGCAACATCATCTGCGCGCTGGCCAGGCTCGACGGCCAGGTCGTCGGCATCATCGCCAACCAGCCGCAGACCCTGGCGGGTGTGCTGGACATCGAGGCCTCCGAGAAGTCCGCACGCTTCGTCCAGATGTGCGACGCCTTCAACATCCCGATCGTGACCCTGCTGGACGTCCCGGGCTTCCTGCCCGGTGTCGACCAGGAGCACGGCGGCATCATCCGGCACGGCGCCAAGCTGCTGTACGCCTACTGCAACGCCACCGTGCCCCGGATCTCCCTGATCCTGCGCAAGGCCTACGGCGGCGCGTACATCGTCATGGACTCCCAGTCCATCGGCGCCGACCTCACCTACGCCTGGCCCACCAACGAGATCGCCGTGATGGGCGCCGAAGGCGCCGCCAACGTCATCTTCCGGCGCCAGATCGCCGACGCGGAAGACCCCGAAGCCATGCGCGCGCACATGGTCAAGGAGTACAAGTCCGAACTCATGCACCCCTACTACGCCGCCGAGCGCGGCCTGGTCGACGACGTCATCGACCCGGCCGAGACCCGCGAGGTACTCATCCGCTCCCTCGCCATGCTCCGTACGAAGCACGCCGACCTGCCGTCCCGCAAGCACGGCAACCCCCCGCAGTAACCCACGAGGAGAACGCTGCACATGACCACGACCGTCGACTCCCTGCTCCGCGTCGAGAAGGGCCACGCCGAGCCCGAGGAGCTGGCCGCGCTCACGGCGATCCTGCTGGCCCGTGCCGCCTCGCAGCCGGACGCCCCGGCGGGCCGGGGTCGCAGCACCGCCGGCTGGCGCCGACTGGAGCGCCAGTCCGGCTTCCGCGCCCCGCACAGCTGGCAGGGCTGACACCACTTCGCGTACCTCGCCCCCGTAGACGTTCGCCTCGAAACATCGCGAACGGGTACGGGGGCGAGGTGCGTTCAGGCGTGCCGCGGTGAGGAAAGTCCAGGAGCGCCCGCTGCCGTCTCGCGCCGTCACCGCAAGGGACCGACGCGGCCGCCGATGTGCGCACGGTCGACCGGCCGGGTGTCGGTGCTGAGGCGGTGTCGGTGCCGACCGAGGTGTTGCCAGGCTCTTCTCGGTGGCCCAGCGGCATGACGACGGCGCGTGAACGGGCCCTGGGCGGTGGCCCGCGCAGAGCAAGGAGAACGGGGTCCCGCACTCCGTGAGGAATGGGAACCCCGCCCGTGGGACTGGTCCGGCAGCGGCGGCCGCGGCTACCGCAACCGGGCCATGAGTGCGTGCTCGACGAGGGTGATGAGTGCGCTTTTGGCGTCGGCGCGGTGGCGGGCGTCGGTGGTGATGATGGGGGTGTCGGGGCCGATCTGGAGGGCTTCGCGGACTTCGTCGGGTGTGTAGGGCTGGTGTCCGTCGAAGCCGTTGAGGGCGATGACGAAGGGGAGTCCGCTGTTCTCGAAGTAGTCGACGGCGGGGAAGCAGTCGGCGAGTCTGCGGGTGTCGACGAGGACGACGGCGCCGATGGCGCCGCGTACGAGGTCGTCCCACATGAACCAGAAGCGGTCCTGTCCGGGGGTGCCGAAGAGGTAGAGGATCAGGTCCTGGTCGAGGGTGATGCGGCCGAAGTCCATGGCCACCGTGGTGGTGGTCTTGTCTCCGGTGTGGGTGAGGTCGTCGATTCCGGCCGATGCGGACGTCATGACGGCCTCGGTACGCAGCGGGTTGATCTCCGAGACGGCGCCGACGAACGTGGTCTTGCCCACGCCGAAGCCGCCCGCCACCACGATCTTCGCGCTGGTGGTTGAGCGGGCTGCACCGCCGCTAGAGCTTGCGAAGTCCACTGAGCACCCTTTCGAGCAGTGTCACGTCTGGCTGACCACCGGCGGACTGGTCGCCGCCGGGCTGGTGGATGGCGACAAGTCCGGCCTCCGCCAGGTCGGCGACGAGGATCCGGGCAACGCCGAGGGGAATGGAGAGAAGTGCCGAGATCTCAGCCACCGACTTGATCTCGAAGCACAGTCGGCAGATCCGCTGGTGCTCGGGCAACTGCCCTTGCAGCCGCGCGGGATCGGCCGTGGTGCTGACCAGCGCCTCGATGGCGAGCTGGTAGCGCGGCCGGGTCCGGCCGCCGGTCATCGCGTAAGGACGCACCAGCGGGTTGCTGTTGCCCGACGCGGGAGCGGACTCCGGAGCCCTGCGGGGTGCCACCGGCTGGATGCGGGGCGACTGCGGCTGGTCGTACGGGCCCTGGGGCTGGTCGTACGGGCCCTGAGGTCGCTGGTAGGGCTGGGGGCCGCCACCTCTGCTGGGCGCGGAGGGGAAGCCGAAGCGGTTCTGGCCCTGCTCACCCGGAGCCTGGTGAGCACCGTCATATGGGTGTCCGCCTGGGGGTGTTGCCACTTCTCATCCTCCTCCGCCGCGCCGTACGCCCGGTCCAAATCCCTGTGGAGCCGCGCCACCGCACCTTACGGTGCGGTGGCCCTTCAACGCACTGCCTAACTGCTAGTTGAGAAGACTGCCCTGGAGTTCGGCGCGCAGGTCCGGGGTGAGGACCGTGCCCGCGCGGTCGACCAGGAGAGCCATCTCGTAGCCCACGAGGCCGATGTCGGCGTCCGGGTGGGCGAGCACGGCCAGCGAAGAGCCGTCCGAGATCGACATGATGAAGAGGAAGCCGCGCTCCATCTCCACCACCGTCTGGTTGACCGGGCCGCCTTCGAAGATGCGGGAGGCGCCCGCGGTCAGCGAGGTGAGTCCGGACGCGACGGCCGCCAGCTGGTCGGCACGGTCGCGGGGGAATCCCTCGGACATCGCCAGCAGGAGTCCGTCGGCGGAGACCACCACGGTGTGGGACACCCCAGGGGTGTTGTCCACGAAGTTGGTGATCAACCAGTTCAGATTCTGCGCCGCCTGGCTCATCGGGCTCACACTAACGCTCCTGGTTGTAGGTGCTACCCGGGCCGAAGCCCGATCCGTTCGTGTCCGTCCCCGCGCTGCGACCCTTCTGGATGCCGCGCCGCAGGTTGCTCAGCCTGCCGCGGACGTCTTCGGGGGCGCGGGAGACCTGGGGGCCGCCCTGCGGTGTCTGCTCCGCGGTGCCCTCGACCAGGTTGGCCTTGGGAATCCGCCGGGGCAGACCGGACGAGGTGACTCCGCCCGCCTTGGGCTCGCGGAGCTTCTCGGCCCGCTGCCAGCGCTCGTCGTTCTTCGAACGCCAGTCGTCGGAGCCGTCCGCCTCCGCCCGCTCGTCACGCGGTGCCGCAGCCTCCTGCGGGGACCGCGCGGCCGGAGCCGTCTTCTGCCCCGCCTGGCCGCTGCCGCCCTCGTCGGACTGCCACTGGGCCCGCTGGCTGGTGCCACCGGCGCCACGGCGTGGCAGACCGGCGTCGGTCAGTTGGTGACCGTTGCTCGGCGTGGGACCCGGACGTTCGAAGCCTACGCGCTCGGAGCCGTTCGCGGGAGCGTCGGGAGTAGATTCCGCATCTGCCCGGTACTCCTGCTCGTACGCGCCCTGGTAGCTGCCCTGAGTCGACCAGTCTTCCTGGTGGGAGCCCTGCGCGAAGGAGTCGTCGTACTGCCGGCCGTGATCCTGCGGCGGAACGTACGCGGATTCCGCATAGCCCTGCGCCGCGGACTCCGGGTAACCCGCCGGAACCTGGTACTCGCCCGTGTTCCGGTAGTCGTCGGCCCCGTCGGTGTTGTCGGCGCCGCCGTAGGCATAGCCGTTCCGCTCGTAGTCCTGGGCAGGCTGCTGGGGCGCGAAGCCCTGCTCGTACGAGGAGTCTCCGGCGTACTGGTCGTCCCCGGCCCCGTAGGAGCCTTCCTCGGCCCCGTAGCGGCCGTCAGCGGCCTCGTACCGGCCGTTCTGGTACTGACCGCCGCCGTACTGCTCCTGCTCGCTGTACGGGTCCTGCTCGGCGTACTGGTCCTGCTGGACCTCGTCGCGGTACAGCGGTGCGTCGCCGCCGTGCACCTGAGCCTCGAGAGCCGCACGGCGCTCGCCGCGCATCAGGGAGCGTCCCACCGGGTCGAGTCGGCCGGACTCGTCCTGCGAGCCCTCCTCGTAGCGGGAGTCGTCGAAGCCCAGTTCGGCCGCTGTGCGCGAGGTGGTTGGTGTGAAGCTGGTCTGCTGCGTGGGGATCATCTGGGAGACCGTGAAGTCCTCCTCGTGCACCGGTTCGCCACCGCCACCGTGGGTGATCGCGTCCGGGAGCATCACCAGCGAGGTCGTACCGGCCTGTTCGCCCGAGGGGCGGAGCTGCACACGGATACCGTGCCGCAGGGAGAGGCGGCCGACCACGAAGAGGCCCATGCGCTGCGAGACGGCGGCGTCCACCGTCGGCGGGTTGGCCAGCTTGTGGTTGATGTCGGCGAAGTCCTCGGCGGTCAGGCCGATGCCCTTGTCATGGATCTCGATCATCACGCGGCCGTCGGGCAGCCTGGTCGCGGTGACCCGGACCTTCGTCTGCGGCGAGGAGAACGACGTGGCGTTCTCCAGCAGCTCGGCGAGCAGGTGTACGAGGTCGGTCACGGCCTGGCCGTGGATCTCCGAGTCGGGCACGCCGGTCAGCTCGATGCGCTCGTACGACTCCACCTCGGACGATGCGGCACGCAGCACATCCACCAGCGGTACCGGCTGGTTCCAGCGGCGGCCCGGTTCCTCGCCGGCGAGGACCAGGAGGTTCTCGCCGTTGCGGCGCATACGGGTCGCGAGGTGGTCCAGCTTGAAGAGGTTCTCCAGCTGGTCCGGGTCCGCCTCGTTGTTCTCCAGGTCGGTGATCAGGGTCAGCTGGCCCTCGATCAGCGACTGGTTGCGGCGCGAGAGGTTGGTGAAGATCGCGTTGACGTTGCCGCGGAGCATGGCCTGCTCGGCGGCGAGCCGGACGGCTTCGCGGTGGACCTGGTCGAAGGCCCGTGCGACCTCGCCGATTTCATCCTTGGTGTCGATCGGGATCGGCTGGACGCGGGTGTCGACCCGGCCGGGCTCGGTCCGCGACAGCTGGTCGACCAGCATCGGCAGGCGCTGTTCGGCGATACCGAAAGCGGCGGTGCGCAGCTCGCGCATCGAGCGGCTCATCTGGCGAGCCACAAGGCCGGCCAGGATGAACGCGGTGAGCAGCGCGATGACGACGATCAGACCGTTGACGATGGCGTCGGTCTTGGCCTCGTCGGCGATCCGGGAGGCCTCGGTCACCGACTTCTGCACGAGACCGTCCTCGATCTCGGTGTAGCCGTCGAACTTCGCGGTGGCCGCGGACTGCCAGATCCTCGGCGTCACACCCCTCTTGGCGAGCTCGTCCGGGTCGGCGCCGCTGCCGATGGCGGCGACCAGGCCGTTGTAGATGGAGCCGTCCTGCGAGGCCTGCGGCATCGTGAACTCGATGCCCTGTGCCGCGGCTGCCTTGGCCGCCTCTTCGAGCTGCTTGGTCCCTTCACGGGTCTTCTCGCCCATGACGGTCTTCAGCTTCGCGGTGTCCTCGGTCGAACCGCCGGAGACGTACTCGAGGAGTGCGATGTTCTCCAGGTACGCGTAGGACGAGAAGGCGATGGTCTGCCCGGATCTGATCTCAGGGGTCTTGCTCGGGCGGACCAGCAGGTGCATGCCTATGGAGCGCTGGAGCGACCCGGCGGCCTTCGCGAGCTGGATCGCGTAGACCATGCGGCCGTAGCTGGTGACGTTCCCGGTGCCGAAGCCGAGCTCGTTGGAGAACTCCATGAGGGAGTGCTGGACCTGCACGTAGCCCTCTTCGGTGGCCACGGGGCCGCCCTTGCCGCCTTCCTTGCTGGCGGACTCCACAGCCTTCGAGTAGGCGGTCTTGCGGAGCTGCGCGAGCTTCGGCTCCTCCGCGCGGAAGAGCTTGAGGCGGCGCTCCAGACCCTGCGAGTCCGGCCTGTCCTCGACCACCGCGTCGAACTTCTTCTTCGCGGCGTCGGTGGCGGCGCGGTACTTCAGGACGTCCGGGTCGTCCTCGCCCTTGCCCTTGAGGAGGGGCTCGGCCGTGAGGTCGCGCTCGTTGAGCAGAGCCTGGCTGTAGTCCGACGCGGCGCGCACGATCTCCGCCGTCTTCTCGGCGTCCCGCGCCTCGTCCCAGGTGTCCACGGACCCCTTCACCTGGAAGCCACCCATGACGAGGCCGACCAGCACGGGGATCAACAGGATCGCGTTCAGTCGGGTGGGCACACGCCAGTTGCGCGGGGACAGCCTGCTGGAGCTGCCACCGGCGGGGGGCGCGACGTGCTGCACATCCGCAGGCGACACCGCTGCGCGCGGGGGCGGGGTGAAGTTGCCCCGCGCCTGCTGCTCTGCGGAGCTTGTCTTGCTTCGCCTCACTCGACCAACAACCTCTCGGCGTCGGCACCTGTGTTGTGCCGAAAATCGTTCAGGGCCGTACTACTCACGAGTTCGTTGATTTCAGCACGCCAACCGGGTCCGTTCCAAACATCAGGAAAAGCCATGTCAGGTCTTCCTGGACAGCCACTAAAGCGGACATAAGGAGCGAAGCTGCGGCAAAAAGTGGGCTATCGATGAGCACAGTGGTACTACCCGGATGCGTCGGGTGTCTGCGTCCTGGTAATTCTCTGTCGAAATGTTATGAACACGCAGGCGGACCGTGTCAAAAGACACAGTCCGCCCTTGTCACGCTACGACAACTGTCGTATACGCAAAACTACTTGAGTCGGGCCATGAGTGCGTGCTCGACGAGGGTGATGAGTGCGCTTTTGGCGTCGGCGCGGTGGCGGGCGTCGGTGGTGATGATGGGGGTGTCGGGGCCGATCTGGAGGGCTTCGCGGACTTCGTCGGGTGTGTAGGGCTGGTGTCCGTCGAAGCCGTTGAGGGCGATGACGAAGGGGAGTCCGCTGTTCTCGAAGT
This sequence comes from Streptomyces sp. SCSIO 30461, assembly GCF_037023745.1. Classification (NCBI taxonomy): domain Bacteria; kingdom Bacillati; phylum Actinomycetota; class Actinomycetes; order Kitasatosporales; family Streptomycetaceae; genus Streptomyces; species Streptomyces sp. SCSIO 30461. The sequence continues at coordinate 1,910,218 of NZ_CP146101.1, forward strand.
AGTCGACGGCGGGGAAGCAGTCGGCGAGTCTGCGGGTGTCGACGAGGACGACGGCGCCGATGGCGCCGCGTACGAGGTCGTCCCACATGAACCAGAAGCGGTCCTGTCCGGGGGTGCCGAAGAGGTAGAGGATCAGGTCCTGGTCGAGGGTGATGCGGCCGAAGTCCATGGCCACCGTGGTGGTGGTCTTGTCTCCGGTGTGGGTGAGGTCGTCGATTCCGGCCGATGCGGACGTCATGACGGCCTCGGTACGCAGCGGGTTGATCTCCGAGACGGCGCCGACGAACGTGGTCTTGCCCACGCCGAAGCCGCCCGCCACCACGATCTTCGCGCTGGTGGTTGAGCGGGCTGCACCGCCGCTAGAGCTTGCGAAGTCCACTGAGCACCCTTTCGAGCAGTGTCACGTCCGGCGTTCCGCCGGCCTCTCCGTTGCCCGGCTGGTGGATCGCCACCATGCCGGCCTCCGCCAGGTCGGCGACGAGGATCCGCGCCACACCCAAGGGCATCGACAGCAGCGCCGAGACCTCGGCCACCGACTTGACCTCGCGGCACAGGTGGCAGATCCGCTGGTGCTCGGGCAGCAGGGACGACAGCCGCGCGGGATCGGCCGTGGTGCTGACCAGCGCCTCGATGGCGAGCTGGTAGCGCGGCCGGGTCCGGCCGCCGGTCATCGCGTAAGGACGCACCAGCGGCTGGTCGCCTTCATGTCCGTAATCGGTGTCCACAGGGACACCGTACGGATCGTGAGAGGCGGGGGGCGGGGTCATGAATCCTCCGGGCGTGACATGACAGCAAGTGATCGGCTGTGCCGTCTGACTGGGCCGGTGGGGGGCCGGTTGGGGCGGCCGGACGGTATAGGTGACGGACGGTAGGCCGGGAGCGTACCTGGGGGGCGCGCGCCCCTCGCGGCCTGGCGGGCTTCTAGTGCAGCAGGCTCCCCTGGAGTTCGGCGCGCAGGTCCGGGGTGAGGACCGTGCCCGCGCGGTCGACCAGGAGAGCCATCTCGTAGCCCACGAGGCCGATGTCGGCGTCCGGGTGGGCGAGCACGGCCAGCGAAGAGCCGTCCGAGATCGACATGATGAAGAGGAAGCCGCGCTCCATCTCCACCACCGTCTGGTTGACCGGGCCGCCTTCGAAGATGCGGGAGGCGCCCGCGGTCAGCGAGGTGAGTCCGGACGCGACGGCCGCCAGCTGGTCGGCACGGTCGCGGGGGAATCCCTCGGACATCGCCAGCAGGAGTCCGTCGGCGGAGACCACCACGGTGTGGGACACCCCAGGGGTGTTGTCCACGAAGTTGGTGATCAACCAGTTCAGATTCTGCGCCGCCTGGCTCATCGGGCTCACACTAACGCTCCTGCTGGTGACTGGGGCCGAGATCGTGGCTTCCGGTGTTGCCGGAGCCACCCGCCTGACGGCCTTGCTGGATACCGCGGCGGAGGTTGGTGAGTCGGCCCCGTACGTCGTCGGGGGCGCGGGACACCTGCGGACCGGCGGCCTGCTGAGGGGCCTCCTGCGCGGTGCCGGGAACCAGGTTGGCGCGCGGCACGCGGCGGGGAAGGCCCGACGTGGTGATCCCGCCGGCCGCGGGCCTGCGCACCCGCTCGGCCTGACGGACCAGATCGTCGTTGGGCGATGGCCGCCATTCGGAACCCGCACCGGAACCGCTCGCCTGGTGCCGGTCGGCCTGGCCGGGCAGGCCGACCGGGGAGGCAGGCTCTGCCGCGGGGCGACGCGGCGGCACCGGGCGCCCGGTGGACTGCTGGGGTACGGCAGGCTGCCGGCCGGTGCCGCTCTGCATGGCGCCGCTCTGGGCACTGCCGATCGGTCCGCCGCTCTCCTGGCCGTTGCCGTCCTGGCCGTTCCGGGCTGCCTGTGCACCGCCGCCGTGGAACCAGTTGGTCTCCAGCGTGTCGTAGAGCGGTGTACGGCCGTCGCCGGGGTTGGTCGCCGGCGGCAGGGCCTCGGGCTGAGGCTGGGCCGGCAGGCTCGCCGCGGGCTGGCGCGGCGGCGCGAAGCCGCTGGTGCCCTGGCCCCGCTGCTGCGGAGCGGCAGGGCCCTGCTGTCCCTGGGCCGGCGGACGCTGCGCGTAGTCGGGCCGGGCGAACTGGCCGGTGGCTGACGGGTCCTGGGCGCCGGGGCGCTGCTGTCCGTAGCCGGGCCGCGCGTACTGCCCGGTGGTGTCGTGCTCCTCATGCCCGCGAGGGGCGTCCAGCGGAGGGCGCTGCGGGCCGGACGACTGCTCGCCGCCCCAGCTCACGGGCTGGGGAGGGGTCGGCTGGCCGCCGCCCCCCGGCAGTTCGGCGCGCGGTGCACCGCTCTGCGGCAGCCGACGACCGCGGTCATCACCGGCCTGGGCGCCCTGCGGGAAGCCGCCACGTCCGCGGTCGGCGGGACCGGAGTCCTGCTTGGCGAATCCGCCCTGGTCGGGCCTCCCGCCCTGGCGCGGCTCGCCGCGGTCCTGACCGGGACCGGCCGGACGGCCGCGGCCGCTGTCCCCGGCGAATGCGCTGACCGGTGCGCCGCCCTGGCGCGAGGAGTCCTGCGGGCCACCCTGCGGGGGGACCTGTGGTCCGCCCTGCGGGGCCCCGCCCGGAAGCGGCGCGCCGCCACGGCCGGGCAGAGCGGGGCGAGCGGCGGCACCGCCGCCGGAGACCTGCCCACGGGGGGCGATGGCGCCGAGCCGTCCACCGGGCGCGCTGCCCCCGCCCGGACGGCGGTTGCCGCCACCCTGGCCCGGCCCCTGCGGCGCGGGGGCACCCGGCCCGCCGGCACCCGGCTTGGCCGGAGCCTTCTTGCCGCCCTGTGCGACATCGACGGGAAGCATGACCAGCGCGGTCGTACCACCGGAGTCGGACGGACGCAACTGGATCCGGATGCCGTGCCGCAGGGAGAGGCGGCCGACCACGAACAGGCCCATGCGGCGGGACACGGAGACGTCCACGGTCGGTGGCGATGCCAGCCGCTCGTTGATCGCGGCGAGGTCCTCGGGGGAGAGGCCGATGCCGGTGTCGTGGATCTCGACCAGGACGCGGCCGTCGGGCAGCGCGTGACCGGTGACCCGGACCTTGGTCTGCGGGGAGGAGAACGACGTGGCGTTCTCCAGCAGCTCGGCGAGCAGGTGCACGAGGTCGTTGACGACGCGGCCGGCGACCTCGGTCGCGGGCACTGCGGCCAGTTCGATGCGCTCGTACTGCTCCACCTCGGAGGCCGCGGCACGGAGCACGTCGACCAGCGGAACGGGCCTGGTCCAGCGGCGGCCCGGCTCTTCACCGGCGAGGACGAGCAGGTTCTCGCCGTTGCGGCGCATACGGGTCGCGAGGTGGTCCAGCTTGAAGAGCGAGGACAGCTGGTCAGGGTCGGCCTCGCGGGACTCCAGCTCGGATATCAGCGACAGCTGACGCTGGATGAGACCCTGCGAGCGGCGCGACAGGTTGGTGAACATGGCGTTGACGTTGCCCCGCAGCAGGGCCTGCTCGGCGGCGAGGCGGACCGCCTCGCGGTGCACGTCGTCGAAGGCCGCGGCCACCTTGCCGATCTCGTCCCGGGAGTGCACACCGACGGACTCGACCTTGGTGTCGACGTCCTGCGGGTCGGACTCGGAGAGCTGCTTGACGAGCTGGGGCAGACGGTCCTGGGCGACCTTCGTGGCGGTGTCCTGGAGTCGGCGCAGCGAGCGGATCATGGACCGGGCCACGACGAAGGCGCCGACGAGCGACACACCGAGGACGAGCAGGATCAGCGCACCGTTGATGAGGGCGACCTGCTGCGACTCCTGCTTCAGCTCGCGGGCCCTGGTCTCCATCTGGCCGAGGAGGGTCTCCTCGATCTGGTTCATCGCCTGGAGCTTGGTGTCGGCCTGGTCGGTCCAGTCCAGATAGCCGCGGGGCCGGCCCTTGATGGCGCCGTTGGCGCGCAGCACCTGAGCCGCGTACTCGTCGGCCTTCGCGATCTCGGAGTTACCGGTCTTCAGCGTGCGGAGCAGGTCCTCGGCGTTCTCGCCGTACGAGGAGTAGATGTTGGAGAACGTGCGGATCTCGGCCTGCTCGCTGCTCCTGGCGTCGAAGCCGAGGAGGCGGTCGTTCTCGTTCATGTCCGGGGTGCCGGACGCGCTCTTGGGGAGCGCCGCGGCGATCACGGCGCGCTGGATCGACGCGTATTCCTTCGCGGACGAGAACGCGGCCAGGGCACGGGTCCGCTTGATCATGTCCGGGTTGCTGGTGGCCTGGGCCATGTCCTGGGACAGGCTGAGCAGCAGGTTGATCAGACGGCTGTAGCCCGCGACCGTGCCCGAGACATTGTCCTTCTCGTAGGCCTGGTTGCGCAGGTTGCTGATGGTGTGCACCTGCTGGGCGATCTGCGAGACGTTGGAGTTGATGCTCTCCAGCGCCTCGTCGCCGCTGTCGTCGGGGACGTCGTTGACGGAGCCGAGGAAGGCCAGTTTCTTCTGGTCCGTGACCTGACGCGGACGGATGATGTCGTAGTCGGAGTCGGGGGACGAGCCGTTCCTGATGGGGCCCGCCGCGTGGTCGCGCTCGTTCTGGAGTGCCTCGGCGAGAGCGGTGGCGTCGCGGGTCAGGTCGGTCAGCAGCTGCATGTGCTCCAGCTGCTCGATCTCGTTCATGGACTCGTTGATACGGAGTCCACCGAGCGTGGTCGCCGCGACGACGGGCAGCGTCAGCAGGGAGACCAGCCGCGTGCTGATGCGCCAGTTGCGCAGGGCGATGCGCGAGCCGGTGTCGGTGGGGCCTTTGCCCTTGGGCTTCGGCACGGCCTGCTCGTCGCCGCCGTGAGCCGCGCCGGGTCGGGCACCGCCCTGTGCGGTGCCGGGGCGCGCACCGCGGTCGCCGTCTTCGCCCGCCGGGGGCTGGGCCTGGTTGTGGGTGTGCCGGGGCGCGGAACCGCGGTCGTTTCCGCCGCGCGGCTCCTGCTCAGATGCAGCTTCCCCGTGGCCCTGGCGGGCCTGGGGACGCCCCATGCCATCCCTCTTGAAACGTCCCTGCACTAGCGTCGCAACCTCTGGACCAGGCGCCCCTCCGCGGACGGCGGGGCGGTGTCGGCGTGGCGGGGCGCTGCAGCGCGCCCCCGATGATGGGTCGGTGGTGACCGGCGCTTTTCCCCCTCCTCCGCCGCGACCCGGCGCTCTGTCGCGCCCTTATGCGCCGGATTGAACATGCGGCGGTGCGTGGAATTCCAACACAGTGCCCGGATCTCCAACAAGGCCCTGTATCGGGCTGTGACCTGAGTGACCTGATGTAGTGACCACGTCACAAGCCGTAGAAACCGATCGCGGAGGAAAAGGGCGTTTGCTTACGAGTCGCTTACAGGCGACGGGTGTCCCAGTCGCGATGATCAGGAGCGGAATGGCAGATTCAGTGACGCAATGTCCGTTTCATGGGGGTGGTCAAGGGGTGATTCCCTGGTCCGAAATGGCTGAATTGTCCGGGAGTTCGTGAGCAAACTCACACGTAACCCGCAGTCGAATCCGCACTTTCCCCGAGAACCGGCTGTCTAGCCTTTGGCTTTACACGGACACCCCGACCGACAAGGGCCGACAGACACGATGAAGACCATGATGTTCCGCACCATAGCCAACCCCCGGCGTACCACCCTGGTGCACCTCCAGGACGCCGGCGAGCTGAGCCCCGAGAACCAGCCGGAGCATTCGGTCGACCTCCCGATCCGGACGGCCAACCCTCGTCGCACCACCCTGATCGACGCCCCCGCGGCGATGTGAGTCCGAGCCGGTGGGCGGAAGCCCCGCCGGGCAGGCCGAGTGGCGGGCGGTGAATGCGGCAGGCCGGGTGCCTGCGCCGCGTTAGCCTGGAGCGTCAGACTCCAGCCAGCGGAAACGTGAGGGGCGCAAGGCACCCGTGCGCATCGCCAGATTCTCCATCGACGGCAATGTCGCCTTCGGCGCGGTCGAGGGCGACGGGACCGGTGACCCAGCCGGCCTCGTCCTGGACATCATCAAAGGCATTCCCTACGCCGACTTCGAGCTCTCCGGTACGAAAGTCCCGCTGAGCAAGGTCCGGCTGCTGCCGCCCGTACTCCCCAACAAGGTCGTGGCCATCGGCCGCAACTACGCGGAGCACGCGGCGGAGCTCGGCAATGAGACCCCGGACGTACCCATCGCGTTCTTCAAGCCCACCACTTCGGTGATCGGCTCCGGCGACGCCATCGAGTACCCCTCGTTCTCCCGGGAACTGCACCATGAGGCCGAGTTGGCCGTCGTCATCGGCCGGATGTGCCGCGACGTCCCGCGCGAGCGCGTCAAGGACGTGGTTTTCGGCTACACCTGCGCCAACGACGTCACCGCCCGTGACGTCCAGCAGCGGGAGAAGCAGTGGGCCCGCGCCAAGGGCTTCGACACCGCGTGCCCGCTCGGTCCCTGGGTGGAGACCGGCATCGACCTGGCCGCCGCGGGCGACCTCACCATCCAGTGCACGGTCAACGGCGAACAGCGCCAGCTGGGTCGTACGAGCGGCATGATCCGCTCCATCGAGGACCTGGTCGTCCACATCACCGAGGCCATGACGCTGCTCCCCGGAGACGTCATCCTCACCGGCACCCCCGCCGGGGTCGGCCCCCTCACCGTCGGCGACGAGGTCGCCGTCACCATCGAAGGCATCGGCACTCTCACCAACAAGGTGATCAAGCGTGGCTAACGCAGCAGTCCGCGTACGTTTCTGTCCCTCGCCGACCGGCAACCCCCACGTGGGCCTGGTCCGCACCGCCCTGTTCAACTGGGCTTTCGCCCGGCACCACCAGGGCGCCATGGTCTTCCGCATCGAGGACACCGACGCGGCGCGCGACTCCGAGGAGTCCTACGAGCAGCTGCTGGACTCCCTGCGCTGGCTCGGCCTGGACTGGGACGAGGGCCCCGAGAAGGGCGGTCCGCACGCCCCCTACCGCCAGTCGCAGCGCATGGACATCTACCGGGATGTGGCGGAGAAGCTTCTCGACGGCGGCTACGCCTACCGCTGCTACTGCACGGTCACCGAGCTGGACGAGCGCCGCGAGGCAGCCCGTGCCGCGGGCAGGCCCTCCGGCTACGACGGCCACTGCCGCGAGCTGACCGACGAGCAGAAGGCCGTGTACGAGCGCGAGGGCCGCGAGGCCATCGTCCGCTTCCGGATGCCCGACGAGCCGATCACCTTCACCGACCTGGTGCGCGGCGAGCTGACCTTCACTCCGGAGAACGTGCCGGACTACGGCATCGTCCGGGCCGGCGGCGCCCCGCTCTACACCCTGGTCAACCCGGTGGACGACGCCTTGATGGAGATCACCCACGTGTTGCGGGGTGAGGACCTGCTGTCCTCCACCCCGCGCCAGATCGCCCTGTACAAGGCGCTCATCGAGCTCGGCGTCGCCAAGGCGATCCCGGCCTTCGGGCACCTGCCGTACGTCATGGGCGAGGGAAACAAGAAGCTCTCCAAGCGCGACCCGCAGTCCTCGCTGAACCTGTACCGCGAGCGCGGCTTCCTGCCCGAGGGCCTGCTCAACTACCTGTCCCTGCTCGGCTGGTCGTTCTCCGCCGACCAGGACGTCTTCTCGATCTCCGAGATGATCGAGCGGTTCGAGATCGCGGACGTCAACGCCAACCCGGCCCGCTTCGACCTCAAGAAGGCCGAGGCGATCAACGCCGACCACATCCGCCTGCTCGACGTGAAGGCCTTCACCGGGGCCTGCGAACCCTGGCTGAAGGCCCCGTACGCCAACTGGGCGCCCGAGGAATTCGACCAGGCCGCGTGGGAGGCCATCGCCCCGCACGCGCAGACCCGGCTCACGGTCCTGTCGGACATCACCGCCAACGTCGACTTCCTGTTCCGCCGGGAACCGGTCGAGGACGAGGCGTCCTGGCAGAAGGCGATGAAGGAGGGTTCGGACGCGCTGCTGAGCACAGCCCGCCAGCAGCTGGAGGCCGCCGACTGGTCCAGCCCCGAGTCGCTCAAGAACGCCGTCCTCACCGCGGGTGAGGAGCACGGTCTCAAGCTGGGCAAGGCACAGGCGCCGGTCCGTGTCGCGGTCACCGGCCGCACGGTGGGGCTCCCGCTGTTCGAGTCCCTGGAGATCCTGGGCAAGGAGCGCACCCTGGCCCGGATCGACGCGGCGCTGGCGAAGCTCTCCTCGTAGCAGGCGCAGCACGCGTGAGACCCCCAGGGCGTTTCACGGAGCGGGGCGGCAGCCATGACGGCTGCCGCCCCGCTCCCGTGCTGTCGGCGGAGCCGGAGGAACCGGCTCGGCCCCGGCGCATGGCCCCCGGGCGTGGCCCGGCCGAGCGGCGGCGGACGCCCGGTCGCGGCGGGTCCGTGCGGGGGCGGAGCGGGTGCTCCCGGGCTCCGGTGCGCAGCGCCTCTCCTTGCCAGGACCTGTGCCGCGCGGCTGCCTGCCGGCGGGGAGCCGCGCTAGGGTCGGAATCGTGACTGTGAAAGCCGTGGTGTGGGACATCGACGACACGATCTTCGATTACACGGGCGCCGACACCGCGGGGCTGCGGCGGATGCTCGACGCGGAGGGGCTGCCGCACGGCTACCTGTCGGCGGACGAGGCCCTGCGGCGCTGGCGGGAACTCGCCGATCGGCACTGGGCGCGCTTCGCCGCCGGCGCGGTCGACTTCCAGGGACAGCGGCGTGATCGTGTCCGCGACTTCCTCGGCAGGCCGCTGAGCGATGCCGAGGCCGACGACTGGTTCGGGCGGCATGTCGTGCACTACGAGGCGGCCTGGGCGCTCTTCCCGGACTTCCTGCCCGCGCTCGACCGGTTGAGCGGTACGCACCGGCATGCCGTCCTGTCGAATTCGTCGATCCACAACCAGGACCGCAAACTGCGCGCACTCGGGGTGCGGCATCGTTTCGAGGCGGTCCTGTGCGCCGTGGAGCTGGGCGTGTCCAAGCCCGATGCCGCAGCCTTCCTCGCCGTCTGCGGCGCGCTCGGGCTGCCGCCTGGGGAGGTCGCGTACATCGGGGACCACCCGGACATCGACGCCCGCGGAGCCGTCGAAGCGGGGCTGACCGGCATCTGGCTGGACCGGTCGGGACGGGGCGGCCGGCCCGAGCTGACTCGGATCGCGGCGCTGGACGAGCTCCCCGGGCTGCTGTGCGCGGATACCCGTTTTGGAGCGCCGTCCACCTTCGGGTAATGTTCTTCCTGCGCCGAGGGAAGCGGGCCGAAAGCCAAGGACCGGAAGCGCACCCAACCGAATGAAACCCCCGCAGGGGGGTTGAATTTTGATGGCCTATGGTGTAATTGGCAGCACGACTGATTCTGGTTCAGTTAGTCTTGGTTCGAGTCCAGGTAGGCCAGCTCGCAGAGCTCATCTGCAAAGCCCCCGTTGTGTAGCGGCCTAGCACGCTGCCCTCTCAAGGCAGTAGCGCCGGTTCGAATCCGGTCGGGGGTACAGATCCATCCTGCTGGATCATCCGGGTCGCTCCCGATGATCCAGCGGTGACATCATTCGGCTTTCGTCGGATGGGATCGCTAGGGCCCCCGTTGTGTAGCGGCCTAGCACGCTGCCCTCTCAAGGCAGTAGCGCCGGTTCGAATCCGGTCGGGGGTACTGGTCTACATCACCATGGCCTATGGTGTAATTGGCAGCACGACTGATTCTGGTTCAGTTAGTCTTGGTTCGAGTCCAGGTAGGCCAGCTCGCAGAGCTCATCTGCAAAGCCCCCGTTGTGTAGCGGCCTAGCACGCCGCCCTCTCAAGGCGGTAGCGCCGGTTCGAATCCGGTCGGGGGTACAAGACCAGGAGGCCCTCCCCTAACGGGGAGGGCCTCCTGGTCTGCGTGGGTGGCTCGATCAGCCGAAGCGCCGGAACGACTCCTCCGCCTCGGCCAGTCTGCGCAGGCTCAGCAGCACCGGCTCGTACAGCACGGTGCAGGCCACCGCCGCCTCCACCTGCGCCTCCTCGTCCTCGTACCGTTCCACCAAGTCCAGGTCGGCGACGCCCAGTTCACCCGCACTGCGGGCGTAAGGGAGGAGCTGCTCCGTACCGCAGGGGTAGCCCAGTCGCACCATGGTGGCGATCGCGCCGACCAGCATCCGATAGGCCGGGGAATCGGCACCCGCCTGGCGGCCGAAGTCCCAGCCCATGCGCTCCAGGAGGCTCTCGGCGGTACGGCGTGCCGTCTCGGTTGCCGCGTCGTCCTCGCTCGGTTCCGGGGCGTGCGGCAGGGACCAGACCGCGGCGCCTATCCGTGAGTGGAGGTCGAGGGACTCGTTCCCGACGGCCGCGAGCACGTCTCGGGCGGCGGCCACCGGCAGCCGGCCCACCTGGATCAGCGCGCGCACCAGTCGGAGCCGGCGCAGGTGGCCCTCGTCGTACTCGGCCTGGGTGGCACTGATCCGTCGCCCGACCGGCAGCAACTGCTCGCGCAGGTAGTACTTGATCGTCGCGGTGGGAACACCGCTGCGCTCGCTGAGCTCCGCCATCCTCATTCGCCTGCCACCTCTGCTTGCACCGTTCCTTGGGGAGTGGCACTATCTAACTATAGATAGTGCCACTATCCAGCATTCCTCGCCAGGAGGCAGTCATGGGTGAGAAGCCGATCACGGGCCGTATGACCGCGCAGTCGCAGGATGGGGTGACGGTCTTCCTCATCGGGATGCGTATCAACAACTTCCGGGCGCTGCGCAGTTGGCTTCCGGTGGCCGGGGCGATGCCGCGGATGATCACGGAGCTCTCCAAGGAGAAGGAGCGTGGGCTGCTCGGATTCCAATTCCTGCTGGGCTCGCCCCGGCTGCTGTACGTGGTCCAGTACTGGGAGTCGCACGAGAAGCTGCTCGCCTATGCCTCCGACCGGGACGGGGAGCACCGGCCTGCCTGGGCCGCCTTCAACCGGCGTCTGCGGGAGGGCAAGGGCAAGGTCGGCTTCTGGCACGAGACGTATGTCGTTCCGGCGGGCGCCTACGAGTCCGTGTACATCAACATGCCGGAGTTCGGTCTCGGCGCGGCGACCGGAGTCGTCCCGGTCGCTCGCCGGGGCGAGTCGGCGGCCGACCGTCTCAGGGTCGCCTGAGGCGGCGGTCCTTCCCGGAACCTCCGGGCGTCCGGGGTCGCCGTCCTGTCGCGGTGGCGGCCTGGGGCGCCCTAGGGCGTGTTGCGAAAGTAGCTCCGTCCGCCCGCAGGGCGGGGCCTGCGGCGTCTGGTGCGTGCGATCGCAAGGCGGAGGATCATCCTCGTACTGGACGTACGTGGATGACTCCGACAACGCAGCGAGCGTGCGTGCCAGGCGTCGCGGGTCAGGAGGGACTTTCGCAACACGCCCTAGCCGCGGCCAGGCGGACGCACCCCCGCCGGACCGCGCCCCCCGTGCCGCCTCCGGTCCCCGGACTCCCGGTCGCGGCGGACTACGGGACAGCCCTCAGCTCGCCCGGCGCAGTGCGTCGGACAGGCGGGCCGCGGCGTCGATCACCGCCTGGGCGTGCATGCGGCCCGGGTGGCGGGTCAGTCGCTCGATCGGTCCGGACACCGAGACGGCGGCCACCACCCGGTTGGACGGGCCGCGCACCGGGGCGGAGACCGAGGCGACGCCCGGTTCACGTTCGCCGATCGACTGCGCCCAGCCCCTGCGCCGCACGCCGGACAGTGCCGTCGCCGTGAAGCGGGCGCCCTGGAGGCCGCGGTGCAGGCGCTCCGGCTCCTCCCAGGCCATCAGGATCTGGGCCGATGAACCGGCCTTCATGGTGAGGGTCGAGCCCACGGGCACGGTGTCCCGCAATCCGGACAGCCGCTCCGCGGCGGCCACGCAGATCCGCATGTCGCCCTGCCTGCGGTAGAGCTGGGCGCTCTCGCCGGTCACATCCCGCAGGTGCGTCAGCACCGGTCCGGCGGTGGCCAGCAGCCGGTCCTCACCCGCGGCGGCGGCGAGCTCCGCCAGCCGGGGACCCAGGATGAACCTGCCCTGCATGTCACGTGCCACCATCCGGTGGTGCTCCAGCGCCACGGCGAGGCGGTGCGCCGTGGGTCGCGCGAGCCCGGTCGCCGCGACCAGCCCGGCGAGGGTGGCCGGGCCGGACTCCAGCGCGCTCAGTACCAGCGCTGCCTTGTCGAGAACTCCGACGCCACTAGAGTTGTCCATGCAACGATACTCACGTCTCACTCTGTGAAACGCAAGTTCCAATTCTCCGAGAAGTTGCGAACCTGTGTTGTACGGCCGTACGAGGCCAGCGTGCCTCCGCCGGCAACCACCGGTGCCGTGCCGCGCAATCGATCTCTAGCAGGCGTCCGGCAGCGTTGCCGGGCCGGAGGGAAAGCGATGGGTAGGACACTCGCGGAGAAGGTATGGGACGACCATGTCGTCCGGCGCGCCGAAGGCGAGCCCGACCTGCTCTTCATCGACCTTCACCTCCTGCACGAGGTGACCAGCCCGCAGGCGTTCGACGGCCTTCGTCTGAGCGGGCGCCGGGTGCGCCGGCTGGACCTCACCATCGCCACCGAGGACCACAACACCCCGACCCTCGACATCGACAAGCCGATCGCCGATCCGGTCTCGCGCGCCCAGTTGGAGACCCTGCGCAAGAACTGTGCCGAGTTCGGCGTGCGGCTGCACCCGCTCGGAGACGTGGAGCAGGGAGTCGTCCATGTGGTGGGACCGCAGCTGGGCCTCACCCAGCCGGGCACCACCGTGGTCTGCGGTGACTCCCACACCTCCACCCACGGCGCCTTCGGCGCGTTGGCTTTCGGTATCGGCACCTCGCAGGTCGAGCATGTGCTGGCCACCCAGACCCTGCCGCTGGCCCGCCCCAAGACCATGGCGATCACGGTCGAGGGCGAGCTGCCCGACGGTGTCACCGCCAAGGACCTGATCCTGGCGATCATCGCGAAGATCGGCACCGGCGGCGGCCAAGGCTACATCCTGGAGTACCGCGGCTCCGCCATCGAGAAGCTTTCGATGGAAGCCCGCATGACCATCTGCAACATGTCGATCGAGGCGGGCGCCCGGGCCGGCATGATCGCCCCGGACCAGACGACGTTCGACTACCTGGAAGGCCGGGAACACGCCCCCAGGGGCGAGGACTGGGACGCCGCGGTCGCCTACTGGAGGACCCTGCGCACCGACGACGACGCCGTCTTCGACGCCGAGGTCTTCATCGATGCCGCCGAGCTGTCCCCGTTCGTCACCTGGGGCACCAACCCGGGCCAGGGCGCTCCGCTGTCCGCCAGCGTCCCCGACCCGGCTTCGTACGAGGACGCTTCGGAGCGGCTCGCCGCCGAGAAGGCTCTGGAGTACATGGGATTGACCGCGGGGCAGGCGCTGCGGGACGTCAAGGTCGACACCGTCTTCGTAGGCTCCTGCACCAACGGCCGTATCGAGGACCTGCGCTCCGCGGCGGCGATCCTGGACGGCCGCAAAGTCGCCGACGGGGTAAGGATGCTGGTGGTCCCCGGCTCGGTTCGGGTGGCGCTCCAGGCGGTCGAGGAGGGGCTCGACAAGGTCTTCAAGGAGGCCGGCGCCGAATGGCGGCACGCGGGCTGCTCCATGTGCCTGGGTATGAACCCCGACCAGCTCGCTCCCGGCGAGCGTTCCGCGTCCACCTCCAACCGCAACTTCGAGGGGCGGCAGGGCAAGGGCGGCCGTACCCATCTGGTGTCACCACAGGTCGCAGCCGCCACTGCCGTGCTCGGCCACCTGGCGTCGCCCGCCGACCTGACAGACCTGTCCGTTCCTCGTACGCCCGCCGGAGTCTGACCGTCATGGAAGCATTCACCACGCACACCGGTCGTGCCGTCCCGCTGCGCCGCAGCAATGTCGACACCGACCAGATCATCCCGGCCCACTGGCTCAAGAAGGTCACCCGCGACGGCTTCGAGGACGGGCTCTTCGAGGCCTGGCGCAGGAGCGACGACTTCGTACTCAACCAGCCGGAGCGGGAGGGTGCGACGGTGTTGGTCGCGGGCCCCGACTTCGGTACCGGCTCCTCGCGCGAGCACGCCGTCTGGGCGCTGCAGAACTACGGGTTCAAGGCCGTCATCTCCGCCCGCTTCGCCGACATCTTCCGTGGCAACTCGCTCAAGAACGGTCTGCTGACCGTCGTTCTGCCGCAGGATGCGGTGGACCGGCTCTGGGAGCTGACCGAGGCCGACTCGTTGGCTGAAATCACCGTTGACTTGGAGCAGCGCCAGGTGCGTGCCGCCGGTGTCACCGTCGATTTCGAGCTGGATGAGAACGCCCGCTGGAGGCTGCTGAACGGACTCGACGACATCAGCCTCACCCTTCAGAACGAAGCCGACATCGCGGCTTACGAGACCTCTCGGCCGCCCTTCAAGCCCCGCACAATTGAGGTCTGAGCAGCGCTTTTCCCCAACTGCGCCCCCTGCCGTCCGGCAGGGGGCGCAGTCGCTTGTTGAGACCCACCGGGGCGACAACTCGCCCCAGATGGCACAATCGGCGCATGGAACGCGACAGCCAACTCGAGCTCTATCGGGCAGTCGCCGACCGGCTGAAAGAGGCGCATACTCGTGTGCGCGAACTGCAAGTCCCGGAGGGCGTAAGGATGGCGCTGTCCCGGAAGCTGCTGGCTGTCACAGCCGTGGCCAAGCACGATCTCGCCGACGCCGCAAGGCGCCTGGACCGGTTGATGAACGACCTCGATGAAGGCCGTTTCCCTCAAGGTGACTGACCCCCCGACGGCGGTGTCGATATATGGCACCGCCTGGTGGCCGCGGCGTCGACTTCGTTGCGGCACTAGGGTGATTAGCCCGTTTCGTGTTTGATTTGCGGTATATATCTGCCTAACGTGCGAAAAAGCTTGAACACTTTCGTTCCGGCTATGTCTCCGAAGGGGAAGAAGTGAACAAGGCGCAGCTCGTAGAAGCGATTGCCGACAAGATGGGCGGCCGTCAGCAGGCCGCCGACGCGGTCGACGCGGTCCTCGACGCGATCGTCCGCGCGGTTGTCGGAGGGGACCGGGTCTCGGTCACCGGCTTCGGTTCGTTCGAGAAGGTCGACCGCCCCGCCCGCTACGCCCGCAACCCTCAGACGGGTGAGCGCGTGCGGGTCAAGAAGACCTCGGTGCCGCGATTCCGCGCGGGCCAGGGCTTCAAGGACCTGGTCAGCGGGACGAAGAAGCTCCCCAGGGGTGGCGAAGTCGCCGTCAAGAAGGCGCCCAAGGGCAGCCTCCAGGTCGGCACCGCCGCCAAGAAGGCCGCCGCGAAGAAGGCGACCGCCAAGAAGGCCGCGGTGAAGAAGACCGCGGCGAAGAAGACCACCGCCGCGGCGAAGAAGACCGCGGCGAAGAAGACCACCACCGCGAAGACCGCCGCGGTGAAGAAGACCGCGGCGAAGAAGACCACCGCGAAGAAGGCCACGGCCAAGAAGACCGCCCCGGCCAAGAAGGCCACAGCGCGCAAGACCACCGCCAAGAAAACCGCTGCCCGCAAGAAGTAAGCGGCGCGGCACACGAGGGCCACTCACGCGACGGGCCGGACTCCCTCGGCGGGAGCCCGGCCCGCGGCATGCCGGAGCGGTGTCCCGACCGCGTCCCGACCGTGCTGACTGCTCCCGCTGCCTTCGTGGAACGCGTAGAAGGCGTCGAACGTGCTGTTCCGGCTGTCCCGCAGAGGCCCACCCGCCCGAAGGCGGGGCTCGCTCACAGCGTCTGAAGTGTCACCAAGGTGATCCGCAGGGCATCGCCCTGCCTCTCGGTCTCGATACGCACCCGCTGCCCGGGCCGCAGCAACCGCAGCCCGCCGGCGTCGAACGCCGCGGTGTCGAAGTCCACCGGAGTCCCGTCATCGAGCAGCACACTGCCGCTCCGGGTCTCTGAGTCATACGTGTACGCGGTCGCCTGCATGCCCAGAGCCTATCCGGACCCGCCCTGACCGACCGCCCGGCCGTCGCCCGCGAGATGCCCCCGCAGCAGCGGCAGCCCGGCGCAGTGCGCCGTGGTGCGGGGGCCCACCCCGAGGGTCAGCGCGGCCAGCAGGTCATCGGCTGTGTCGACGTCCCGGCGCACCGAGTCGGTGCCGGCCGGCGCAATTTCCACCGCCCCGGACCGCAAATGCCGGTTTCGGGAAGGACCGCCGAATGCCGGACGCAATTCCCAGCCCGCACCGGCCGCGAGAAAAGTCGTGCCAATTCCCGCCGAGTCCGGGAGGAAAGCCCGCGGAAATTGTGCGCCCGCCGCGAGCACCAGTGCCAATTCCGCTGCTCGCAGCGCCGGCAGATCGGCGTTGAGCGCGGCAACCGGAGCGCCCGGCCGGCCGGCGCGCACCACATCGGCGCCGTGCGCCAACGCGGCGTTGAGCCCAGCCGCCGGGGTGTCGGGCACGATCCTGGCGCCGATGGCGGACAGCTCGGCAGCCGCCAACGGATCGTCCGTGACGACCGCCACATCCGCCACCGCGGGGCACGCCAGGGCCGCGGCCACCGTGTCCTGGGCGAAGGCCAGCGCCAGGCGGGGCCTGAGCATCGCCCCGACGGCCTCCGCCAGCCTGCTCTTGGCCAGGGCGAGGGGCTTCAGCGGAACGACGAGTGACCAGTGCACGGCCTCATTGTGACCCGCCCGGCGACGGCGCCGCGATCAGCCGGTGCCGCGGCGGCCGTGTGCCTCGTCAACGGCGGCAATCGTGACCTTCCCGTGCGGCGACCCGTACGGCCGCGCCGCCGGGCGGGGCGTACGGTGTTCTCGACAGACCGGGGGCGCGAGGCGACACTTGGCCCCCGGCAGCCGGGCCGCAGCAAGCAGCCGCCAGGTCATAGAGGAAGGTGTCCGAGTGTCCCGCCGCAGAATCGGCTTCTGGTACCGCCTGGCGGCGGTCATCGCGAAACCGCCGCTGGTGGTTCTCTTCAAGCGGGACTGGCGGGGAACGGAGCACATCCCGGCCGACGGCGGATTCATCACCGCCGTGAACCACAACTCGTACCTGGACCCGCTGTCCTACGCGCACTACCAGTACAACACCGGACGAGTGCCCCGCTTCCTGGCGAAGGCCGCCCTCTTCAAGGGCAGGTTCGTCGGCACGATCCTGCGCGGCACGGGCCAGATCCCCGTCTACCGCGAGACGACCAACGCGATGGACGCCTTCCGGGCGGCCGTGGACGCCATCCAGCGCGGCGAGTGCGTGGCGTTCTACCCCGAGGGAACGCTCACCCGCGACCCGGAGATGTGGCCCATGGCGGGCAAGACCGGTGCCGCCCGGGTCGCTCTGCTCACCAAGGCGCCGGTCATCCCGGTCGCGCAGTGGGGCGCCAACATGGCGATGCCGCCGTACGCCAAGGAGAACAAGCTGCGGCTGTTCCCGCGCAAGACCCTGATCGTGCAGGCGGGACCGCCTGTCGACCTCGACCGGTTCTACGGGCAGGAGCCCACGCCCGAGGTGCTGCGTGAGGCGACCGAGGTCAT
This sequence comes from Streptomyces sp. SCSIO 30461, assembly GCF_037023745.1. Taxonomy (NCBI): domain Bacteria; kingdom Bacillati; phylum Actinomycetota; class Actinomycetes; order Kitasatosporales; family Streptomycetaceae; genus Streptomyces; species Streptomyces sp. SCSIO 30461. Next base: position 1,927,562 of record NZ_CP146101.1, read on the forward strand.
CATGGCCGCGATCACCGCGATCCTCGAGGAGGTGCGCGGAGAGACGGCGCCCGGCCGGACCTACGACCACCAGTCGGCCCGTACGGAACAGCGACGCAGGGCCGCCGAGGAGGGGATGAAGTGACCCGTCCCGTCAAGGCCGCCGTCTTCGGCGCCGGATCCTGGGGCACCGCCTTCTCGGTGATCCTCGCCGACGCAGGCTGCGATGTGACCCTCTGGGCTCGCCGGGCCGAGCAGGTCGATGTCATCAACGCCACCCGCTGCAACCCCGACTACCTCCCGGGAGCCCCGCTCCCCGAGGCGGTACGGGCCACCAATGACGCCGCCGAGGCCGCTGACGGAGCCGACTTCACGGTGCTCGTCGTTCCCTCCCAGACCCTGCGGGCCAACCTCACCGAATGGGCGCCGAAGCTGGCCCCCGACACCGTCCTCGTCTCCCTGATGAAGGGCGTCGAACTCGGCACCGCCAAGCGGATGAGCGAGGTCATCACCGAAGTGGTCGCCGGGGCACCGGGTGGGGGAGCCGCCGACGCCGTTCGGCGCAGGGTCGCGGTCCTCACCGGGCCCAACCTGGCGAAGGAGATCGCCGCCCGGCAGCCCGCCGCCGCCGTGGTGGCCTGCGAGGACGAGTCGGTCGCCCAACGGCTCCAGTCCGCCTGCATGACCCCGTACTTCCGCGCCTACACCAACACCGACGTCGTCGGCTGCGAGCTGGGAGGCGCCGTCAAGAACGTCATCGGCCTGGCCGTCGGCATCGCGGACGGCATGGGACTCGGCGACAACTCCAAAGCCACCCTCATCACCCGCGGCCTCGCCGAGACGACCCGTCTCGGCCTCGTCATGGGCGCCGACCCCATGACCTTCTCGGGCCTCGCGGGGCTCGGCGACCTCGTCGCCACCTGCTCGTCCCCGCTGTCCAGGAACCACACCTTCGGCACCAATCTCGGGCGGGGGATGACGCTCCAGGAGACCATCGCCGCCACCAAACAGACGGCCGAGGGCGTCAAGTCCTGCGAGTCCGTGCTGGATCTGGCCAGGCGGCACGGCGTCGACATGCCGATCACGGAGACGGTGGTGTCGATCGTGCACGAGGGCAAGCCGCCGGTGGTCGCCCTGAAGGAACTGATGTCGCGCAGCGCGAAGCCCGAGCGCCATTGACGTCTTGCGCCGGGTGGGCCGGCGAGTGCCCCCCGCACCCGGCGAGTGCCCCCCGCACCCGGCGAGTGCCCCCCGCACCCGGTGGTGCGGTGACCCAGACTGCGGGAACACGCGGTGTGCCGCGCTCCTTGCGCGGTAGCCGCAGGCCTGGCTGCGCTTTTGACAGGCCGGGGCGTCCGGGGTGCCGCGGGCGGGGCACCCGGACGCAGCGGCCACGGGCCCGCGGGAAGCCGTCGCGTAAGCCGCCGAGCCACCGGGCGGGGGGCCCGAGGCGGGGGTGCGGCGCGGGCCTGCCGTGGCGGCGAAAGCGCAAGGTAGTCTCGTCGCGATATGAGCGAGAACCCGTTCCACAGCCCCGACCTCGCCCCTGCGCAGGGCGAGGCGCCCCGCAAGCCGCGTGTAGCGGTCGTCTTCGGTGGCCGTAGCTCCGAGCACGCGATCTCCGTCGTGACGGCCGGCGCCGTGCTGCGCGCCATCGACCGTGCCAAGTACGACGTACTGCCCATCGGCATCACCGGCGACGGCCGCTGGGCGCTGACCGCCGACGATCCGGAGCGGATGGCCATCGCCGACCGCAGGCTGCCGTCCGTCGCCGAGCTCGCCGAGTCCACCGAGGGCGGCGTGGTCCTGCCCGTCGACCCGGCCAACCGCGAGGTGGTCTACAGCGAGCCTGGCTCGGTGCCCAAGGTGCTCGGTGAGGTCGACGTCGTCTTTCCGATGCTGCACGGTCCCTACGGTGAGGACGGCACTCTCCAGGGACTGCTGGAGCTCTCCGGTATCCCGTATGTCGGTTCGGGTGTGCTGGCCTCGGCAGTCGGCCAGGACAAGGAGTACATGAAGCGGGTCTTCATGTCCTTCGGCCTGCCGGTCGGCCCCTATGTGGTCATCAGGCCCCGTGAGTGGGTGAACGATCCTTCCGCCGCGCGCAAGAAGATCATCGACTTCGCCGGCGAGCACGGCTGGCCGCTCTTCGTGAAGCCCGCCCGCGCGGGGTCCTCGATCGGCATCACCAAGGTCGACGACCTCCCGGGACTCGACGAGGCGATCGAGGAGGCCCAGCGGCACGACCCCAAGATCCTCGTCGAGGCGTTGCTGCGGGGCCGTGAGATCGAGTGCGGGGTGCTGGAGTTCGAGGACGGCCCGCGCGCCAGCGTGCCCGCCGAGATCCCGCCGGTCTCCGCGCACGACTTCTATGACTTCGAGGCGAAATACATCGACTCGGCCGACGGTCTGGTGCCCGCGCCGCTCACCGATGAGCAGACCGCCGAGGTGCGGCGGCTCGCGGTCGCTGCGTTCGAGGCGGCGTCCTGCGAGGGGCTGGTCCGGGCGGACTTCTTCCTCACCGAGGACGGCGATTTCGTGATCAACGAGATCAACACCATGCCCGGGTTCACGCCGATCTCGATGTACCCGCGGATGTGGCAGGAGAGCGGGGTCGGATACCCGGAGCTCGTCGACCGACTGATCCAGGCGGCGCTGCGGCGCTCCACCGGACTGCGCTGACGCGTACCGTGCGAAACGGTTCTGCAAAACCGTTTCGCACGGCAGCCGTTCAGTGTTCGCCGTGTTCGTCGGCGAAGAGTGCCGGGACGGTCTTGGAGACGGGCTCCGCCAGATCCGTCAGCGGCCCGAGGTCATGGGCGTACTGCTTCCCCAGCGTGACCTCCACATAGGTCTTGCGGGACGCGGTGGTGAGGCGGGGGCCGTCGCCGTCGCGCTCCTCCACCAGCCAGCCGACGCCGTCGACCTCGACCGCCTGCCCCTGCGGATCACTCATCCCCGGGGGCCGGGGGACACCGCAGCGCAGTACGATCGCGGCGTCCCCCCACCCGGCGGTCAGCTCGGAACGCGGCTCGGGGTCCTGGCGCTCCATTCCGGCCACGGAATCCGGTAGCGCCTCGTGCAGGGCGCGGCACAGCGCCGACTCCTGCTGAGGGGGCGAGGGCACCGCGACCACGGGAGCATCCGTGGCGCAGCCCGAGACGGCCAGTAGCACCGCGGCCGTGGCGGGCAGGGAGGCATGTCGGTGGAAGGACAACACCGGCCCAGCGTAGACGGGGGCTACAGGTGCACGACCGGGCAGGTCAGCGTTCGCGTGATGCCGTCCACCTGCTGGACCTTGGCGACCACCATGCGACCGAGCTCGTCCACCGTATCGGCCTGGGCGCGCACGATCACGTCATACGGACCCGTCACGTCCTCTGCCTGGGTCACCCCCGGGATCTTGGCGATGGTCTCGGCGACGGTCGACGCCTTGCCCACCTCGGTCTGAATAAGGATGTACGCCTGTACCACGGAACCTCCAGGGCGGCCACGAGGATCATGTGGGGAGAAGGGACGCCACGGTATCGCGTCGCCGCGGGCCGCGGGGAGACCCGCGCGCTCCAAAGGCGCGCGCAGCGTGGCGCGGACAGCGCAGAAGTCGACCGCCAGCTCGGCCTACTCGACCGTACCGACAGCAGTGACAGCTCGCGACCGCAAGCGCACTGGGGCAGAAGGAGCACAGGAATGAAGGGCACTGTGGGCGAGCTCGGGGAGTTCGGGCTCATCAGGGAGCTCACCTCCCGGCTCACCACCACCCCCGCCGTACGGCTCGGGCCCGGCGATGACGCCGCAGTGGTGGCCGCTCCCGATCGCAGGGTGGTGGCCAGCACCGATCTCCTGCTCGAGGGACGGCACTTCCGGCGCGACTGGTCGACCGCTTACGACGTGGGCCGCAAGGCCGCAGCCCAGAACCTGGCCGATATCGCGGCCATGGGCGCGGTGCCCACCGCACTGCTGCTCGGTCTGGTCGTGCCTGCCGACCTTCCTGTCACCTGGGCCACCGAGCTGATGGACGGCATCCGCGACGAGTGCCAGGTCGCCGGGGCGGCGGTGGTCGGCGGAGACGTCGTACGCGGCGACACCATCACCGTCGCGATCACCGCACTCGGCGATCTGCGCAACCACGACCCGGTGACCCGGGCGGGTGCCCAGCCCGGCGATGTCGTCGCGTACACGGGCTGGTTGGGCTGGTCCGCCGCCGGGCACGCGGTCCTCTCGCGCGGCTTCCGCTCGCCCCGCGCCTTCGTGGAGGCCCACCGCCGACCGGAGCCGCCATACCACGCCGGGCCCGCGGCGGCCGGACTCGGCGCCACCGCGATGACCGACGTCAGCGACGGTCTGGTCGCGGACCTCGGGCATATCGCGGAGGCCAGCAAGGTCCGGATCGACCTGCGCTCCGGACTCATCGACATTCCCACGCAGATGAACGACATCGGCCAGGCCGTCGGCGTCGACCCTCTGCAATGGGTGCTCAGCGGCGGTGAGGACCACGCGATCGTCGCGACCTTCCCCCCTGACGCGAAACTGCCCGCCCGCTGGAAGGTGATCGGCGAGGTGCTCAACCCCTCGGCGCTGCCTCAGGTGACGGTGGACGGCGCCCCCTGGACCAACAAGGGCGGCTGGGACCACTTCGGGGAGGGGGCATGAGCCCGGAGCCCCCGGCCCAGGCGCCGCCTCGGGTGCTCACCGTCGCCGGATCCGACTCCGGTGGCGGTGCCGGCATCCAGGCGGACTTGAAGACCATGCTGGCGCTCGGCGTCCATGGAATGAGCGTGATCACTGCCGTGACGGCCCAGAACTCGCTCGGTGTGCAGGGTGCCTGGGAGCTACCGGCCGAAGCGGTGCGCGCCCAGTACCGCAGCGCCGTCGACGACATCGGCGTCGACGCGGTCAAGACCGGCATGCTGGCGTCGGCCGAACTCGTGGAGACCGTCGCGGAGCTGCTGGCCGCCGCGGAGGCGCCGGTGGTGGTCGATCCGGTCGGCGTCTCCAAGCACGGCGATCCGCTGATCGCCGAGTCCGCGCTGGAATCCGTGCGCGGGAAGCTGCTGCCGATCGCCACCGTGGCCACCCCGAACGTGGACGAGGTCGAGCAGCTCACCGGTGTGCGAGTGGCGGACGAGTCCGAACTGCGGCGCGCGGCGGACGCGGTGTTGCGCTTCGGCCCGCGCTGGGCACTGATCAAGGGCGGGCATCTCGCGGGGGACGCCGTGGACCTGCTCACCGACGGCACCGACGAGCACTGGCTGCGCTCGCCGCGTCACGACAACCGGCACACCCATGGCACCGGCTGCACACTGGCCTCGGCCGTGGCGTCGGGGCTCGCCAAGGGGCTCGCCGTGCCGGAGGCCGTGTACGCGGCGAAGGAGTACGTCACCGGCGCCATCGTCGCGGGCTACCCGCTGGGCGGCGGGATCGGGCCGGTCGACCACGGCTGGCGCTTCCGCTGAGGGCCGGCCCGGCAACCGCCGGCTGGAAGCCCGCGCGGGCACGGCAAAAAGCCGGTCCACATCAGTGGACCGGCTTTCCAAGGCAACCGGCGGGCTGCGCTACGACAAACGTCGCGGTTAGCGCGAGACCTTGCCGGCCTTGATGCACGAGGTGCAGACGTTGAGCCGCTTCGGCGTCCGACCGACCACGGCACGCACGCGCTGGATGTTCGGGTTCCAGCGACGGGACGTACGGCGGTGCGAGTGCGAAATGTTGTTGCCGAAGCCCGGCCCCTTGCCGCAGACGTCGCAGTTGGCAGCCACGGGTCACTCCAAAGACTTCAGATGCACTTACAGTGAAATCCGGCGTGCCGGAATCAGGTGTCTGAAGTGGCTTGCCGGGGGAATAGCCCGACTTTCATCGGGCAACCGGAGCAGCATACAACGCCTGCTCCCGTACAACGAAACTACCATGGCATCCCTCGCCCCCAGCCCGGCCCCGGTCCGGCCCGGGTCTACCCTGCGGTGCAGCCGGCCGCTCAAGGAGGACGACAGTTGCCGAAACAGGACGGGCTTCGCGAGGAGCCCGCGGGGCCGCGCACAAGGACGGTGGCGGGAGACGGGCGGACGATCGACGCCCGGGTGGTGCGCGCATGGTGCGCGCTGGCACTGGAAGCGCTGGGACGCGAGCGCGAGGAGCTCGACGCGATCAACGTCTACCCGGTCGCGGACGGCGACACCGGCACCAACCTGTATCTCACCGTCGAGTCCGCGGCCCGGTCGGTGGAAGCGGTCTTCGCCGCGTACGAGCCGTCGGTCGCCGTGGAGCCCGATCTCGAGGACGCCGTACGGGCCATGGCCCACGGGGCGCTGATCGGGGCGCGCGGGAACTCCGGGACCATCCTGGCCCAGCTGCTGCGGGGCATGGCAGAGGTGCTGGTGGAGCAGGACGGCGGGGTGGCCGCAGCGCTGCGCCGGGCCGCGAGCTCCGCGCGCGAGGCCGTCGCGCACCCCGTGGAGGGCACGATCCTGAGCGTGGCGACAGCGGCGGGGAGCGCCGCGGTGCCCGACGACGACGACGCTGCCGCGCTGCTGGCCGCCTACGCGGGCGCGCGCACGGCGCTGGACGAGACCCCCGGGCAACTCGACGTACTGGGGCGGGCCGGTGTCGTTGACGCCGGCGGCCAAGGACTGCTCGCGGTGCTGGGAGCACTGCTGGAAGCCGTGACGGGGGAGGCCCCGGTACGGCGGCGGCCGGTGCCACGGGCCCACCCGGCGGAGCCGGCCGCGCAGTCGCAGGAGGAGTCACAGAGGGAGCCGCGGGAACCGTGCGCCCAGGGCGGACCCGCCTTCGAGGTGATCTACCTCCTGGAGGCGGACGACCCGGCGGTGGTCCGCCTCAAGGAGCGCCTCGACGGCCTCGGGGACTCACTCGTCGTCGTGGGCGGTGACGGACTGTGGAACGTCCATGTGCATGTGGACGACGCCGGCGCGGCCGTGGAGGCGGGTGTCGAGGCCGGCCGCCCCTACCGGATCCGGATCACCCACTTCGACACCGCCCCACCCGCCGAGTCACGCGAACCGGTCCAGCGCGCCGTCGTGGCCGTGGTACCCGGCGAAGGGCTCGCGGTGCTCTGCGAGACGGCCGGTGCGACCACGGTGCTGGCACGGCCCGGTGAGCTCCCGGCCAGTGGCGAGCTCGTCGCCGCCATCCGCAGGGCGCACGCGCGCGAGGTCGTACTGCTGCCGAACGCCCCCGAGCTGCGCCACACCGCGGCGGCGGCCGCGGAACAGGCCCGTACCGAAGGCGTCCGGGTCGCCCTCATCCCCACCCGCTCGCCGGTCCAGGGCATCGCGGCCCTCGCGGTCCACGAGCCCGACCGCCGCTTCGACGAGGACGTCGTCGCGATGACATCGGCGGCCGGTGCCACCCGCTACGGCGAACTGGCCGTGGCCGAGCGGCAGTCCTTCACCTCCGCGGGTGTCTGCCAGGCCGGGGACGTACTGGGCCTGATCGACGGCGATGTGGCGGTCATCGGCAAGGATCTCGCGTCGACGGCGGAGACGGTGCTCGACCGCATGCTCTCCGCCGGCGGTGAACTCGTCACCCTCGTCGTCCCGGACGAGGCGCCACCCGGCTTGGCGGACCGCCTGGAGAGCCATGTCCGCAGAGGGCACCTGGCAGTCGACACGGTGGTCCACGACGGGGCGGGCGCGCCCCTGATGATCGGAGTGGAGTAAGGGCTGTCCCGTTAGTCCCCGGCGGGCGCGCGACGACAGCTACGGCACTCCCCCTGTCTTCGCCGGGAGGTGCCCCCACGCTGCGCCGTCGAATCGCCCGAATATACCCGGTATGAGGGCGACCCTCCGCCTTGCGTTGCGTCCCCTCGGCCCCAGGGGCCGGGGGAGACCCCATACACCTCGGCCCCAGGGGCCGGGGGAGACCCCATACACCTCGGCCCCAGGGGCCGGGGGAGACCCCATACACCTCGGCCCCAGGGGCCGGGGGAGACCCCATACCCCTCGGCCCCAGGGGCCGGGGGAGACCCCATACACCTCGGCCCCAGGGGCCGGGGGAGACCCCATACGCCTCGGCCCCAGGGGCCGGGGGAGACCCCATACACCTGACGCCGCGCTCTGATCCACCGCGGATCACGGGACAGCCCTTGGCCCTTCGCCCTGGGGCCGCTCCCTCGACAACCCCGCGCGGGCACGGCACCGTACTGCGATGGCGGCCGCGAAGGCCGTGCTGTGCGAATCGTGTCGTGTGAGGGAGACGGGTGTGCTGATCACTGTCGCGGACGTGGAAGCCGCGGCCGAGCGGATCGCCGGGTATGTCGTACGGACACCGACGGTGCCGAGTCACGGCCTGTCCGCGCTGCTGGGCGCGCCGACCACCGCGAAACTGGAACTGCTCCAGCGCACCGGCTCGTTCAAGGCCCGAGGCGCGACTGCCAAACTGCTCACGCTCGACCAGGCGGAGCGTGCCGCCGGAGTCGTGGCGGTCAGCGGTGGGAACCACGGCATCGCACTGGCGGTCATGGCCGGCGCACTGGACATCAAGGCGACCGTGGTGATGCCGAGCTCAGCGCCCGCCCACGCGGTCGCCACCGCCGAGGCCGCCGGCGCGAGCGTGCAGGTCGCCGACTCCATGGCCGAGGCGTTCGCCCTCGTGGACGAGCTCAGGGCCACCGGACTCACCATGGTCCATCCCTTCGACGACCCCCTCGTGCTCGCCGCCCAGGGCACGGTCGGTCTGGAGTTCGCGCAGGATGCCGGGGAGCTGACCGATGTACTCGTCAGCATCGGTGGCGGGGGGCTCGTCTCGGGTGTCGCCACCGCGCTGCGCGCGTACCGCCCCGGAGTGCGGATCTGGGGCGTGGAGACCGAGGGCGCCGACGCCATGTCGGCGGCCCTGGCCGCCGGCGGACCGGTGCCGGTCGCGTTGTCCTCGGTCGTGTCCACACTGAGCGCCCCCAGCGCCTCACAGCTCACCTACGAGCATGTGGCGGCCCTGGTCACCGACGTGCTCACGGTCAGCGACGCCGAGGCCGTGCGGGGCACCCTGGATCTGGCCGATCACGCGAAGGTCTGGGCCGAACCGGCCGCCGGATGCCTGCTGCCGGCCGCACGCCGCGTCCTGGAGCGCGTCGGGGGGAACGCCAGGCTCGGTCTGGTCGTCTGCGGAGGCAACGCGACCACAGCCGACGTGGGCACCTGGGCCGAAGGCTTCGGGCTCCGCTGAACGCCCGGACCGAGCAGTCCGCCATGCCGTTCGCGGGGCCCACCGGCACGGGCACGCGCGGGGGCTCATCCAGGGCCGTGAGGCGCCGTCGGGCGACGGCTGTCGGTGCCGTGGTGTGCAATGGACCGCGTGTCCGCACTGCTCGCACTGGATGAACCCCTGAAGACCAGCCTCGGCCCCGCGACGGCCAAGGTCATGGCGGAGAGCCTCGGCCTGCGCACCGTGGGCGATCTTCTGCACCACTATCCCCGGCGCTACGAGGAACGCGGGCAGCTCACCCGCCTCGCAGAGCTTCCGCTGGACGAGCACGTCACGGTCGTCGCCCAGGTCGCGGACGCACGCGTGCACACGTTCAACGGCGGCCGGGGGCAGCGCCTGGAGATCACCATCACCGACGGCAGCGGGCGGCTGCAGCTGGTGTTCTTCGGACGGGGCGTCCACAAGCCCCACAAGGACCTCCCACCGGGCAGCCGCGCGATGTTCGCCGGCAAGGTGTCCATGTTCAACCGCAAGCTCCAGCTCGCCCACCCCAGCTACGAGCGGCTGCCATCCGACGGCACGGACAGCGGTGAAGGGGCGGTCAGCGCGTTCGCCGGGAAGCTCATCCCGATCTATCCCGCGTGCAAGGGCCTGGAGTCCTGGAAGATCGCCAAGGCCGTGGACGCGGTGCTGCCCCGGGTACACGAGGCGCTCGATCCGCTACCGCCCGCGCTGCGTGAGGGGCGCGGCTTCGTGTCACTTCCCGAGGCCCTGCTCAAGATCCACCGGCCCGCTGGCAAGGCGGATGTGGAGGAGGCCAGGGCGCGGCTGAAGTGGGACGAGGCCTTCGTGCTCCAGGTCGCCCTCGCTCGGCGGCGCCACGCGGACGCCCAGCTTCCCGCCGTGGCCCGCAGGCCCACCCCCGACGGGCTGCTGAGCGCCTTCGACGCCCGGCTGCCGTTCACTCTCACCGACGGCCAGCGGAAGGTCTCCGCCGAGATCTTCGGCGATCTGGCCACCGAACACCCCATGCACCGGCTGCTCCAGGGAGAAGTGGGCTCCGGCAAGACGATGGTCGCGCTGCGCGCGATGCTCGCCGTCGTGGACGCGGGCGGTCAGGCGGCGATGCTCGCCCCCACCGAAGTCCTCGCGCAGCAGCACCACCGTTCGATCGCGGAGATGATGGGCGACCTCGCCGAAGGTGGCATGCTCGGCGGTGCCGAGCACGCCACCAAGGTGGTGCTGCTCACCGGTTCCATGGGCGCAGCCGCCCGCAGGCACGCCCTGCTCGACCTGGCGACCGGAGAGGCCGGGATCGTCATCGGCACGCACGCGCTGATCGAGGACAAGGTCCAGTTCCACGATCTTGGACTGGTCGTCGTGGACGAGCAGCACCGCTTCGGCGTGGAGCAGCGGGACGCACTGCGCGGCAAGGGGAAGCAGCCGCCCCATTTGCTGGTCATGACCGCCACCCCGATTCCCCGCACGGTCGCCATGACGGTCTTCGGGGATCTGGAGACCTCCGTGCTCGACCAGTTGCCCGCCGGGCGCTCGCCCATCGCGTCGCATGTGGTCCCGGCCGCCGACAAACCCCACTTCCTGGCGCGGGCCTGGGAGCGGGTGCGCGAGGAGGTCGAGGGCGGCCACCAGGCCTATGTGGTCTGCCCGCGGATCGGGGATGCCGTCGACGAGTCCCAGCCCCAGTCCGCGGAGGCCCGGCGGAAGCCCGCGGATGACGAGGCCGAGAAGCGTCCCCCGCTCGCCGTGCTGGACATGGCGGAGCAGCTGGCCGGCGGCCCGCTGAGCGGACTGCGCGTGGAGGTGCTGCACGGTCGCATGGCGCCCGACGACAAGGACGGCGTCATGCGCCGCTTCGCCGCCGGCGAGCTGGACGTGCTGGTGGCCACGACCGTCATCGAGGTCGGGGTGAACGTACCCAACGCGACCGCCATGGTGATCATGGACGCGGACCGCTTCGGTGTCTCGCAACTGCACCAGTTGCGCGGCCGGGTCGGTCGCGGCTCGGCTCCAGGCCTCTGCCTGCTGGTCACCGAGATGCCGGAAGCGAGCCCGGCACGTGCCAGGCTCGGCGCGGTGGCGGCCACGCTGGACGGCTTCGAACTGTCCCGTATCGATCTCGAGCAGCGCCGCGAAGGCGATGTGCTGGGTCAGGCGCAGTCCGGCGCCCGATCGTCGCTGCGGGTGCTCGCCGTCATCGAGGACGAGGAGGTGATCGCCGCCGCCCGGGAGGAGGCCGTGGCGGTGGTCGCGGCCGATCCTGACCTGGAGCGGTTCCCGGAGTTGCGTACCGCGCTCGACGCACTGCTCGACGCGGACCGCGAGCAGTACCTGGACAAGGGCTGACGCGGCACTAGGCGGCGGGCCACGGACCCGGGCACGCGGCGGAGCCCATATCGTGGGGGCTGACCGGACCGAGACAAGCGCTGAGAAGGACCCAGATGACCCGCGTGATCGCCGGTGCGGCCGGTGGACGCCGCCTGGCCGTGCCGCCGGGCAACGGCACCCGCCCGACTTCCGACCGGGCGCGCGAGGGCCTTTTCTCCACCTGGGAGTCGCTGTTCGGCACCCTGCGCGGTCTGCGGGTCGCCGATCTCTACGCCGGCTCGGGTGCCGTCGGGCTCGAAGCCCTGTCCCGGGGCGCGTCCCACGCCCTGCTCGTGGAGGCCGACAACCGCGCCGTCCGCACGGTCAGGGAGAACGTGCGCGCGCTCGCCCTGCCGGGCGCCGAGGTGCGCAGCGGCCGGGCGGAGCAGATCGTCCAGGGACCGGTGCCGGGTGACGCGTACGACATCGTGTTCCTCGACCCCCCGTACGCCGTGACCGATGACGATCTTCGAGAGATCCTCCTCACACTCCGCGCCGGGGGCTGGCTCGCGGACGACGCCGTCGTCACCGTGGAGCGCAGCACCAGGGGCGGCGAGTTCGACTGGCCGGACGGCATCGAACCGTTGAGGGCCCGTCGCTACGGCGAAGGAACGCTTTGGTACGGTCGCGCCGCCGCTACGTGCGAAGACGCACCATGACCGGACCGGAGAGCGAGGGACTTCAGTTGCGCCGCGCCGTCTGTCCGGGGTCGTTCGACCCCATCACCAATGGACATCTCGACATCATCGCCCGCGCCTCCAAGCTGTACGACGTCGTACACGTCGTGGTGATGATCAACCAGGCCAAGAAGGGCCTGTTCACCGTGGACGAGCGGATCGAGCTGATCCGCGAGGTCACAGCCGAGTACGGGAACGTCGAGGTGGAGGCGTACCACGGCCTGCTCGTCGACTACTGCAAGGAGCGGGACATCCCCGCCATCGTCAAGGGCCTGCGCGCTGTCAGCGACTTCGACTACGAGCTCCAGATGGCCCAGATGAACAACGGACTCTCAGGCGTCGAGACGCTGTTCGTCCCCACCAGCCCGACCTACAGCTTCCTGTCGTCCTCCCTGGTCAAGGAGGTCGCGGCTTGGGGCGGCGATGTGTCCCACCTGGTGCCCCCGGTGGTGCTGGCCTCGCTGACCGAGCGCCTTCCGCGGAAGTGACGCAGGGCCCCGGGTCCTGACTGAACGTCACCAGGTGTCGGACCCGGGCCGACTGCCCGTACAGTCGTCCCGTCCGGCTCTCCGAACCGGCAATCGGCTGTTGCGACTGTGTAGAGAGTGGCGAGCACACGGTGGACGTGCAGAAGAAGCTCGATGAGATCGTCGAGGCGGTCGGGAACGCCCGGTCCATGCCCATGTCGGCCTCGTGCGTGGTCAACCGCGCCGAGCTGCTCGCCATGCTCGAAGAGGTGCGTGAGGCTCTGCCCGGCTCGCTCGCCCGGGCCCAGGAGCTGATCGGCGACCGCGAGCAGATGGTCGCCGATGCCCGCCAGGAGGCCGCGCGGATCATCGAGGCCGCGCATTCCGAGCGCGGCTCCATGGTCTCCGGCACCCAGATCGCCCTGCAGTCGCAGGAGGAGGCCGACCGCATCCTCGCCGATGCCCGCCGTGAAGCCGCGGAGATCCGCGCGGAGGCCGACGAGTACGTCGACTCCAAGCTCGCCAACTTCGAGGTCGTGCTCAACAAGACCATCGGATCCGTCGACCGCGGGCGCGAGAAACTGCTGGGCCGCGCCCCGGCGCTCGGTGACCAGGGTTACGGCGACCCGGGCGACGACGACGCGCCCGAGTACAGCGCGGATCCGCAGACCCTGATCGGGCGGGCCGACGAGTACGTCGATGCCAAGCTCGGCGCCTTCGAGGCGGTGCTCAGCAAGACCCTGGAGGCGGTCGGACGCGGTCGGCAGAAGCTGCACGGCCGCATCGCCACCGACGAGCTCGGAGCCCATGTGGCCGCCCAGGACGCGGCGGGCACGCAGCAGACGACGACCAGTGACGCCGACTACCTCGCGGGGCTCGCGGAACTGGCCGACCCCGAGCCGCAGCAGTCGCAGCGCCAGCAGCCGTATCCGCAGGTGCAGCCGGAACAGCCCGTCCACATCCCGGCACAGGCACAGGCCGGACCGTATCCCGCGGACGCCGGTTACGGCGGTCAGCCCCAGGAGCCGTACGCCTACCAGCAGGATCCGTACGCCACCGGCGCCTACGGCGCCCAGCAGGGCTACACGCAGCAGTACGACCAGGGCTATGCCCAGCAGCAGTACGGCTACGAGCAGTACCAGCAGCAGCCGCAGCAGTACCAGCAGCCGCAGCAGCCGCCCGCGACGCAGCAGCTGGACGAGACGAGCTTCTTCGACACGAGCATGATCGACATGGAGCAGCTGCGCCGCTACGAGCAGGGCCGCTGATCCGCCGGGGACCGGCGTGACCGCGGGACCCGATTGGGCCAACGGCGAACGGTCCAGTATCCTGGCTCTTCGGTCGCGCGTGCGTGCAGCTCGGTGCTGCGCGGAAACCGTGACTCCTCTCGATCCCGTCGCACGACTCGAAAGCAGGAAGCGCCCTGAACGCCCGCCTCGACCATCGCAACCCTCTCGTGTTCGACACACACGAGCTGGGACGCCGTCCTGGTGCGCTCCAGCGGCTGACCCGCACGGTCGACGCGCCCGGTACGCCGGTCTTCGGTATCGAAGAGGTGATCGGGGTGCCTGCGGGCGCTCCGGTGGAGCTTGAGCTCCGCCTCGAATCCGTCATGGAGGGTGTGCTCGTCACGGGCACCGCCCGTGCCACGGCCGAGGGGGAGTGCGTAAGGTGTCTGGAGTCGCTGCGCCAAGAGGTGGCGGCGGACTTCCAGGAGATGTTCTCGTACCCTGACGCCGACGACCGGGGTCGCAGCCGCGCTGCGGAACCGGGCGACGACGCCGAGGACGAGGGCACTCTCTTCCTCGAGGACGGCCTGTTCGACCTCGAGCCCGTGCTGCGTGATGCGGTGGTGCTCGCACTGCCGATGCAGCCGGTGTGCCGGGAGGACTGTGCGGGACTGTGCCCCCAGTGCGGGGTCAGCCTCAATGACGAACCGGAGCACCAACACGACGCCGTCGACATCCGTTGGGCGGCTTTGCAGGGACTCGCCGATTCACTGGGAACCGGTGAGAAGGACAAGATGAGCGGCGACGCGCCTCGATCACCTCGCGCCGCCGAGAAGCAGGAGAAGTAGCCGTGGCTGTTCCGAAGCGGAAGATGTCGCGCAGCAACACGCGCCACCGCCGGTCGCAGTGGAAGGCTGCGGTCCCCACCCTGGTTTCGTGCGAGCGTTGCCAGGAGCCGAAGCAGCAGCACATCGCGTGCCCGAGCTGCGGCACCTACAACAAGCGCCAGGTCCTCGAGGTCTGAGCGGCTGGTGAGAGGCTCCATGTCTGACGCCGGTAAGCAGGCAGACAACGCAAGCGCAGCCTCGCCCCACACGCTTCTGGAAGGGCGGCTCGGGTATCCACTCGAGTCCGCCCTTCTGGTGCGTGCGCTGACCCACCGTTCGTACGCGTACGAGAACGGCGGTCTGCCCACCAACGAGCGGCTTGAGTTCCTCGGGGACTCGGTGCTCGGACTGGTGGTCACGGACACGCTCTACCGCACCCACCCGGATCTGCCCGAAGGCCAGCTGGCCAAGCTGCGGGCCGCGGTGGTCAACTCGCGCGCGTTGGCGGAGGTCGGGCGTGGCCTGGACCTGGGTTCCTTCATCCGGCTAGGCCGGGGCGAAGAGGGCACGGGCGGCCGGGACAAGGCGTCCATCCTTGCCGACACGCTTGAAGCCGTGATCGGCGCGGTCTACCTCGATCAGGGGCTCGACGCGGCGTCCGAGCTGGTGCATCGGCTCTTCGACCCGCTGATCGAGAAGTCCTCCAACCTCGGTGCCGGTCTGGACTGGAAGACCAGTCTCCAGGAGCTCACCGCGGCCGAGGGCCTCGGCGTGCCCGAGTACCTGGTCACCGAGACCGGTCCGGACCACGAGAAGACGTTCACTGCTGCTGCCCGCGTCGGTGGTGTCTCGTACGGCACCGGCACCGGCCGTAGCAAGAAGGAAGCGGAGCAGCAGGCGGCCGAGTCCGCCTGGCGGGCGATCCGCGCCGCGGCTGACGAGCGGGCCGCCGCGGAGAAGGCGGCTGCCGAGCAGTCCGCCACCGCTGAATCCGATGAACCCGCCTCCGAAGGGGTCGGCACTCCTTCCCGGCAGGCCACGGCCTGATCTGCGGCCCGAAGGCCTCTGCTGCACCCCGGTGCAGCAGAGGCCTTCGGATTTCCATCCGGATCTCGTACCCCCGCAGCCGCTCCAGGCTCCCATGGCGGGAGCCCGGGAGACCCGCCGTACCCCGCCGGAGGTACGCTGCGGGCGTCATAGCCCCCAGACCTCCCAAGGAGGAGCGCCCCGTGCCCGAATTGCCCGAGGTCGAAGTGGTCAGGCGTGGGCTGGAGGCCTGGGTCTCAGGGCGGGTCGTGTCCGAGACCGAGGTGCTCCACCCCCGGGCCGTTCGACGCCACTTCGGCGGGGCCGGGGACTTCGCGGCCCGACTCAAGGGACATCGGATCGGTGTCGTACGACGGCGCGGGAAGTACCTCTGGCTGCCGCTTGAGGGCAGCGGCGCGGCGATGCTCGGGCATCTCGGGATGAGCGGGCAGCTGCTGGTTCAGCCCGAGGCGGTGGCCGACGAGAAGCATCTGCGGATCCGCATCCGCTTCGACGACGCCCTCGGCACCGAGCTCCGCTTCGTCGACCAGCGAACCTTCGGCGGTCTTTCGCTGCATGACACCAGCCCTGAAGGGCTCCCGGATGTCATCGCTCACATCGCCCGGGACCCGCTCGATCGGGAGTTCGACGACTTTGCCTTCGTCACCGCCCTGCGCCGCAGACGTACCACCATCAAGCGGGCGCTGCTCGACCAGTCACTGATCAGCGGGGTCGGCAACATCTACGCCGACGAAGCCCTGTGGCGCGCCAGACTCCACTACGACCGTCCGACGATGAGCCTGAACCGTGCCCGCTCACTCGAACTCCTCGGGCACATTCGGGACGTCATGAACGCTGCCCTCGCCGTCGGCGGTACCAGCTTCGACAGCCTCTACGTCAATGTGAACGGCGAGTCCGGCTACTTCGACCGATCCCTCGACGCCTACGGCCGCGCGGGCGAACCCTGCCGGCGTTGCGGGACTCCCATGCGTCGGCGTCCTTGGATGAATCGCTCCAGCTACTTCTGCCCGCGCTGTCAGCGCCCGCCGCGCGTCTCGTCGTAGTACTCGCGCGCGGTGAGCACCTCGGGCATCCGGCTCTCCACCAGTTCGATCAGGCCGACGAGCTGCTCGGCGACCTGTCGGCCGAGCGGGGTGAGCTCGTAGTCGACCCGCGGCGGATTGGTCGGCTGCGCCTCGCGGTGCACCAGGCCGTCCCGCTCCAGCGCCTGAAGGGTCTGGGAGAGCATCTTCTCGCTGACGCCGTCGACCCTGCGACGCAGCTCGTTGAACCGGCAGCCCGACTCGTGGAGAGCGCCCAGCGTCAGACTGCCCCATCGGCCGGTCACATGCTCCAGCGCGCCACGGGAGGGGCACCCCCGGCTGAACACATCGAATGCGAGGTCTTCGGGGAGGTCTTCAAGGTCGTCAGCCACAGCACTCACCCTACGCCCGCGCTTCCCGCGCAGCAGGTGCTCACCGCAGGACAGCGCCTACGGTGAGCACAGCGGCGTCGGACCGGCAGCTCGGTCGGACCCGGCAGGCTCAGAGGCCGAGTTCCTGCGTCCACAAGGGGCCGCCGTCCGCGAAGGACACGCCGACTCCCATGGTCTGGTAGGCGCAGTTCAGCAGGTTCGCACGCTGGACGCCGTCGTTCATCCAGTGGCGCACCACCGTTTCGGCGTCGCCGGGGCCGCGGGCTATGTTCTCCGCCCCCAGGTTGCCGACGCCCATCTCGGCGGCCCGCTTCCACGGGTCGTCACCGTCCGGGTCGACATGGCCGAAGAAGCCGCGTGCCGCCATGTCCTCGCTGAACCGGTCGGCGAGCGCGGCGAGTGATCCGTCGGCGCGCAGCGGGCTGCATCCCACTCGGGCGCGTTCCTGGTTGACGAGCGTGAGCACCTCGGCCTCGGTCGCGGCTTCGCTCGTCGCCGCCGAAGAGGCATCGGTCGATGCCGATGCCGATGCCGTGGCGGTCGGTGAAGGGGATTCGGGCGAGCGCGAGGGCTCGGGGGCGAGGGTGCGCTCGGGGCCGGTCGGCTTTGTGACGGTCTTGTGCGGTCCGGCAGCCCGCGGGGTCTGCTGCTGCGGGGCCCTCCCCTCGCGCCGCTGCTCCTGCTCCGCCTCCGCTGTTGCCTTCGGCTTCTCCGGCGGGACGGTCCGGGAACCCGATGGTGCGGCGGCGCTCTTCGCCGGAGCCGTGGGCTTCGCCTCCGGCGCGGACGCCTTCGGGTGCGGCTGCTGCGACCTGGTCGGGGCTGGTGTCGCCGACGACTTGCCGCGGGTCGAAGACATGCCGGTCTCCCCGGCCGTGTCACCGGTCTTGGCGGTCCCGGATTCCCGGACCTGGAGTTCCCGGCTGCTGGAGCTGTTCTCGCCCAGCAGGAACTCCTTGCCTCCCGGCACTACGCCGGTGGCCGCAGCCACGGTGGCCACCGCCACAGCGGCGACGGCTGCGAGCAGCCCGGTGCGCACGGGCACCGCGGCCCGGTTCTTCCGGCGGTGGCGTCCCATCCGGTCGCCCTTTCTGTTGGCGAGTGATTTCACCCGTACGAGTGAGGTCAATGCGTGGCAATGTACGCCAATACGGACGTCGGCGATGTGATGCACGCACCATCGACCGGCTAGCTTGCGGGGCATGAATGAACATGCGCGCATCACGGTCTGGGTGCGCGGCCGCGTGCAACGTGTCGGCTTTCGGTGGTTCACCAGGGAAAACGCGCTGGAGATCGGCTGCCTCAAGGGCTTCGCGCTCAACCTCGACGACGGGCGTGTGCAGGTCGTGGCGGAAGGGCCGCGTGAGAATTGCCACCGCCTCCTGGAGTGGCTCCGCTCGTCCGACACGCCCGGGAACGTCGACGGCGTCACCGAGATCTGGGGTGCTCCCCGAGGTGGATACGACGGGTTCGCGATTCGCTGAGGAGGGGGTGAAGCGTGGCGGGCGTACGGCTGCACCGTGCGTTCATATCGGCGCTGACAGTGCATGTGTTCGATGAAGACGACCTGGTGGTTGCCAAGGATGGCCTTCACGTGCCAGGCTGCCGCCCTAAGGATGATCTCCTCACCCCAGGCCCCGCTGGAGAGCCTTGGTCGCGAAGCCCGCGCCCACCTGCCCCCGGGATGTCCATCGATACGGGGTGTGATCGTGTTGACCGTCAAACTTTTTGGTGAGACGCTGGAAGCCCCGCGCACCTTAGTTGTTTGGCGGTACGAACCGCAGTCATGACAAGCGCTGCCAAGCATCGCGGGTGCGAAAATCCCTCACGACCCACACCGCATCGGTCGGTCACTCAGTGTGGAGGACCATCCATCATGGCAAAGGCGCTTCTCGGTTACGTCGGCGGTTCCGACCCGCGACTTCTCGCCGAGATGCGACGGCTTCAGCAGCGCGTCCAGGATCTGGAGTCCGAGCTCGTACGGATCCAGTCCGAGAACGACGTGCTGAGTGCTGCCGCCGCACGTGGCGAGACGCTGCTTGAAGGCATCGACGTCAACGTACCCAAGGGCGAGCCGGCGCTCACCTGATGACAGCCCCCGTCGAGATCGAGATCAGGTGAGAAACTCTCGCTGGTAGGTATTGCAAGGGACGCTTCGGCGTCCCTTCTTTTTGCCTCCCCGTAGCCGTGTATTCCCGTGGCCCTACATCGCTGCCGGACTCCTGCATGCCCGTAGGCACTCGCCGCACGCGCCGCTTCCCGCGGCGCCCTGCGTCTCCCCGTCGTCAGATCCTTGCCGGTCCGCGTTCACCCCGCTTTACCGTCTGATCTGCCCTGCACCTTCATAGGTGAAACCGCGACCGAAAGGTAGAGTCCCCGGGCGTGCACCTCAAGGCCCTGACCCTGCGCGGGTTCAAATCCTTTGCGTCCGCCACGACACTGCGTTTTGAGCCGGGCATCACCTGCGTCGTGGGCCCGAACGGCTCAGGCAAGTCGAACGTGGTGGACGCACTCTCCTGGGTCATGGGTGAGCAGGGTGCCAAATCGCTGCGCGGCGGCAAGATGGAAGATGTCATCTTCGCCGGGACGACCGGGCGCCCGCCGCTCGGCCGCGCCGAGGTCTCCCTGACGATCGACAACTCCGACGGAGCGCTGCCGATCGAATACGCCGAGGTCACCATTACTCGGATCATGTTCCGCAATGGCGGCAGCGAGTACCAGATCAACGGGGACACGTGTCGGCTGCTCGATATCCAGGAACTGCTCTCGGACTCCGGTATCGGACGCGAGATGCATGTCATCGTCGGGCAGGGCCGGCTCGACTCCGTGCTGCACGCCGACCCGATGGGGCGGCGTGCGTTCATCGAGGAAGCCGCCGGTGTACTCAAGCACCGCAAGCGCAAAGAGAAGGCACTGCGGAAGCTCGACGCGATGCGGGCCAACCTCGCACGCGTCCAGGATCTGACGGATGAACTGCGGCGCCAACTCAAGCCGCTCGGACGGCAGGCGGCGGTGGCACGGCGGGCCGCGGTCATCCAGGCCGATCTGCGTGACGCTCGGCTGCGGCTGCTCGCCGACGATCTCGTACGGATGCGTGAGGCGCTGAAATCGGAGGTCGCGGACGAGGCCGCGCTCAAGCAGCGCAAAGAGACCGCGGAGCGGGAGCTGAGAGCCGCCCAGACCCGTGAGGCTGCTCTTGAGGACGAGGTGCGGCGGCTGGCGCCGCGTCTCCAGCGCGCCCAGCAGACCTGGTACGAGCTCTCGCAGCTGGCGGAGCGGGTGCGGGGCACCGTGTCACTGTCCGACGCCCGGGTGAAGAGCGCGACCTCCGTGCCCGCGGACGAGCGGCGTGGACGCGACCCCGAGGACATGGAGCGCGAGGCCGCCCGGATCCGAGCCCAGGAGGAGGAGCTGGAGGCCGCACTGGAGGCGGCCGAGCGCGCGCTTGAGGACACCGTGGCACACCGCGCCGAACTGGAGCGTGAACTCGCGGTCGAGGACCGCAGGCTGAAGGATGTCGCGCGGGCGATCGCCGACCGGCGCGAAGGCCTCGCACGATCGAACGGACAGGTCAACGCGGCCCGTTCGCGCGCGGCGTCGGCGCAGGCGGAGATCGACCGGCTGGCCGCGGCCCGCGACGAGGCGCGGGAGCGGGCGACCGCCGCCCAGGAGGAGTACGAGCAGCTCCGGGCCGAGGTCGACGGCCTGGAGGCGGACGATTCGGCCTTGGCCGGCGCCCACGACGAGGCCAAGCAGGAACTGGCGGCGGCGGAGGCCGCCTTGTCGGCGGCCCGCGAGGCCGCCACGGCGGCCGAGCGCCGGCGGGCTGCCCTGGCCGCTCGCCATGAGGCACTCGCTCAGGGTCTGCGCCGCAAGGACGGCACGGGCGCCCTGCTTTCGGCCGGTGACAGTCTCACCGGGCTGCTCGGCCCCGCCGCGGAACTTCTCACGGTCACACCGGGCTACGAGGTAGCCGTCGCGGCTGCGCTCGGCGTGGCAGCCGACGCGATCGCGGTACGGGACCCCGCCACCGCCGCCGAGGCTATTCGGCTGCTGCGCAAACAGGACGCGGGTCGGGCGGCCCTGCTGCTCTCGGTTCCGGCGCAGGGGTCCGCGGTGGTGGAGATCGCCGCGGCGCGCGGGGCGGCGGAGTCGGGTGGCTCGCCCGGAAGCGGGTCGTTGCCGACGGCGGTCATGGGGCAGCGGTGGGAGGCACGGGCCACCGGGACGCAGGCCGACGCGCAGCGCTTGGTGGCGCCCCGTACCTCGGTGGGCGGAGAACCCGATACCGAAAGGCTGATTCCCGCTCAGTCGGCAGGCTCCGCCCCTCGGGTGGCCGATCTGGTTCGCGGGCCTGCCGAGCTGCTGCCCGCGGTCGAGCGCCTCGTACGGGACATGGTCGTCGTAGGGACGCTGGACGAGGCGGAGGACCTGCTCACGGACCGCCCAGGACTGATCGCGGTGACAGTCGAAGGCGATGTGCTGGGGGCGCACTTCGCGTACGGCGGCTCGGCGGGGGCTCCGAGTCTGCTCGAAGTCCAGGCAGCCGTGGACGAAGCCGCGGCCGAGCTCGAGGAACTCGCCGTGCTGTGCGAGGAGCTGGGCGGGCGGCAACGGGACGCGTCCGGTCGGCGCGGGGAATGCGTCCGGCGGGTCGAGGAACTGGGGGAGCGGCGGCGCGCGGCCGACAAGGAGAAGTCGGGGGTCGCCCAGCAGCTCGGGCGGCTCGCCGGTCAGGCCCGGGGTGCTGCCGGCGAGGCCGAGCGCACGGCCGCCGCGGCGTCCCGCGCCGAGGAGGCGTTGGAGAAGGCGCTCTACGAGGCGGAGGAGCTGGCCGAACGACTGGCGGTGGCCGAGGAGGCTCCGGTCGACGAGGAGCCCGACACCTCCGTACGGGACCGGCTGGCGGCCGACGGCGCCAACGCCAGGCAGACCGAGATGGAAGCCCGCCTCCAGGTCCGTACGCACGAGGAGCGGGTGAAGGGGCTCGCGGGCCGCGCCGAAGCCCTCGACCGCGGCGCCCGCGCCGAACGCGAGGCGCGGGCTCGCGCCGAGCAGCGGCGCGCGCGGCTCCGCCATGAGGCGGCCGTCGCCGAGGCCGTCTCGCGTGGTGCTCGTCAGCTGCTCGCGCATGTCGAGGTCTCCGTCGTGCGGGCCGAGCGGGAGCGGGCGGCGGCCGAGGCCGCCAAGTCCGCCCGCGAGCAGGAGCTGACGGCCGCTCGTGGCGAAGGCAGGGAGCTGAAGGGCGAGCTCGACAAGCTCACCGACTCCGTGCACCGGGGTGAGGTGCTCGGCGCCGAGAAGCGGCTGCGTATCGAGCAACTGGAGGCGAAGGCCCTGGAAGAGCTCGGGGTCGAGCCCGGCGGGCTTGTCGCGGAGTACGGACCTGACCAGTTCGTGCCCGCGTCGCCGCCCGCCGAGGGCGAGGAACTGCCTGATGACCCGGAGCATCCGCGCAATCAGCCGAGGCCGTTCGTACGCGCGGAACAGGAGAAGCGGCTCAAGTCAGCCGAACGGGCGTATCAGCAGCTCGGAAAGGTGAATCCGCTCGCCCTTGAGGAGTTCGCGGCGCTGGAGGAGCGGCACAAGTTCCTGTCCGAGCAGCTCGAAGACCTGAAGAAGACCCGGGCCGATCTGCTCCAGGTCGTCAAGGAGGTCGATGAGCGTGTCGAGCAGGTGTTCACGGAGGCGTACCGGGACACCGCGCGTGAATTCGAAGGTGTGTTCTCGCGGCTCTTCCCGGGCGGTGAGGGGCGCCTTGTGCTGACCGACCCGGACGACATGCTGACCACCGGCGTCGATGTGGAGGCACGCCCGCCGGGCAAGAAGGTCAAGCGCCTCTCGCTGCTCTCCGGCGGAGAGCGTTCGCTGACCGCGGTGGCGATGCTGGTGTCCATCTTCAAGGCCAGACCGAGCCCGTTCTACGTGATGGACGAGGTCGAGGCGGCGCTGGACGATACCAATCTCCAGCGGCTCATCCGCATCATGCAGGAGCTCCAGGAGAGCTCCCAGCTGATCGTGATCACCCACCAGAAGCGCACGATGGAGGTCGCCGACGCGCTCTACGGCGTCTCCATGCAGGGTGACGGAGTCTCCAAGGTCATCAGCCAGCGCCTTCGCTGAGTGGTGCGTGGGGGGCGCGGGACACCACCCGCACACCTCGCGCGTCCTTTTATGTGGCTTTTGCTGCTTTTGTCATTTTCGGATCCGTTCGCGGTCTCCCACGCTTCACTCAATTTTCAAAACTTGAACTCAAGGCACCTCGTCTTCTGGCGCAATGGTTCAGTTTGCTAGCCTTGACTTCGAAACTTGAAGACATAGTCTCTATGGAGTTGTTTTTACCTTCAAGTGGTGGGCGGTGTGAACTTGTGCGCCACTTGAAGTGCTCGTCCCCCCACGTCCGGCGACGCCGCCGGGCGGCCCCAGGAGTTCATGTGACCAGCACATCGCAGGCGCAGTCGCCCGAAGGCCGTAAGGCCCGGCCTGAGCATCTCGGCCATGTCATCTTCATCGCGGCAGCGGCCGCGATGGGCGGCTTCCTCTTCGGCTACGACAGCTCGGTGATCAACGGCGCGGTCGTCGCCATCCGGGGTCGCTTCGATGTCGGCTCCGAGGTTCTCGCCCAGGTCATCGCCGCCGCGCTGATCGGCTGTGCCATCGGCGCCGCGACCGCAGGCCGGATCGCCGACCGGGTCGGCCGTATCCGGGTGATGCAGATCGCCGCGGCCCTGTTCACCATCAGCGCGATCGGCTCCGCCCTCCCGTTCGCTCTCTGGGACCTCGCGATGTGGCGGGTGCTCGGCGGTGTCGCCATCGGCATGGCGTCGGTCATCGGTCCCGCGTACATCGCCGAAGTCTCCCCGCCCGCCTACCGAGGCCGGCTCACCTCGTTCCAGCAGGCCGCCATCGTCATCGGTATCGCCATCTCACAGCTCGTCAACTGGGCCATCCTGAGCTACGCCGGCGGCGAGCAGCGAGGCGAGATCGCCGGACTGGAAGCCTGGCAGTGGATGCTCGGCGTGATGGTGGTCCCGTCGGTGCTCTACGGGATGCTGTCGCTGGTCATCCCCGAGTCGCCGCGCTTCCTGATCTCGGTCGGCCGCAAGGAGAAGGCCCGCCAAGTGCTCCGCGACGTCGAGGGCAAGGAAGTGGACCTGGACATCCGGGTCGCCGAGATCGAGCGGAACATGCGGCACGAGCGCAAGCCGACGTTCAAGGACCTGCTCGGCGGGCGCTTCGGCTTCCTGCCGATCGTCTGGATCGGTATCGGCCTGTCCGTCTTCTCGCAGCTCGTCGGCATCAACGTGATCTTCTACTACAGCTCGTCGCTGTGGCAGTCGGTGGGCATCAACCCGGAGAGCTCGTTCCTCTACTCCTTCGAGACCTCCATCGTGAACATCATCGGCACCGTGATCGCGATGATCTTCGTCGACCGGATCGGCCGCAAGCCGCTCGCTCTGATCGGGTCCGCCGGAATGGCGATCTCGCTCGGCTGCGCCGCCTGGGCCTTCTCGTACAAGACCGGGACCGGTGTCGATGTCTCGCTTCCGAGCTTCCACGGCACGGTCGCGCTGATCGCCGCCAACTTCTTCGTGCTCTTCTTCGCCCTGTCCTGGGGCGTGGTGGTGTGGGTGCTGCTGGGGGAGATGTTCCCCGGCCGGATCCGCGCCGCGGCGCTGGGTGTCGCCGCTTCGGCCCAGTGGATCGCCAACTGGCTGATCACCGTGACGTTCCCGACGCTCTCGGACTGGGACCTCGCCGGCGCCTACGTGATCTACACGTTCTTCGCTCTGCTCTCGATCCCGTTCATCCTCAAATGGGTGCCGGAGACGAAGGGCAAGGCGTTGGAGGAGATGGGCTAATCCCCGCTGCCCCTCTCCTCGGACCGCGGTGCTGTCCCGGCTCAGCCCTTGAGCCGGGGCAGCACCTGTTCACAGAACAGATGGACGCTGCGCCAGCCCTCGTCCACCGGCATCCCGCCGCACAGCGGGTGAAGTACCAGGCTGTCGCCGCCCATGGCCAGGCACTCGTCGGGCGTCATCACCCGGTACACACCCTCCGCTCTCAGTTCGTCGACCGTCGCCGCCGCCGAACGCACCGCGGAGTGGATGTCCCGGGACTGCCAGGAGGCATAGATCCTCGCCTCGTGCAGAAAGTGCTCGCCGTGGCATGCCCAGGTCCGGTCCGGGTCGTCGGAGACATGCAGCAGCGGCGTCCGCGTCGCGGGCATCATGCAGAACCCGTCCGTGCCGTACTCCTCGCGCATCCGGTGGTAGTACGCCTCCAGTTCGGGCAGGTGCGCGCTCGGGAAGAACGGCAGCCCGAGTCGCGCGGCGCGCCGGGCCGCGGGCCGGGACGAGCCGCCCACCAGCAGCATCGGATGCGGCTGTGTGTACGGCCGTGGGGTGACCCGCACGGTACGCCCCCGGTGGTCGAACTCCTCCCCTGACCACGCCGCCAGCAGGGTGTCCAGGAGCTCGTCCTGGAGGGCGCCCCGGCGCTGCCAGTCGACGCCGTGGGCCGCGTACTCCTCGGGTCGGTAGCCGATACCGGCGACCGTGACCAGCCGCCCCCGGCTGAGCAGGTCGAGCACGGCGATGTCCTCGGCGAGGCGCAGCGGGTCGTGCAGCGGGCCGATGACGGCCGACACGGTGACCGCGATCCGCCGTGTGGCGCCGAGCACTGCGCCGGCGAAGGTGAGGGGGGAGGGCAGCCAGTTGTCGGCCGCCCCATGGTGCTCCTCGGTCTGGATGGTGTCCACGCCCCGGTCGTCGGCGTACGTCGCCATCTCCAGCGCCGCGCGGTAGCGGTCGGAGAGTGACTCGGGGGTCGCCGAAGGGGCGACGAGGTTGAACCGTATGACGGTGAAGGCCATGGCCGGACGTTAGCTGACGTGACGTCAGATGAGAACACCCGCGGGTGTCACCCGACGAATGCGACTTTCCGGTACGACGCGAGTCTCGTGTGATCCTCCGAGGGCACCGATCGTCCGGACTGTGGCCGATACTGGACAGGTTATGGAAATCGTCATCCTTGCTGTAGTCATCGCTCTGGTCGCGGTCGGCCTGATCAGCGGGCTCGTGGTCAGCAGCCGCCGGAAGAGGCAGCTGCCGCCATCGGCGCCCTCGCAAACGCCGACCATCACCGCTCCGCCAGCCGAGCCGCACGTCGGCGAGGAGGCGGAGACGCCGCGGGAGGAACCCCGCCGTACCGTCGAGGAGGTCGTACTCCCCGACGCCCAGGCCCCCGCGGCCGAAGCCCCGGTCGAAGAGGCGGAGCCGGAAGCGCCGGCCGTCCTGGAAGTCGAGGTCCCCGAGCCGACCGCGGGACGGCTCGTGCGGCTGCGGGCCAGGCTGGCCCGCTCGCAGAACGCGCTCGGCAAGGGTCTGCTGACCCTGTTGTCGCGCGAGCACCTCGACGAGGAGACCTGGGAGGAGATCGAGGACACCCTCCTGCGGGCGGATGTCGGTGTCGCTCCCACGCAGGAACTCGTCGAGCACCTGCGCGAGCGGGTGAAGGTCCTCGGCACACGTACCCCGGACGAGCTGCGGACGCTGCTCCGTGAGGAACTGCTGCGCCTGGTGGGCACGGACGCCGACCGCTCGGTGAAGACGGAGAGCGGTCTCGAGACTCCTGGCATCGTGATGGTCGTCGGCGTCAACGGCACCGGCAAGACCACCACGACGGGCAAGCTCGCCCGCGTCCTGGTGGCCGACGGCCGGTCCGTCGTGCTCGGCGCCGCCGACACCTTCCGTGCCGCCGCGGCCGACCAGCTCCAGACCTGGGGTGAGCGGGTCGGTGCCCGCACGGTACGCGGGCCGGAGGGTGGCGACCCGGCGTCCATCGCCTACGACGCCGTCAAGGAGGGCATCGCCGAGGGCGCGGACGTCGTGCTGATCGACACGGCGGGCCGCCTGCACACCAAGGCCGGCCTCATGGACGAGCTCGGCAAGGTCAAGCGAGTGGTGGAGAAGCACGCCCCGCTGGACGAGGTGCTGCTCGTGCTCGACGCGACCACCGGGCAGAACGGGCTGGTGCAGGCGCGGGTCTTCGCCGAGGTGGTCGACATCACCGGCATCGTGCTCACCAAACTGGACGGTACGGCCAAGGGCGGCATCGTCGTCGCGGTCCAGCGGGACCTGGGCGTGCCGGTCAAGCTGATCGGACTGGGTGAAGGTCCCGACGACCTGGCCCCGTTCGAGCCGGAGGCGTTCGTCGACGCGCTGATCGGCGACTGAGGGCCGGGTCAGGCGAGGTTCGCCCCGTCGCGACGCCCCGAGAGCTCGCCTGAGAGGCGACCCCAGGACGGCGGCTCGCGGTGTTGCCGAATCAACCGGGTAGGCCCACTACGAGGTCGATCCGGCGCCGGGAGACATCGTCCCCTCGGCCTGGGGAGACCCCACCCCCTCGGCCCGGGAGGGCCTGGGGAGACCCCGTCCCCTCGGCCCGGGTGGGCCTGGGGAGACCCCGTCCCCTCGGCCCGGGTGGGCCTGGGGAGACCCCGTCCCCTCGGCCCGGGTGGGCCTGGGGAGACCCCGTCCCCTCGGCCCGGGTGGGCCTGGGGAGACCCCGTCCCCTCGGCCCGGGTGGGCCTGGGGAGACCCCGTCCCCTCGGCCCGGGTGGGCCTGGGGAGACCCCGTCCCCTCGGCCCGGGTGGGCCTGGGGAGACCCCGTCCCCTCGGCCCGGGTGGGCCTGGGGAGACCCCATGCACCGGACGCCGCTCCTTCACCTGCGAACGTCGCCTGACGCGGGACCGTCTGGGCATCGCGGCCCCGCGCCCTCAGGTCAATGCCATGGGCACGGGGCCGTGCCGTGTGAAGGTCGGCTCTACACCGGGGCGGAGCGGTGGCAGACATACGCCAGCGTGCCCAGCAGGAGCCGTACCTGGGGCGGGGTCGCCGTGGTGTCCAGCGACGGCGGGCGGAGCCAGCGCACCGGTCCGCGGCCGCCGTGGTCCGATGGCGGGGCGGTGACGAAGCTGCCGACGCTCAGGCAGCGCAGATCGAGGGCGGCGTCATCCCAGCCCATTCGGTAGAGCAGACCGGGCAGCTCGGGCGCCGCGCCCGGGGCCACGAAGAACTGGGCACGACCGGTCGGCGTCGCGCACACAGGCCCGAGTGGGAGGCCCATCCGCTCAAGGCGCGCCAGCGCGTGCTGTCCCGCGGTGAGCGCGACGTCCAGCACGTCGAAGGTCCGCCCCACCGGCAGTAGCACCGTCGCTCCGGGCACCTCGGCCCACGCCCTGGTGGCGTCGTCCAGGGTCGCGCCCGCGGGGACCTCAGGGGCGAACTCGAGAGGGTGCGCCCCCGGGGCCGCGCACGACGCCTCACCGCAGGAGCAGCGCCCCTCCGACGCCCGTGCACCCGGGACGACGTCCCAGCCCCACAGGCCCGTGAACTCGGCCACTGCCGTGCACTCGGTCGTGGCCGTGCGCCCGCGGCGTCGCGCGCCCCCTGGCCTTCGGCCGGGGGGACCCCAAGGCCGGATCTCCCTGACCACCCGGCTGCCGCCGATCGTGAAGCCCATGCCCCCTCCAACGGGTCGAACGCGTCGGTGGTTACGACGTGGAGCGCCGTAGTGACGCAGAGTCGCGATGCCGGTCTTCCGGGTCGGATCCGAAGGCGCCTCGTGGCATCAGGGGTAGTGCGTCCCTTTTCGTGCGCCCCGGCGTGCAACGCTCCGCCCACTGCTCCGTTGTCGCATGTTGTCGCATGTCAAGTGAATCGCGCCTGGCCGCAGGCGGGTTCATTCGCAGGGGTGGCGAATGGTGGCGTTTCTGGAAACGCCATGGCCGCACCAGTGATCGTAGGATTACTTTCAGTGCACGGACCCGAGGGGTGGCGCCTTCCGTGTGGGTATGCCGGAGGCACGTCGGTTTTCTGCCCCGGATTCGCGTTCGAAGGGGTGCAACCCCCGGAAGCGGGGGCAGGAACCCACCGCGGCCTGATACGGGTTCGCGTGAAAGCGGTGACACGGCGACACAGGGGCCCGGCGGGCCAAGACGGTTCGACATCAAGGCAGTACGGCGCAAGGCACCGCGGCACCAAGGCAACAGAGCGACACACGGCAACAGATAGGGGGCGGCGTTCCAGTGAGCGGCGACAGCGGCGCAGACGGCACGTCCACCGGCAAGCGCCCGAACGAGCAGCTCGGCTCGTGGTTTGTGCGCAGTGGCTGGTCCAAGGGCGAGCTCGCGCGGCAGGTGAACCGCAGGGCGCGCCAGATGGGCGCCCCCCACATCAGCACGGACACCTCACGGGTACGCCGCTGGCTGGACGGCGAGCAGCCGCGCGAGCCGATCCCGCGCATTCTCTCGGAGCTCTTCTCCGAGCGCTTCGGCAGCGTCGTCGCCATCGAGGACCTCGGGCTGCGCGCTGCCCACCAGTCGCCCTCCGCGTCCGGCGTCGACCTGCCCTGGACCGGTCACCAGACCGTCTCCATGCTCAACGAGTTCTCACGCAGTGACCTGATGCTGGCCCGCCGCGGCTTCCTCGGAACCTCGCTCGCCCTCTCGGCGGGGCCCGCGCTCATCGAGCCCATGCAGCGCTGGCTGGTGCCGGGCCCGCCTGCCGAGCCCGGGCCGCCGCGACCGTCGGCGGCGGCAGCCGCCCAGCGCCTCTCCCCGCTCTCCGTGCCCGAGCTCCAACTGCTGGAGTCCACCACCGCGATGTTCCGTCAGTGGGACGCCCAGTGCGGCGGTGGCCTGCGGCGCAAGGCGGTCGTGGGCCAGCTCCACGAAGTGACCGACCTGCTCCAGGAGTCCCACCCCGAGCCGACCGCGAAGCGCCTGTTCCGCTGCGCCGCCGAACTGGCGGAGCTCGCCGGCTGGATGAGCTACGACATCGGTCTCCAGCCCACCGCCCAGAAGTACTTCGTACTGGCCCTCCATGCCGCCAAGGAGGCCGGGGACAAGCCGCTCGGCTCCTTCATCCTCTCCTCCATGAGCCGGCAGATGATCCACCTCGGCAGGGCCGACGACGCGCTGGAGCTGATCCACCTCGCCCAGTACGGCAGCCGTGACTGCGCCACCCCGCGCACCCAGGCGATGCTGTATGCGATGGAGGCCCGCGCCTACGCCAACATGGGCCAGCCGAGCAAGACCAAGCGCGCCGTCCGTATGGCGGAGGACACCTTCGCGGACGCACTGGAGGCGAACGAGCCCGAGCCCGACTGGATCCGCTTCTTCACCGAGGCCGAGCTCAACGGCGAGAACGCCCACTCCTACCGCGACCTCGCTTATGTGGCGGGCCGCAGCCCGACCTATGTCTCGCTCGCCGAGCCCGCTATGCGGCGCGCGGTCGAGCTCTTCGCCGAGGAGCACGAGTACCAGCGCTCGTATGCACTGAACCTCATCGGCATGGCCACGGT
Organism: Streptomyces sp. SCSIO 30461; assembly: GCF_037023745.1. NCBI lineage: Bacteria > Bacillati > Actinomycetota > Actinomycetes > Kitasatosporales > Streptomycetaceae > Streptomyces > Streptomyces sp. SCSIO 30461. The sequence continues at coordinate 1,958,113 of NZ_CP146101.1, forward strand.
GCATCTGCTGAAGCGGGAACCCGAGCAGTCCACCCAGCTCGCCGGGCAGGCCCTGACGGTCGCCAGAAAGATCCGCTCGGAGCGGGTCAACACCCGGCTGCGCAGGACCGTCGACACCGCGGCCAGGGACTTCGGTGACGTTCCGCAGGTCGCCCATTTCACCGAGGTGCTCACCGCCCAGCTGCCCGAGACCGCCGAGGCGGTCTGACCCGGCACGTCATCCACAGGACTCCGGCCGCGACGCCACCCATAACAGCCCGACTCGGCCCCCCACGCCAGGTCAACCGGGTGCGTCGCGGCCGGTCGCATGCGCCGGGCGGCTTCCCCGGGCGCATCCGGACCCATCCCGGAACGCGCCCTGGAACCCTCCCCGGGGTGTCCCGGAGCCGTCCCCGGCGGCTTCTCCTCCGCCGGGGATGGTACGCGCGTGACATTCGTGTGACCCCCCAGTTCATCGGCGCGTAACACGTCCGACCGCTTCGTCACTGCCGCGAAACATCGGGCTGCATCGGCGGAAACCGCGGCGCGCCAACCTCATGGCGCATAACCGGCCGACTCCCCGGCAGCCGCTCAGGACACTCACCCCACCGGTTGTCCAGCCAGCCCCGGCTCCGCCCGCACAGGCCGTACGACGACGAGGAGACGCCGATGCCCCCAGGCATCACGCTTGCCGCAGACGCCCCCGAGCTGTCTGCCGCCAACACCGGCTTCATGCTCATCTGCTCCGCGATGGTGATGCTCATGACGCCGGGCCTGGCCTTCTTCTACGGAGGCATGGTCCGGGTCAAGAGCACCCTCAACATGCTGATGATGAGCTTCATCAGTCTCGGGATCGTCACGATCCTGTGGGTGCTGTACGGCTTCAGCCTGGCCTTCGGCACCGACTCAGGCTCCCTGATCGGCTGGTCGTCCGACTACGTCGGACTGAGCGGCATCGGTCTCAACGAGCTGTGGGACGGCTACACCATCCCGGTGTACGTCTTCGCCGTCTTCCAGCTGATGTTCGCGATCATCACACCGGCCCTGATCAGCGGTGCGCTCGCGGACCGGGTGAAGTTCAGCGCCTGGGCCCTGTTCATCGTGCTGTGGGCCACCGTCGTCTACTTCCCGGTCGCGCACTGGGTCTGGGGCGCGGGCGGCTGGCTGTTCGAGATGGGTGTGATCGACTTCGCCGGCGGCACGGCCGTCCACATCAACGCGGGCGCCGCGGCGCTCGGTGTGATCTTCGTGATCGGCAAGCGGGTCGGCTTCAAGAAGGACCCGATGCGCCCGCACAGCCTTCCGCTGGTGATGCTCGGCGCAGGGCTGCTGTGGTTCGGCTGGTTCGGCTTCAACGCGGGCTCCTGGCTCGGCAACGACGACGGCGTCGGCGCGGTGATGTTCGTCAACACCCAGGTCGCCACCGCCGCCGCGATGCTCGCCTGGCTCGGCTACGAGAAGATCCGCCACGGCTCCTTCACCACGCTCGGCGCCGCCTCCGGCGCTGTCGCGGGCCTGGTCGCCATCACCCCGTCCGGTGGCTCCTGCTCCCCGCTCGGCGCGATCGGCATCGGCGCCGTCGCAGGTCTGCTGTGCGCGATGGCCGTCGGCCTCAAGTACAAGTTCGGCTACGACGACTCGCTCGACGTGGTCGGCGTGCACCTGGTCGGCGGTGTCATCGGCTCCCTCCTGGTCGGCTTCTTCGCCACCGGCGGTGTCCAGTCCGACGCCAAGGGCCTCTTCTACGGTGGCGGCTTCGAGCAGCTCGGCAAGCAGGCCATCGGTGTCTTCTCGGTCCTGGCCTACTCTCTGATCGTCTCCGCGATCCTCGCCTTCGTCCTCGACAAGACGATCGGCATGCGGGTCACCGAGGACGACGAGGTCTCCGGCATCGACCAGGTCGAGCACGCCGAGACCGCGTACGACTTCAGCGGAGCGGGCGGTGGAGCCGCGCCACGCAGGAGCGCCGCCCCCGCGACCGCCGACACCGTGGCAGCCGCAGCGCAGACGAAGCAGACCAAGAAGGTGGACGCATGAAGCTCATCACCGCAGTCGTGAAGCCGCACCGGCTGGACGAGATCAAGGAGGCCCTCCAGGCCTTCGGAGTCCAGGGGCTCACCGTCACCGAGGCCAGCGGCTACGGACGGCAGCGCGGCCACACCGAGGTCTACCGTGGTGCCGAGTACACCGTGGACCTCGTGCCCAAGATTCGTATCGAGGTGCTGGCCGAGGACGACGACGCCGAGCAGCTGATCGACGTGGTGGTCAAGGCGGCCAGGACGGGCAAGATCGGGGACGGCAAGGTGTGGAGTGTCCCGGTCGAGACGGCGGTCCGCGTCCGGACCGGCGAACGCGGACCGGACGCGCTCTGAACAGTGCTGAAGCGCTCTGGACAGCTCTGACCGCTCTGAGACGGGAGTAGCCGGGTGACGAGCCCCGAAGTGACCACGGAAACGGAAGACTCGGGACCCAGCGGCTACGCGGCGGCCCGGCTGCGCCTCCTCCAGGAGGCGGCGCAGTCCGGGCCGCCGCGCCGTACGGCCCTGGCCCGGCTGACCGACGACTGGCTCTCCGCGCTGTTCGCCGAGGCGGCGCTGAGTATCGGCGTACGCGGCGCCGCGCTGGTCGCCGTCGGCGGCTACGGGCGCGGCGAGCTGTCCCCGCGCAGCGACCTCGACTTGCTGCTGCTGCACGACGGCAGCGCCGACGCCGGGGCGATCGCCTCCCTCGCCGACCGGATCTGGTATCCGGTCTGGGACCTCGGAATCGCACTCGACCACTCCGTGCGCACCGCAGGCGAGGCCCGCGCGACAGCGGGCGACGACCTCAAGGTGCAGCTCGGACTGCTCGACGCCCGGGGCGTCGCGGGAGACCTCGGTCTGGTCGCGGCGCTGCGCACCGCCGTGCTCGCCGACTGGCGCAACCAGGCTGCGAAGCGGCTGCCCGAGCTCGACGAGCTCTGCCGCGAGCGGGCCGCCCGCCAAGGCGAGCTCCAGTACCTGCTGGAACCGGACCTCAAGGAGGCCCGCGGTGGGCTGCGGGACGCCACCGCCCTGCGCGCCGTCGCGGCCTCCTGGCTCGCCGACGCGCCCCGTGAGGGGCTCGCCGACGCGCGCCGGGTCCTCCTCGACACCAGGGACGCCCTCCACCTCGCCACCGGGCGTGCCACCGACAGGCTCGCCCTCCAGGAGCAGGACCAGGTCGCGGAAGAGCTCGGGCTGCTGGACGGCGACGCCCTGCTGCGGCAGGTGTACGAGGCCGCGCGGACCGTCTCGTACGCCTCGGACGTCACCTGGCGCGAGGTGAACCGGGTCCTCAAGGCCCGCTCCGCGCGACCCCGTCTGAAGGAGAGGGCAAGGGAGCGCAGCGAGTTCCTCAGAAGGGTGGTGGCGGGCGACGGGCGGGCGTTCGGCGGGCGGCGGCCCGAGCCCGAGCGCACCCCGCTCGCCGAAGGCGTGGTCGAGATGGACGGCGAGGCCGTGCTCGCCCGTACCGCCAAGCCCGAGCGCGATCCCGTGCTGCCCCTGCGGGCCGCCGCAGCGGCGGCCCAGTCAGGGCTGCCGTTGTCCCGGCACGCCGTACGCCACCTCGCAGCGGCCGCCGCGCCGCTGCCGGTGCCCTGGCCCGCCACCGCACGCGAGGAACTCGTCACGCTGCTCGGCGCCGGCGGGTCCACCGTCGCCGTGTGGGAGGCCCTGGAGGCGGAAGGGCTGATCACCCGGCTGCTGCCGGACTGGGAGCGGGTCCGCTGCCGCCCCCAGCGCAACGCCGTGCACACCTGGACCGTCGACCGCCATCTGGTCGAGACCGCGGTACGGGCCTCGGCCCTCACCCGCCGGGTCGGCCGCCCCGACCTGCTGCTGGTCGCCGCGCTGCTGCACGACATCGGCAAAGGCTGGCCCGGCGACCACTCGGTGGTCGGCGAGACCATCGCCCGCGACATGGCGGCGCGGATCGGCTTCGACAAGCACGACGTGGGCGTGATCGCCGCACTCGTACGCCACCATCTGCTGCTGGTGGAGACCGCCACCCGGCGGGACCTGGACGACCCCGCGACCCTGCGGGCGGTCGCGGACGCCGTCGGCTCCCCCGGCACGCTGGAGCTGCTGCACGCACTCACCGAGGCGGACGCCCTTGCCACGGGTCCCGCGGCCTGGTCCACCTGGCGCGGCTCACTCGTCGCCGACCTGGTGAAGCGGGTCGGCGGGGTGCTCGCCGGCGAGGCTCCCGAGGAGCCGGAGCCCGCCGCGCCCTCGGCCGAGCAGGAGCGGCTTGCCGTGGAGGCACTGCGCACGGGTGGTCCCGTACTGGCTCTGCGCGCCCAGGCCGAGGCGGCCCAGCACGAGGGTGAGCCGGAACCGGTCGGGGTCGAACTGCTGATCGCCGTCCCCGACCAGCCTGGTGTGCTGCCCGCCGTCGCGGGCGTGCTCGCCCTGCACCGGCTCACCGTGCGCGCCGCCGACCTCAGGGCGATCGAACTGCCGAGCGAAGTCGGTCCTGGTTCCGTCCTCGTGCTCGACTGGAGGGTCGCCGCCGCCTACGGCTCCCTGCCGCAGGCGGCCCGGCTGCGCGCCGACCTCGTACGCGCTCTGGACGGCTCGCTGAACATCCTCTCCAGGCTGGCCGAGCGCGAGGCTGCGTACCCGCGCAGGCGCGGCGCAACCGCGCCTCCGCCCCGGGTCACCTTGGCCGCGGCGGCCTCGCGCTTCGCCACCGTGATCGAAGTTCGAGCCCAGGACATGCCGGGTCTGCTGCACCGCATCGGCCACGCCCTGGAGTCGGCGGAGGTCCGGGTGCGCAGCGCGCATGTGTCGACACTGGGCGCGAACGCGGTGGACGCCTTCTACGTCACCGGGCCCGAGGGCGCCCCGCTGCCGGCGGCCGAGGCCGCGGATGTGGCGAGGAGGCTGGAGGCGGCGTTGCGCGCCTGACCGAGCCCCCTCGGGGGCCCACGCGATGCCGGGGCAGGGGGCAGACCCCACTCGCGCGTGCGGATACCCTTGGGGGACATCTGCCCACCCGCCCCCGAGACCCGAGGATCCGCGACCGCCGTGTTCGATACTCTCTCCGACCGCCTTGCCGCGACATTCAAGAACCTCCGGGGCAAGGGGCGGTTGTCCGAGGCGGACATCGACGCCACAGCACGCGAGATCCGTATCGCGCTGCTCGAAGCCGATGTCGCACTGCCCGTCGTCCGCTCCTTCATCAAGGACATCAAGGAGCGCGCGCTGGGTTCCGAGGTGTCTCAGGCACTGAACCCGGCCCAACAGGTCATCAAGATCGTCAACGAGGAGCTCATCGGCATCCTCGGCGGTGAGACCCGGCGCCTGAGGTTCGCCAAGCAGCCGCCCACCGTGATCATGCTCGCGGGCCTCCAGGGTGCCGGTAAGACCACCCTCGCCGGAAAGCTCGGCCTCTGGCTCAAGAGCCAGGGCCACTCGCCGCTGCTCGTTGCCTGCGACCTCCAGCGCCCCAACGCCGTCAACCAGCTCTCGGTGGTCGCGGAGCGAGCCGGGGTCGCGGTGTTCGCACCGCAGCCGGGCAACGGTGTGGGCGACCCGGTCCAGGTCGCCAAGGAGTCGATCGAGTACGCGAAGTCGAAGGTCCACGACATCGTGGTCGTCGACACCGCCGGCCGCCTGGGCATCGACCAGGAGATGATGCGGCAGGCCGCAGACATCCGGGACGCGGTCAGCCCCGACGAGGTCCTGTTCGTCGTCGACGCCATGATCGGTCAGGACGCGGTCAACACCGCGGAGGCGTTCCGCGACGGTGTCGGCTTCGACGGCGTGGTGCTCTCCAAGCTGGACGGCGACGCACGCGGTGGTGCCGCGCTCTCGATCGCCCATGTCACCGGCAAGCAGATCATGTTCGCCTCCAACGGCGAGAAGCTGGACGACTTCGACGCGTTCCACCCGGACCGTATGGCGTCCCGCATCCTCGGCATGGGCGATGTGCTCTCGCTCATCGAGAAGGCCGAGCAGACCTTCAGCCAGGAAGAGGCCGCCAAGATGGCCTCCAAGCTGGCGAGCAGCAAGGGCAAGGACTTCACGCTCGACGACTTCCTGGCCCAGATGGAGCAGGTCAGGAAGATGGGCTCCATCTCCAAACTGCTCGGGATGCTGCCCGGAATGGGGCAGATCAAGGACCAGATCAACAACATCGACGAGCGGGACGTGGACCGCACGGCCGCGATCATCAAGTCGATGACCCCCGGTGAGCGCCAGGACCCGACGATCATCAACGGCTCGCGCCGTGCCCGTATCGCCAAGGGTTCGGGCGTCGACGTCAGCGCGGTCAAGGGCCTGGTCGAGCGGTTCTTCGAGGCCCGCAAGATGATGTCGCGGATGGCACAGGGCGGCGGGATGCCCGGAATGCCGGGTATCCCCGGTATGGGTGGTGGCCCCGGCCGCCAGAAGAAGCAGCAGAAGCAGGCCAAGGGCAAGCGCAAGAGCGGCAACCCGATGAAGCGCAAGGCCGAGGAGGAGGCCGCAGCGGCGCGTCGTGAGCAGGCCGCTCAGGGCGGTGCGTTCGGCCTTCCGGCCGGCGGCGCGGGCAAGGACTTCGAGCTGCCGGACGAGTTCAAGAAGTTCATGGGTTGACGAACGGCCCCACGGAAGTGGTACCCGAGGGCCCCGAGGCCGTACCGACGACGCCGTCGGTGAAGCGACCGCGGGGCCCTCGGCCATGTGCCCGCTCGGGTGGCAGTACCGGTTGAGCTGTGGGGTCATGGCCTTGTGGCGAATTCCGTACCCCCGCGAGACCGCACCGACCAGCCCTGGCGGTCGGAGGGCGCTCCGCCGCCGAAGCGCCGTCCGCCCGGGGGCTGGATCGGGCTGGCGCTGGCCGCGTTCATCGTGTTCGCCGCCGCGTTCGTCGCGCTGACGCTCATCGGGGAGGAGGAGCAGCCCACCCTCTCCTACACCGAGTTCGGCAAGCAGGTCACCGCGGGCAACGTCGCGAAGATCTACGCCAAGGGCGACGCCATCCAGGGCGAGTTGAAGAAGTCCCGGCAGCTGCCGGACGGAGAGGGCGACTACACCGAGTTCACCACCCAGCGGCCCTCGTTCGCCGATGACGACCTCTGGCAGGAACTCACCCGCAAGGGTGTCACCGTGACTGCGGAACCGGTCGTCGCCCAGCGCGGCTTCCTCGTCAACCTGCTGATCTCACTCGCCCCGATCCTGGTGCTGGTCCTCATCTGGGTCCTTGTGGCGCGGCGGATGAGTACCGGGGGCTCCGGGCCGTTCGGCCGCAAGGCGCCGCCCCGGCCCGTCGAGCTGACCGCGGCAAGACGCACCACCTTCGACGACGTGGCCGGGATCGACGAGGTCGCGGGGGAGCTCAACGATGTCGTGGACTTCCTGAAGAACCCCCAGGCATACCGCGACATGGGTGCCCGGATGCCGGGTGGCGTGCTGCTGGCAGGCCCGCCCGGCACGGGCAAGACCCTTCTGGCGCGGGCCGTGGCGGGGGAAGCCGGGGTGCCGTTCTTCTCCGCGTCCGCTTCCGAGTTCATCGAGATGATCGTGGGCGTGGGTGCGTCCCGGGTGCGAGAGCTCTTCGCCGAGGCCCGCAAGGTCGCCCCGGCCATCGTGTTCATCGACGAGATCGACACCATCGGCCGAGTGCGCTCCGGTGGGGCCGGGATCGGCGGCCACGACGAGCGGGAGCAGACGCTCAATCAGATCCTGACCGAGATGGACGGCTTCAGCGGCTCCGAGGGCGTGGTCGTACTCGCCGCCACCAACCGCGCCGATGTGCTTGACCCCGCGCTCACCCGTCCGGGCCGTTTCGACCGGATCGTGCAGGTGAGCCCGCCCGACAGGCGCGGTCGTGAGGCGATCCTGCGGATCCACACCCGGGATATCCCCCTCGCGGAGGGGGTCGACCTGGTCCAGGTGGCCCGTACGACGCCGGGCATGACGGGCGCCGAACTCGCCAATCTCGCCAACGAGGCCGCGTTGCTCGCAGTCAAGCGCAGACAGACTGCGGTCACCCAGGGGGATCTGTCCGCGGCTCTGGAGAAGGTGCAGCTCGGCGCAGAACGGCCCCTGGTGATGCCCGAGGACGAGCGTCGCAGGACCGCGTACCACGAGAGCGGCCATGCACTGCTCGGCATGCTCCAGCCCGGAGCCGACCCGGTACGCAAGATCACGATCGTGCCGCGCGGGCGTGCGCTGGGCGTCACCCTGTCGACTCCCGACGCCGACCGCTATGCCTACACGGAGGAGTATCTGCGCGGTCGGATCATCGGCGCTCTGGGCGGAATGGCCGCCGAGCATGTGGTCTTCGGGGTGGTCACGACCGGATCCGAGAGCGATCTGGATCAGGTCACCCGGCTGGTGCGGGGCATGGTCGGCCGCTGGGGCATGAGCGAGCGCGTGGGCCGCTTCACCGCGATCCCCGGGGACGGACAGGAGCCGTACGGGCTCGCCGCCGCCCCGGCGACGCTGGACGCGGTGGACCACGAGATGCGGCGGATCGCCGACGAGTGCTACGAGAGTGCCTGCCGGCAGCTCCGGGACAACCGGTACCGGCTGGACGCCCTCGCCGCCGCCCTGCTGGCCGATGAGACCCTGGAGGAGGACGAGGCGTACCGGGCGGCCGGCATCCCCCGGCTCACCAAGAGCAACGGGGCGGAGTAGCACCGCGACGGGGCTGCGTAGGCCGTCCGGGTGAGGCGCCCTCGGTGGCGGCGGCCTCAGCGCGTCCGGGCGAACGACCTCAGGACGTCCGGGCGATCAGATACCGGAACACATTGGGCATCCACACCGTCCCGTCGGACTGCACATGCGGGTGCAGCGCCTCCGTGATCTCCTTCTCGACCTGCTTCCGGTCCGTCGCCCGGATCGCCGCGTCGAACAGCCCGGTCGACAGCAACCCCCGCACCGCGCTGTCCGCGTCCGCGTAGCCGAAGGGGCAGGCGACCCGTCCCGAGCCGTCCGGGTGGAGACCGGCCCTGCTCGCCACATCCTCCAGGTCGTCCCGCCTGGTCTGCCGCCAGCCACCGGCCGTCCGCAGCCGTTCGGTCAGCCTGCTCGCGACCCGCAGCACCGCCGCGGTGGCGCACCGCTCGGGCGGTCCCCAGCCCGCCAGTACGACCGCACTGCCCCGTTCGGCGAGCGGGACGGACGCTTCCAGGGCGGGAACAAGCCTCTCCGAGTCGCCTGCCGTGCACCCGATCGGCTGAAAAGCGGTGATCACGTCGAAGCGTGGCCGGGCGGGGTCCCAGGCATCTTCGGGCCCGCCCTCCACCAGACGGACCCGCGAGTCATCGGACCCGTCCCCGCCGGAGCCGGGCGTGCCGCCGGGCTCCGGCGTGAGCCGCGTACGGGCCAGCGCCAGACGCGCTCCGTCCGTGTCCACCCCGGTGACCCGCGCGCCTCGCGCTATCGCCATCAGCAGGGCGAGCCCCGAACCGCAGCCGATTCCCAGCACCCGGGAGCGCGCGCCGACCTCCAGATGCTCGTACGCCGCCTCATAGAGGGGCACCAGCATCCGTTCCTGGATCTCGGCCCAGTCGCGGGCCCTCGACCGGGCCTGGTCACCGGCCGGGCGTGCGGAGGCCGTACGGGTGCGGGGGTGGTGCCGGACGAGCGTATGTCCCATCGAAAAGCGCCCCAATCCACCGAGAGGTCAGCCGTGCCCTGATTGCCAGTCCCCCGTGTGTGCGCTCCTGCGCCCCCGTATGCCAGGGAACTCCGCATCCGTCCGTACGTCCAGGGGTCGCGCCACAAAGCCTCGGCGCACTCCGGTCGTGCGCCCCCGCGCCCGTCCTGAGCGATTCCCCAATCAGAGTGCGGCCGCCGTACGATTCCCGCCATGGCAAAGGCTCCCGTCCTCACGCCGCAGGCCGAGGACTTCCCCCGCTGGTACCAGGACCTGATCAACAAGGCCGAGCTCGCCGACAACGGCCCGGTGCGGGGCACGATGGTGATCCGGCCGTACGGCTACGGGCTCTGGGAGCGCATGCAGCGGGAGATGGACCTGCGCATCAAGGACGCCGGCGCCTCCAACGCGTACTTCCCGCTGTTCATCCCCCAGTCGTATCTGACGAAGGAAGCCGAGCACGTCGAGGGCTTCGCTCCCGAGCTCGCCGTCGTCACCCACGGCGGAGGCAAGGAACTGGAGGAGCCGGTCGTCGTCCGCCCCACATCGGAGACGATCGTCAACGACTACTTCTCCAAGTGGGTGCAGAGCTACCGGGACCTTCCGCTGCTCATCAACCAGTGGGCGAACGTGGTCCGCTGGGAGATGCGGCCCCGGGTCTTCCTGCGTACGACGGAGTTCCTCTGGCAGGAGGGCCACACCGCCCACGCCACCTTCGAGGAGGCGCGGGACTACGCCGCCCGTATCCACCGGGACGTCTACGCCGACTTCATGGTGAACGTCCTCGCCATCGATGTGGTGCTCGGGCGCAAGACGCCGGCGGAGCGCTTCGCGGGAGCCGTCAACACCCTGACGCTCGAAGGCATGATGGGCGACGGGAAGGCCCTGCAGATGGGGACCAGCCATGAGCTGGGCACCAACTTCTCCCAGGCCTTCAACACCACGTATCTGTCGAAGGACGGCAAGCGGGAACTCGTCTGGCAGACCTCCTGGGGCACCTCCACCCGGATGGTCGGCGGCCTGATCATGTCGCACGGCGACGACAACGGGCTGCGGGTGCCGCCCCGGCTGGCGCCCGTGCAGGTCGTGGTGCTCGCCATCAAGGACGACGAGGCGGTGCTCGCCGCGGTGCGGGGGCTCGGCGACAGGCTGAAGGCCGCCGGGATCCGGGTCCAGGTCGACGACCGCGCCGACGTCCCCTTCGGGCGGCGGGCCGTGGACTGGGAGCTCAAGGGGGTGCCGGTGCGTGTCGAGGTCGGCCCGCGCGACCTGGAGAGCGGTACGGCGATGCTCGCCAGGCGCATCCCGGGCGGCAAGGAGCCCGTGGCGGTCGACGCGCTGGCCGGGCTGCTGCCCAAGGTGCTCGAAGAGGACCAGGCGCTGCTGCTGCGCCAGTCGCGTGAGCGCCGCGAGGCCCGTACCACCGACGTGGTGGCGATCGATGAGGCCACCGATGTGGCACTCGCGGGCGGCTGGGCACGTATTCCCTGGGCGGATCTTGGGACGGACGGGGAAGCCTCGCTCGCCGAGCGGTCCGTGTCCGTGCGGTGCCTGGTCGGCGAGGACGGGTCGGTGCCGGACGCCGACGACGCCCCGGGTACGCTCGCGATCGTCGCGCGCGCCTACTGAGTGCGTCCCACGCCGCGAGTGCGGGACGTGGGACTTCGGCCCGTATTTCGCCGACGCTCCACTACGTACCGGCTTGTTGCGAGCTGCGTGGCTCCTCCGCAGTTCAGCGCACCCGCCCTCGTCAGGTCGCATCAATGCCAACTGACGGGTAAGTGCAAATTATTTGGGATGCCCCGGAATGGAACCCGAGGGCACTCCGGCTCGTTGTTCACGACGTGAGCACGACACCACCTGTTCTCGCCGCAGAGCTGGCGCAGGCGTGGGCCGACATTCAGCGGTACCACCCCGAGCTGCCGGATCTCGCCGCGCCCGAGTCCCTGATCGGAGAGTCGTCGTCGGCGTGCGGCCACGAGCTCTCCTTCGAGCGACTGCTCCATGAGGCAGTCCACGGAATCGCTGCCGCCCGAGGGGTCCGCGACACCTCCCGTGCCGGTCGCTATCACAACCGCCGTTTCCTGGCGATCGCCGAGGAGATGGGCCTGGACCATCCCGAGGAGCCGCACCCGAGCAGCGGATTCTCGCTGGTCACGCTCAACGCGGAGGCCAAACGCCGCTACCGGCCGACCAGCGAGCGGCTCCAGCGCGCCCTCGCCGCGCACACGGTCGCCACGGCCTCCGATACCAAGCGCACCTTCCGCGGGCCGGCCGCGCGGCACGGCTCGTCGGGCGGTGGTGTACGGGTCAAGGCCGTATGCGACTGCGGGCGCAATGTCAGAGTGGTGCCATCGGTGCTCGCCCAGGCTCCGATCGTCTGCGGCGGCTGCGGCAAGCCGTTCCGCATCCCCGAAGCGGTGGCCGCGGCGAGCTGAGCCGCCTCGGCGATCGCATGCGTGAGCCCTTCTCGCGAGCGGACCGGCCCATGGTCCGCCCCCGTGTCATGCGTGTGGCAGAATAGCCAGCTGTACTCGACAGTCGCATAGGACCCCTCTCTCCTCCGGCTGACGCGTCCATCGGGCCGATCGGGTACCGCAACCCCACGCGGCATCTCGTTGTGCCCAACCACGTCAAAATCAGGAGAACCCACTCCCGTGGCAGTCAAGATCAAGCTGAAGCGTCTGGGCAAGATCCGTTCGCCTCACTACCGCATCGTCGTCGCCGACTCCCGTACCCGCCGTGACGGCCGGGCCATCGAGGAGATCGGTCTGTACCACCCGACGTACAACCCGTCGCGCATCGAGGTCGACTCGGAGCGTGCCCAGTACTGGCTGTCCGTCGGCGCCCAGCCGACCGAGCCGGTCCTCGCGATCCTCAAGCTGACCGGCGACTGGCAGAAGCACAAGGGCCTGCCCGCCCCGGAGAAGCCGCTGCTCGTCCCGGCGACGAAGGAAGACAAGCGTCGCTCCTTCGACGAGTTCGCCAAGGCCCTCGAGGGCGACGACACCAAGGGCGAGGCCATCACGCAGAAGGCCAAGAAGTCCGAGAAGAAGGCGGACGAGGCTGAGGCCCCCGCCGAGTCGACCGAGGCCTGAGCATGCTCGAGGAGGCTCTCGAGCACCTCGTGAAGGGCATCGTCGACAACCCCGACGATGTGCAGGTCGCCTCGCGCAACCTGCGTCGTGGGCGCGTGCTGGAGGTTCGGGTGCACCCCGATGACCTCGGCAAGGTGATCGGTCGCAATGGCCGCACCGCCCGCGCCCTGCGCACCGTCGTGGGCGCCATCGGTGGCCGGGGTGTCCGTGTCGACCTCGTTGACGTGGACCAGGTCCGCTGATCAGTTGATCACCGGCACGGGCCGGGGAGGGCTTACTGTCCTCCCCGGCCCGTCGTCGTATGACAGGAGCATTGAGCGTGCAGCTGGTAGTCGCACGGATCGGCCGTGCCCACGGCATCAAGGGCGAGGTCACCGTCGAAGTCCGCACCGACGAGCCGGAGCTGAGGCTGGCGCCCGGAGCCGTCCTCCGAACCGACCCGTCGTCGGCCGGACCGCTGACGATCGAGACGGGGCGGGTGCACAGCGGCCGGCTGCTGCTGCGTTTCGCGGGCGTACGGGACCGAAACGGCGCCGAGGCCCTGCGCAACACCCTGCTCATCGCCGATGTCGACCCTGACGAGCGCCCCGACGAGCCCGATGAGTTCTACGACCACCAGCTCATCGATCTGGACGTGGTGCTCGCCGACGGCACCGAGGTGGGGCGGATCACCGAGATCTCGCATCTGCCGTCGCAGGACCTCTTCATCGTGGAGCGCCCCGACGGCAGCGAGGTGATGATCCCCTTCGTGGAGGAGATCGTCACCGAGATCGATCTCGGCGAGCAGAAGGCCGTCATCTCCCCGCCTCCCGGGCTGATCGACGACCGTGCCGAGATCGCTTCTGGCCGGGACCGGGACGAGGACCCGATCGAGGGCGCCGGCGAGGGGGACACCGAGGGCGAGGGCGGGGTCTGATGCGGCTCGACGTCGTCACGATCTTCCCGGAGTACCTGGAACCGCTGAACGTCTCGCTGGTCGGAAAGGCAAGGGCCCGAGGACGGCTCGACGTCCACGTCCACGATCTGCGGCACTGGACCTACGACCGGCACAACACCGTTGACGACACCCCGTACGGCGGCGGTCCGGGCATGGTCATGAAGACCGAGCCCTGGGGAGACGCACTCGACCAGGCCATCGCCGACGGGTACGAGGCCGGGGCGCACGGTCCTGTCATCGTCGTACCCACCCCCAGCGGGCGTCCGTTCACCCAGGAACTCGCCGTTGAGTTGTCCCGGCGGCCTTGGCTGATCTTCACCCCCGCCCGGTACGAGGGCATCGACCGGCGGGTGACGGAGGAGTACGCCACGCGCGTTCCGGTCCTCGAAGTCTCCATCGGCGACTACGTCCTCGCGGGCGGCGAAGCGGCCGTCCTCGTCATCACGGAAGCGGTGGCCCGCCTGCTGCCGGGAGTGCTCGGCAACGCCGAGTCCCACCAGGACGACTCCTTCGCGCCCGGCGCCATGGCCAATCTGCTGGAAGGCCCCGTCTACACCAAGCCCCCCGAGTGGCGCGGCCGCGGGATCCCGGACGTGCTGCTCAGCGGCCACCACGGGAAGATCGCACGCTGGCGACGCGACGAGGCGTTCCGGCGGACGGCCGCCAACCGGCCCGACCTCTTGGAACGCTGCGATCCGTCGCTGTTCGACAAGAAGGACCGGGAGATCCTCTCCATCCTGGGCTGGGCGCCCTCGCCCGATGGCCGATTTTGGCGCAGGCCACCGGCCGTGGAAGAATAGGCCGCTGCCGTACGTCCGGCGTGCGTCCCCTGCCACAGGGGGACACGGCGCCCGCTCCGACGTGACGGATTCCATCCCATCTTCTTCGTACCGCTGATGACCTGTGGCATCGGCGAAGAAAGCAGACGAACATGTCGCACGTGCTCGACGTCGTCAACGCCGCCTCGCTGCGGACCGACGTTCCGGCCTTCCGTCCCGGTGACACCGTGAACGTCCACGTTCGCGTCATCGAGGGCAACCGCTCCCGTATCCAGCAGTTCAAGGGCGTTGTCATCCGCCGCCAGGGCTCCGGCGTCAGCGAGACCTTCACGGTCCGCAAGGTCTCCTTCTCCGTCGGCGTCGAGCGCACCTTCCCGGTGCACAGCCCGATCTTCGAGAAGATCGAGCTCGTCACCCGTGGTGACGTCCGCCGCGCCAAGCTGTACTACCTGCGTGAGCTGCGCGGCAAGGCCGCGAAGATCAAGGAGAAGCGCGACAACTGAGCTCAGGCTCACACCGCGCCAAGCTGAGGCCTCATACGGTTTTTATCGCGGCCGGATAGCATCTGGCAGCGATGGACACCGACGTACAGCACACGGAGCGCGACCGCTCCTCCGCCCTGGGGACCGCTGATTCCCCGCCGGAGGCGCGGTCGCGCTCCGCGCGCGTACCCACCCGTGCCGCCGGACTGCTGCGGCGGCTCACCCTGCGCCGTGCGGCCGGGCTCGGTGTGGTCATCGGTGCCCTCCTTCTGCTGCTGAGCCACTTCGTCGCCCAGCCCTTCATGATCCCCAGTACCTCGATGGAGCCCGGACTGCAGGTCGGCGACCGGGTGGTGGTGAACAAGCTGGCGTACCGCTTCGGTTCCCGGCCTCAGCGCGGGGACGTCGTCGTGTTCGACGGCACCGGGTCGTTCGTCCAGGAGACGGCCGACCGCGGTGCGTTCGCCGGGTTGGCGCGGGGCACCGCGGCGGCGCTCGGGCTCGCCGAACCGGCCGAGACCGATTTCGTGAAGCGCGTGATCGGCGTGGGCGGCGACCGCGTCAAGTGCTGCGGCAGAGGGGGGAGGCTCGAGGTGAACGGTGTGGCCGTCGACGAGTACTACGTCCACCCCGACGACGCTCCTTCCCGTGTGTCCTTCGACGTCGTCGTGCCCGAGGGCGCGCTGTTCGTGCTGGGGGACCACCGGGACAAGTCCCGTGACTCCCGTGACCACCTCGGGGACCCCGGCGGCGGCATGGTGCCGCTGGACAAGGTCATCGGCCGGGCGGACTGGATCAGCTGGCCGGCCGGACGCTGGTCGACGGTGGAGCCGGCGACCATGACCTTCCACTCCGTGCCGGAACCCGGCGGTGCCCATGGGTAACCGCGGACGGCGGCCTAGCCACCGTGCCGACACCCGCCTGCCCACCGGCACGCGCCCCACCAACGGGACCCGGACCCTGCCGGGGCGTGCGGAACGGCGGCGGCTGGCCCGCAAGGTGAAGCGGCGGCGCCGGCGTTCGGCCGTGAAGGAGATACCGATCCTGATCATGGTGGCGCTGCTGATCGCGCTCGGGCTCAAGACGTTCCTCGTGCAGGCGTTCGTGATCCCGTCGGGCTCGATGGAGCAGACGATCCAGATCGACGACCGGGTCCTGGTGGACAAGCTGACCCCGTGGTTCGGCAAGAAGCCGCAGCGCGGCGATGTCGTGGTGTTCCGGGACCCGGGCGGCTGGCTCCAGCAGGAGCGTACGCCCGTCAAGGAGGACCCGGTCGTGGTCAAGCAGGTCAAACAGGTGCTGACCTTCATCGGGCTGCTTCCGTCCGAGGACGAGCAGGACCTGATCAAGCGGGTCGTGGGCGTCGGTGGGGACACCGTCAAATGCTGCGATACGAACGGTCGTGTCACCGTCAACGACGTCCCCTTGAACGAGCCCTACCTCCATCCCGACAGCGGCCCTTCGACGCTGAGGTTCCAGGTGCGGGTCCCCGACGGGCGGCTCTTCGTGATGGGCGACCACCGGTCCAACTCGGCTGATTCGAGGGCCCATCTGGACGAGGCCTTCGACGGCACGGTCTCCATGGACGGGGTCATCGGCCGGGCCGTCGTGATCGCCTGGCCCTTCGACCACTGGAAGGGACTCGAACAGCGCGGGACGTATGCCTCGGTGCCCGATGCCAGGGGTGCCGCGACAACGGCCGCGGGACAGTCGCCTAGTGTGTCCACTCAGAATCTGAACGCAATGCTCAGCCTCCCGGGTGCCGCGGAACTTCCGCCGGCGATGGGGGTGGTGGGGCTGCACCGGCTCCGCTACGGGGCGTGGCGCGGAGCGAGGAGTGGATGTGGGGGACGTGGCGGTCGAGGCACGATCCGGACCCGAGCGAGACGAGCAGAGGCCCGAGCAGCCTTCCGAGGCTGCTTCCGGGGAAGGGTCCGTTGAGGGTGGCGGCCAGGACTCCGGGGACGGTCAGGGCGCTGGGGCGAGGAAGCAGCGGTCGTTCTGGAAGGAGTTGCCGCTGCTGGTCGGTATCGCGTTGTTGCTGGCGTTGTTGATCAAGACGTTTCTGGTGCAGGCGTTCTCGATTCCGTCGGATTCGATGCAGGACACGCTTCAGCGTGGTGACCGGGTGCTGGTGGACAAGCTGACTCCGTGGTTCGGTGGCGAGCCGGAGCGGGGTGAGGTGGTGGTGTTCCACGATCCGGGCGGTTGGTTGGACGGGGAGCCGACTCCTGAGCCGAATGTGATGCAGCAGTTCCTGAGTTTCATCGGTCTGATGCCGTCGTCCGAGGAGAAGGATCTGATCAAGCGGACGATCGCGGTCGGTGGTGACACGGTGGAGTGCAAGGCCGGTGGTCCCGTGAAGGTGAACGGGAAGGCGCTGGACGAGCCGTACATCTATCCGGGGAACACGCCGTGTGATGATGCGCCGTTCGGGCCGTTGAAGGTGCCCGAGGGCAAGATCTGGGTGATGGGCGACCACCGGCAGAGCTCGCTGGACTCCCGCTACCACATGGAGGACGCCAACAAGGGCTTCGTCCCGGTCGACGAGGTCGTGGGGCGTGCCGTGGTGGTGGCCTGGCCGATCGACCGCTGGTCGGCCCTGCCGGCGCCGGACATCGCCGGATCCGGGCACTGATCGCCGCCGGCGGGCGTTGACTCGTGGGAAGCGCCGAGCGGCCCGGTCCGCCCGGTTGCGCGATGATGGAGAACGGTCCCGCTCGCGGGTGCCGGAGAGACGCTCCGCGGAGCTGGTCGACGGCAGAAGCGACACGCTGACGCAGCGTTCCCGGCCGCTTGGTGAGCACGCTGGGTGACTCAGGGGGCGCACTGTGTCGCGCAGGGCAGGCTCGCTGTCCCAGGAGCCGTTCCGAGAGCCGTCGAACGGCAAGGCGATCGGGGCATGGCAGTAGCCGTGTGGAACTCCCGCTCGTTGTTCGGGGTACTGGGCCAGTGATCGGCGGTGCCCAGAGGGGCAGGCGTTGGCGCAGCAGGCAGCAGATATGAGGAGTGGATGTGAGCGACGTGGCCGTCGGTGCACAGTCTGGACATGGAGACCCCGAGCAGAGGCCCGAGCAGCCTTCCGAGGCTGCTTCCGGGGAAGGGTCCGTTGAGGGTGGCGGCCAGGACTCCGGGGACGGTCAGGGCGCTGGGGCGAGGAAGCAGCGGTCGTTCTGGAAGGAGTTGCCGCTGCTGGTCGGTATCGCGTTGTTGCTGGCGTTGTTGATCAAGACGTTTCTGGTGCAGGCGTTCTCGATTCCGTCGGATTCGATGCAAAACACGCTTCAGCGTGGTGACCGGGTGCTGGTGGACAAGCTGACTCCGTGGTTCGGTGGCGAGCCGGAGCGGGGTGAGGTGGTGGTGTTCCACGATCCGGGCGGTTGGTTGGACGGGGAGCCGACTCCTGAGCCGAATGTGATGCAGCAGTTCCTGAGTTTCATCGGTCTGATGCCGTCGTCCGAGGAGAAGGATCTGATCAAGCGGACGATCGCGGTCGGTGGTGACACGGTGGAGTGCAAGGCCGGTGGTCCCGTGAAGGTGAACGGGAAGGCGCTGGACGAGCCGTACATCTATCCGGGGAACACGCCGTGTGATGATGCGCCGTTCGGGCCGTTGAAGGTGCCCGAGGGCAAGATCTGGGTGATGGGCGACCACCGGCAGAACTCTCGGGACTCCCGCTACCACATGGAGGACGCCAACAAGGGCTTCGTCCCGGTCGACGAGGTCGTGGGGCGTGCCGTGGTGGTGGCCTGGCCGATCGACCGCTGGTCGACCCTGCCGGTACCGGAAACGTTCGACCAGAAGGGTCTTGGCGCGGCCGCGGCGGCCGCGGCACCCGGGGCCGTGGCGGTCGCCGGTGCCCTGCCGCTGGTGATCCGCCGCAGGCGGAGGCTGACCGATCGCCGTACCGCCGGGTAGGGTGCCGACTCGGATCAGCGATTGTCGACTCCTGAGCGGAGGCGCCGGGATGAGCGGAACAGGTGTGATAGCGGGCGGTCACGGTCGCGTCGGCAGTGTGCTGTCGGGGCTGGCCGTGATCGTCGGCTGTGTGCTCTTTCTCGGCGGATTCGGGTGGGGGGCCGTGGCCTACCAGCCCTACACCGTGCCGAGCGAATCCATGTCGCCCTCCATCCTTCCGGGCGACCGGGTGCTCGCCGAGCGCATCGACGGCTCAAAGGTGCGGCGCGGGGACGTCGTGGTCTTCGCCGACAAGACCTGGGGCGAGGCGACCATGCTCAAGCGGGTCGTCGCCGTGGGCGGTGACACCGTCGCCTGCTGTGACGCGCAGGGCAGGCTCACCGTCAACGGCGAGCCGGTCGAAGAACCCTACCTGCGCAACCAGGACAAGGCCTCACCCACGGACTTCAGCGCCGAGATCCCGGAGGGGAAGCTCTTCCTGCTCGGAGACGAGCGCATGGGCTCCCTCGACTCCCGGGAGCACCTCCAGGAAGCGGGACACGGCGCTGTGTCCCGCGACGACGTCAGTGCCCGGGTCGACGCGGTGGTCTGGCCTCTGCCCGGCGGATTCGTCGAACGTCCGCAGGGTTTCGTGGCCCTGCCGGGCGGAGTGTCCCAGCCGGGGCCGGTGAAGCTGATCTTCGCTGCGATCGTGAGCGGTGCGCTGCTGATCCTGGGGGGTGCGGCCTACGGGCCGCTGGCCCGGCGCTTCGGCCGGCGGAAGGCTTCCACGGCGCGTGACCGGGTGACGACGCACGCTTGAGGTCCGGAAAACGCCTGAGGCCGTGTGAGCCTGGCGCACAATAGGGGAACGCACGGCTGAAGGGGAACATGCCATGAGCGCCGAGGACCTCGAGAAGTACGAGACCGAGATGGAGCTGAAGCTCTACCGGGAGTACCGCGATGTCGTCGGACTGTTCAAATACGTGATCGAGACGGAGCGGCGCTTCTACCTCACCAACGACTACGAGATGCAGGTGCACTCGGTGCAGGGCGAGGTGTTCTTCGAGGTCTCGATGGCGGACGCGTGGGTCTGGGACATGTACCGGCCGGCGCGATTCGTGAAGCAGGTCCGCGTGCTCACCTTCAAGGACGTGAACATCGAGGAGCTCAACAAGAGCGACCTCGAACTCCCGAGCGGCTGAGACCGCACCCTCCCGGGTGAGCGAGATATCCACAATGAGCCGGTTGTCCACCGGAATACACCAAGATCCACAAGCGGGGGAGTGACGCGTCAGAGTCGGTGCCGGAGGTGGTGCCGAGATGAACGCGAAACGGGCACTGGGACGCTATGGCGAAGAACTGGCGGCGCGTCGGCTGGTCGACACCGGCATGGTGGTGCTGGCGAGGAACTGGCGTTGCGGGCGGATCGGTGAGATCGACATCGTCGCCCGCGACGGCGACACGGTCGTCATCTGCGAGGTGAAGACCCGCAGGGGAGGGCAATCGCGCCGTTGCGACGGCTCGGGTGGCCCACCCCGCGCGCGCCGGACCGGCCCTTCAGGGGGAGACGCCTTCCAGCATCCGATGGCCTCGATCACCACGACCAAGGCGGACCGGCTCAGACGGCTGGCCGAATGCTGGCTGCACAGAAGCGCGGAGCCCCCGCCACCGGGCGGGGTGCGTATCGATCTCGTCGGGGTGCTGCTGCCTCGGTGCGGTGCGGCGCAGGTCGAGCATGTGCGAGGGGTGGCCTGATGGGATTCGCGCGCACCTGCTCGGTCGCACTGGTCGGTGTGGAGGGCGTGGTCGTCGAGGTCCAGGCAGATCTGGAACCGGGTGTCGCGGCCTTCGCCCTGGTCGGCCTGCCCGACAAGAGCCTTGTGGAAAGCCGCGACCGGGTCAGGGCGGCCATCGTCAACTCCGAAGCCGAGTGGCCGCAGAAGAAGCTCACCGTGGGCCTCAGTCCGGCTTCCGTGCCCAAGAGCGGCAGCGGTTTCGACCTGGCCGTGGCATGCGCCGTGCTCGGTGCCGCTGAGCGCATCGACCCATCGGCGATCGCCGACCTGGTGCTCATCGGCGAGCTGGGCCTGGACGGAAGGGCCCGTCCGGTGCGCGGAGTGCTGCCGGCGGTGCTCGCCGCGGCCGAGGCCGGTTACCGGCAGGTGGTCGTCCCCGAACAGACGGCGGGTGAGGCGGCCCTCGTGCCAGGGGTGTCCGTGCTGGGGGTACGCAGTCTGCGTCAGCTGATCGCCCTGCTGTGCGACGAACCGGTGCCGCAGGAAGAGCCCGACGAGGAGGGGCGACCGGATGCGATGCTCGCCGGGCTGCTGCTGCCCGGAGCCGGGGTCGGCACCGGGCTGGCCGGTGGCGGGTCTCCCGGCGAAGGCCACCCGCCCGACCTGGCGGAGGTGGTGGGGCAGCACGCCGCGCGCGCGGCTCTGGAGGTCGCCGCGGCGGGAGCCCACCACCTGCTGCTCCAGGGACCGCCCGGTGCGGGCAAGACCATGCTGGCGGAGAGGCTTCCCGGGCTGCTCCCTCCGCTGACGAGACGGGAGTCGCTGGAGGTCACGGCCGTCCACTCGGTCGCGGGCATCCTCCCACCGGGTGAACCTCTGGTGCGCGCGGCACCGTATTGCGCGCCCCACCACTCCGCGACCACGCAGTCCCTCGTGGGCGGCGGGCAGGGCCTGCCCCGACCCGGGGCCGTGTCCCTGGCGCACCGGGGTGTGCTCTTCCTGGACGAGGCTCCCGAATTCTCCACCAAGGTCCTCGACGCACTCCGCCAGCCGCTCGAGTCCGGGTACGTGGTCGTGGCCCGCAGCGCCGGTGTGGTGCGGCTCCCCGCCCGGTTCCTGATGGCCCTGGCTGCCAACCCATGCCCATGCGGGCGGCACACCCTGCTGGGCACCGGCTGTGAATGCCCGCCCGCGGTGATCCGCCGCTACCAGGCGCGGTTGTCGGGGCCGCTGCTGGACCGGGTCGATCTGCGCGTCGAGGTGGAGCCGGTGAGCCGCTCCGATCTGCTGGGGCACCGAGGGCACGAAGGGAGGGGCGAGTCAAGTGCGGCGGTCGCCGCCCGCATCCAGGAGGCCAGGGCGAGGGCGGCGGCACGGCTGGACGGCACGCCGTGGAGCGTCAACAGCGAGGTGCCGGGGCATGAACTCCGCATCCGCTGGCAGGTGGCACCCGGCGCACTGGCCGCGGCGGAGCGGGACATGGAGCGGGGGCTGCTCACCGCCCGGGGGATGGACCGGGTGCTCCGGGTGGCCTGGACCGTTGCCGACCTCCGGGGCCACGACCGCCCCGCCGCCGAGGACGTCCAACTGTCGCTGCAACTGCGTACGGGCATCGCCCGGGGTGTTCCGACCGTCGGCGGGGTCCGGCTGTGAAGGCACCGGCGGCAGCCGGGTCCGGCGCCGAGGAGCGGTTGGCGCGTGCCGCGTTGACCAGGGTCGTCGAACCGGGTGATGAACACTCCGGGCGGTGGCTGCGGGAACACGGCCCGGTGGAGCTGATGGAGCGGCTGCGCGCCGGTGAGCGCCTCGATGCCCCGCCGGCCGGGCCGGGGAAGCGGCGGATCGAGGGGTACCGGACCCGAGCCCGGGCCGCGCATCCCGAGCGGGATCTCGATGCGATGACGGTGCTCGGCGGCCGCTTCGTCTGCCCCGGCGATCCGGAATGGCCCACCCAGCTGGATGACCTCGGTGACCGCAGGCCTGTGGGTCTGTGGCTGAGGGGCGGCGCCGATCTGCGGATATGGGCCTTGCGTTCGGTCGCGGTGGTGGGTGCGCGGGCCTGCACCCCTTATGGCGCCCATGTCGCGGGGAGCCTCGGCTCCGGGCTCGCCGAGCGCGGCTGGGTCGTTGTCTCCGGAGCGGCCCATGGGGTCGACGGTGCGGCACACCGTGGTGCTCTTGCGTCCGGGGGAGCGACCGTTGCCGTGCTCGCCTGCGGGGTCGATGTGGCCTATCCCCGGGCGCATACGGGGCTGATCGGCCGTATCGCCGAACAGGGTCTTGTGGTCGCGGAGTTGCCCCCGGGTGCCCACCCCACGCGCGGCAGGTTCGTGCTGCGGAACCGGGTGATCGCCGCCCTTACCCGGGGCACGGTCGTCGTGGAGGCCGAACTCCGCAGCGGCTCACTGGTCACCGCCCGCGCCGCCGAGCGGCTCGGCCGCTGCACCATGGGCGTACCGGGCCCGGTGACCAGTGGGCTCTCCGCGGGAGTGCATGAGCTTCTGCGGGCGGACGCGGTGCTGGTGACCGACGCCGACGAGGTGGTCGAGGTGGTCGGGGACATCGGCGAGCTCGCGCCTGTACGACGCGGTCCGGTGCTCGCGCGGGACCTCCTGGGGCCCGTGGCGAGCGGAATCCTGGAAGTCTTCCCGGCACAGGGTCGCCTGGACGGGCGGGAGATCGCCCTCAGGTCCGGGACCGCTCCGGATGAAGCCCTCGGCAGGCTGTACGAACTCCAGTCGCTCGGATTCGTGGAACGGCAGGGCTCCGGCTGGGAGTTGACGAAGGGCGGGCGGCAGCCGTCGAACTCCCGGCGAGGCGGTGCTTGACCTGGGGCATTCGGGTGAAAGGGTGATGCCGACGGCCCGCGCCGCGCCCCCGAGGCTCCCCTGGACAGCGATGCGGACGGCGATGGGCCGCCGTTCGAAGGCCTGCCCGATGCCCCCTACCCCGCGCAGCGCGATCCGCCGCCCTTCGCGCACCGCAACCGTACAGTCACGCTACGCTCCAGGTCCCCCCGTCAGCCGACCCCTATCGACGATCCCTTCACACCCCACAGCAGAACGGCTCAAGGCAACGCATGCCCCAGCACACCTCCGGGTCTGACCGCGCGGCAGTGCCGCCCGCCGCCCGTGGCCCTGTGCGCCCGCCCGCGCCCTCGTCTCTCGACGAGTTGTGGCGGTCGTACAAGGCCACCGGCGACGGGCGGCTCCGGGAGCAGCTGATCCTGCACTACTCACCCCTGGTCAAGTACGTCGCGGGACGGGTGAGCGTCGGACTGCCGTCGAACGTGGAGCAGGCCGACTTCGTCTCCTCCGGCGTCTTCGGTCTCATCGACGCCATCGAGAAGTTCGACATCGAGCGGTCGATCAAGTTCGAGACATACGCGATCACCCGCATCCGGGGTGCCATGATCGACGAGTTGCGGGCGCTGGACTGGATCCCGCGCTCCGTCCGGCAGAAGGCCCGAGCCGTGGAGCGCGCCTACGCCACGTTGGAGGCACAGCTGCGGCGCACGCCGTCCGAGAGTGAAGTCGCCGAGGAGATGGGCATCGGGCTCGAGGAACTGCATGCCGTCTTCAGCCAGTTGTCCCTCGCCAACGTGGTGGCCCTGGAGGAGTTGCTGCATGTCGGGGGCGAGGGCGGTGAGCGGCTCAGTCTGATGGACACCCTGGAGGACACGGCGGCCGACAACCCGGTCGAGGTCGCGGAGGACCGGGAGCTGAGACGGCTCCTCGCACGCGCGATCAACACCCTCCCGGACCGTGAGAAGACCGTCGTCACGCTGTACTACTACGAGGGCCTCACCCTCGCCGAGATCGGCAACGTCCTCGGTGTCACCGAGAGCCGGGTCAGCCAGATCCACACCAAGTCGGTGCTCCAGCTCCGGGCGAAGCTCGCGGACGTCGGCCGCTGACGCGTGCCCGCGCGCATTCACGGCAGCCGGGCCGATTCGGTCGTCCGTATCCGTCGGGCCCACGCCACCCGTACAGTGGTCGGGTGCCAAGGATTCGAGCGGCCTCCGTGGCCGAGCACCGGACCATGCAGCGCGGCGCCCTGCTGGATGCCGCGCGATCCCTGTTGTCCGAAGGCGGTACGGAGGCGCTGACCTTCCCCGCTCTCGCCGAACGCACCGGGCTCGCCAGGTCCTCCGTCTACGAGTACTTCCGGTCACGGGCCGCAGTGGTCGAGGAACTGTGCGCCGTCGACTTCCCCGTCTGGGCCGCCGAGGTCGAAGCCGCCATGGAGCGGGCCGCGACCCCCGAGGGAAAGGTCGAGGCCTATGTCCGGCGGCAACTCACTCTGGTCGGAGACCGGCGTCACAGGGCCGTGGTCGCCATCTCCGCGAGCGAGCTGGACGACGGGGCGCGCGAGAAGATCCGCGCCGCGCACGGCGGTCTGGTCGCGATGATCGTCCAGGCCCTTGACGCACTCGGCCATCAGCAGCCCCGCCTTGCCGCGATGCTGCTCCAGGGCATCGTGGACGCGGCGGTCCGCCGCATCGAGCTCGGTGCCGCCGAGGATCCGACCGAGATCTCCGAAGCCGCCGTGTCCATGGCGCTGCGCGGTGTCCGCGGACACTGACCGACCACGGCACGCGCCCCTCCGGGCGGGCCGGTCCGCGCGGGGCCCCGGGCGGCCGAACCGCCGGCAGGGCAAGGGCGACCGCCTGCGGCACCCCGCCCCCGGCGGGCACCGGACGCACGGCAGCGCTCGGTCGGACGCCGCTCCCCGCGCCGGTCAGCGGCATCCCGAACACCGGAAGCAGCCGGGATGGACCACGCCGCAGCTCGGACGGCGGCAGCAGGGACAGCGGATCGAGATACCCGTCCCCGCGTCGCAGCCCCCAGTGCAGACACCCCTGCGCGCAATGCGAAGGCCCCGCCGCACGGACCGCCACCACCTCGCCCCCGACCACCTCGGTGCCCGCGGCCACCAGCGGGCGCACCGGTTCGTAGGTGGTGCGCAGCGGAGGCACCCCGGTGCCCGGCAGGATGATCGAGAGCACCCCGCGCGCCGCCACCGGCCCCGCGAACGACACCCGTCCCGCCACCACCGCCCGCACCACCGCGCCGGGTGGTGCGGCCAGATCGACCCCGCGATGCCCGGGTCCGTACGGCCCGGCCGGCGGCTCGAAGCCCCGGACGATCACCGGCCGCTGCTGTCCCGCCTGCCGAACCGGCCAGGTCCCGACCGGTTCCCCGGCCCAGGCCACGGCCCCCGTGCTCACCCAGCCCGCCCACCCGAACACCGCTGCGGCGAGCGCCCGGGCGACCGGCGCGGCCCTCGTGTTCTGCGCTACGCATCTCATGCCCTGACGGTGCCGGACCCGCGCCGATCTCGCTGATCATGGCCGGGATCTGTGGACAACCGCCCGGTTGTGGACAGTGCCGTCACCCGGCACTGCGCGGGTCCCGTACACTTCTTCTGGCGATCCGGGCCACCGGGTCGACTTCGCACGCCCCGCCACCACCCCTTTCATTCGGTCGGTGGTCGCGCCCCTCGGTCCTCGCGGCACGGCGCGCCGGGGCGTCAGGACACAACCGAGAAACTCAAGGAGATACGGCCATGGCCGTCGTCACGATGCGGGAGCTGCTGGAGAGCGGCGTCCACTTCGGTCACCAGACCCGTCGCTGGAACCCGAAGATGAAGCGCTTCATCTTCACCGAGCGCAACGGCATCTACATCATCGACCTGCTCCAGTCGCTGTCGTACATCGACCGCGCCTACGAGTTCGTCAAGGAGACCGTCGCCCACGGCGGTTCCATCATGTTCGTCGGCACCAAGAAGCAGGCCCAGGAGGCCATCGCCGAGCAGGCGACCCGCGTCGGGATGCCGTACGTCAACCAGCGCTGGCTGGGCGGCATGCTCACCAACTTCTCCACCGTCTACAAGCGCCTC
This sequence comes from Streptomyces sp. SCSIO 30461, assembly GCF_037023745.1. Lineage (NCBI taxonomy): Bacteria > Bacillati > Actinomycetota > Actinomycetes > Kitasatosporales > Streptomycetaceae > Streptomyces > Streptomyces sp. SCSIO 30461. The sequence continues at coordinate 1,984,537 of NZ_CP146101.1, forward strand.
CAGCGTCTGAAGGAGCTTGAGGCGATCGACTTCGAGGATGTGGCCGCCTCCGGCCTCACCAAGAAGGAGCTCCTGGTCCTCTCCCGCGAGAAGGCCAAGCTGGAGAAGACCCTTGGTGGTATCCGCGAGATGCAGAAGGTGCCGAGCGCCGTCTGGATCGTCGACACCAAGAAGGAGCACATTGCCGTCGGTGAGGCGCGCAAGCTCAACATCCCGGTCGTCGCGATCCTCGACACCAACTGCGACCCCGACGAGGTCGACTACAAGATCCCGGGCAACGACGACGCGATCCGCTCCGTCACCCTGCTCACCCGTGTGATCGCCGACGCCGTCGCCGAGGGCCTCATCGCCCGCTCCGGCGTTGCCGCCGGTGACTCGAAGCCGGGCGACAAGGCCGCGGGCGAGCCGCTGGCCGAGTGGGAGCGCGACCTGCTCGAGGGCGAGAAGAAGGCCGACGAGACCCCGGCTGCCGAGGCCGAGGTCGCCACCGAGGCCGAGAAGCCGGCCGAGGCCGCTGCCGAGGCTCCGGCCGCGGACGCCGAGCAGGCCTGACACCTCAGCCTCAGGTTCGGAAGTTGACGGCGGGGGCCCGAGAAGCCCCCGCCGTCGACCCGTAGATCGTTCGACTCTTCGACTTCAGAGAGATTCACAGACATGGCGAACTACACCGCCGCTGACGTAAAGAAGCTCCGCGAGCTCACCGGCGCGGGCATGATGGACTGCAAGAAGGCCCTGGACGAGGCCGACGGCAACGTCGACAAGGCCGTCGAGGCGCTGCGCATCAAGGGCCAGAAGGGCGTCGCCAAGCGTGAGGGCCGCTCCGCCGAGAACGGCGCCGTGGTCTCCCTGATCGCCGACGACAACGCCTCCGGTGTCATCGTCGAGCTGAAGTGTGAGACGGACTTCGTCGCCAAGGGCGACAAGTTCCTCGCCGTCGCCAACGCGCTGGCCGCCCACGTCGCCGCCACCAAGCCCGCCGACATCGAGGCGCTTCTCGCGTCCGAGATCGAGTCCGGCAAGACCGTCCAGGCGTACGTGGACGAGGCCAACGCCAACCTCGGCGAGAAGATCGTCCTGGATCGCTTCGCCCAGTACTCCGGTGCCTACGTCACCGCTTACATGCACCGCACCATGCCCGACCTGCCCCCGCAGATCGGTGTGCTGGTCGAGCTCGACAAGCCGAACGCCGAGATCGCCAAGGGCGTCGCGCAGCACATCGCCGCCTTCGCGCCGAAGTACCTCTCCCGTGAGGACGTCCCGGCCGAGGTCGTCGAGACCGAGCGCCGTGTCGCCGAGGAGACCACTCGCGCCGAGGGCAAGCCCGAGGCCGCCCTCCCGAAGATCGTCGAGGGTCGTATCAACGGCTTCTTCAAGGACGCGACCCTGCTGGGTCAGCCGTACGCGCTCGACAACAAGAAGTCCGTCCAGCAGATCCTGGACGAGGCCGGTGTCACCCTGAAGCGCTTCTCGCGCATCAAGGTCGGCATCTGAGCCGGTACGCGAGCTACACGGGAGCCCGATAGGGTTTTCCCAGCAGTCGTAGGCCGCTTGGACGCCGGACGACGACCGCAGATCTGACGAGGAGGCCATTGCCGCAGGGACACCAGGACCCACCGGCAGTGGCCTTCTTCGTATGTGCACGAGGAGATCTCCATGAACAAGGGCGCGGACGCCAACCAGGCTGCCGACAAGAGCGACCACACCGGCACGAAGGCCGGCCGCTTCATGCTGAAGCTGTCCGGTGAAGCCTTCTCGGGCGGCACCGGTCTGGGCGTCGATCCCGACGTCGTACACGCCATCGCGCGGGAGATCGCCGCGGTCGTCCGTGACGGAGCGCAGATCGCGGTCGTCATCGGCGGCGGCAACTTCTTCCGTGGAGCCGAGCTCCAGCAGCGCGGTATGGACCGGGCCCGCTCCGACTACATGGGCATGCTCGGCACCGTGATGAACTGCCTCGCCCTCCAGGACTTCCTGGAGAAGGAGGGCATCGACTCCCGGGTCCAGACCGCCATCACCATGGGCCAGGTCGCGGAACCGTACATCCCGCTCCGAGCCGTGCGACACCTGGAGAAGGGCCGCGTCGTGATCTTCGGCGCCGGTATGGGCATGCCGTACTTCTCCACCGACACCACCGCCGCCCAGCGTGCCCTGGAGATCGACGCCGAGGCGCTCCTCATGGGCAAGAACGGTGTCGACGGGGTCTATGACTCCGACCCGAAGGCCAACCCGGACGCGGTGAAGTTCGACGCGCTGGAGTACGGCGAGGTGATCGCCCGCGACCTGAAGGTGGCCGACGCCACCGCCGTCACCCTCTGCCGCGACAACTCGCTGCCGATCCTCGTCTTCGAACTGCTCGCCGCGGGCAATATCGCGCGGGCCGTCCGGGGTGAGAAGATCGGCACGCTGGTGAGCGACCAGGGCACCCGGGGCTGACCCGGTCCGTCCTCCCCCGTGAGGGGCGGGACGGACGAAGCCCTGCCGGTCGGACACCGCGCAGGGGAACACGACGCCAGGTTTCACCGGCTTCGTACGCGTAACGCGCGCACTCGAAAACCGGACTCGTGAGCGCAGTCGTCACGCGGATTCGTAGAGTGAACCGTCACATGTACACGCCGGGCCTACTCAAGACACGCAGGAGCAAGTGGTGATCGAAGAGACCCTCCTCGAAGCCGAGGAGAAGATGGAGAAGGCCGTCGTGGTCGCCAAGGAGGACTTCGCCGCGATCCGCACCGGGCGTGCGCACCCGGCGATGTTCAACAAGATCGTGGCCGACTACTACGGTGCGCTGACGCCGATCAACCAGCTGGCCTCGTTCTCGGTGCCCGAGCCGCGGATGGCCGTGGTGACCCCGTTCGACAAGAGCGCGCTGCGCAACATCGAGCAGGCGATCCGGGACTCCGACCTGGGCGTCAACCCCAGCAACGACGGCAACATCATCCGGGTGGTGTTCCCCGAGCTCACCGAGGAGCGCCGCCGCGACTACATCAAGGTCGCCAAGGGCAAGGCCGAGGACTCCCGGATCTCGATCCGCTCCGTGCGCCGCAAGGCCAAGGAAACCATCGACAAGCTGATCAAGGACGGCGAGGTCGGCGAGGACGAGGGCCGCCGGGCCGAGAAGGAGCTGGACGACACCACCGCGAAGTACGTGGCACAGGTGGACGAGCTGCTCAAGCACAAGGAATCCGAGCTGCTCGAGGTCTGATGAACGACTCCTCCTGGGGAGCCCCGCCGAGTGCGGGCTACAGCCCCGACTACTGGGGGCCGCCCGACCAGCGGGCCGCCTCGGCGGGTCCCGCTTACGATGTGCATGACGCCCGGCAGACGCGGCCCATGCCTGTCGTGCCGGACGTTCCCGAAACAGGTAGAGACGCAGAAGACCGCGACGACCGCATCCGGGGGGCCGCTCGATGGAGTGGCTCCCCGGTCCGCGAAGAGATGCCGCAGGAGCCCATGCCCATCCCCCCGCCGTCTGCGGCTTCCGAGCCGCCGCAGCCTTCACAGCCGCCGCAGAAGAAGCGGGCCGGCCGGGATCTGCGGGCGGCCATAGGCGTCGGTGTCGGGCTCGGCGCGGTGATCATCGCGTCGCTGTTCATCGTCAAGGCTGTTTTCGTGGCGGTGATCGCGGCTGCCGTGGTCGTCGGTCTGTGGGAGCTGACCTCGCGCCTCAAGGAGCGCAAGGGGATCAACGCGCCCCTGGTGCCGCTCGCGGTGGGCGGTGCCTGGATGGTCGTGGCCGGCTACGCGCGCGGCGCGGAGGGCGCGTGGGTGGCCACGGCGTTCACCGCGTTGGCCGTGCTGGTCTGGCGGATGACCGAATCCCCGGACGGTTATCTCAAGGATGTGACGGCTGGGCTCTTCGCCACGTTCTACGTGCCGTTCCTGGCCACGTTCGTGTCGATGATGCTCACCGCCGGCGACGGGCCCCAGCGGGTGTTCACCTTCCTGCTGCTGACCGTGGTCAGTGACACCGGGGCATATGCGATCGGCTGGCGTTTCGGCAAGCACAAGCTGGCGCCCCGCATCAGCCCCGGGAAGACCCGCGAGGGCCTGTTCGGCGCCGTGGCCTTCGGGATGGGCGCCGGTGCGCTCTGCGTGCCGCTGCTGATCGACGGCGGCACCTGGTGGCAGGGAGTGCTGCTGGGTCTGGCGATCGCCGCGAGCGCCACCCTGGGCGACCTCGGCGAGTCGATGATCAAGCGCGACCTCGGCATCAAGGACATGGGCACGCTACTGCCGGGGCACGGAGGCATCATGGACCGCCTTGACTCGCTGCTGCCGACCGCACCGGTCGCGTGGCTGCTGTTCGTGCTGTTCGTCGGCGCAGGCTGACGAACACGTCATACGACGAAGTGGGCCCACCCCGGCATCGCCGGGGTGGGCCCACTTCGTCATCTGTCCTGACCTCGCAGTCCGACGTTCAGCCGACGGGACGCTTGGCGCCCTCCTCATCGGAGTCGGGCTTGAGCACCCGGGCTCCCAGTACGCCGATGACGATCAAGGCGATGCCCAGCCACATCGTGTCCTCCACGATCAGGACGACGATGCCCACCGGAATCAGCAGTCCGACCAAGGGGAAGAGGAACCCGCTCGCCGTCGGTAGGTCATCGCTGCCGCGTGCCCTGGCACGCACGCGGTCCGGGTACCACTCGGTGAAGCGGATCGCGATGATGATCGCCAGGATGGGGACGATCCACGAGGTCCAGATGTTGTCCGGCTCGCGGATGACGAGATCGCCGACACCGCCCGACACGGCGGCCGTCAGGAATATGAGCCCCCAGACTGCCGTGATCAGGTAATTGGTCCGCATGAAGGCCGGGGTGTCCCAGTACTGGCGGTCCACCTGCTCGCGTGCGTACTGCACCGTGAAGGGCACCCGGGCCGCCATGGAGCCGAAGGCGATGACCGCGAGGGCGACATTGGCCACCTCGTCGGCGTACGTCTCCAGCCACTGGTGCGTGCCCTCGCTCGCGGTCGCGCCGATGATCGCCAGCACCGCGAAGAAGACCACGTCCGCGACTTCGAGGATCTTGAACGAGGTGCCCGGGTGCAGCAGCCTGCCGAGCACGACGAAGACGATCGAGATCCCGAGGGAGATCAGCACCGCGATCTCGAAGCGCCCAGGGCCGGAGAGGACGGCGAAGAGGATCCACGGCGCCATCCCCACGACCGGCTGCTCCAGGAAGCCCGCGAGCCACCTGCCCACTGCGGAATCGGCCACGGCTGCCATGGGCGCGCCCCTCGGGACTACGACGACGTGTGGAATTCCAGCCTGACCCCGAAGGGGCGATCCCGCGATAGCGGATCGTCGCCGGGAGGCGGCGCCCTGTTCCACGGCGGTGGGGACCGGTTCCATAGCGGTGGGGACCGGTTCCATGGCGGTGGGGACCGGCTCCACTCCTGCATGGAGCCCGCGGCGTCGCAGGACTCTCGCGCGTGGCAGGCGATGACTACGACCAGGCGGCGACCCGGCCGATGTCAGGATCTCCTGATCTCCTGATCTCCTGATCGCCGGGCCGTCCGGTGGCTGTCCAAGGCGATTCGGCGGCCCGCGAGGCCCGATGTCACGCTCGTCCGAGGCTTCGGGCGCAGGTCATGAAATTCGATCTGCGACACTGGTACGGCCATGCCTAAGCCCGGAGAACTCACTTTCGTCGCGCCTCGCGGAGCCAAGAAGCCCCCGCGGCACCTCGCCGACCTCTCGCCCGCCGAGCGCAAGGACGCGGTGGCCGCGATCGGAGAGAAGCCGTTTCGCGCGAAGCAGCTGTCCCAGCACTACTTCGCGCGGTACGCGCACGACCCCGTCCAGTGGACCGACATCCCGGTGGCGTCCCGGGAGCGCCTCGCCGCAGAGCTGCTGCCCGATCTGATGTCGGTCGTCCGGCATATCTCATGCGACGACGACACCACCCGCAAGACACTGTGGCGGTTGCACGACGGCACGCTGGTCGAGTCTGTGCTGATGCGCTACCCGGACCGGGTCACCATGTGTATCTCCTCGCAGGCCGGCTGCGGGATGAACTGTCCGTTCTGCGCGACCGGTCAGGCGGGCCTGGACCGCAACCTGTCGACCGCCGAGATCGTGCACCAGATCGTGGACGGTATGCGGGCGCTGCGCGACGGGGAGGTCCCCGGCGGACCCGCGCGGCTCAGCAACATCGTCTTCATGGGCATGGGTGAGCCGCTCGCCAACTACAACCGGGTCGTCGGAGCCATCCGCCGGCTGACCGATCCCGAGCCGGACGGCCTCGGGCTCTCGCAGCGCGGCATCACCGTCTCCACCGTCGGTCTGGTCCCGGCGATGCTGCGGTTCGCCGACGAGGGCTTCAAGTGCCGGCTCGCCGTGTCACTGCACGCACCCGACGACGAGCTGCGCGACACCCTCGTGCCGGTGAACACCCGCTGGAAGGTGCGGGAGGTGCTGGACGCCGCCTGGGAGTACGCGGAGAAGTCCGGCCGCCGGATCTCCATCGAGTACGCCCTCATCCGGGACATCAACGACCAGGCGTGGCGCGGAGACCTGCTGGGACGGCTGCTCAAGGGCAAGCGGGTGCATGTCAACCTGATCCCGCTGAATCCCACCCCGGGTTCCAAGTGGACCGCCTCCCGTCCCGAGGACGAGAAGGCGTTCGTCGAGGCGATCGCCGCTCATGGGGTGCCGGTCACCGTGCGCGACACCCGGGGTCAGGAGATCGACGGGGCCTGCGGGCAGCTCGCCGCGTCCGAGCGCTGAGCCTGCGGCGGTGTGGGCCTCCGGCGGTGCCGCCGGAGGCCCATGTACTCTGGCCTCGAACATTCACATATTCCGACAGGGGAGCGCCACAGCGCTGAGAGTGCGGTGATTTCCGGACCGCAGACCCTCTGAACCTCGCCCGGGTCATTCCGGGTAGGAAGTTCGGACGAGACTCAAGCTGTTGCACCCTGCCCGGCAGCGGACTCCTTGGATCCGCCGCCGGGCAGGGCCGCGTCTCTTCCTGGTCACCCCAGGAGGAAGCTCAGTGAGCACCACCAAGAAGATCACGTTCGCGGCGCTGGCCGCGACCCTCGGCGCCGGCACGCTCGCGGGCTGCGGTGGGGAGTCCGGGGACAACAACTCCGGGACCGGGTCCAAGACCGTCACGCTCGTCAGCCATGATTCCTTCGCCGCCACCCCGGCGGTGCTGAAGGAGTTCACCCGGCAGACGGGTTACACGGTCAAGGTGCTCAAGAGCGGTGACGCCGTCGCGGCCCTCAACAAGGAGATCCTCACGAAGGGCTCCCCCCAGGGCGATGTGTTCTACGGCGTCGACAACACCACGCTCTCCAGGGCCCTGGACAACGGAATCTTCACCCCGTACGAGGCCAAGGGCCTGGACCGCGTCCCCGATGACCGTCGGCTGGACAAGGACGGGCACCGGGTCACGCCGATCGACACCGGCGACATCTGCGTCAACTACGACAAGAAGTACTTCACCGACAAGAAGCTGGCCCCGCCGCAGAGCTTCGAGGACCTGGCGAGGCCCGCGTACAGGAACCTCCTCGTGGTCGAGAACGCCGAACGCTCATCGCCGGGCCTCGGCTTCCTCCTCGGTACCGCCGCGAAGTACGGCGACGAGGGCTGGAAGGACTACTGGGCCAAGCTCAAGGCCAACGGCGTCAAGGTGGTGGACAGCTGGGAACTCGCCTACAACCAGGAGTTCTCCGGTTCCGCCGGGGGCAGGAAGGCCAAGGGCGACCGGCCGCTGGTCGTCTCCTACGCCTCCAGCCCGCCGGTCGAGGTGCTCTACTCCGAGCCACAGCCCGAGGAGGCGCCGACCGGAGTCGCCACAGGTACCTGCTTCCGCCAGATCGAAGCCGCTGGCCTGCTCAAGGGTGCGAAGAACGAGGCCGGCGGCAAGGCCCTGCTGGACTTCCTGATCAGCAAGAAGTTCCAGGAGGACATGCCGCTCAACATGTTCGTCAACCCGGTCGTGGACGACGCCGAGCTGCCTCCGCTGTTCACGCGCTTCGGCGCGGTAGTCGACAAGCCCGAGACCATGGAGCCGAAGAAGATCGCCGACAACCGCGACCAGTGGATCCAGTCGTGGTCCTCTCTCGTCCTGAAGTAGGCGAACACCCGCGGACACCAGGGCGCCCGGGGATCCCCGAAACGCCCGGGACCCAGCGGAGCCGCCGGGGGAACGCGGCGCGGCTCGCCCTGATGGCCGTGCCCGTCGCGTTCTTCGCCGTCTTCTTCGCCTACCCCGTGGCCGGGATCGTGGGACGCGGGCTCAGACCGGACGGTTCCTGGCGGTTCGGCCACATCGGCGAGGTGCTGAGCAGGCCGGACATTCTGGACATCCTCTGGTTCACGTTGTGGCAGGCGCTGGCCTCCACTGCACTCACCCTGCTGCTCGCGCTGCCCGCCGCCTATGTCTTCGCCCGCTTCGCCTTCCCGGGAAAGCAACTGCTGCGCGCGGTCGTCACCGTGCCGTTCGTACTGCCGACCGTGGTCGTCGGCACCGCCTTCCTGGCGCTGCTCGGCCGTGGCGGGCTGCTCGACGAGCTGTGGGGCATACGCCTCGACACGACCGTGTGGGCGATCCTCCTCGCCCATGTCTTCTTCAACTACGCCGTCGTCGTAAGGACGGTCGGCGGACTGTGGTCCCAGCTCGACCCGCGCCAGGAGGAAGCAGCCCGGGTGCTCGGCGCCGGGCGGTTCGCCGCCTGGCGGAGCGTGACCCTGCCCGCGCTGACCCCGGCGGTGGCAGCGGCGGCGCTGATGGTGTTCCTGTTCACCTTCACCTCCTTCGGCATCGTCCAGATCCTGGGCGGCCCCGCCTACTCGACGGTCGAGGTGGAGATCTACCGGCAGACCGCCGACCGGCTCGACCTCCCCACCGCCGCCGTGCTGACGTTGATCCAGTTCGCCGCAGTCGGCGCCATCCTCGCCGTACACGCCTGGACCGTACGGCGCCGGGAGTCGGCCTTGAAGCTGGTCGACCCGGCGCTGACCGCGCACCCGCCGCGCGGCGCGGGCCAGTGGGCCCTGTTCGCGGGTGTGCTCTCCACCATCGGCCTGCTGATCCTGGCACCGCTCGCCGTATTGGTCGAACGATCCCTCGACGGCCCCGGCGGTCACGGATTCGCCTTCTACGAGGCGCTCAAGTCGGCGGAGGCCAGCGGAGGCACCTTCCTGGTGCCCCCCATCGAGGCGGTTTGGAGCTCCCTGCGGTACGCGCTCGCCGCAACCGCCATCGCCCTGCTGATCGGCGGACTGGCGGCCGCCGCCCTGACCCGCAGGGCCGGGCGGCTGGTCCGCGGCTTCGACGCGCTGCTCATGCTGCCGCTCGGGGTCTCCGCCGTCACCGTGGGCTTCGGCTTCCTGATCACCCTTGACGAGCCTCCGCTCGATCTGCGCGCCACCTGGATCCTGGTGCCCCTCGCCCAGGCCCTGGTCGGGGTGCCGTTCGTGGTGCGCACCATGCTGCCGGTGCTGCGCGCCGTGGACGTGCGGCTGCGCGAGGCGGCGGCGGTGCTCGGCGCCTCGCCGCTGCGTGCCTGGCGGGAGGTCGATCTGCCGCTGGTCCGCCGGGCGCTGCTGGTGGCCGCGGGCTTCGCCTTCGCCGTCTCGCTCGGTGAGTTCGGGGCGACCGTGTTCATCGCCCGCCCGGACAACCCCACCCTTCCGGTCGCTGTGGCACGGTTGCTCGGCCGCCCGGGAGAGCTCAACTACGGGCAGGCGATGGCGCTGTCCACCATCCTCATGCTGGTCTGCGCGGCGGCCCTGCTGCTGCTCGAACGCATCCGGCCCGACCGATCCGCAGGGGAGTTCTGATGCTGACGCTGGAGGCCGCGACCGTACGGTTCGGGCAGCGTGCGGTACTCGATGCGGTGGAATTCGCGGTCGCCGACCATGAGATCGTCTGCGTGCTCGGCCCGAGCGGCAGTGGCAAGTCCACGCTGCTGCGCGCCGTCGCCGGACTCCAGCCGCTGTCCGGCGGCCGGGTGCTGCTCGGCGGAGCGGACCAGACGCACGTGCCAGTGCACCGGCGCGAGGTGGGCCTGATGTTCCAGGACCATCAGCTGTTCCCGCAGCGCGATGTGGCGGGGAACGTCGCCTTCGGCCTGCGCATGCACGGAATGCCCCGTGCGGAGCAGCAGCGGCGGGTGGCTGAGCTGCTCGACCTCGTCGGGCTCCCGGGCGCCGGGCGGCGGGCCGTTGCCTCCCTGTCCGGTGGTGAGCAGCAGCGCGTCGCCCTCGCCCGGGCACTCGCCCCACGTCCCAGGCTGCTGATGCTGGACGAACCCCTCGGCCAGCTCGACCGTACGCTCAGGGAGCGTCTCGTGGCCGAACTGCGCGGCCTCTTCCAGCGGCTGGGCACCACCGTGCTCGCCGTGACGCACGACCAGGGCGAGGCTTTCGCGCTCGCCGACCGGGTCGTCGTCATGCGGGACGGAGCCATCGCCCAGAGCGGCACCCCGCGCGAGGTGTGGCAGCGCCCGGCATCCGCGTTCGTCGCCCGCTTCCTCGGCTTCGACAACATCGTGCCCGCGGAGGTCAGCGGCCGGGCGGCAAGTACCCCCTGGGGCGACATCCCGGTCCCGGGCGGCCCCCCTGACGGCCCCTGCGGCCTGCTGGTCCGCCCGGCGGGCGTCAGCCTGGTCGCTGCCGGGGACGGCCTGCCCTGCGCGGTGCTCTCCCGCACCTTCCGGGGTACGCATGTCGCCGTACGGCTGCGGCCGGAGAACGGGCCCGAGCTGGAGGCCGAATGCCGTCTCGGCGACGCCCCGGAGCCCGGGTCCCGGGTCGGCGTCGTGTTCGCGGCGGACGAGGTGGTGTTGCTTCCGGTCCCCGATCCGGACGCTCCCTGAGACAGTCCACCGGATCCGACGTCCTCATCGCACTCCGGCGGGTTCCCGTTCGGGGAGCGGTGCGGGAGCGGGCGCATCGGACTCCGAGCGCCCGAACCAGGCCACCGCCACCGCTCCCGCCACGGCCAGCACGAAACCTGCGACCGCCGGCCAGCCGAATCCCGCACGGGACGAGTCGCCCAGCCAGAGCACGCCTATCGCGCCCGGCAGCACGGTCTCGCCGACGACCAGAGCGGCGGTGGCCCCGTTGACCGAGCCGATCTGCAGGGCCACCGTGTGCAGGTACATCCCGCCCGTGCCCGCGACCAGGATCGTGTAGAGCGCCGGGTCGCAGACGAGGGCGTCCGGGTCGAACGGGTCGATCCCGTCGAGCACCCGCACGCCGACCCCGAGCGCGCCGAAACCCAGTCCCGACAGCAGGCCCGCGAGGATCGCGGCCCGGGCCCCGAGCAGCCGCACCACGACGGTGCCGCCGACCATCAGCAGCAGCGAGATCGCCAGCAGCCACCAGTGGGTGGCCATAGGGGTGCGCCCGCTGCCCTCCGGCCCGGCCGCCGCGGCCAGCAGGATGAGGGCGGAGCAGACCACGGCGATCGACGTCCACTCGGCGCGTGTCAGCCGGATCCCGAGCAGTCGGATACCGAGCACCGCGGTGACCACCAGATTGGCGCTGATGATCGTCTGCGACAGGAACAGCGGGAGCAGCCGCGCCGCCAGCGCGCCCAGTCCGAAGCCGACGAAGTCCAGAATGGTGCCCACGATGAACTCCCAGGTCATCGCGGCCTTCGCGGTCGATGACAGGCTCGGCCCACCGTGCTGGGTGACACCGGCGTCGGCGGCCTCCCGACGGGCGGACTTGCGGGAGCCCACGGCTTGCAGCACCGACCCTGTTCCGTAGCAGATCGACGCTGCCACGGCGGTCAGCAGCCCTATGAGCACCGAAGGCCCCCTCACCCTGATCGGCGGGGTCGGCGGTGCGGCCCCGTGGTCCGATTGCCAGACGTGAACCAGGGGTCGGAAGTTGCTTCCGGGCCTATCCGGCCCGCATCGCGGCCAGGGCCTCCGGCACCTCGTCCACCGAGTCGACGAGGGCGATACGGGACTCCATCGAACGGCCGGCCGCCAGCGAGCGCAGCAGCGGCCAGGCGGGGAGCCGCTCAGTCCAATGGGCGCGGTCCACCAGGACCATGGGGGTGGGCTCGCCGCGGGACTCGTAGTAGTTCGGGGTCGCGTTGTCGAAGATCTCCTGGAGCGTGCCCGCGGCGCCCGGCAGGAACACCACGCCCGCGGTGGAACGGGCCAGCAGACCGTCCTCGCGGGTGGCGTTGGCGAAGAACTTGGCGATGTGGCCCGCGAAGGCGTTCGGCGGCTCGTGGCCGTAGAACCAGGTTGGGATGCCGATCGAGTCACCGCCCCACGGCCAGCGCGAGCGTACTTCGAAGGCAGCCGACGCCCAGTCCGAGACGGACGGAGTGAACGAAGGTGCCTTGCCGAGCAGTTCCAGGGACTCCTCCAACATCTCGTCGGCGAACGGGGCCGCGTATCCGCCGAGGTTGGCGCCCTCCATCGCGCCCGGTCCGCCACCGGTGGCGATCATCAGACCGCTGCGGGACAGGGCGCGGCCGAGCCGTGCGGCGCCCGCGTACGCGTCCGTACCGCGGCGCATGGCGTGCCCGCCCATCACCCCCACGACCGGGACATCGGCGATGAGCTCGTCCAGCGCGTCGGACATGGCGTCGTCGTGGATCGCCCGGAGCATCGAGGCATGGATGTCGCGGTCGTCCTTGGTCTGCTGGAACCACTCGTACGCGAGTGCGTCGGGGGTGCCCTCGTATCCGGCTTCTCCGGCGAGGCCGGCGAACAGCTCGTCGGGGGTGTAGAGCAGCCCCCGGTAGGGGTCGAAGGGCAGATCGAGGATCGGCGGGAAGACCAGCGCTCCGTCGCCGCGCACCTTGGCGCAGGCGTCCGGCTCCATGGCGCAGCCGAGGAACACGGCACCGGCGGTGTCGCTGGACAGCAGTGCGAAGGTGCGCTGGGTCAGGTCGACGGACTGGTAGCGCCGCCCCGCGAGGCCGCCGCGCCCGGCCACCTCGTCGAACTCCTCGATGGTCTCTATCTCGTGGTCGTCGTCGTAGGACGACCCCAGCCTGTGCCGCTGCTGCTTCTGTCCCTGCGCCATCCGGACACGATAGGGGGCCGAGTGGACGCCTCCCCGGCCGGGGTCAGGGCCGCAGCGGCATCGTCGCGAGCTGTGCCACCGCCAGGGTGAGCGGTGCGAACACCGCGAGCAGCACCAGCATCCGCAGCAGCGCCGAGGCGCGCAGCGTCGACGGCCGGGCCCCGATGCCCCGCAGACCGGACCTGACGAGCGCGCGGGCGTGCCTGGCCTCCAGGGCCGATGTGAGCAGCGTCGCCACCGTGCAGGCCAGGACGAGCGTGGCGCCGAGCCCGGTCAGCTCGCCGAACGGCCGGGGCCAGTCCGCGCCGCGGGCCAGTACGGTCACGGCGATGACGGCGGATGACACCGCGCAGAGCAGCCCGAGCGGCCGGCCGATCCGGACCGCGTCCGCCATCAGGGCTCGCCCGGCGAGCAACCGCACCGCGCCGGGACGCAGCGACTGGACCGCGATGCCGCACACATAGACGATGCCCGGCCCTGCCACGGCGAGCCCCAGCACGGTCAGCGCCCAGCCCGCCAGCACTCCGGCCGGGGCGTGGGAGCCCGCGTCGACGGTCGCGACGGGGCCCGTGTAGGACCGCAGGGTGAGCCCTGCGGCAGCGAGTGCGATACCCCAGGGCAGTCCGGCGGGCATCGCCTCCGAACGGGGCTCGCTGCCTTCGAGTTCGAAGCTCTCCTCGCGTTTCGCCCCGCGCGGGCGCAGCGCGAAAGCAGCCGCCGCCGAGGCGGTGACCGGTACCAGGGCGAGCAGGGTGAGCGCGGCTCCCATGGGCAGGGGCTGCCCGGCGAACAGCAGGGACCCGGCCGCACCGTCGAACGGAAGACCCGTCAGATCCCCGCGCAGATGCAGGAACAGCAGCAGCGCCAGGGAGCTGCCGAGCGTGCACGACACCGCGGTCGACACCGCCGCGATGACGGTGAGCCGTACGGGCCCGAGCCCGACCGCGGACAGTCCGGGTCTGGGCCGGGTGGTGGGGTCCGTGCGGGCCACGGCCACGGCGAACTGAACGGTCGCCGCGAGCGGCAGCAGACACCACAGCAGGCGCGCCAGCGGCTCCGGGGACGGTTCCGCTCGGGAAGCCGCGTCCGCCAAGGTGCACAGCAGCAGGAAGCCCACCCCGCCCGAGGCGGCGGCGACCAGCAGCCGCCGCAGTTGCACCAGGGCGTGGGCGCCTCGGGCTAGACGGAGAGAGAGCACGCCGCCCGGCCTTCCGTGCCGGTGCCGCTGCCGGTGCCGTCGGCGGGAGCGACCCGTCGGCCGTCGACCAGCGACACCATACGGTCGGCCAGCGTCGCCACTTCCGAGTCGTGTGTGGCGAGCACCAGGGTGATCCGGTGCGAGCGTGCGGCCGTGGTGAGCGTACGCAGCACCTGGGCCCGGTCGGTGAGATGCAGGGTGGCTGTGGGTTCGTCGGCGAACAGCACCGTCGGGCCGGCGACCAGGGAACGGGCCAGGGCGACGCGCTGGCGCTGGGCGTGCGGCAGCGAGCGGGGCCGCTTGCGGGCGAGCGGGGCGAGGTCGAGGCGCTCCAGCCAGTCCAGGGCGGCGCTCTTGGCCTTGCGGTGTGCGATGCCGCGCAGCATCAGAGGCAGGGCGGCGTTCTCCCAGACGTTGAGCTCGGGGACGAGTTGGGGCTCCGCGCCGAGCCAGCTGAAGCGGTCCCGGCGCAGCCGCTCACGGGCGAGCGCGCTCATCGTGTGGACGGGGGTGCTGTTGAACCAGACCTCGCCCTCTTTCGGGACGAGCTGGCCCGAAAGACAGCGCAGGAGAGTGGTCTTACCGCTGCCGCGCGGGCCGCTCACGGCGAGGATCTCGCAGTCGCGCACGCCGAGCGAGACTCCGCGCAGCGCGGGCGAGCCGCCGAGGGAGTGGTGCAGGGAGCGCGCCCAGAGCACATCGTTGTCCGGCGGAGCCACCATTGGCGTACACCTCGGTTCAGAAACGTCGGTCCGTTCCCCCGTCCGGGGGAACGACGTCGAAGCCGATACGTCACAGCACCGTAGGCACTGGCAGCCGGGTGGGCGGACGGCACGCGGCCCGGTTGCCCCTGTTCTCACTCGAACAGGCGCATCCGGGCCGCGAATAGTGGGATTTCGGGGATTAAAGCTTGGTCCAGGCCTCCGTGAGCACCGACCGCAGCACCTGCTCGATCTCGTCGAAGGTCGACTGGTCCGAGATCAGCGGCGGCGCGAGCTGGATGACCGGATCGCCGCGGTCGTCGGCGCGGCAGTACAGACCCGCGTCGAACAGCGCCTTGGAGAGGAAGCCGTAGAGCACGCGCTCCGTCTCCTCCTCGTTGAAGGACTCCTTGGAGTGCTTGTCCTTCACCAGCTCGATCCCGTAGAAGAAGCCGTTTCCGCGCACGTCGCCGACGATCGGCAGATCGTGCAGCTTCTGGAGCGTGCTCAGGAAGGCACCTTCCTGGTCGAGCACGTGCTGGTTCAGCTTCTCGCGCTCGAACAGGTCGAGGTTGGCGAGCGCGACGGCGGCGGAGACCGGGTGGCCGCCGAAGGTGTAGCCGTGCAGGAAGGTGTTGTCTCCCTTGTAGAACGGCTCGGCCAGCCGGTCGGAGACGATGCAGGCGCCGATCGGGGAGTAGCCCGAGGTCATGCCCTTGGCACAGGTGATCATGTCCGGTACGTAGCCGAACTTGTCACACGCGAATGTCTTGCCCAGTCGGCCGAAGGCGCAGATGACCTCGTCCGATACCAGCAGCACGTCGTACTGGTCGCAGATCTCGCGAACCCGCCGGAAGTAGCCGGGCGGGGGCGGGAAGCAGCCGCCCGCGTTCTGCACCGGCTCCAGGAAGACCGCGGCGACCGTGTCCGGGCCCTCGAACAGGATCTGCTGCTCGATCTGGTCGGCGGCCCAGCGGCCGAAGGCCTCCGGGTCGTCGCCGTACAGCGGGGCGCGGTAGATGTTGGTGTTGGGCACCTTGTGCGCGCCGGGCACCAGCGGCTCGAAGGGAGCCTTCAGGCCGGGCAGCCCGGTGATGGAAAGAGCGCCCTGCGGGGTGCCGTGGTAGGCGACCGCACGTGAGATGACCTTGTACTTGGTGGGCTTGCCGACGAGCTTGAAGTACTGCTTGGCGAGCTTCCAGGCGGTCTCGACCGCCTCGCCGCCGCCGGTGGTGAAGAAGACCTTGTTCAGGTCGCCGGGGGCCTCGTTCGCGAGGCGCTCGGCCAGCTCGACGGCCTTGGGGTGGGCGTACGACCACACGGGGAAGAAGGCCAGCTCCTGCGCCTGCTTCGCGGCGACCTCGGCGAGCTCCTTGCGGCCGTGGCCCGCCTGGACCACGAAGAGCCCCGCGAGGCCGTCGATGTAGCGCTTGCCCTTGTCGTCGTAGATGTAGGTGCCCTCACCGCGCACGATGGTGGGGACGGGTGCGGTCTCGTACGACGACATGCGGGTGAAGTGCATCCACAGGTGGTCGTAGGCGGACTGGGAGAGGTCGCTGCGGTCCTTGCTCACGGCTATCGGGTTCCCCACATATAGGTCTGCTTCTTCAGCTTGAGGTAGACGAAGCTCTGGGTGGAGCGCACACCGGGCAGGGTGCGGATGCGCCGGTTGATCACCTCAAGCAGGTGGTCGTCGTCCTCGCAGACGATCTCCACGATGAGGTCGAACGAGCCCGCCGTC
The DNA here is from genome assembly GCF_037023745.1 of Streptomyces sp. SCSIO 30461. NCBI lineage: Bacteria > Bacillati > Actinomycetota > Actinomycetes > Kitasatosporales > Streptomycetaceae > Streptomyces > Streptomyces sp. SCSIO 30461. The sequence continues at coordinate 2,001,186 of NZ_CP146101.1, forward strand.
ATGACGACGTACTCGACTTCGGACATGGCGGTCAGCGCGTCGGCCACCGGATCCAGATCGCCCTCGACGTTGATCCCGACCATCGCCTGGCGGCGCAGTCCCACGGTGAGTGGGTCGGTGACGGCGACGATCTGCATGACGCCCTGGTCGAGCAGTTTCTGGACACGCTGCCGGACGGCCGCCTCCGAGAGGCCGACGGCCTTGCCTATCGCGGCGTACGGGCGGCGCCCGTCCTCCTGCAATTGCTCGATGATCGCCAAGGAGACGGCATCGATCGTCGGAGACGAACTGCTACCGGTCTTGGACTCTGCGCTTCGACTGACCACGAGCACACTGTGCACTGGAGTCGAGCATCCCGCAACCCATCTGCGATGAAATTCGTTGTTCACTGCTCTGAATGTCACTGATTTCGCAACTCGGAGGGTCTGGGTCTGTCGAAAACGTCGCCTGGCGGACTAGCCTCAAGGACGTATGGTTGGGGTGAGTTGGGGTGTCTCACCCAGTGGACATCCCACCCGTTGGACATCTGACAGGAGGAGTGGCTGTGACCACCGAACTGCGTCGTCTGCGCAACTACATCGACGGAGAGTTCCGGGACGCCGCGGACGGGCGGACCATCGAGGTGGTCAACCCGGCCACGGGTGAGGCCTACGCGACCTCGCCGCTGTCCGGCCAGGCGGATGTGGACGCCGCCATGGCCGCCGCTGCCGCCGCCTTCCCGGCCTGGCGCGACAGCACTCCGGCGGAGCGCCAGAAAGTCCTGCTGAAGATCGCGGACGCCTTCGAGGAGCGCGCGGAGGAGCTGATCGCGGCAGAGTCGGAGAACACCGGCAAGCCGCTGGAGCTCACCCGCACCGAAGAGATCCCGCCGATGATCGACCAGATCCGCTTCTTCGCGGGCGCAGCGCGGATGCTGGAGGGCCGCTCGGCCGGTGAGTACATGGAGGGCATGACCTCCATCGTGCGTCGCGAGCCGGTCGGCGTCTGCGCGCAGGTCGCGCCGTGGAACTACCCGATGATGATGGCCGTCTGGAAGTTCGCCCCGGCGCTCGCCGCGGGCAACACGGTCGTCCTCAAGCCCTCGGACACCACCCCGGCGTCCACCGTGCTGATCGCCGAGATCATCGGCTCGATCGTGCCCAAGGGTGTCTTCAACGTCCTGTGCGGCGACCGCGACACCGGCCGCATGATGGTCGAGCACCGGACCCCGGCCATGGCGTCCATCACCGGGTCGGTACGAGCCGGTATGCAGGTCGCCGAGTCCGCGGCCAAGGACGTCAAGCGCGTCCACCTGGAGCTGGGCGGCAAGGCGCCGGTCGTGGTCTTCGAGGACACCGACATCGCCAAGGCCGTCGAGGACATCTCGGTCGCCGGCTTCTTCAACGCGGGCCAGGACTGCACGGCGGCCACCCGCGTGCTGGTGCACGAGTCGATCCACGACGAGTTCGTGGCCGCGCTCGCGAAGGCGGCGAAGGACACGAAGACCGGCATGCCGGACGACGAGGACGTGCTGTACGGCCCCCTCAACAACGCCAACCAGCTGAAGCAGGTCTCCGGCTTCATCGACCGCCTCCCGGCGCACGCCAAGGTCGAGGCGGGCGGCAACCGGGTCGGGGACAAGGGCTACTTCTACGCGCCGACCGTGGTCTCCGGGCTGAAGCAGGACGACGAGATCGTCCAGAACGAGGTCTTCGGGCCGGTCATCACCGTCCAGTCGTTCCGCGACGAGGAGCAGGCGGTCGAGTACGCGAACGGCGTGGAGTACGCGCTCGCGTCGTCGGTCTGGACGAAGGACCACGCCCGGGCGATGCGGATGTCCAAGGTGCTGGACTTCGGCTGCGTGTGGATCAACACGCACATCCCCCTGGTGGCGGAGATGCCGCACGGCGGGTTCAAGAAGTCGGGGTACGGAAAGGACCTGTCGGCGTACGGGTTCGACGACTACACGCGCATCAAGCACGTGATGACGTCCCTCGACGCGTAGCACTCACGCCGGGTGGTGCGGGGCGGGCTCTCGGGCCTTCCCCCGCCCCCTGCAGAGGCCCGGTCGTCAAGGACGGCCGGGCCTCTGCTCGGTGCCGATCGCCATCGCCATCGCCGCAGGCCTCGTGCCGGGAGCGAGGCCTCAGCCCAGCCGGGTCGTGTGGAGGGCGAACAGCAGTCGCCAGGCGTAGCGGGCGATCTCAGGCGGCGACGCCGCCACCCGGGCGTGGAGCCAGTCGGCCAGCAGGCCGGTGAAGGTGGCCGCGACCGCCGATGCGACCAGATCGGCGTACGGCGCCCCGGCGAGCTCGCGTTCGCTGCGGCTGCGTTCCCGTAGTTCGTGGTGGAGCAACTCGCCCAGCGGGCCCCCGCCACCCTCCCGAAGCAGGACCCGGTAGAGGCCCGCATGGGGCTCGATGCCGGTGAAGAACGCCGTGAGCGCCTCCGGCGGTGTTTCCGGGCTCGGCACGCCACGCCACGCGTGCAGGGCGTCCACGGCTTCGCGGACGATCTCCGCGCAGGCGTCCACCGCGAGTGCTTCCAGGTCCGGGTAGTGCAGATAGAACGTGGCGCGGCCGACGCTCGCGCGCCGGACCAGGGTTGCGACGGTGAGCTCTGCCAGCGGCCGCTCACCGCACTCCTCCAGCAGCGCGCGGCGCAGCCGTCGGCGGGTGCGCTCCGCGCGGGGGTCACCGCTCATCCGGCCACCAGTACCGCTGCCAGCGCCAGCCCGCCCGGCAGGGCCTGGGCTGCGTAGATGCGCCGGTTCGCGGTGGCGCCGCCGTACAGCCCGGCCACCAGTACGCAGCTCAGGAAGAACACCCGCACCTGGAACCCGGTCGGGTCGTCCGCTATCAGGCCCCAGACCAGCCCGGCGGCCAGGAACCCGTTGTAGAGGCCCTGGTTGGCTGCGAGGCGTGCGGTCAACTCGGCGGTCGGAGCGTCGAATCCCGAAAGCCGACGGCCCGGGGCACGCTCCCAGAGGAACATCTCGAGCACCAGGATGTAGGCGTGCAGCGCGGCGACCAGGCCGGTCAGAACATAGGAGAGCGCAGTCATTGGAGGCCCTTTCTGGACAAGTGTCCAGGAATTATAGACAGCTGTCCATGATCGGCGGGTGTCGGGTTGGACGTCTCCCGCTCGACGCAGCGTCGACTGCCGCGCACACCGACCGCTCGGCATGCTGGACGTGTGCAGGTGAAGCCTCAGAGTCCACTCGTGTCACGTCGGTCCGTGCTGCGCACCCTCGGGGGCGCCGGAGCCGGCGCGGTGGGTCATCGCCGTCGCCTTCTACGGCCCCTACCGCGACCCGGTGCGCAACATCTGGGTCATCGAGTTCGGCATGATCGCGTGCGCCGGGATCATCCCGCTGGCCCTGATCTGCGGACCGATCCGGGGCATTCCCTTCTGGTGGACCGTCATCGACATGTCCTTCGGGCTGTTCGGGGTGCTCCCGCTGCTGCTGGTGCGGCGACTGATCAAGCGCTTGGAGGCGCTGAGCGTCCCCGTGCGCGTACCCGTTGCCGCGTAGCTCCCGCTACGGCAAGGAGCGCCGTCCCCCGGCGGGCTTCCGCCGGGGAGGTACGCGAGGTCAGTGCCCGGGCCTGCTGAACACCGCGCCGATGACGGCCGCTGCCACAGAGTTGGTGCCCTGACCCTTGGCGTCCGTGGAGTTGACGTTGTACACCAACGTGCGGCACAGGTCGCGGGTGGCGCCGATCCCCGTGCTGTAGCCCCAGCGGGCACCCGTCTTGCCCCATATCTCACGCCCGCCCTGCTTCGACACGGACAGGCCGGCCGAGTACACGGCAGGGTCTCCTGACACATGGTCGCGCACCCTCTCACCCGGGAGGGTGAACATCTCTTCCAGTAGTGGTCCGCGAACGATCCGGCCTTGGAAGAGGGCCTTGGTGAACCGCTCCAGATCAGCGGTCGTGGAGATCAGGTCGCCCGCCGCCCAGGCATCCGTCACACCCCACACCGTCACATCGAGCAGGCCTTCGACGCCGTCGTCCAGCGTCATCGTCTGGTAACCGCGGTTGTGCGGGCCCCTGATGCGCGGGTCGGTGCCGGGGAAGTAGGTGCCGCGCAGGCCGAGCGGCTTCAGGACGCGGCGCCCGACGGCGTCCGCGTACCGCTCGCCCGTCACCCGCTCGACCAGCAGTCCGGCGACGGTGTAGCCGATGTTGAGGTAGTGCTGCTCGGTACCCGGCTCGAACTCCTTTGTCTTGGCCGTGGCGGAGCGCACCATCGCCCGCGGGTCATGCACCGCGAAGCGGTTCTCGTACCACTCCTCGACCGTGCCTCCCGGCACATCGGCGCTCGGGATGCCATGCGTGTGGTTCAGCAATTGGCGCACGGTGACCCGCCCGTACGCCGCGGGGACCAGATCGGGCAGATACGAGCGCACGGGGCGGTCCAGGCCGACCTTCCCCTCGGCCGCCAGCTGGAGCACCACCGCCGCGGTGAAGACCTTTGTCACCGAGCCGGCGCGGAAGCGCGCGTCAGGGTCGGCCGGACGACCCGAGTCCAGATCACGAACGCCGGAACTCCCGTGCCAACTGCCCTCGTCGCCGCCCACCCGCACCAGCGCTGCCGTCGCACGGGCATGGGGCAGTCCGGTGATCGCCTCGCGCAGGGCCTTCGCGTCCGGGGCGCCGGCCCGGTCCTGACAGGCGGTCGCCGGAGCGTCCGCGACGGCCGGGAAGATGCCCGGACCGGCACTGACGCCGAGGACGAGCGCGGCGGCGAGGAAGCCGCGGATACCGAAGGTTCGGGGGTTCATGGTCGTCTCCTGGGACGCGAACGGCTGTTCCGTACGCGTCCATCCTGTCGACCGGTCGGTCGGCGCGGATCGCCGACGAGAGCGGTATCGGTCCGCTCAGTTCCTCGCCGGTACGGGGGAGGCAGCGAGTCCTGCTCCCCCGTGCGGGGGATGCCCTGCGGCGATCAACCCCGTCTCGTAGGCGCAGATGACCGCCTGGACACGGTCCCGCAGGCCGAGCTTCGACAGCACGTTGCCCACATGCGTCTTGACGGTGTGCTCACTGACCACGAGTCTTGCCGCGATCTCCGCGTTGGACAGCCCGTGCCCCAGCAGGAGCAGCGTCTCCCGTTCCCGTGCCGTCAGCGCGTCCAGCCGTCCGCAGTCCAGCGCCGCCCGGGGACGTGCGGCGCGCTGGGTGAACTCCTCCACCAACCGGCGGGCCACCGAAGGCGCGAGAAGCGAGTCGCCCCGTGCCGCGACCCGCACCGCGTGCACGAGGTCGTCGCGGCGTACGTCCTTCAGCAGGAAGCCACTGGCGCCCGCCTGCAGCGCCTCGAAGACGTACTCGTCGGTGTCGAACGTCGTCAGCATCACGGTGCGGCAGGTGGATAGGGCGCTGATGGTGCGGCAGGCCTCGATCCCGTCCGCACCGGGCATCCGGACGTCGAGCAGTGCCACATCAGGGGAGTGGCGGCGTACCGCGTCCACGGCTGCCACCCCGTCCTCGGCCTCGGCCACGACCTCGATGTCCTGCTGGGCCTCCAGGATCATCACGAGGCCGCTGCGCACCAACTCCTGGTCATCGGCCACCACCACACGGATCGTCAACTCCCCACCTCCGCCCCGGATCCTACGGACGGGATGGGGAGCGTGACGACCAGTTCGAAGCCCCGGTCGTCGGGGCGAGGTCCGGTGCGAGCGGTGCCGCCGTGCGCCGCGGCGCGCTCGCGTACCCCGATCAGCCCGTGCCCGAGGACGTCGTCCGCGGACCGCTCCGGCCCCCGGCCGTCATCGGTGACGGTGATCTCCAGCAGGTCCGGCCGATATCCGAGGCGCACCAGGGCCACCGTGGCGTCCGCGTGCCTGACCACATTCGTCAGGGCCTCCTGGACCACCCGGTATGCCGTCGTGCCGGTGTCCCCCGGCAGCGGGCGCGGCTCACCCGCCGTCTCGTACACGACGTCCAGGCCGCTGGCACGTACCCGTTCCACCAGCAGCGGCAGCGCCGCGGGCCCCGGCTGCGGCTCGCGCGGGGAGCGACCCTGGAGCGCGGCGTCGTCGCGCAGCACGCCCAGCATCCGGCGCAGCTGTGCCATGGCGTCCCTGCCGGTCTCCGAGATCCCGTCGAACATGGCCTCCGCACGTTCCGGAGCGGTGCGGACCGCCAGTGGGCCCGCCTCCGCCTGGACGACCATCAGGCTCACCGCATGCGAGAGGATGTCGTGCATCTCCCGGGCGATACGGGCTCGCTCCCGCGCCGCCGCCTGCTCCGCCTCGATCCGGTTGGCTCGCTCCGACTGCGCGGCGCGGTCCTCAACGGCCCGGACGTACGCCTGGCGTGTGTCGGTGAGCCGGCCGAAGACGTACGCGGCGCCGAAGACGAACAGCGAGAACAGCAGTTCCTTGGCGGCGCCGGAGTTGGTGGCGACCGAGGGGAACACGAGCACGAACGTCAGGGCGGCGATGCCGAGCCGCTGCCGTGGCGGAGAGAGGGCAGCCACCGTGTAGACGGCGACCAGACCCGGGTACGGCAGGGGCTGGCCCGGACCGTCGACAGAGAAGCGGTAGAGCGCCCCTGCGGCCACCACGGCGAAGTACACGGCGACGGGCGCGCTGCGCCGCCACACCAGCGGCACCGCAGTCAGGGTCGTCAGGGCATACGCCGCCCAGGTGGCGTCCGGCAGTTCGGGCGCGCGCGGCACCACGAACGGCATGGTCAGTGCGGCCTGCACCAGCAGGGCGAGGCCGAGGTCCGCCCGCCGAGGGTTCGCACCCCAGTGTCTTCGCCAGCGCTCCCAGGCTCCCCGCGGGCCCAACTCGTCCGCCCTATCTCTCCTGGCGCTTCGTGGCACGCATGTTGCGCAGCACGGCGGCCAGCGTTGCGACTCGGTTGGTGGTGATGGAGTCGGCGCATCGTGCGGCGGGTGTCCGCGGTCCACGCGGAGAGCAGGCAGCCGTCCGCATGGACGCGGTCCGCGAGCTCCCGGCTCACCAGACCGAAGCTGTAGTTGAGCCAGCGGGGCCTGACCACGTCCAGCAGCACCGGGCGCGGCGGGGCCAGCGTCGTCCAGGTCAGGGCGATCTCCGCGTCCGGGTCGGCGGCGCGGACCGCGACCATGGCGGTGAGGCCCCCGCAGTAGTAGACCCGATCAGCTGCGCCGCCATCGCGGACCGCGCCCACGATGGCGCGCACGGCGGACTCGTCGGCACCGGGAAGATCGAGCATCAGCCGATGGCCGCCGACCACGGCAAGCGCTTCATGCAGTGTGGGGACGCCACCCCGCGTCAGCTCGGTCAGCTCGGCGTGCGACAGCCGGGCGAGCGGGCGGTCATGACACCACAATCGCCTGAGGGTGTCGTCGTGCAGCAGCACGGGCACCCGGTCTCGGGTCAGCCGTACATCGACCTCGACGGCGTCCGCGCCCTGCTCGACGGCGGCGACCAGCGACGGCAGGGTGTTCTCTCGGGCCAGATACGGGTCCCCGCGGTGGCCCACCAGGGTCACGGTGCGCATGGCGCCGGCCTCACTTCACCAGCCACTGCTCGGTGTAGGTGTCGATCTCCGAAGCGATCCGGGCCTTGCCCGCGCTGTCCAGGAAGGACGCTTCGACGGCGTTCTTCGCGAGCGCTGCGATGCCGCGCTCGTCCAGGTCGAGCAGCCGGGCTGCGACCGCGTACTCGTTGTTGAGATCGGTGCCGAACATCGGTGGGTCGTCGCTGTTGACGGTCACCAGCACACCGGCTGCCACCATCTCCTTGATGGGGTGCTCATCGAGGGTCGCGACGGCGCGAGTGGCGATGTTGGAGGTCGGGCAGACCTCCAGCGCGATGCGCTGCTCGGCCAGGTGGGCCAGCAGCTCGTGGTCCTGAGTGGCACTGGTGCCGTGGCCGATGCGCTCGGCGCCCAGGTCGTTCAGCGCGTCCCAGACGGTGCCGGGGCCGGTGGTCTCACCCGCGTGCGGGACGGAGTGCAGCCCGGCGGCGATCGCACGGTCGAAGTACGGCTTGAACTGGGGCCGTGGCACCCCGATCTCGGGGCCGCCGAGGCCGAACGAGACCAGCCCGTCCGGGCGCAGATCGACCGCGAGCCGGGCGGTCTCCTCCGCCGCGTCGAGCCCCGCCTCGCCCGGGATGTCGAAGCACCACCGCAGCACCACTCCGAGCTCTGCCTCGGCTGCCTTGCGGGCGTCCTCGATGGCCTCCATGAAGCCCTGCTCGGGGATGCCCCGGCGGGTCGAGCTGAAGGGCGTGATGGTCAGTTCCGCGTAGCGGATGTTCTGCCGGGCCATGTCACGGGCGACCTCGAAGGTCAGCAGGCGCACGTCCTCGGGGGTGCGGACCAGGTCCACGACGGACAGATAGACCTCGATGAAGTGCGCGAAGTCCGTGAAGGTGAAGTATTCGGCGAGCGCGGCCGGGTCAGTGGGTACCTTGGAGTCCGGGTGCCGGGCGGCCAGCTCGGACACGATGCGCGGGGAAGCCGACCCCACGTGGTGGACATGCAGCTCCGCCTTGGGCAGCCCGGCGATGAAGGGGTGCAGATCGGTCATCGGGTCCTCCGTGGATGCTGGGCCGTCCCGGTCAGGGATCATCGTAGGCGGGCTGTCCGCGGCCTTGCGCGGCGCCCGTAGCATGACCAGTTCACGATGGGGGAGGACGACACATGCAAGAGCAGAGTGACCGGCCGCCGGCCGGCCACACCCCGAGCGATCCCTGGGCGCCACCCGAGCACAGCGCCTCGCAAGGGGGACGAGGGCAGTCCGGTGGGGTGGAGCTCGGCAAGTCCACCGCGCCCGCGAGTCCGACCGTTCCGGATGTCCAGGACACCCCGCCGGCCGGACGCGGTGTCCATGACCAGCCGACCCTGACCTCGGTGCCCGACACGGAGACAGGCACAGGTCCGGCGGACCCGCCCCCTGCAGGCACCGGTGCAGTGCCGCCGCCACCCGTGGCCCCCGGCGGGCCGGCGCAGGCCGCTCCCGGTGCGTACGGCTACCCGGCGGCGCAAGGACCCGTGACCTCCGCGTACGGATACCCCGGCTACCCGGTTTCCTCCGGGCATCCCGGATATCCGGGTCACACCGGCTCCTGGGGAGTCACGGCACAGCCGCAGAACGGTTTCGGCACCACCGCGATGGTGCTCGGGATCATCTCGGTCTGCGGCTTCTTCTGCTACGGCATCCCCGGCTTGGTCCTGGGCGTGCTGGCGCTGATCTTCGGCATCCTGGGGCGCAAGCGCTACGTGCGAGGCCAGGCGACCAACAAGGGGCAGGCCCTCGCGGGGATCATCCTCGGCTCCGTCGGGATCGTGCTGGGGGCCGCTTTCTTCGCGTTCATGGTGTGGCTGTTCGCGAACCACGAGGGATGGGACGAGGAGAGGTACGACAGCGGGGTGGACGACGACCCCTGGGCGACGACCCTGGTCGTGTCCGACCCCCGCCGCTGACCGGACGGGCCACCGGGCGGGCACCCGCACCGCCCGGTGGCCCGCCCTCGGCGCCAGGCCCGCCTCGGTGCCGCCCTCGCCCCGTTCCTGTCGCCGGTCGACAGCTCTCCGGGTCACGCCCCCACATCGCCACCGGGAGCGGACGACGGCACCGCGGCCCGCAGCCGCTCGCGTGCCTCCATCAGTGCGAACCCCAGCAGATTCCGCCCGCGCCAGCGCGCCGGATCGCTGACCCGCGCGTCGTCCGCGGCGAGCCCGATTCCCCAGATCCGGTCCATGGGACTCGCCTCCACCAGTACCCGGTCACCGGTGGACAGCAGGTAGGAGCGCAGTCGCGGGTCCTGCGAGAACTTGTGCACGCTGCCCGCCACCACGATCGCGAAGCGCTCACGGGCCCATATCTCCTCGCTGAAGCCGCGCACCAGCCGGCCCGCCTTCTTCGCCAGCGCCGGATGAGGCGCTTCCACGGCCTGCCGCTCCGCCTCCTCGTCGCCGAAGATCCGTGCCTTCTCGGCCATCATCCAGTGCTCGGCGGTCGCATACTCGACCCCATCCGCGGTGAACCGCGACGGCCACCACTGGCTCAGGCAGGCGGGCCCGATCTCGCCTTCGCGGCGTGCTGTGTGACCCCAGAAGTAAAGAAACTTCAAGCGCTCACCGCCCCTGATCCGCTTTACCAGGGACTCGGTGGTCAACTCAGTGCTCCCCATGCACGCGAGTGTGGCATTCGCCACTGACACTCCGTACGGGATCGACGCTGGGACGCGACACATGGTCAACCGAATCCGTCGCGTAACCAAAAGGCAACTACGGAATCACTTGTTGGAGAGCTATCCCTCTGTCAGGATCGGCACTCAAATCGAGCTGGAACAACGGAGAGCGTCATGGGCAACCGCTTCCAGGCACAGGACCGCTTCGCGGACGGGGCGCAGTACATCGGCGGCCGGCTGCGTCCGGGCACATCAGGACGACACCACGCCGTCGTCGATCCCGCCACCGGAGAGCAGGTCCTCGCATACGAGCTGGCAGGCACGGCGGACGTCGACGACGCCGTCGCAGCCGCCCGCGAGGCGTTCCCCGGCTGGGCGGGCGCCACCCCGGGCGAGCGCTCCGACGCCTTGCACCGCTTCGCCTCCGTGCTGACCGAGCAGGCGGAGGATCTCGCCCAGGCCGAGTCCCTGCAGTGCGGAAAGCCGATCAAGCTGAGCCGCGAGTTCGACGTGCCCGGCACGGTGGACAACACGGCGTTCTTCGCCGGGGCTGCGCGCCACCTCCAGGGCCAGTCCGCCGGTGAGTACAGCGGTGACCACACCTCGTACGTACGCCGGGAGCCGATCGGTGTCGTCGGGTCCATCGCGCCCTGGAACTACCCGCTCCAGATGGCCGCCTGGAAGATCCTCCCGGCCATTGCCGCAGGCAACACCATCGTGCTCAAGCCCGCCGAGATCACCCCCCTCACCTCGCTGATGTTCGCCCAGGCCGCCACCGAGGCAGGTATCCCCGACGGTGTGGTCAACGTCCTCAGCGGCAGCGGAAGGGAAGCCGGAGAGCACCTCGTCGGGCACCCCGACGTGGCCATGACCTCGTTCACCGGCTCCACGCCCGTCGGCAAGCGGGTCGCCGAGGTCGCCACGGCCACCGTCAAGCGGCTCCACCTGGAGCTCGGCGGCAAGGCCCCCTTCGTGGTGTTCGACGACGCCGACCTGGAGGCCGCCGTGCACGGCGCCGTCGCGGGCGCGCTGATCAACACCGGCCAGGACTGCACCGCCGCCACCCGCGCCTATGTGCAGCGGCCGCTCTACGACGCTTTCGTCGCCGGAGTCGCCGACCTGATGGCGACCGTGCGGCTCGGCGACCCCTTCGACCCCGCCACCGACCTCGGGCCGCTGGTCTCCCATGTCCAGCGCGACCGTGTCGCCGGGTTCGTGGACAGGGCCCGTGCGTACGCCACCGTCGTCACCGGCGGCCAGGTGCCCGGCGGGGACCTGGAGAGGGGCGCGTACTACCTGCCGACCCTGATCGCAGGGGCGGCCCAGGACAGCGAGGTCGTCCAGTCCGAGATCTTCGGCCCGGTGCTGGTCGTCCTCCCCTACGACTCGGACGACGAGGGGATCAGGCTCGCCAACGACACCCCGTACGGCCTGGCCGCGTCCGCCTGGAGTCGGGACGTGTACCGCACGGGCCGGGCCACCCGCGAGATCAAGGCGGGCTGTGTCTGGATCAACGACCACATCCCGATCATCAGCGAGATGCCGCACGGCGGCTACAAGGCCAGCGGCTTCGGCAAGGACATGTCGGTGTACTCCTTCGAGGAGTACACGCAGGTCAAGCATGTGATGTACGACAACACCGCAGTGGTCAGGAAGGACTGGCACCGCACGATCTTCGGTGACCGGTGACCGGTGACCGGTGACCGGTGACCGGTGACCGGTGATCCGCGATCCGCCATCGGAGAGCGGTGATCGACGAGCGGCTCCCGCCGCGTGGCCCAGCCGCAGCTTCAGCGGCGAAAGCACCCCCTATAGGGCACACGATTCCCCCGGAAGGGCACAGCGCATGAAGCAGTACCAGCCCGAGCAGCTCTCGGCGACCCAGCAGGCAGCGATACGGCGCAGCATGGCCGGCGGCAGGGGCGCCCTCTCCCGCCGCTCCCTGCTGCGTGCGTCCGGTGTCGGCGCGCTCACCGTCGGCGGCGTGGGCGCACTGAGCGCCTGCGGGATCCCGCCGGCCAAGCGGGAGGGCGACGCGCCCGCCGCGTCCGACGACCACTCGAAGCAGGAGAAGCAGATCGCCTTCTCCAACTGGACCCAGTACATCGACATCAGCGACGACGAGAAGAGCCGCCCCAGCCTGAACGCGTTCTCCAGGCGCACCGGGATCCAGGTCAAGTACACCGAGGACATCAACGACAACGTCGAGTTCTTCGGAAAGATCAGGCCCCAGCTCGCGGCCGGCCAGGACACCGGGCGGGATCTGATCTGCGTCACCGACTGGCTCGCCGCGCGGTTCATCCGGCTCGGCTGGGCGCAGAAGCTCGACCCCTCCAACCTCCCGAACGCCTACGCGCATCTCTCGCCGCAGTTCCGCAGCCCCGACTGGGATCCGGGGCGGGCCTACTCCTACCCTTGGACCGGTATCTCGACCGTCATCGCCTACAACGCCAAGGCGACGGGTGGCCGCAAGATCGAGAGCGTGTCGCAGCTGTTCGACGACCCGGCACTCAAGGGCAGGGTTGCCTGCCTGTCCGAGATGCGCGACACCATCGGCATGACCCTGCTCGACATGGGCAAGGACCCCGCCAAGGTCACCGACGACGACTACGACGCGGCGATCGCCCGGGTGCAGCAGGCCGTCGACAAGAAGCAGATCCGCCGCTTCACCGGCAACGACTACACATCGGACCTCGACAAGGGCGACATCGCCGCCTGTCTGGCCTGGGCCGGCGACCTCGTCCAACTGCGGGTCGACAACCCCGACATCAAGTTCGTGATCCCCGACGCCGGCTATATGACCTCCAGCGACAATCTGCTGGTCCCGGCCAAGGCGCGGCACAAGACCAACGCCGAGAAGCTCATCGACTACTACTACGAGCTCCCGGTGGCGGCCCAGCTCGCCGCCTACATCAACTACGTGTGCCCGGTCGAGGGCGTGGGCCCCGAGCTCGCCAAGATCGACCCGGAACTCGCCGAGAACACGCTGATCCTCCCGGACAAGGCCATGGCGGCCAAGTCTCACTCCTTCCGCTCGCTGAGCAGCAAGGAAGAGACGGCTTACGAGGAGAAGTTCGCCAAGCTCATCGGCGCCTAATCGATTCTGCGCCCCTGTTCGCACCCCCTTGCTCCTGCTCGCCCTAGACCTCCGGGACCGCGACCCATGACAGACAAGAACGCCGGCGGCGACGTCCGACTCTCCGGGATCAGCAAGACCTACGGCTCCTTCACCGCCGTACACCCACTCGACCTCACGGTGCCCCAGGGCTCCTTCTTCGCCCTGCTCGGCGCCTCCGGCTGCGGTAAGACCACCACCCTGCGGATGATCGCCGGACTGGAGGACCCCACCACCGGCACCGTCTTCCTCGGCGACCGGGACGTCACGGACCTGCCCCCGTACAAGCGCCCCGTGAACACCGTCTTCCAGAGCTACGCCCTCTTCCCGCATCTGAGCGTGCACGAGAACGTCGCCTTCGGACTGCGCCGCCGCGGCGTCAAGTCCGTGCGGAAGCAGGTCGACGAGATGCTCGAACTCGTCCAGCTCGGCGACAAGGCCAAGCACAAGCCGCACCAGCTCTCCGGCGGCCAGCAGCAGCGTGTCGCCGTCGCCAGGGCCCTGATCAACCACCCGCAGGTGCTGCTGCTCGACGAGCCGCTCGGCGCGCTCGACCTCAAGCTGCGCCGCCAGATGCAGCTTGAGCTCAAGCGCATCCAGACCGAGGTCGGCATCACCTTCGTCCATGTCACCCACGACCAGGAGGAGGCCATGACCATGGCCGACACGGTCGCGGTGATGAACGGCGGCCGGGTCGAGCAGCTCGGCGCCCCCGCCGAGCTCTACGAGAACCCGCAGACCACCTTCGTGGCCAACTTCCTCGGCACCTCCAACCTCATCGAGGCCGAGGTGGCCGAGATCAGCGGCGGCGACATCCTGGTCAGCGCCTCCGATGCCAAGCTGAGGCTGCCCGCCGCACGCACCGCCACCCAGCCCCGCGCCGGCGGCAAGCTGCTCGTCGGCGTACGGCCGGAGAAGATCTCGCTCGTGCACGCCGACGACATGGACGGCATTCCCGACGGCCGCAACCGCTTCACCGGAAAGATCGCGGACTCCAGCTTCATCGGAGTCTCCACCCAGTTCGTCATCGACAGCCCGGTCTGCCCGGAGCTCGAGGTGTACGTGCAGAACGTGGAACGGGACGCACGACTCACCCCCGGCGCGGAGGTCGTGCTGCACTGGAACCCGGAGCACACCTTCGGACTGGACGCGGCCCAGGACATCGATGCTGGTGTCGAGACCGTGGAGGAGGCAGCATGACGACCGCCTCCGAGACAGCCGTGGCACCGCCTGAGCCAGGGCTGGAGCCGGGCCCGGTCACCCGCAAGCCATCGCTGCGCCGGGCGCTGGTGCCGTACTGGCTGCTGCTGCCGGGCATTCTGTGGCTGATCGTCTTCTTCGCCCTGCCGCTGGTCTACCAGGCGTCGACCTCGGTGCAGACCGGCTCACTGGAGCAGGGCTTCAAGGTCACCTGGCACTTCCAGACCTACTGGGACGCGCTGACCGACTACTACCCGCAGTTTCTGAAGTCGCTGCTCTACGCGGGCACGGCCACGTTCCTGTGCCTGCTGCTCGGCTATCCGCTGGCGTATCTGATCGCGTTCCGGGCGGGCCGTTGGCGCAATCTGCTGCTGGTGCTGGTCATCGCCCCGTTCTTCACCAGCTTCCTGATCCGCACGCTCGCCTGGAAGACGATCCTCGCCGACGGCGGCCCGGTGGTGGACGTGCTCAACACCATCGGCTTCCTGGACGTCACCAGCTGGCTGGGGATGACCGAGGGCAACCGGGTACTGGCCACCCCGCTCGCGGTCGTCACGGGTCTGACGTACAACTTCCTGCCGTTCATGATCCTCCCGCTGTACACCTCGCTCGAGCGGATCGACCCCAGGCTCCATGAGGCCGCGGGAGATCTGTACGCAAGACCGTCGACGGTCTTCAGGAAGGTGACCTTCCCGCTGTCGATGCCGGGTGTCGTCTCCGGAACGCTGCTGACCTTCATCCCGGCCAGCGGTGACTACGTCAACGCCGAACTGCTCGGCTCCACCGACACCCGGATGGTCGGAAACGTCATCCAGTCGCAGTTCCTACGGGTGCTCGACTACCCGACCGCGGCAGCGCTGTCGTTCATCCTCATGGCGGTCGTGCTGATCATGGTGACCGTCTACATCCGCCGGGCAGGGACGGAGGACCTGGTCTGATGAGTCTGGTGCGCTGGATACGGCGGAATCTCGTCGTGCTCGTGGGCCTGCTGACGCTGGCCTACCTGATCATTCCGAACATCATCGTGATGGTGTTCTCCTTCAACAAACCGGCGGGGCGCTTCAACTACTCCTGGCAGGAGTTCTCCACCGACGCCTGGAAGGACCCGTGCGGTGTCGCCGACATGTGCGACTCGCTCAGTCTGTCGCTCTGGATCGCCCTCTGGGCCACCATCGGCGCCACCGTACTCGGCACGATGATCGCCTTCGCACTGGTGCGCTACCGCTTCCGGGCGCGCGGCGCGATCAACTCGCTGATCTTCCTGCCGATGGCGATGCCCGAGGTCGTCATGGCCGCCTCGCTGCTGACCCTCTTCCTCAACCTGGGCGCGGAGCTCGGCCCGACGACCATCCTCATCGCGCACACCATGTTCTGCCTCAGCTTCGTGGTGGTGGCCGTCAAGGCACGCGTGCTGTCGATGGACCCGAGGCTCGAAGAAGCCGCCAAGGACCTCTACGCGGGGCCCGTCCAGACCTTCCTCAGAGTCACCCTGCCGATCGCGGCGCCCGGTATCGCCGCGGGCGCGATGCTGTCCTTCGCGCTGTCGTTCGACGACTTCATCATCACCAACTTCAACTCGGGCAACACCGTCACGTTCCCCATGTTCGTCTGGGGCTCGGCCCAGCGCGGTACGCCCGTCCAGATCAACGTCATCGGTACGGCCATGTTCGCCATCGCCGTCGTCGTCGTGGTCACCGCCCAGGTCATCACCAACCGGCGGAAGAAGACCGCACTGCCCAAGTAGGACACGCAGCGCAAGGCCCGGGGCCCCGACCGGCCCCGGGCGAGCTCCGAAGGAGTGGAAACCATGGCCCCAGCAGCCATGACCTTTGCCTCATCGCTCTCCGACGCCCAGCCCGTCCCCTTCTGGCTGGAAGACCCCGGCAAGCCGGCCGCCCTGCCGGCGCTCACCCGCGACGAGCGGACCGATCTGCTCGTCATCGGCGGCGGCTACAGCGGACTGTGGACGGCCCTCATCGCCAAGGAACGCGACCCGAGTCGGGACGTCGTACTGATCGAGGGCCGCGAGGTGGGCTGGGCCGCCTCGGGCCGCAACGGCGGCTTCTGCGCCGCGTCCCTCACCCACGGCCTCAGCAACGGCCTCGCCCGTTGGCCGGACGACATGGCGCGGCTGGAGGACATGGGCGCGCGCAACCTCGACGCCATCGAGCAGGCGGTCGCCACCTACGGCATCGACTGCGAGTTCGAGCGCACCGGCGAGATCGACGTCGCCACCGAACCGCACCAGGTCGAGGAACTCCGGCAGCTGTACGAGGAGGCGGACAGCGTGGGTCTGGCAGGCGGAATGGAGCTGCTCGACCGCGACGCGGTACGCGCCGAGGTCGACTCGCCGACCTTCCTCGGCGGGCTGTGGGACCGCACCGGAGTCGCCATGCTGCACCCGGCGAAGCTCGCCTGGGGCCTCAAGCAGGCCTGCCAGGACCTCGGTGTGCGCATCTACGAGAACACCCGTGCGCTCCAGCTCTCCTCGTCCGGCACGGAGGTGGCCGTCCGCACCCCGTACGGCAGGGTCTTCGCCCGGCAGGCGGCGCTGGGTACGAATGTCTTCCCGTCGCTGGTCAGGCGCCTGCGCCCGTACATCGTCCCGGTCTACGACTACGCCCTGATGACCGAACCGCTGTCGGCCGCCCGACTGGACGCCATCGGCTGGAAGAGGCGCCAGGGCCTCGGCGACAGCGCCAACCAGTTCCACTACTTCCGGATCACCACTGACCACCGCATCCTGTGGGGCGGCTACGACGCCATCTATCCCTTCGGAGGCCGGGTCACCGCCGACCGGGACCACCGTCCGCAGACCTATCTGAAACTGGCCGGGCAGTTCTTCACCTGCTTCCCACAGCTGGAGGGATTGCGCTTCACCCACGCGTGGGGCGGCGCGATCGACACCTGCTCCCGCTTCTCGGCGTTCTTCGGCACGGCGCACGGCGGGAAGGTCGCGTACGCCACCGGTTACACCGGGCTCGGCGTGGGTGCGACCCGCTTCGGCGCCGATGTGATGCTCGACCTGCTCGCCGGGGAGCGTACCGAGCGGGTCGAACTGGAAATGGTCCGCCGCAAGCCCGTGCCGTTTCCGCCGGAACCGGTCGCCTGGGCGGGCATCGGCCTCACCAAGTGGTCACTGGCCCGTGCGGACGAGCGGGGCGGCAAGCGCAATCTGTGGCTGCGGACGCTGGACCGGCTGGGGCTCGGCTTCGACAGTTAGTGCCCGTCCACCGGGGGCTCATGGGCGCGCGGACCGGGACGTCGGCCCGCGCGTGCCGTCCATGCCCGTGCCGTGGCCCTCGCGCCGATCAGCAGGATGGCCCCCAGGCACCAGCTCCCGAGCACGTCCAGGGGCCAGTGGTATCCCCGCAGGACAAGCCCGGCGCCTGCGCCGAGCGTGACGAAGGCCGCCACGACGCCCGACGTCAGGGCCATGGCCCTGTTGCGCGTGGTTCCGGACAGCAGCAGGGCCGCGGCGCCGTACGCCACCATCGCGGTAGCCGCATGGCCGGAGGGGTAGTACCCGATTTCTTCGGTGAGCGGCCCCGGTCGGCCGATCAGCGCCTTGAGCGGAGCGACCAGGGCAGGGACGAGGGCCATCGCGAGCACCGCGGCCAGTGCCTCGGCCCGTCGGCGGCGCCATGCGGACCATGCCGCGGCCGCGGCCAGGACCGGCAGTGCGACCGTCATGTTTCCGAGATCGGCGAGGAACTCGGCGAGCCGGACCGGGCCGGTACCCACAACCGCTCGTTCGACCCGCTCGTCGAGGGTGCGGAGGGAGCCGTGGGCGGCGACCTGCCAGGTCGTGAGCGCCCAGACGGCGACCGCCAGGAGCACGCCGAGTGTCGCGGGAGAAACAGCCGACCGCCCCGGAACAGGGGGGTTGGCTCCGAGGCGGTCGTGCTGACCGGTGCACCGCGCGCCCCGGGGGGTCTGGGGCGGGCGGCTGTCCGATCGGTGAGGAGTTCCGGAGCCGCTGGCTCCAGTGGTGTGCGCGAGGGCACGGCCAGAACGGGGCTGGGGGGGCTCCGGCCTGGAACCGCCCGCAGTCCCCTGCGAGCGGGGTGTTTCTCTCATCTGCGCAGACCGTACGGCAGCAGGGAGGGGGACCGACAGCCGGAACGCCATCCCGCCATCGCCCCCCCACACCTTCTTCACAGAGAGCACGCGATTACTCGCGGTCACCCCGAAGTGGAGTTCTCAGATCCCGGCGAACGCCGCCTCGATGATGTCCAGGCCCTCGTTGAGCAGATCCTCGCCGATCACCAGCGGCGGCAGGAAGCGGAGCACGTTGCCGTACGTGCCGCAGGTGAGTACCACGACGCCCTCGGCATGGCAGGCCTTGGCGAGCGCGCCCGCGGCCTCCGGGTTGGGCTCCTTGGTGGCCGGGTCCTTCACCAGCTCGATGGCGATCATCGCGCCGCGACCGCGGATGTCGCCGATGATCTCGTACTTCTCCTGCATGGCGGCGAGGCGGCCCTTCATGAGCTCCTCGATGCGCTTGGCCTTGCCGTTGAGGTCCTGCTCGCGCATGGTCTCGATGGCTCCGAGCGCACCAGCGCAGGCCACCGGGTTTCCGCCGTAGGTGCCGCCCAGGCCGCCCGCGTGAGCGGCGTCCATGATCTCGGCGCGGCCGGTGACGGCGGCCAGTGGCAGACCGCCGGCGATGCCCTTCGCTGTGGTGATCAGGTCGGGAACGACGCCCTCGTCCTCACAGGCGAACCACTGGCCGGTGCGGCAGAAGCCGGACTGGATCTCGTCGGCGACGAAGACGATCCCGTTGTCGTTGGCGAACTTCACGAGCGCCGGGAGGAAACCCTTGGCCGGCTCGATGAAGCCCCCCTCGCCGAGCAGCGGCTCGATGATGATCGCGGCGACGTTCTCGGCGCCGATCTGCTTGTTGATCTGGTCGATGGCCTGGGCGGCGGCCTCCGGTCCGCAGTTCTCCGGACCGGTCGGCCAGCGGTAGCCGTAGGCGACCGGGACGCGGTGGACCTCGGGCGCGAACGGGCCGAAGCCGTGCTTGTACGGCATGTTCTTGGCCGTCAGGGCCATCGTGAGGTTGGTGCGGCCGTGGTAGCCGTGGTCGAAGACCACGACCGCCTGGCGCTTGGTGTACGCGCGGGCGATCTTGACGGCGTTCTCGACGGCCTCGGCGCCCGAGTTGAACAGCGCGGACTTCTTCGCGTGGTTGCCAGGGGTGAGTTCGGCGAGGGCCTCGCAGACCTCCACATAGCCCTCGTAGGGAGTGACCATGAAGCAGGTGTGGGTGAAGGCCTGGAGCTGGGCCGAGGCCCGGCGTACGACGGCTTCGGCAGAGGCGCCCACAGAGGTCACGGCGATACCGGAGCCGAAGTCGATCAGGCGGTTGCCGTCGACGTCCTCGATGATGCCGCCGCCGACGCGGCTGGTGAACACAGGCAGCACGGAACCCACGCCACCCGCGACCGCGGCGAGGCGACGGGTCTGCAGCTCCTGCGACTTCGGGCCGGGGATGGCGGTGACGACGCGGCGCTCCTGCGGGATGTCGGTCATGGGGGCTCCTGGTGTCTTTCGGACGCACTGCTTCTTTCTTCGCAGGCTAGGGCCGGTCCAGGGGGTCCGGCATGCTCCGTTCGGGAGTGGTGGGGGCGTGTCGTTGTCCGCCACGGACATAGAAACCGGGCGGGTGCGGGCCGCGCTGCGCGGTACGGGCCCGTCCCGCCGGACCCTGGCTGGGGCGTACGGGCGCCGTAGGCGCCGGAGCGGACGCTGGTGCCGCAGTGCCTCCAGAACGCACCGCAGCGCACACACGGCCTGCCCGCGCACGCACGGATCCTGCCGCAGATCGGTGAACCACCCGCCGCCTACCACTAGATTGACGGTGGCACAGACGAGGTCCTGGCTGGTCAGGGGGCAGGGTTCATGGACACCGACGGCACCTACGACGCTCACGGCACACGCACGGGCGGCTCGCACTCCGTCCCGCGCCCGGCCGGGCCACCGCCCATGCCGAACGTGCCGCCGGAGCCCCCGGCCGTGCCCCCGGCTCCCGCCCACGCTCCGGCCCCGGCGATCGGCGGCTCCCTCGGCGACTGGCTGCGCACACCCCGCCCGCAGGCCGGGCCAGGGGTGTGGCGACTGGGGCACCGGCCACGGCCGGAACAGGAGCCGGAGTCGATCCCGATTCCGAGGCTACTCACCGGCGCATTGATCTCACTGCTGTCCGCGCTGCTCCTCTGGTCGCTCTACGACAACTACTACATCCCGTATTGGCTGGACCCCCACTACTGGACAGGGGCCTTGGTCAAACTGTCCGATGATGCGGTGGTGAAGGGCATCATCGGCGGGGCGATCGACATCCTGCTGCTCATCGGAATGATTGTTTTCTTCGGTCGCCTCGGGCACTGGCCCGAGCTGGGCCGCCGTTTGCTGCTTCCGCTGCTCGGCGTACCGCGCCCGCCACGTCGGCTCGGTCTGGAATCCAGTGCTGTCACCACCAGGCAGGACGACCCCGGCGATTGGCTCGAACTGCGCGGCGCGGGCCAGCCGGCGGTCGCGGACCGCCTCGCGGGGGAGGTCAGAGACGGGCGGATGAACGACATCGATTTCGCCCGGATCCGCCGAGCCTGGCATTCCGTGCAGGCCGACCCGTCGCGCCTCGAGGCTTTCACGGAGTCCGCGTTGCGACGCGGCTCGGCCGCCTTCACGCATCCTTCCGGTGATCGGGACCTGCCCGTGCGTACCGTGCGGCACGACCTGCTGGCACACCAGGTGCGCATCGGCACCGCCGCCGACCACCCCCGCAACCCCTACGCCCGGCGCACCACCGGTGTCGCCCTCGAACCGGCCGTCCTCGGCACCTCGCTGCTCGCGGTCGGACCCTCGGGGTCCGGGAAGACCGTCCGGCTGATCCGCCCCGTGGTCGAGGCGATGTGCCTTCAGGCGCTCGCCAACCGGGCCGCAGTGGTGGCCGTCGCCGCGCAGGGCACGCCGCTCGGCCCTGACGAGGCCTTCGACCTGGTCATCGCGCCCGGGCGGCCCGACTCCACGCACGACCTCGACCTCTATGGCGGCGCCGACGATCCCGACGAGGCCGCCCGAGTGCTCGCTGAGGCCCTGGTCGGGGATCTGACCGCCGACAGCCGACGGGCAGCCACCGCGCTCGCGCAGCTCATCGGGCCCTACCGCAGTGTCCACGGCCATTTCCCCGCCGTATCCGACCTGCGCGATCTCGTCGGCGGGGTGCCCGAGGCCGTCCGCGTCCTGCGCGAAACCCTGGAAGCAGCCGGGGAGTTCTCCCAACTGCGGGAGCTGGACGCACGCGAGCGGCAGTCGGAGCGCTCGGACGACATCGGTGTGCTGCTCGCCGAGCGCATCGCGTTCCTCGACCGTCCCGCCTTCGCGCGGTTCTTCCGTACCCGCGAGGCGGATCGTCAGTTCTCGCTGCGGGCCATCGAGCTCCCGCTGCGGGTCCGCGTCGACCTGCCCGAGCGGGGACACTCGGAGGCGTCCCGGATCATCGCCCGGCTGGTCCTGGCCCAGTTCACCGAGGCAGCGCTGGGGCGCGCGGACCGCTCCCTCTTCGCTTGCCTGGTCATGGACGACGCCACCCATACGCTCACGGCCGACGCTGTCCGGGCGGTCCAGCGGCTGCGTTCGGCCAACGCCGGGGTGGTGCTCGCACTACGGACGCTGGAGGACGTGCCCGATGTGCTTCGTGGCCCGCTGCTCGGCGCCGTCGGCTGCCGGATGGCCTTCGCAGGGCTCGGGCCATGGGACGGGGGGCGTTTCGCCGAGGCCTGGGGCACGGAATGGGTGCAGACCCGGGACGTCACCAACCGGCAGATCGTCTCGGACGAGCCGCTCACCAAGGCGCTGCACTTCATGCGGCGGATGGTGACCGGGAAGAGCGCCACCGCCGAGGCCGTCACGGTCCGCGAGGTCGAGCGACAGCGCTGGCCCGCATCCGAACTCGCGCACTCCCTGCCCGCCGGGCACGCGGTGTTGTCGCTCACCTCGGTACGGGGTGAGCATGCGCCGCCGGTGCTGGTCGATCTCCGTACATGAGGTCGATCTCCGCGCACGGGATCGGCCTCCCCGCGTAAGGCCGATCTCCGCGTATGACTCGGAGGCCGGAATCCCCGGGCGGCGTCCCACCCACTCATACGCCCTGGCAGAATTGAGCTTGCCGTTCATACGGGACGGCGAAAAACTCCTTTCGTCGAAAGCCCGCGGTCCCATGCCGGTCACCCTTGCCTCGCTCGTCCAGCACTCCGCGCTGAAGCTGACCGTGCGCGCCGGGGAGGGCAGACTCGAAACGCCCGTGCGATGGGCGCACGTCAGCGAGCTCGCCGACCCCGTGCCCTACATGGAGGGTGGCGAGCTGCTCCTCGTCACAGCGATGACCCTGGACGCGGCCGACGACGAGGCGATGCGGCGCTATGTGCGGCGGCTGGACGGCGCCGGTGTGGTCGGGCTCGGGTTCGCCGTAGGCGTCAACTACGACGACATCCCCGAGGCCCTGCTGCGCGCGGCCGGGGAGGCCGGCTTCCCGCTGCTCGAAGTGCCCCGCCGCACGCCGTTCCTCGCGATCAGCAAGGCCGTGTCGGCCGCCATCGCCGCCGACCAGTACCGCGCCGTGACCGCGGGTTTCGAGGTCCAGCGCGAGCTCACCCGTGCCGCGCTCGCGGACGGCCCGGCCGCGCTGCTGACCAGGCTGGCCGCCCATGTCGACGGCTGGGCCGCCCTCTACGACGCCTCGGGGTCGGTCGTGGCCGCCGCACCGGAGTGGGCCACCCGGCGCGCGGCGAGACTCACCGGTGATGTGTCCCGGCTGAGTGAGCGGTCCGCGCCCGCGAGCGCGGTGGTCGGCGAAACGGACGACCGGGTGGAGCTCCAGTCACTGGGTACCGGGCGGCGGGTGCGGGGCGTACTCGCCGTGGGCACCGGCGCCCCGCTGGGCACAGCGGAGCGATACGCGGTGCACTCCGCGGTAGCCCTGCTCACCCTGACCACCGAGCGTTCGCGTTCGCTCCAGGCCGCCGAGCAGCGCCTCGGCGCCGCGGTGCTCCAGCTGATGCTCGCAGGGCAGCCCGACCACGCCCGCGCGGTCGCGGGGGACCTGTACGGAACACTGCTCGACGCGCCGTTCCGGCTGCTGATCGCCGAGCGGGTGGGGGAACCGGACCCCGCCGACGCGCCCGCTCTGTCCGCGCTCGCCGAATCCGTGGAGTCCGCCGCGGCACGGTCAGGCGAGACCGTGCTCACCGTGCCCGAGGGCGACGGCCGGCTCGTCGTGCTCGCCGCCGACGGGGGAGAGGTGCTCAGCGGCTGCGAGGCCTATGCCGAGCGGAAGGCCGAGGAGTCCGGAGTCGTCATCGGCCTGTCGGGGCCGTCCGGACCGATCGCGGCCGCGGGGGCGTACAAGCAGGCCGAACAGGCGCTCTCGGTCGCCCGTCGCCGTGGCCGCGCCCTCGTGGAGCACGAGGAGCTGGCCGCCGGATCCGTCCTCCCGCTCCTCGCCGACGACGCCGTGCGGGCATTCGCCGACGGGATGCTGCGCGCACTGTACGAGCACGACGCGACCGGCCGCGGAGATCTCGTGGCCTCTCTGCGGGCCTGGCTCTCCCGCCACGGCCAATGGGATGCGGCAGCGGCTGACCTGGGTGTACATCGGCACACCCTGCGCTACCGGATGCGCCGGGTCGAGGAGATCCTCGGCCGCTCGCTGGACGACCCGGACGTCCGGATGGAGCTGTGGCTGGCGCTCAAGGCCACCGGGGACACGCCGTCGCACACCGAACCCCGCACCGCACCGTAAGCCGGTGGGTTCATACGGTCCGGCGGAACACCCAGAGCGGCCCGACGGCGCCCCGCGCTCGATTCTGCGGGGATCCTGCCCGAATCCGGGCAGATTTCTGGCGCCTGAGAGTTCTGATCTCTACCGTCCTGCCTCGTGACATCACGCGCTTTCCGCACCAGCACCCCCGCCGCACCGGCCGCCACCCCGCAGATCCAGGACGCGCCCCGTCGCGGATCCGGGGCGGTCTGGGGCGCGCTCGCCATCGTGTACGTCGTCTGGGGTTCGACGTACCTAGCCATACGCGTCGTCGTCGAGACGATGCCGCCGTTCCTGTCCACCGGCGCCCGCTTCCTCACCGCGGGGCTCATACTCGCCGCGTTCATCGCCTGGCGGCAGGGGCCGTCCGCCCTGAAAGCCACTCCGCACCAGCTCGGCTCCGCCGTGCTGGTCGGTCTGCTGCTCCTGGTCGGCGGCAACTCCCTGGTGGTCCTCGCCGAGACGTCCGTGCCCTCCGGGCTCGCCGCCCTCCTCGTCGCCGTCGTCCCGGCCTGGGTCGTGGTCCTGCGTCGGCTCTCCGGCGAACGGCCGGGCCCCGGTGCCTACGCCGGTGTCGCACTAGGGCTCGCCGGGCTCGCGGTGCTCACCCTTCCCGGACTGAGCGGCGACGTACGCCTCTGGGGCGTACTGACCGTCGTGGCGGGGACCCTGATGTGGTCGGTCGGCTCGTTCTCCTCGTCCCGCATCCCCATGCCCGCCAACCCCTTCGCGGCGAGTGCCTACGAGATGACGGCCGCGGGCTTCGGCTGCCTGCTGATCGGTCTGCTCCGGGGTGAGCAGCACGGCTTCGTGCTCACCGAGGCGTCCGCCCGCTCCTGGACGGCGCTCGCCTACCTGGTGGTGTTCGGGTCGCTGATCGCTTTCACGGCGTACGCCTGGCTGCTCCAGTCGGCTCCGCTGTCGCTGGTCGCCACCTACGCGTACGTCAACCCCGTCGTCGCCGTACTCCTCGGCGCGCTGATCCTCGACGAGGCGCTCACCTGGCCGATCGCGGTCGGCGGCGCGGTCGTCGTGGCGGGTGTCGGTCTCATCGTCAGCACGGAGCGCCGCCGCTGACCCCTCCCGCCACCACCGGCACGGCCACCGCCGCCGTCACCACTCACAGCCGACGTGCCAAAGCGGCAGGACTGCCACGCCGACCACTCCACCCCGGACAAACGCCATCCGTGGCATGGCCCCTCTATCGTTGGAAGTGAAGGACCCTGCACAGCCCAGAACCGCTTCCGCACTACTTCCGAAG
Source organism: Streptomyces sp. SCSIO 30461 (assembly GCF_037023745.1). Classification (NCBI taxonomy): domain Bacteria; kingdom Bacillati; phylum Actinomycetota; class Actinomycetes; order Kitasatosporales; family Streptomycetaceae; genus Streptomyces; species Streptomyces sp. SCSIO 30461. The sequence continues at coordinate 2,026,711 of NZ_CP146101.1, forward strand.
GGCCGGGACACATGACTTCCACCCACGCCTTCTGGCTCGCCGGCCGCCAGGCCACCGGTGAGACGACCTTCGATGTCACGTCCCCCTGGGACGGACGGGTCGTCGGCACGGTCTCCGTGCCGACCGCGGCCCAGGTCGAGGAGGCCGTCGCCGCCGCGCACGCCGTTGTGGACGAGTTCTCGGCGACCCCCGCCCATGTACGCGCCGCGGCCCTCGACCACGTTTCGAAGCGGCTCGCCGAGCGCTCCGAGGAGATCGCCCACCTGATCTCCGCCGAGAACGGCAAGCCCGTCAAGTGGGCCCGCGGCGAGGTCGGCCGCGCCGTATCCGTCTTCCGCTTCGCTGCCGAGGAGGCCCGTCGCTTCAACGGCGGCGAGGCCCAGCGTCTCGACACCGACGCGGGCGGCCAGGGCCGACTCGGGCTCACCCGCCGCTTCCCGAAGGGCGCCGTCCTCGGTATCGCGCCGTTCAACTTCCCGCTGAACCTGTGCGCGCACAAGATCGCCCCCGCCATCGCCGTCGGCGCTCCGATCATCCTCAAGCCGGCGCCCGCGACCCCGATGTCCGGCCTGATCATCGGTGAGCTGCTGGCGGAGACCGAGCTGCCCGCCGGCTCCTGGTCCGTCCTGCCGGTGCCGAACGAGTCCATGCCCGTCCTGGTCCAGGACGAGCGGCTGCCGGTGATCTCGTTCACCGGTTCGGACAAGGTCGGCTACGCCATCGCGGAGTCCGTGCCCCACAAGCACTGCACCCTGGAGCTCGGGGGCAACGCCGCGGCCGTCGTACTCGGCGACTGGTCGTCCGATGAGGACCTGGACTGGGCGGCGACCCGTATCGCCACGTTCGCCAACTACCAGGGCGGCCAGTCCTGCATCTCCGTGCAGCGCGTCATCGCCGACGCGTCGGTCTACGACCGGCTCGTCCCGAGGATCGTCGCCGCCGTCGAGCAGCAGGGCACCGGCGACCCGTCCGACGATGCCACCGATGTCGGCCCGCTCGTCAGCGAGGACGCGGCCAAGCGGGTCGAGTCCTGGGTCGACGAGGCCGTCTCCGGCGGCGCCAAGCTGCTCACCGGCGGCACGCGCGACGGTGTGGCCTACGCCCCCACGGTGCTCGGCGACCTGCCCGCGGATGTGACCCTTGCCTGCGAGGAGGTGTTCGGTCCCGTGCTCACGCTGCACCGGGTCGAAGGCGAGGTGGAGGCCTTCGCCGAGGTCAACAACTCCAAGTTCGGTCTCCAGGCCGGTGTGTTCACCCGCGACCTCCAGGCCGCCTTCCGCGCCCACCGCGCCCTTGAGGTCGGCGGTGTGATCATCGGTGACGTCCCGTCCTACCGCGCCGACCAGATGCCGTACGGCGGCGTCAAGCAGTCCGGCGTCGGCCGCGAGGGCGTCAAGTACGCGATGGACGACTACACCTACGAGCGGGTGCTCGTCCTCACCGGACTGGCGCTGTAGAACGGCGCTGCGGACCGCGGACCGCGGACTGCAGAGCGAGGAATCGAGGACCGGTCCCGGGCGGGGCCCGGTCCTCGGGGGACCGGCCTGGGAACAGGCCAGGCCTCGGATGGCCGGAGCCCGATGTGCGGGGGCTCCGGCCGTCTCCGTATACCTGCGAGTACCCCGTTTCACGGTCGGATGGTCACTATTGCATCCGATACACCCGGGTGCCCCGCAAGACTGGTGAGGTGGTCCGGGATCGGGTAGATACGGACGAGTAGCTCCGTGTGGTAGCTCCGCACGGCCGCCCCCGACGAAGCGGCGAGGTGAGTCCCTCATGTCCGCCCCATCCACACCGAAAACCGCACCCAAGGTCTCCGAACGCGAAGCCCGGCAGGTCGCCGAGGCCGCACGGGAGCAGGGTTGGCGCAAGCCCAGCTTCGCCAAGGAACTCTTCCTGGGCCGCTTCCGGCTCGATCTCATCCATCCCCACCCGATGCCCTCGCCCGAGGAAGTCCAGCGCGGCGAGCAGTTCCTCGCCAAACTGCGGGACTTCTGCGAGACGCGGATCGACGGCGCCCTGATCGAGCGTGAGGCGCGGATCCCCGACGAGGTCGTCGCCGGACTCAAGGAGCTCGGCGCGCTGGGCATGAAGATCGACCCGAAATACGGCGGTCTCGGGCTCACCCAGGTCTACTACAACAAGGCGCTGGCCCTGATCGGCTCCGCCAGCCCGGCCGTCGGCGCGCTGCTCTCCGCCCACCAGTCCATCGGTGTGCCGCAGCCGCTGAAACTCTTCGGCACCCAGGAGCAGAAGGACTCCTTCCTGCCGCGCTGCGCCCGCACCGACATCTCCGCGTTCCTGCTCACGGAGCCCGACGTCGGTTCCGACCCGGCGCGCCTGGCCACGATGGCCGTGCCGGACGGCGACGACTACGTACTCGACGGCGTCAAACTGTGGACCACCAACGGTGTAGTCGCCGACCTGCTCGTCGTGATGGCCCGGGTGCCGCAGTCCGAGGGCCACAAGGGCGGTATCACCGCCTTCGTGGTCGAGGCGACCTCACCCGGCATCACGGTCGAGAACCGCAACGCCTTCATGGGGCTGCGCGGTATCGAGAACGGCGTCACCCGCTTCCACCAGGTCCGGGTCCCCGCGGCGAACCGCATCGGTCCGGAGGGATCCGGGCTGAAGATCGCGCTGACCACCCTCAACACCGGGCGCCTGTCACTGCCCGCTATGTGCGTGGGGGCGGGCAAGTGGTGTCTGAAGATCGCCCGTGAATGGGCGTCCGTGCGCGAGCAGTGGGGCAAGCCCGTCGCCAAGCACGAGGCCGTCGGAGCGAAGATCTCGTTCATGGCGGCCACCACCTTCGCCCTCGAGGCGATCGTGGACCTGTCGTCCCAGATGGCCGACGAGGACCGCAACGACATCCGCATCGAGGCCGCGCTCGCGAAGCTGTACGGCTCCGAGATGTCCTGGCTGATGGCGGACGAACTGATCCAGATCCGCGGCGGACGCGGCTTCGAGACCGCGGAGTCGCTGGCCGCGCGCGGCGAACGGGCGGTGCCGGCCGAGCAGATGCTGCGCGATATGCGGATCAACCGGATCTTCGAGGGCTCGACCGAGATCATGCACCTGCTGATCGCCCGCGAGGCGGTCGACGCGCACCTCTCGGTGGCCGGGGACATCATCGACCCGGACAAGTCACTCGGCGACAAGGCGAAGGCCGGCGCCCAGGCGACCGCCTTCTACGCCCGCTGGCTGCCGAAGCTCGTCGCCGGTCCCGGTCAGCTGCCGGGCTCGTACGCCGAGTTCAAGCGGACCGGCCATGCCGACCTGTCGGCTCATCTGCGGTACGTGGAGCGCTCGGCACGCAAGCTGGCTCGCTCCACGTTCTACGGGATGTCCCGCTGGCAGGGCCGCATGGAGACCAAGCAGGGCTTCCTCGGGCGGGTCGTGGACATCGGCGCCGAACTCTTCGCCATGAGCGCCGCCTGTGTGCGCGCCGAGCACCTGAGGCTTACCGGTTCGCACGGCCGTGAGGCGTACCAGCTCGCTGACGCGTTCTGCCGCCAGTCCCGTCTTAGGGTCGAAGAGCTCTTCGGTCGGCTGTGGGCCAACACGGACGACCTCGACCGGAAGATGGTCAACGGCGTACTCGCCGGCAGCTACACCTGGCTCGAGGAAGGCGTCATCGACCCGAGCGGCGACGGACCGTGGATCGCCGACGCCAGCCCCGGCCCCGCGAGGCGGGAGAACGTGCACCGCCAAATCCGCTGATCCTTGACGTTCGGCGCCGTCCCCGTCCCGCGTCCTGCCCGAGTCCACGACTCGATCGGCAGCGCGGGACGGGCGCGGCGCGTTTCCGGCGACACCCGAATGACGGCGGACACCAGACCGACGGGGGACACCCGGCAGCCGGGGGACACCGGCCATCGGGGGGCACCCTGTCCGGGTCGGCTACCGGTGCGGCCACAATGGGGGGCATGACCGACAGCCCATCCCCCCTCGCCGACCCGCATATCGTCTTCGACCCGGCCGCAGGCCGGCGGGACATCGTCGTACTCGGCTCCACCGGCTCCATCGGCACCCAGGCCATCGACCTGGTCCTGCGCAACCCCGACCGGTTCCGTGCCACGGCCCTCTCGGCAGCCGGCGGCCGGGTCGAGCTGCTGGCGGAGCAGGCGTACCGGCTGAGGGTGCGTACGGTCGCTGTCGCACGCGAGGAAGCCGTCCCCGCGCTCAGGGAGGCGCTGCGCGAGCGGTACGGGACGGGCGAGCCGCTCCCCGAGATCCTCGCCGGACCCGAGGCGGCCACGGATCTGGCCGCGTCCGACTGCCACACCGTGCTCAACGGCATCACCGGCTCCATCGGACTCGCGCCCACCCTCGCCGCACTCGGAGCGGGCCGCACCCTCGCCCTCGCCAACAAGGAGTCGCTGATCGTCGGTGGCCCCCTGGTGAAGGCGCTGGCCAAGCCCGGTCAGATCATCCCCGTGGACTCCGAGCACGCCGCGCTCTTCCAGGCACTGGCCGCCGGCACCCGCGCCGACGTCCGCAAGCTGGTCGTCACCGCGTCCGGAGGCCCCTTCCGGGGGCGTACCAGGGCCGAGCTGGCGGATGTCACCCCGCGGGACGCCCTCGCGCACCCCACCTGGGCCATGGGCCCGGTGATCACCGTCAACAGCGCGACCCTCGTCAACAAGGGCCTTGAGGTCATCGAGGCGCACCTGCTCTACGACATTTCGTTCGACTGCATTGAGGTGGTCGTGCATCCCCAGTCGTATGTCCACTCGATGGTGGAATTCACGGATGGCTCGACGCTGGCCCAGGCCACGCCTCCGGATATGCGCGGACCGATCGCGATCGGCATCGGCTGGCCGGAGCGGGTGCTCGACGCGGCGCCCGCCTTCGACTGGACCACGGCCTCCAGCTGGGAGTTCTTCCCGCTGGACACCGAGGCCTTCCCCTCCGTCGGGCTCGCCCGGCAGGTGGGGGAACTGGGCGGTACGGCCCCGGCGGTGTTCAATGCCGCGAACGAGGAATGTGTGGACGCGTTTCTCGCGGGACGGCTGCCGTTCAACGGAATCATGGATACGGTCACGGCAATCGTCGGCGAACACGGGACCCCGGCCAGGGGAACCTCGCTGACGGTGCCGGACGTCCTGGAAGCGGAGACCTGGGCACGCGCCCGGGCCCGGGAACTGGCCGCCCGGGCCGGACAGACGGTCGGCCTGCCCACCGGGCAGAAGGCCAAGGCGACGACAGCGAAGGCGACAGCGGAGGCTCGCGCATGACGATTCTGTTGACGGTCCTCGGGATAGCGCTGTTCGCGGTCGGGCTGCTCTTCTCCATCGCCTGGCACGAGCTCGGCCATCTGTCGACCGCCAAGCTGTTCGGCATCCGCGTGCCCCAGTACATGGTGGGTTTCGGCCCCACGATCTGGTCGCGACACAAGGGCGAGACGGAGTACGGCATCAAGGCCATCCCGGCCGGCGGCTACATCCGCATGATCGGGATGTTCCCGCCGGGCCAGGACGGCCGTATCGAGGCCCGCTCCACTTCGCCCTGGCGCGGAATGATCGAGGATGCGCGTACGGCCGCCTTCGAGGAACTGAAGCCGGGTGACGAAGACCGGCTCTTCTACACCCGCAAGCCGTGGAAGCGCGTCATCGTGATGTTCGCGGGCCCGTTCATGAACCTGGTGCTCGCGGTGGCGATCTTCCTGGGTGTCTCGATGTCGTTCGGCTTCCAGACCCAGACCACCACGGTCGCCGGGGTCCAGCAGTGCGTCATCCCGCAGAGCGAGGAACGCGACACCTGCGAGAAGACCGACCCGCAGTCGCCGGGTGCCGCGGCCGGTCTGCTGAAGGGCGACCGCATCACGGCCTTCGACGGCACTCCGGTGAAGGACTGGGCCGACCTGTCCAACCGCATCAGGAGCACCGTCGGCCCCGCCACCATCACCGTGGACCGCGACGGTCAGGAGAAGGTCCTCCACGCCACCCTGCGCGAGAACCTGGTCGCCAAGAAGGACGCCGACGGACAGGTCGTCCGCGACGAGTACGTCCGCGCCGGATATCTGGGCTTCGCCGCACAGAGCGAGATCGTGCCGCAGACCTTCGGGCAGTCCGTCGACCGTATGGGCGACATGATGGAGAACGGCGTCGAGTCGATCCTCTCGCTGCCCACCAAGGTCCCCGACCTGTGGACCGCGGCCTTCGGCGACGGCGAGCGCAAGGACGACTCACCGGTCGGGGTGGTCGGCGCAGCCCGCATCAGCGGAGAGGTGCTGAATCTCGACGCGCCGACGCCGAACATCATCGCCACGTTCCTGATGCTGCTCGCGGGCTTCAACCTGTCGCTGTTCCTGTTCAACATGCTCCCGCTGCTGCCGCTGGACGGTGGGCACATCGCCGGCGCCCTGTGGGAGTCCGTGCGGCGGAACATCGCCTGGCTCTTCCGCCGTCCGGACCCTGGGCCCTTCGACGTAGCGAAACTCATGCCGGTCGCCTATGTGGTGGCGGGAATCTTCGTCTGTTTCACCCTGCTGGTGCTGGTCGCCGACATCGTGAACCCGGTGAAGATCTCCTAGGCGCCGGAACGCTCCGGCACGGTTCGACGGTTCGAAGGGGCCGGGGCATCCGGGACGAAGGAGTCCGAGGAGTGCGGAGCGGCCGGGCATGCCGAATGCCCGGCCGCTCGCTCTTCCGAAGCCGTACGTGGCGCGATGTGCCCGGCCACCGGGGCGTGGCGTAACCTCAAAGGCCGGAGCCCGCTGACACCGACTCGGGACCTCGATCCACACCTTGGGGTTGCACAGCAGATGACCGCGATTTCTCTCGGAATGCCGTCCGTTCCGACCAAGCTTGCCGACCGGAGGGTCACGCGCAAGATCCAGGTCGGTTCGGTGGCCGTCGGTGGAGACGCCCCTGTCTCCGTACAGTCGATGACGACCACGCGGACGTCCGACATCGGTGCCACGCTCCAGCAGATCGCCGAGCTGACCGCCTCGGGCTGCCAGATCGTCCGGGTCGCCTGTCCTACCCAGGACGACGCCGACGCGCTCGCGACGATCGCCAAGAAGTCGCAGATCCCCGTGATCGCCGACATCCACTTCCAGCCGAAGTACGTCTTCGCCGCCATCGACGCCGGCTGCGCGGCGGTCCGGGTCAACCCGGGCAACATCAAGCAGTTCGACGACAAGGTCCGGGAGATCGCCAAGGCGGCCAAGGACGCCGGCACCCCGATCCGGATCGGGGTGAACGCGGGCTCGCTGGACCGCCGGCTGCTCCAGAAGTACGGCAAGGCCACGCCCGAGGCGCTCGTGGAGTCGGCACTCTGGGAAGCCTCGCTCTTCGAGGAGCACGACTTCCGCGACATCAAGATCTCGGTCAAGCACAACGACCCGGTCGTCATGGTCAACGCCTACCGGCAGCTGTCAGCCCAGTGCGACTACCCGCTTCACCTCGGCGTGACCGAAGCCGGTCCCGCCTTCCAGGGCACCATCAAGTCCGCGGTCGCCTTCGGTGCGCTGCTCAGCGAGGGCATCGGTGACACGATCCGGGTCTCGCTCTCGGCGCCCCCGGTAGAAGAGGTCAAGGTCGGCATCCAGATCCTGGAGTCGCTGAACCTGCGCCAGCGCCGTCTCGAGATCGTCTCCTGCCCGTCCTGCGGCCGTGCCCAGGTGGATGTCTACAAGCTGGCCGACCAGGTCTCGGCCGGCCTGGAGGGCATGGAGGTCCCGCTGCGCGTCGCTGTCATGGGCTGTGTCGTCAACGGCCCCGGTGAGGCCCGCGAGGCCGACCTCGGAGTGGCGTCGGGCAACGGCAAGGGCCAGATCTTCGTCAAGGGCGAAGTCATCAAGACCGTCCCCGAGTCGAAGATCGTGGAGACCCTCATCGAAGAGGCTCTGAAGATCGCGGAGCAGATGGAGAAGGACGGCATCGCCTCCGGCGAGCCCGAGGTCTCGGTGGGCTGACGTCGCGCGTCGGCGACTCGCAGCGCGAAGGGACCGGGCCCCGGAAGGGGCCCGGTCCCTTCGTATACGGTGCCGAACCCTTCGGGTACCGGTGCCGATCCTGCCGTATCCCGTGCCGCTGCCCGGGGGCCCTCGCCCGTGCGGTGCCGAACAGCAACTCCGGGTACAGTGCGGAGACCGGCTGACCAGGCCGTTACCTGTGCCCGAACCGGCATGCGGCCACGCGGGCGGAATCAAGCATTGCCCCGAAGGAGTGTTGGAGCGGCCCTCGTGCTGACGCAGATGACCACCCGGGTGCTCGACCCCGACGATCTCGGCGCCGCGCTCGCCGTACTGGAGAGCGAGCCCGTCCACAACGCCTTCGTCACCTCCCGCGTGCAGATCGCCGGGCTCGACCCCTGGCGCCTCGGCGGCGAGATGTGGGGCTGGTACGAGGACGGGCGGCTGCGCTCGCTCTGCTACTCGGGTGCCAATCTCGTCCCCATCTGCGCCACCCCTGAAGCCGTGCGTGCCTTCGCCGACCGGGCCCGCAGGGCCGGGCGCCGCTGTTCCTCCATCGTCGGCCCGGCCGAGGCCACCGCCGAACTCTGGCGGCTGCTCGAACCCAGTTGGGGCCCGGCCCGTGAGGTGCGCTCCCACCAGCCGCTGATGGTCACCGAGGCGATGCCGGACGACGTCGCCCCCGACCCGTACGTCCGCCGAATCCGCAAGGACGAGATGGAGGTGATCATGCCCGCTTGTGTGGCCATGTTCACCGAGGAGGTCGGGGTGTCCCCGCTCGCCGGCGACGGCGGACTGCTCTACCAGGCGCGGGTGGCCGAGCTCGTCGGCACGGGGCGCTCCTTCGCCCGGATCGACGGTGAGGGCAAGGTCGTCTTCAAGGCGGAGATCGGTGCCGCCACCCCCCAGGCCTGCCAGATCCAAGGCGTCTGGGTCGCCCCCGAATACCGTGGCCGCGGGCTGTCCGAAACCGGTATGGCCGCCGTCCTGCGTTTCGCCCTCCAGGATGTCGCCCCGATCGTCAGCCTGTACGTGAACGACTTCAACACCGCTGCAAGGGCCGCGTATCGGCGCGTCGGCTTCCGTGAAGTGGGCGCGTTTATGAGCGTTCTGTTCTGAATCGTTCTGAACTGTCCTGTGCTGATCGGGAACTGTTCCGAGTAGATCGTGGACAAGTAGGGTTCCCGGCATGGAACACGATGCCGTGGTCGGCCCCATCGACCTCGCCGCCCGCGTGGACGACGCGCTCGCCGTGCAGGCCATCGCCTTCGGACTCAGTGAGGACGAGGTCGCCATCCGCCGCCACATCGTGCTGCGGCATCTGCTCTACCCGGGCGCCCGGGCCTTCGGCGCCACCAACTCCGAAGGCCGGCTGGTCGGCTTCGTGTACGGCATGCCCAACGACCGCACCCACTGGTGGTCGACCGTTGTCGAGCCCTATCTGCGCAGGGGCGGCCACGACCAGTGGCTCGACGACTCGTTCGTGATCACCGAGCTCCATGTGCACCCCGCCCACCAGGGCCGGGGTATCGGCCGCGCTCTGATCACCACCATCACGGACACCGCCGAGCAGCCCCGCTCGATCCTCTCCGCGATCGACACCGAGAGCCCGGCCCGCAGGCTGTACCGGACCCTGGGCTACGTGGACCTGGCACGCCAGGTCCACTTCCCCAGCGCACCCAAGCCGTACGCCGTGATGGGCGCACCGCTACCGCTCAGGCGCGCGAGGTGATTCCCCCACGAGGGAACTGATTTCCGCCGTCCGGGACCACCCGGCTAACCTCCTGCACATCACCCTTTCTTGTACGCAGGAGAAAACCCATGGCAGCCCAGGTCCAGCGCATGTCCCGTCTGATGGTCAAGACACTGCGCGACGACCCGGCCGACGCGGAGACCCTCAGCCACAAACTCCTCGTCCGCGCGGGCTACGTCCGCCGCAACGCCGCCGGTATCTGGAGCTGGCTGCCGCTCGGCATGCGCGTACTGGAGAACGTCGCCCGCGTGGTTCGCGAGGAGATGGACGCGATGGGCGCGCAGGAGGTGCTGCTGCCCGCGCTGCTGCCCAAGGAGCCCTACGAGGCGACCGGACGCTGGAACGAGTACGGCGCCGAGCTCTTCCGCCTCCAGGACCGCAAGGGCGCGGACTACCTGCTCGGCCCCACGCACGAGGAGATCTTCACCCAACTGGTGAAAGACCAGTGCTCCTCGTACAAGGACCTGCCGGTCATCCTGTACCAGATCCAGACGAAGTTCCGCGACGAGGCCCGTCCTCGTTCGGGCATCCTGCGCGGCCGTGAGTTCCACATGAAGGACTCGTACTCCTTCGACACCACCGACGAGGGCCTCGCCGAGTCCTACCGGCTGCACCGCGAGGCCTACATCAAGATCTTCCAGCGGCTCGGTCTCGAGCACCGCATCGTCTCCGCCATCTCGGGCGCGATGGGCGGCTCGGCGTCCGAGGAGTTCCTCGCCCCGGCGCCCGCGGGTGAGGACACCTTCGTGTACTGCCCCTCGTGCGACTACGCCGCCAACACGGAGGCCGTCACCTTCAACGTCCCGGTGGTGGAAGCCGCGGAGCACGGCCCGGTCGAGGAGCTCGACACCCCCGACACCCCGACCATCGAGAGCCTCGCCGCGCACCTCGGCGTCCCGGCCTCCGCCACCCTGAAGAACCTCCTGGTCAAGGTGGACGGCGAGATCGTGGCCGTCGGTGTGCCCGGCGACCGCGAGGTCGACCTCGGCAAGCTCACCGACCACCTGGCGCCCGCCGTGGTCGAGCTGGTCACGGCAGAGGACTTCGAGGGCCGACCCGACCTGGTGCGCGGCTATGTCGGCCCCCAGGGTCTCGACAAGGTCCGCTACATCGCCGACCCGCGTATCGCCACAGGCACCGCGTGGATCACCGGCGCGAACAAGGCCGACAAGCACGCCAGGAACGTCGTATGCGGCCGCGACTTCGAGGTCGACGACTACCTCGACGTCGTCGTGGTCGAGGACGGCGACCCGTGCCCGAGTTGCGGCACCGGCCTCAAGCTGGACCGCGCGATCGAGATCGGGCACATCTTCCAGCTGGGCCGCAAGTACACCGACGCCTTCCAGCTCGACGTGCTGGGGCAGAACGGCAAGCCGGTCCGCGTGACCATGGGCTCGTACGGCATCGGGGTGTCCCGCGCTGTCGCGGCCCTGGCGGAGCAGCACGCCGACGAGCAGGGCCTGTGCTGGCCGCGCGAGGTCGCCCCGGCGGACGTGCATGTCGTCGCCGCGGGCAAGGCGCTCCAGACCGAGCTGGCGCTCGACATCGCGGAGCGGCTGGGCGCGGCCGGCGCCCGGGTCCTGGTGGACGACCGTGCCGGAGTGTCCCCGGGTGTGAAGTTCACCGACGCGGAGCTGATCGGCGTACCGACCATCCTGGTCGCGGGCCGCAGGTCAGGGGAAGGCGTCGTGGAGCTGAAGGACCGCCGCACGGGTGAGCGTGAGGAACTCACGGTGGACGAGGCGATCGCGCGCGTCCTCGCGTAGGCGCAGCGCCCGCGGTCCGGGGGCTCTCGGGGTGGCCGCACTTCGAGGGCGTCCCGTCCGCGTGGCGAGCGGTGCCGTGGAGGTGTCCGCACTCCGTTGATGCCGGGTGCGGACGCCGCTGGGGCTCGCGAGTGGGCTTCAGAGCCACTCGGCGAATTCGAGGGACACCTCAGCCTCGCGCACGCGGCCCGACTCCAGCGCGCGCGTACCGGACTCCACCGCGCGGAACAGCGTCCAGCCGCGCAGCCGGTCGGGGTCCACGTCCAGGGAGTCCGCCAGTCGGTTGACACGGCGGCGGGCCGCGGAAGCGCCCGACGTGGAGGCGACCAGATCCTCCACACGGTCGCGGACCAACCGGGCCAGGTCGTACGCGGGCTCGCCGACGACCGGTTCGGGGCCGACCGCCAGCCACGGCGACCGGTCACCGCCGAGCACCTTGCTCTGGCGGAAGTTGCCGTGCAGCAGCCGCACTTCGGCGGGCGCGCTCGCGACCAGTTCCTCGCGCGCGTCGAGGGCCGCGGCCACCAGCTCGGGCGGCGCCGCACCGGTGCGCTCCGCCAGCGCAGCGGCCTGACTGGCCGTGCGCTCCGCCACCGACTCGAAGGAATGGGCGCCCGGGGGAGCGGTCCACAGCCTGCGCACGGTTCCCGCCGCTTCCAGCAGGGCCTTCGCCCCCGGGAGCGAACGCACCGACACCTCCGGGTGCAGCCGCTCCAGCAGCAGCGCTCCTTCGGACGCGGCCAGCAGCCGCACGGCCCCGAATCCGTTCCAGTGCTCCAGCGCCGCACGCTCGTGTGCGGGACCGGCCGTGGGAGGCACCAGCTTCAGAGCCGCCGGTGACCCGCCCTGCCCGCGCACAAGGACCACCAGGCCGCTCCGCCCGCCGGGCACGGCCACTCGCTCGACGGCGAGTCCGTGGCGGGCGACCGCCTCTTCAAGGAGCCTCGGCAGCTCTCGCAGCCAGTCGCTGTCGCCGAGCGCCCCCGTCAGCCGCTGGGGCGGTTCAAAACCCATACGTGTGCTGTTCTCCTTCACTGCCTCGTCGCCCGCTCGGCGAGCCCCGGAAAGGCTACGCCGCTGCCTCGCCAGCGGACCGCCCGTACGGCCGCCTCGCGCAACGCACCCGCGGCCTCCCGACGCAGTGCGCCTTCGGCGGCCCTGACCAGATCCGAGTAGACGCCCGCGATCCGGTCCTCCAGCACCGCGGCGAGGCGTACGGCCGCGGGCGCGTCCGGCACCGGGAACGGCAGCACGTATGCGGCGTCCGCGACGACGGGCTCCGCGCCCTGGTCCCGTACGGCCCGCTCCAGGCCGTCGCGGCGGGCCCGGTGAGCCGAGTACGCCTCCGTCGCCTCGGCCTGCCGGGACTTGCCCACCCGGCCTCCGACGACCCCGTAGCCGTACACGGCGGCATGCTCGGCGGCGAGCGCCGACTGCAGCGCGTCGAGTGCGGCGCTCATCAGCGGTCTCCATTGGTCAGCAGATAGGCGTGTACCGCTCCGGCTGCGGCTACCGAGGCCAGCAGCCGCGCGTATTCGGGAGGTGCGTCGGCGAGAGCGGCGGTGTGCACGTCCGCTGTGTTCCGTTCGGCCGCGGCCAGCTCCCGCAGGGTGGTGTCCGGATCGGCGTCGGCGGTCCCGGGCGGTGCGGTTGCCGGGGCGCCGCGACCCGTCGTGCGCGGCGATGCCGATACCGAAGACGAAGCCGATGGTGAAGCCGAAGCCGCAGCGGAAGGCCCGGCCGCGGGCGGCGTCGGGGCCAGCGCCTCGGCATGCAGGGCCACTGCGGCCCGCAGCGGTGCCAGCCGCGCCGCGAGTTCCGGATGGGCGGTCAGCGCCGTGTCGTAGTGCCCGAGCAGCGCACCGCTGCGCGCCGCACTGCGTCGGCGCAGCACGGTCTCGGCCGGGACGCCGTCGGGTGCTGTGTGCGGTCGCGCTCCTCCGGCCTCCGACGTGCATCCCGTCAGCGCGGCGGCCGTCGCCGCGCCCGTGGCCATGAGCGCCTGTCTGCGCGTCGTAGCCGTGCGCTCCACGCGTCTCTCCTCGGGCCCCGGACCCGCACCTGCCGGGTCCTTGATGTGATCACCGCAGGCGAGCGTACCTGCGGGTCAGTCGCGGGTGGACGGCAACACCCCTCCCGACCGGATACCCTTTGTGCTGACACACGACGAAACCCACAACAGCACACGCGGCCGAGGAGTCACCCGGATGAGCACCACCCAGAGCGAGAGGCTGCGCGGACTGCTCGAACCGCTGGTCAGCGCCGCGGATCTGGATCTGGAAGAGATCGAACTGTCCCGGGCCGGCCGCCGCCGCGTGCTTCGGGTCGTCGTGGATTCCGAGAACGGCGTCGACCTCGACGCCTGCGCCGAGCTGAGTCGTGAGATCTCCGACAAGCTCGACGAGACCGATGCGATGGGCGAGGGCGAGTACCAGCTCGAGGTGACCTCGCCGGGGGCCGAGCGTCCGCTCAGGGAGCACCGCCACTTCGTTCGTGCCAAGGGCAGGCTCGCCCGGTTCCAGCTGACCGCCCCCGAGGGCGGCGGTGCGGCGGGTGAACTGGTCGCGCGGATCCTCGATGTGGACGACGAGGGACTCGACCTGGAGGTTCCGGGTGTGAAGGGCCGCAAGCCCACCACCCGCCGGATCGCCTTCGCCGAGATCGCCAAGGCCCGGGTGGAGATCGAGTTCAACCGCAAGGACAGCAAGGACAGCGACGCTGTGCAGAAAGAGGAGGAGGCGTAGCCGTGGACATCGACGTGAAGCTCCTGAGGGGCTTGGCACAGGAGAAGGAGATCGCGTTCGACCTGTTGGTCGAGGCGATCGAGTCGGCCCTCCTCATCGCCTACCACCGGACACCGGACAGCCGCCGCCACGCTCGTGTCGTGCTCAACCGTGAGAACGGGCATGTGACCGTGTGGGCGAAGGAGGACCCGTCCGAGCTCGAGGAGGGTCAGGAGCCCCGCGAGTTCGACGACACTCCGCACGACTTCGGCCGGATCGCCGCGTCGACGGCGCGTCAGGTCATCCAGCAGCGGCTGCGGGACGCGGAGAACGACGTGACCTTCGGCGAGTACGCCCGCCGTGAGGGCGATGTGGTCGCCGGCCAGGTGCAGCAGGGCAAGGACCCGAAGAACGTCCTGGTCCGGCTGGACGACAAGCTCGAAGCCATCCTGCCGGTGCAGGAGCAGGTGCCCGGTGAGGAGTACACCCACGGGCTGCGCCTGCGTACGTACGTCGTACGGGTGGCCAAGGGTGTGCGCGGTCCGTCCGTCACCCTGTCCAGGACGCACCCCAACCTGGTGAAGAAGCTCTTCGCCCTTGAGGTGCCCGAGATCGCCGACGGTTCGGTCGAGATCGCCGCCATCGCGCGCGAGGCAGGCCACCGCACCAAGATCGCCGTACGCTCCACCCGCAGCGGGCTCAACGCCAAGGGCGCCTGCATCGGCCCGATGGGCGGGCGGGTGCGCAATGTGATGGCCGAGCTTCTCGGAGAGAAGATCGACATCGTGGACTGGTCGGACGACCCCGCCGAGATGGTGGCCAACGCGCTCTCGCCGGCCAGGGTCTCCAAGGTCGAGATCGTCGACCTCGGCGCCCGCTCCGCACGGGTGACGGTGCCCGATTACCAGCTGTCGCTGGCGATCGGCAAGGAGGGCCAGAACGCCCGCCTCGCGGCTCGTCTCACCGGGTGGCGTATCGACATCCGTCCGGACACTGAGCAGCCGTCACCCGAGCAGAGTCGCCCCGGCGACCGCAGCTGAGTCCGGGACGGGAGCTGAGTCCGGGGCGATCCGGGTGATCGGATCACCCTCGGTTCCAGGGTTTGAGCGTTGCGGAATGCCTCACGGTGCGTAGTCGTCAGTCGATGCCGGAGTGTGGCAGCCGCAGGGAGTTTTGAGCCATCAACTGTTCGATTCTTACCTCAAAGGGGTGAGGTCGGTACGGGGAGGTAGACTTAGTCGTGTCTGGCCGGACGCATGCCCGCGCATGCCCTGAGCGCACGTGTGTGGGGTGCCGGGAGCGAGCGGCCAAGAGCGAGCTGCTGCGTATCGTGGCGATCGAGGGCGTATGTGTCCCCGATCATCGCGGTACGCTGCCCGGCCGGGGTGCGTACCTGCACCCGGCCTCGGTCTGTCTTGACCTGGCGGTCCGCCGCAGGGCGTTCCCGAGGGCCTTCAGGGTCCAGGGACCGCTCGAAACCGCGGATGTGCGCCAGGTTGTCGAGAGGACGGACGCGCAGGCAGCACCGTAAGAAGAAGGAAGCAGTACCGCACGGATCCCCATGCGGTCAGGTACCTCGCGAGTTGGAAGTAGGTCGAGATTGCGATGAGCACTCGATGAGTACGCGATGAGTACGCCCATGAAGTAGCGACGGTCCGGCGGTAACCCGGACCTAAAAGGAGCGAAGTGGCTAAGGTCCGGGTATACGAACTCGCCAAGGAGTTCGGTGTGGAGAGCAAGGTCGTCATGGCCAAGCTCCAAGAACTCGGTGAATTCGTCCGTTCGGCGTCCTCGACGATCGAGGCGCCGGTTGTACGCAAACTTACTGATGCTTTCCAGCAGGGCTCCGGGGCATCCCCGGCCAAGCGCGCTGCCGGAAAGCCCGCAGCACCGCGCAAGGCGACCCCTGCGAAGCCCGCCCCCGAGGCGGGTGCAGGCGACGCCGCCGCGCCCACTCCGGCGCAGACGGCGCGTCCCGCTGCCCCCAAGCCCGGCGCCCCGGCCCCCAGGCCGGTCGCAGCCGAGGCACCCAAGATGCCGTCCGCCGCCCCGACACCGGGCCCGCGTCCGACTCCGGGCCCCAAGCCCGCGGCTGCCCCGAAGCCGGCTCCGGCCGCTCCGGCAGCACCCGAGTTCACCGCGCCCCCGGCCGCTCCGGCAGCCGGTCCCCGGCCCGGTGCCGCTCCGGGTCCGCGTCCGGCCGCGCGTCCGGGCCAGGGCGGTGCTCAGGGTGGCGCCGCGCGTCCGGGCGCTCCGCGTCCCGGTGGCGACCGCCAGGCCTCGCGTCCCGGTGCCCGTCCCGCGGGCCCGCGTCCGGGCAACAACCCCTTCACCTCCGGTGGCTCCACCGGCATGGCACGCCCCCAGGCGCCCCGTCCGGGCGGCGCCCCGCGTCCCGGTGCCCCGGGTGCCCCCGGCGGCCCGCGTCCGCAGACACCCGGTCAGGGCGGTCCGCGCCCGCAAGCCGGTCAGGGCGGTCCGCGTCCGCAGGCCGGTCCCGGCGGTCCCCGTCCGACTCCGGGCGGTATGCCCCGTCCCCAGGCACCGCGCCCCGCGGGACCTGGTGGTAACCGTCCGAACCCCGGCATGATGCCGCAGCGTCCCGCGGCCGGCCCGCGTCCCGGTCCCGGCGGCCGTGGTCCCGGTGGTCCCGGCGGTCGTCCCGCCGGTGCCGGTGCCGGTCGTCCCGGTGGCGGTGGCGGCTTCGCCGGTCGTCCCGGCGGTGGTGGCGGCGGCGGTCGTCCCGGTGGTGGCGGCGGCTTCGGCGGCCCGCGCCCCGGTGGTGGCGGCGGTGGCGGTTTCGGCGGCGGTGGCGGCGGTGGCCGTCCCGGCTTCGGCGGACGTCCGGGTGGTCCCGGCGGCCGTGGTGGCACGCAGGGCGCCTTCGGTCGTCCCGGTGGTCCGGCGCGTCGTGGACGCAAGTCGAAGCGGCAGCGGCGCCAGGAGTACGAGGCCATGCAGGCCCCGTCGGTCGGCGGCGTGATGCTGCCTCGCGGCAACGGCGAGACCGTCCGTCTGTCGCGTGGTGCCTCCCTCACCGACTTCGCGGAGAAGATCAACGCCAACCCGGCGTCGCTCGTCGCCGTGATGATGAACCTCGGCGAGATGGTCACGGCCACGCAGTCCGTCTCCGACGCGACCCTGCAGATCCTCGCCGGCGAGATGAACTACACGGTTCAGATCGTCAGCCCGGAGGAGGAGGACCGCGAGCTGCTCGAGTCCTTCGACATCGAGTTCGGTGAGGACGAGGGCGGCGAGGAGTTCCTGGTCGCGCGTCCGCCGGTGGTGACCGTCATGGGTCACGTCGACCACGGTAAGACCAGGCTGCTCGACGCGATCCGCAAGACCAACGTCGTCGCGGGCGAGGCCGGCGGTATCACCCAGCACATCGGTGCGTACCAGGTCTCCACCGAGGTCAACGCCGAAGAGCGTCGGATCACCTTCATCGACACCCCGGGTCACGAGGCGTTCACCGCCATGCGTGCCCGTGGTGCCAAGTCCACCGACATCGCGATCCTGGTGGTCGCGGCCAACGACGGTGTCATGCCGCAGACGGTCGAGGCGCTCAACCACGCCAAGGCCGCGGAAGTCCCGATCGTCGTCGCGGTCAACAAGATCGACGTCGAGGGCGCGGACCCGACGAAGGTGCGCGGTCAGCTGACCGAGTACGGCCTGGTGGCCGAGGAGTACGGCGGCGACACCATGTTCGTCGACATCTCCGCCAAGCAGGGCCTGAACATCGACAGCCTGCTGGAGGCCGTGGTCCTCACCGCGGACGCCGCCCTGGACCTGCGGGCAAACCCGTCCCAGGACGCGCAGGGCATCGCGATCGAGTCCCACCTCGACCGCGGCCGCGGTGCCGTTTCGACCGTCCTGGTCCAGCGAGGCACCCTGCGCATCGGCGACACCATGGTCGTCGGCGACGCGTACGGCCGTGTCCGCGCGATGCTCGACGACAAGGGCAACAACGTCGAGGAAGCGGGTCCGTCGACCCCCGTCCTGGTCCTGGGTCTCACCAACGTCCCGGGCGCCGGCGACAACTTCCTGGTCGTCGACGAGGACCGTACGGCCCGCCAGATCGCCGAGAAGCGCGCCGCCCGTGAGCGCAACGCCGCGTTCGCCAAGCGCACCCGCCGGGTGTCCCTCGAGGACCTCGACAAGGTACTCAAGGCGGGCGAGGTCCAGCAGCTCAACCTCATCATCAAGGGCGACGCGTCCGGTTCGGTCGAGGCCCTCGAGTCCTCGCTGCTCCAGCTGGACGTCGGCGAAGAGGTCGACATCCGCGTGCTGCACCGCGGTGTCGGTGCGGTCACCGAGTCGGACATCGACCTGGCGACCGGCTCCGACGCCATCGTGATCGGCTTCAATGTGCGCGCCGCCGGGCGTGCCACGCAGATGGCCGAGCGCGAGGGTGTGGACGTCCGCTACTACTCGGTCATCTACCAGGCGATCGAGGAGATCGAGGCGGCCCTCAAGGGCATGCTCAAGCCGGAGTACGAAGAGGTCGAGCTCGGTACGGCGGAGATCCGCGAGGTCTTCCGCTCGTCCAAGCTGGGCAACATCGCGGGTGTCCTCATCCGCTCCGGCGAGGTCAAGCGGAACACCAAGGCGCGCCTCATCCGCGACGGCAAGGTCATCGCGGAGAACCTCAACATCGAGGGCCTGCGTCGCTTCAAGGACGACGTCACCGAGATCCGCGAAGGCTTCGAGGGTGGTATCAACCTCGGAAACTTCAACGACATCAAGATCGACGACGTCATCGCGACGTACGAGATGCGCGAGAAGCCCCGCGGCTGATCGCGCTGACAGCGCGGCTGACGTACGGCAGCCGGTTCGGGGCCGGTCGGCGGGACGTAATCCCGTCGATCGGCCCCGGCCGTTGCGTGTACGGTTCTTGATGTCCCTGCCATGAGCGGGCAGGGCACTTCCCGAACCCGTACCGGCGGGACATCCGGACATGCATGTACGTGGGGACGCTGTCCTTCGATCTCCTCCTCGGCGACGTTCGCTCGCTGAAGGAGAAACGCTCCGTCGTCCGCCCGATCGTGGCCGAACTCCAGCGCAAGTACGCGGTGAGCGCGGCCGAGGTGGGCGGGCAGGACCTCCACCGCAGGGCCCAGATCGGCCTCGCGGTGGTCTCCGGGGACCCGGGGCACATCACAGACGTACTGGACCGGTGCGAGCGGTTGGTCGCCGCCCGGCCCGAGGTCGAGCTGCTGTCGGTACACCGGCGGTTGCACGGCGACGATGACTGAACGTAAGCAGGAAGAGGAGAAGGACCGGTGGCCGACAACGCGCGGGCCCGCAAGCTGGCCGATCGCATCCAGGTCGTGGTCGCGGAGACCCTGGACCGGCGAATCAAGGATCCGCGGCTGGGCTTCGTCACGATCACGGACGCCCGGGTCACCGGCGACCTGCGGGAGGCCACGGTCTTCTACACGGTCTACGGGGACGACGAGGAGCGTGCCGCGTCCGCCGCGGCGCTGGAGTCCGCCAAGGGCATCCTCCGCTCGGAGGTCGGCAGGCAGACCGGGGTCCGCTACACGCCGAGCCTGACCTTCGTCCCGGACGCCCTTCCCGACAACGCGCGCACGATCGACGATCTGCTCGACCGGGCGCGGGCCAGTGACGCCGAGGTCCGCGAGGCCTCCACCGGCAAGAACTACGCAGGCGAGGCGGACCCGTACCGCAAGCCGGAGGACGAGGACGAAGCCTCCGAATGAGCCGGCACAGCACAACGCCCGACGGGCTTGTCATCGTCGACAAGCCGTCGGGTTTCACTTCGCACGACGTGGTCGCCAAGATGCGCGGCATCGCCCGCACCCGCCGTGTGGGACACGCGGGCACCTTGGACCCGATGGCCACCGGAGTGCTCGTGCTCGGGGTCGAGAAGGCCACCAAGCTCCTCGGGCACCTCGCACTCACCGAGAAGGAGTACCTCGGCACCATCCGGCTGGGTCAGACCACCGTCACGGATGACGCCGAGGGCGAGATCACCGCGTCCATGGACGCATCCAAGGTGACCGGGGAAGGTATCGACGCCGGTGTCGCCGAACTGAGCGGCGACATCATGCAGGTCCCGTCCAAGGTCAGCGCCATCAAGATCGACGGCAAGCGGTCCTACGCCCGGGTGCGCGGCGGCGAGGAGTTCGACATCCCGGCCCGGCCGGTGACCGTCTCCCAGTTCACCGTGTACGACGTGCGCGAGGCCGTCGCCGACGACGGGACCCCGGTGCTCGACCTGGTGGTCTCCGTGGTCTGCTCATCCGGTACGTACATCCGCGCCCTCGCCCGCGACCTGGGCGCCGGGCTCGGTGTGGGCGGGCACCTCACGGCTCTGCGCCGCACTCGCGTCGGCCCGTACAAGCTGGACTCGGCGAAGACGCTCGACCAGCTCCAGGAGGAGCTGACGGTCATGCCGATCAGCGAGGCGGCGGCCGCGGCTTTCCCTCGCTGGGATGTCGACGAGAAGCGGGCCCGGTTGCTGGTCAACGGAGTACGGCTGGACATGCCGGACTACGACACGGCAGGCCCGGTTGCGGTCTTCGGGCCCGAAGGCCGGTTCCTGGCGCTCGTCGAGCAGCAGCGGGGCAAGGCGAAGAGCCTCGCGGTATTCGCCTGACGCCCTGTCGCCCCTTGCGGGACGGGCCTCCCGTCCCGCAAGGCGTCGGCCAGGTGCCGATGCCGGCCCAGGACCACCGGCATGGCAGTCTTAGAGCTGCGCAATCAGTCATCACGTACGCAGGAATGACGTACACGGGTTCGGGCGAGGAGCGGTCACAGTGCAGCGCTGGCGTGGCTTGGAGGACATCCCCCAGGACTGGGGGCGCAGCGTCGTCACCATCGGCTCCTACGACGGAGTGCACCGCGGGCACCAGTTGATCGTCGGGCGCACCGTGGAGCGCGCCCGTGAGCTCGGCGCACGATCCGTCGTCGTGACCTTCGACCCGCACCCGAGCGAGGTCGTCCGCCCCGGCAGCCACCCGCCGCTGCTCGCCCCGCACCACCGGCGCGCGGAGCTGATGGCGGAGTTCGGGGTCGACGCGGTGCTGATCCTCCCCTTCACCGCCGAGTTCTCGAAGCTGTCGCCCGCCGACTTCATCGTGAAGGTCCTGGTCGACAAGCTGCACGCACGCACCGTGATCGAGGGCCCGAACTTCCGCTTCGGCCACAAGGCGGCCGGGAACGTCGCCTACCTGGCCGAACTGGGACTCACCTACGACTACGAGGTCGAGGTGGTCGACCTGTTCGTCAGCGGAACGGCGGGCGGCGGAGAACCCTTCTCCTCCACCCTCACCCGGCGCCTGGTCGGCGAAGGCGACGTCGAGGGCGCGGCCGAGATCCTGGGCCGCCCGCACCGCGTCGAGGGTATCGTCGTCCGCGGTGCCCAGCGCGGCCGGGAGCTCGGCTTCCCGACGGCGAACGTCGAGACCCTCCCGCACACCGCGATCCCCGCGGACGGGGTGTACGCGGGCTGGCTCACGGCGGACGCGGAGCGTATGCCGGCCGCAATCTCCGTGGGCACGAACCCGCAGTTCGACGGTACCGAGCGCACGGTCGAGGCATACGCGATCGACCGCCTCGGCCTCGATCTGTACGGGTTGCACGTGGCGGTGGACTTCCTCGCGTATGTGCGGGGCCAGGAGAAGTTCGCCTCGCTGGAAGCCCTGCTGGAGCAGATGGCCGTGGACGTGAAGCGCTGCCGCGAGCTGATCGCGGCAGCGGAAGGCCTCGCCTGAACCGGCTGTACCGACAGAACTGCCGATGGGCCGACACCGTGAAGGTGCCGGCCCATCGGCATGATCCGGAGGCCGCTACTGCTGCATCCAGCCGGGGGGCGGTACCTGGCCCGACTGCCGCGGGTCCTGGGACGGCGGTGGCGTCTGCTGCTGCCAGCCCTGGCCGGGTCCCGGCTGCTGATAGCCAGGCTGCTGCCCTTGCCCCGGCCCTGGCTGCTGCCAGCCCTGGCCCGCCTGGGGCACACCGCCGGGCTGGGCGTAGGGCTGCTGGGGCGCCGCCTGCTGCGGGGCTGCGTAACCCTGCTGAGGCTGCTGGTACTGCGTGTTCGGGTTTCCGAAGCCCTGCTGCGTACGCGTGAGGTCCTCGGCGATGAGGGCGGCGAGGTGGAAGTAGGCCTCGCGCGTCTTGGGACGCATCATGTCGAGGTCGACTTCCGCACCCGCTGCGAGGTGCTCGTCGAAGGGAACGACGATGACCCCGCGGCAGCGGGTCTCGAAGTGCGCGACGATGTCCTGCACCTTGATCGTCTTGCCCGTCTCGCGGACACCGGAGATCACGGTGACCGAACGCTGGACGAGATCCGCGAAGCCGTTCGCCGACAGCCAGTCGAGAGTGGTCGAGGCGCTGCTCGCACCGTCCACCGACGGGGTGGAGATGATGATCAACTGGTCGGCGAGATCGAGGACTCCGCGCATCGCGCTGTAGAGCAGACCTGTGCCCGAGTCGGTGAGGATGATCGGGTACTGCCTGCCCAGCACGTCGAGCGCGGCGCGGTAGTCCTGGTCATTGAACGTGGTGGAGACCGCCGGGTCCACGTCGTTGGCGATGATCTCGAGCCCCGATGGCGCCTGCGAGGTGAAGCGCCGGATGTCCATGTAGCTGTTCAGCTGCGGGATCGCCTGCACCAGATCACGAATGGTGGCGCCCGTCTCGCGGCGAACCCGTCGACCGAGGGTGCCGGCGTCCGGGTTGGCGTCGATCGCAAGGATCTTGTCCTGGCGCTCGGAGGCGAGCGTGGCACCGAGCGCGATGGTCGTCGTGGTCTTGCCGACTCCGCCCTTGAGGCTGATGACCGCGATCCGGTAGCACGACATCACCGGCGTTCGAATCAGCCCGAGCAGCCGCTGCCGCTCGGCCTCTTCCTTTTTCGCACCGAACTTGAAGCGCGACGGACCGGGGTTGTTCTTGCGGGCCTTGGGTTGGCCGCGCAGGAGCCGGTCGGAGGAGAGCTCCACGGCTGCGTTGTAGCCGAGCGGGGTACCGGGAGCGGCCTGCTGCTGGTGGACACCGGGTCCGCTCGGCTGCGGGCCGGGCGGGGCAGTCCAGCCCTGGTTGCCGTAGGCATTGGGCTGCTGGGGCTGGGGCTGGATCGGTTGCTGCGGCTGGGCCGCGGTCTGAGGCTGGATCGGTGCCTGATGGTGCTGTGCGGGCTGGGCGTGGCCGTGCCCGGCGGCCTCGGGCGGATAGCCGTATCCAGGCTGTGCCTGGGGTTGGGCCTGGGGGTGCGGGTGACCGTAACCCGGGTGCGGCTGGGTCGGCTGCACCGGCTGCTGGGGGTAGCCGTATCCAGCGCCGGGCGATTGGTGCGCGGCGAACTGTCCGCTCTGGTGGCCCTGCCGCGGGTCGGCGGGGGCAGGTTGTCCCTGGGCGGGGTACCCAGGAAGCGGTTGGGCAGGACCGAACGCCCCCTGCACGGGCGGCTGCTGCTGCGGCTGTCCCGTCACATCGGCCTGGGGTGGGACCGGCACCGGTGCCGGAGCTGAGGGCGTGTCCTGAGCCTGGGCTGGGGCTGGGGCTGGGGCTGGGGCTGGGGCTGGGGCCGGGGCCGGGGTCTGAGGCGAGCCGTATCCGCCCTGCACACCCTGCTGGTAGGGCTGCGCTGTTCGCTGCGCGGGAGCCGCAGGGGCGTACCCCGGTGGCAGTGGGGGGAGCCCCTCGTTGTGCGGGGGCGTCACCACGGCCGGTGCGGCCGGCGGAGCCGGCTCCTGCAGCCCCTGGGCCAAAGGCGGTTGGGCGAGGGGCCCGGGAGCCGGGTCTGCGTGCGCAGCCGCGGGCGCGGAAGCAGAAAGCGGCTGTTCGGTCGAAGCCGTGCCCGATGAGGCCGTGTCAGCCGACTCGTCGCCCTCCGCTCCGGTCACGACTGCGGCGGCATCACCGGGCTCCGCCTGGGGGTTCCGCGCTTCCTCCGGCTCTGTGCCGTCGTCCCCGCCGCCGAACAGCAGCGCCGCTTCGGCATCCGCTGCGGCATGGTTGAGTTCGGCCTCCGGCTGATCAGTCTCCGGCTGCTCCGCCTGCGGCCGGTCCGTCTCCTGGCGTACGGGGACAGGCTGTACGGGAGCGGGCTCCCCCGAGGAGTCGTGCTGGGCGTCCGTGGCGACGGGGCGCAGCACGGGAAAGCCGGGGCCTGGAGCCGGTGTCGGAGCCGCGGGTGCTGTGGCAGGCGCGGGCTGCTGCGGCGGGAACCCGTGTCCGCCGGGCGCAGCCGGTGCGGACGCCGGGGGCGCGGGTTGGGCGGGCTGCTGCGGGTGGCCAGGGGCATCCGGTGCCGAAGGCGAAGCCTGCTGCGGCGGGAAGCCGTATCCGCCGGTCGCGTCCGGGGCCGAGGGCGGGGTCGGCGGCGCGGGCGTCATTGCCGGTGCGGGCTGCCGCGGGAAGCCGTATCCGCCCGGTCCCCCCTGCTGCTGCGGGAAGCCGAATCCGCCCGGCGCACCCGAGCCGGCGGAGGGCGCGGCGTCGGGCACGGACTGCTGTTGCGGAGGCCCGTGGTCACCTGTGGCAGGGCTCTGCTGGTTCGCACCGGATGTGCTCTGGCTGGGAATCGGCGGCGCGGGCTGGGCCGGCTGCCGCCCCGGCGGGGGAGCCTGCCCCGGCGGTCCCTGCGCCGCGGGACCGGTCGGCGGGCCGACCGGCGGGCCGACCGGCGGGCCGGCCTGCGGTGGCCCAGACTGCCCGGCGTTCTGCTCCGTACCGGGCGTGGAACCGCCCTGGGTGCTCTGGGCGTACCAGGCGGGAGGCGTGTAGACGATCTCGAACTCTCCGGTGAGGTCCGCCTCGTGATCGTCGCCCTCTGAGGAAGGGCCGCCGTTGTACCCGGACCGATCCCTGTTCACTGCTTGCCTCCTGGTCAGCCACTGCTAATGAGCTCTTCGTCGTCGCGGCCGGGCGGACCGAGTGGCGAGTCCCCGCGACTGCGATCGTCACCGCACCACAGCAGCCTAATCACTCTCCCGACGGGACGGACAAGTCCCCGTGAGAGCGGACCGGCAAGCCTTTCAGGGTCGCGTAAGGTCCGCGACCGGGTCACGCGGGTGACGATGCGTCAGTCCATCCGGCGCGGTGCGCCGAGCAGGCCGCTTTCCGCCTCAGTGGGTTCGGTCATGACGAATTTGTGATGCTTTCGTGTGCACCAGAGGGCCGCACTGTCGTGCAGGGTCGGCAAGTACCCGAGATGCTCCTCCGGGATGCCCAGGGTGTCACGGACGACCTCGGTCTCGTAGGGCGAAATGCGCTGAATCCCGACCAGGTGGGCCTGGGCCAGCCAGCGCGGCGCGTGCTCGCTGGCGAAGGGCAACACCGTCACCACCGACTGCCATGGCACGGAGGTCATCCGCCCTCGCGGCGGGCGGATCCCGCAGTCCCGGATGAGTACGACCGGACTCGACACGGATGGGCCCTGCGCGGGCACCCGCCCCACCGGATACACCGTCACGCACTGCTGGCCGCCGCCGGCCGCCTGGGCCAGCTGCTGCCAGGCCTGCGGACGGCCGGTCTCGACTCCCACGCGGGCTCCGGTCGCGGCCGCCCGCAACACCAGTACCTGGGCGAGCCACAGGCCGCCCACCAGCACGACCTCGAAGGCGGTCGGGCGGGACAGGCCGAGCACGGCCGGTTGTGATTCCGAGTCGGTGCCGATGATCACACCGTCGTCGCCGATCGGCATGCTGATCGCGGCGAGCTCGTCGACGGTGACGACATGGTGGTTCCGGCGGGGGCCGCGCAGTCCGAAACCCGGGCTGAAGACGCGTCGCTGCTGCTGCGGTTCCGGGGATTGCCCGATGACGGGGAGCACACCCGTGTCGGTCGGCGAGGCCACGTGCGCGGGCGTTCGTCCGGACGCGGCCCGGCCCTGCTGTTCCGGAGGCAGAGTGGGGACAGGGTGCGACATCAGTAGGTACCTCCGAGCGGCAGAGTGGCGAGGGCCCCCGGGACCTGCTCCCGGTCGAGACGGACCAGACCGACTTTCGCGGCGCCGGCTGCCCGCTCCAACTCCCGTCCCATCTGGCCTATTTCATCGTCGCCACGTGCGGTGACACGTATGTGCCCGGTGAGGGCGACACCCCGGTTGCCGGCTTTGCTCAGGGTCGTACTGAACGTCGTGGCGAGCACGGGCAGCGAGGTGAACCGTGTGACCAACTCGGGCAGCGCCGCACCGCCATCGCCCAACTGCGGCCAGCGGGACACCCAGTACGTCGTGTGCCATCGGTCGTCGACCCGCCAGGTCCGTACCGCCTCGACCGTGCGGCGCTGGGGGGCGCGGCCGTCCTGGCCGTGCTGAGCGTTGGCACGCGGATTGAGGCAGCTCGACGTCGCCAGGGCCTGAACCAGCTCGGTCTCGTCCAGGATGGTTGCGCTGAATCCGGCCCCCGCCAGCCGACTCGCCAGCTGGTCCGCCACCCGCAGCAGCGCACGCTGCGCACCGGGGACGCCGTCCCCGCGCGCCTGCACAGCCTCGGGGCAAAGCTCCGGATCGAGCTTGAGGGCCACCCAGGTGAGCCGGAGCGCGGGAGAACCGGCCTGGGCCTGCAAGGGCCCGTATGACCGCGCGGCGAGCGACTGCTGCGGCAGATGCGGAGCGGGCGCCGGCTGCGTGTGCTGTACCACCTGTACGGAGGCGAGCCGAATGCCGTCGACCTCCAGGGCGTCCTGTAGCAGCCGCAGGGGAAGCTGCCGCTTGCCGATACCGGGACGCAACGGCTGGTCACCGGGCTGGACGAAGAGCACCGCGGTGAGGAAGGTCCCGTCCCCGATCATGCCGACGGAACGGTCGTCACGGGACACGAAGGAATACGTCCGCAGAGCGGGGTCGCACTCGACGACCGGGGCGAGCAGTGGGTCCGTCCCGGGCGGCACGGGCAGTTTGGCGTCGCGCCGGCGCCGGACCAGAGCACGCGTCGTCTCGTACCACTCCGGCAGCGGGCGACTGCCTCGGCGCAGTGCCGCGAGAAGCAGCAGCAGTGCCGCGATGGCACCCGCGGGTGCCATCAGCCATGGCGCACCGACGGCCCAGGAGGCCACCATGACGGCCGCCGCGACCTCCACCAGAACGAGCTGCTGCAGCCGCACCGGGCCCAGACCGCCAGGACGGGGCAGCGTACGCGGCGACGCGGCGACGGGGGCGTCCGGAACCACCGGTGTGCCCGTGCCTCCCGGCCCTCCCTG
The DNA here is from genome assembly GCF_037023745.1 of Streptomyces sp. SCSIO 30461. Classification (NCBI taxonomy): domain Bacteria; kingdom Bacillati; phylum Actinomycetota; class Actinomycetes; order Kitasatosporales; family Streptomycetaceae; genus Streptomyces; species Streptomyces sp. SCSIO 30461. The sequence goes on from NZ_CP146101.1 coordinate 2,054,056, forward strand.
TTGCTGCTGTGCGCGGCGTCCGCGCCGGGTGCTCGTAGCGCTGGTCATCCCCCGGGACATCCCTTTCGCGAAGTAGTGGCCGTTCGTCGGGCGGGATCATCCGTCCGGGAATCCCTGCGACGGGCCAGGGGCACCGTCGGCCCACAACATCCATGCGAGTGGCTCACGGTACCCGCTGCGGAACCCGGGGCGACACACGGGACACCCAAACCCCCGGTGGTCACCCTGTCACGGCTGTCTCCCGCTTGGGGGAGCGCAGTGGTGAAGCTCTGTGAAGATGCTGGGCTGCCCACCCACCTGATGACTCGTCGCTCCGGGATGCAAGGCATAGTAGGTCCCCGCACGGCATGAAGGTGCATGTCAAGTACTCCGGAGCCGAGTGACTCCAGTGACTTGAAGCGGTTCGCGCGGTTTGGCCGGACCCAGGTTCCGGCGCGACTGCCTTCTGCCGGGCGGAGCTGGGCTTTCGCGCACGATCGGCCATCACATTTCACGATCGAGCAGCACAAACGGGAGAAACGGGGATCATGGCAAAGCGTCAGGACGAGCTCGCCGCCTACACGTTCGCTCGAAAGCGCACCGTCGCGGCGTTCTTGGCGCCGTCACCGGGGGGCTCGGAGGAAGGCGCGCCGCGCCCCATCCGCACGGTGATGCCCAGCCTCGCGCTGGGTGTGGTGCTGGTGATCGGTTTCATCGCATGGGGTGTGATCAAGCCCGCAGCGCCCAAGGGCTGGGACACCCCGGGCGAGTACGTCATCGTCGACAGCGACTCCACGACCCGGTACGTGGTCCTCGACCCGGACCCGAAGGACGGCGAGGTGGAGAAGGTCCTCCATCCGGTCCTCAACTACGCCTCCGCGAAGCTGCTTCTCGACAAGGGCAAGGGCAAGGTCATCGAGGTGCCGGGCAAGGAGATCGACAAGAGCGGGATCCGGCACGGCGCCACGATCGGCATCCCCTACGCCCCGGACCGGCTGCCGTCCAAGGACGACGCGCAGAAACCGAAGAGCTGGGCGGTGTGCGAGCGCCCGGCGCCGGGGTCGGTCGACGCCATCGACCGCGCCGTGTTCGTCCTCAACGACGCCGACGCCAAGTCCCTCGACGGGACGGGCAAGGTCGGCGCCGGCGAGGTCCTGTACGTCGAGGACCGCACGACCGGGCAGGAGTTCCTGGTCGACGGCGCCGGTGGCCTCTTCCAGCTCGGTGACGTGTCGCGCCTCGACAAGACCACCATGGCGCAGCTCCGCTCCGCCGTCATCGGCAGCAGGGCCGAGCCGCAGCCGGTGAGCAAGGAATGGCTGCTCACACTCAACCCGGGTGAGGCGATCCTCTTCCCGAAGGTCCCGTCCAACGGCCGGCCGACCTCCGTCAAGGGGCTCCCCGAGGAAGCGAGCACGGTGGGCCGGGTACTCGAGGCCGAGGACGCGCAGGGTACCCAGTACTACGTCGTACTCGAGGACAAGGTCGCCGACGTCACCAGCTTCGTGGCCGCACTGCTGATGCGGTCGCCCGCCGCTCAGCAGGCCTATGGCTCCGCCCGCCCGATCGCTCCCGTCCCGGTCAACGGGCAGCAGATCATCGCTGCCAACAACGGCCAGGCTGAGGCCTTCTACGCGGACAAGGGATGGCCCCAGATCGTCCCCAGCCAGGCCAACGCGGGTGCGGCGGCAACCGGTGGGGACCGCATGACCTCGTGCAGTGTCTACAAGGGCACCATCGGGTCGGACCGCAAGCCGCGGCTCGCCTCCTGGGCAGGGAAGAGCTACCCCAGGAGTGCCGTCGCCGACTCACAGAGCGCGTTCGTCTCATCGGGCTCGGGCCTCCTCTTCCAGGAGGTCAGCGGTACGGCGGAAGGCGGCGGCGGGTTCTACCTCCTCACCGACACGGGTCTGCGGTACTCGCTGCCGTCGAACAACGACAGCGAGGCGGACAAGACGGTGAACTCCCCTTCCCGGGCCGGTGACGCGCCGACGGGCGAGGCGAACGAGACCGACAAGGCGCGTACGCGGCTGGGGTACGAGGACCTCACCACCCCCGTGATCGTTCCGCAGTCCTGGGCCGCGTTCATCTCCAAGGGGCCGACCCTGGACACCGGGAGCGCTGCGCAGCCGCAGGGTCAGTGACGGAGAGCAGGTGAACAGGAAGTTCGGGGTCGGCCCTGCAGGTCCTGATGCCATCTGTTCCCAACTGGGCCGCACCGACGCCTACTTGATCGACGAACCAGGGGGTAAGTCACAGGATGATTGCTCAAGTGTGCGAGCCGTGTAAGCAATTCGCTGAGTCTGTAAGCGGCGTGACAGGCTGACGATAGAGTGTTCGAAGCGCTCAAGAGCGCGAGGCTTCTCCGGGCGCCTGAACGGGTTTCCCGGATCAACGACAACATGGGGGAAGGTTCATCATGGCCGGCCAGTTCCGGGTAACAGAGGACGAACTCACCAAGCTCTCGGGTGACATCAACACGGCGAACGGTCAGCTGCAGGGCGAGATCCGCCGGCTCAACGGAGTGATCGACCAGATCGCCGGCGGATGGCAGGGCCAGGCCGCCCAGTCCTACCGTCAGCTCCAGGACCGCTGGAACGCGGACGCGAAGAGGATGAGCGACATCCTCAACGACATCAAGGAAGCCGTGGACTCCACGCGGAGCAACTACTCCGCATCGGAAGAGCAGCAGAACTCCGAGATCAGCAAGATCATGTCCGACTTCGGCTGATCGAGCCGATTCGGGCCGAAGCCCTTCGGTTCCACCCGAAGCGCTTCAGGTCCTCCTGATCTCCACAGACTTCCTTCGATTTCTTCCTGAAAGGGAATGACGATGTCAATCCTCGTCAATTACGCAACCATCACCAACGCGTCCACCGACGTGAAGTCGACCGCCGGTCGCATCAAGCAGCAGCTGGATGACCTCGAGGCTGCCGTCAAGCGCGTCGCCAACACCTGGGAGGGTGAGGCGCAGGAGGGTTACCAGCGCAAGCAGCGCGAGTGGGACCAGACCGCCGCGGACCTGCACGCCACCCTGCTGAAGATCGCCACGGCGCTGCAGAGCGCGGCCGAGAGCTACCAGGCCACTGAGAAGAGCAACGCCTCGACCTGGGGCTGAGCCTGACGGCGACCCGAGGGTGTGACATGAGGGAATCGGCCCAGCGGGCGCCACGGCGTCCGCTGGGCCGACCTCCGCTTCCGGACCTTCCATACGCGGAACGCGGAAACTCCGGAGAACATTCACATCCGTCGCCATGCCGGTGACACAAACATGACTGAGCTTCGAAGGAAGCACGGAAGCTCTGGGGGCCGGAACATGAGGGGCTTGAACGTGCAGGGCCGTACGGCTCGCTCGCGTAGCCGCAGCGGCGGGACTCACGTGCTGCGGCGATTCGTCGGCGTGCTCGCCGTGACCGGGGCCTGTCTCGCCTCGGCGCCGCCCAGCACAAACGCGCCTACCCATCCGGCTGCCGCAGACACCTCCGGTGTGAACGGGAGCGGTTCCGGCGGCCCGGACTTCGGTCTGTCGAACAGCTCCGAGTGCGTGTTCGGAGGTGACCTCATCAAGTCCACACCGTGGTCCCTGCAGCGCGTCCTCCTGGACCAGCTGTGGGAGCGAGCCACGGGCAAGGGCGTCACCGTCGCCGTGATCGACACCGGCGTCGACAAGGCCAACCTCCAGCTGAGCGGTGCGGTGGCCGGTGGCGAGACCTACGTGGGCGGCTCCGGAACCCAGGACCTGGAGGGCCATGGCACCCGGGTCGCGGGAATCATCGCGGCCCGTCCCGTCAAGGGCACGGGATTCGTGGGTATCGCTCCCGACGCGAAGATCGTCTCCTACCGCTACACGGGCGGTGCGGAGAAGCAGGGCGACGCGGGCACCATGTCCAAGGCGATCCGGGACGCCGTCGCCAAGGGCATTCGGATCATCAACATCTCCTCGGACACCGCGGACAACCAGGACGACGCGACACTGCGCGCGGCGGTAGCGGACGCGGTGAAGGCAGGGACCCTCATCGTGGCCGCGGCCGGCAACGACGGAGCGGACGGCAAGCCGGCGGATACGTATCCCGCGGCCTATCCGGGCGTTCTGGCGGTGGCCGCCTCAGACCGCAACGACGAACGTGCCTTCTTCTCGCAGGCGGGTGACTTCGTCGATGTCGCGGCGCCAGGCGTGGGCATGGTGTCCACGGTCCCCAAGGGCGGCCAGTGCACGGCCGACGGCACGAGCTTCGCGGCCCCGTACGTCGCGGGCGTCGCGGCGCTGATGAAGGAGAGGCACCGGACCTGGTCGGCGTCGCAGATCGCGACCCGCATCCAGGAGACGGCCCAGCGCCCAGGACGCGGCCCGAACCCCTACATCGGGTGGGGCGTGGTCGACCCGGTCGCCGCCCTGACGGACGACACCGCACCGAAAGCCTCCCCGACCCCGGATCCGCCCATGAGGGCAGGGTCTGGCGGAGTCGTCCCCGTCGCGGTGACGATGGGTGAGAGCGAGGCGGAGCGGGAACGCCGGGTGGCCGTCTACGTGTTGGGGATGGGAATCGCGCTCGCCCTCGTGGCCGCGGGCAGCGGGGTCGCCGTGAGGGACTGGCGCAACAAGAGGACAAGCCGAGCCGGACGGTCCGGGTAACCGGGTCCGGGTGACGACCCGGGCACCGGGCGGATACCGGTGACGTGAAAGACAGGCGAGAGGACAACGGGGTATGAGTAACGGGATGCGGGTCGATCTGAGCGCGCTGGATGAGGTCATCCGGAAGCTCTGGACCCTGCTCGACGACATGGACAAGGCCGGGCAGACGTCGAAGTACAACACGGAGATCCCGATGGACGCTTTCGGGAACTCGTGCTTGTTCCTGGAGGCAGGAGATCTGCAAGCCGCCCACAAGACTGCGAAGGCCGATCTTGAGAAGGTGATCGAGGGGCTTCACGGCCTGATCGAAAAGTTCAGCACGAGCACCTCCAAGGTGAAGGACAAGTACACGGAGCAGGAGTACGCGAACAAAACCCAGATGGGTGGCGGTACGGGGGACTCGAACGGCTCGTTCGGAAAGTAGAACGTTCGAGAATCACCTACTAGCGGGAGGAGTTCAAAATGGCCGGTGACAAAGACCTGCCCCAGCCCAAGATCGAGAACGATATCTGTGTCGCGGATCCAGATCGACCTCAGACTAAGACTCAGTTCATAAACTACCCCCTCAAAGAGCTCAAGCAGATGCTTGAGCTCACCAATCCCGGAGCGATCGAGGAGGTCGGGCGCCACTGGGGTAAGGTCGAAGAGCTTCTTGCCGGCGGCGAAGCAGGAGGTATCGCCGGCCTGCTCGACAAGGCGGTCAGCGATGCCCTGGGGCACTGGGAAGGGGACGCGGCCAGAAGCTTCGAGCAGGAGGCTCGAAAAATCTCACAAAGCATCAGGAACACCGCCTGGCACGCCGACCTCAACAGCTCACAGATGGCTGACGCCGGTTCGCAGCTACGCAGGTTCAAGGCTCAGCTGGACAATATCGAAGAGCCGAGTGGTTGGGCCAAGGTCGGTGACGCTCTCAGCGACTGGAGCTGGGACAACGGTGAAGCCGTAGCCAGTGATCTCAAGGACCGTAAGTTGACCGCCGACGAAGTGGCGAAAATCAACGAAGGCAAGATCGGGGCAAGCCGGGAAGCTCAGCTCAACGGTGTTGCCGTCATGGAGAACCTCGCCGCCCAGTACATGCGGGTCACGAAGAACCTGCAGCAAAACCCTCCCGTTGTAGGCGACAAGGGTCACATCAAGGATCCCAACCGTGACGTGGAGTACCCGCCGCCTGTCGTGCCCGGCGGCACAGGAGGGGCTTCGCGGCCAGGAGCATCCGGTGCGACTCCCAAGCCGTGGAGCGCAGGCCCGACCGCTAGTGTCAAACCGGCTCCCGGGGTGTCCGGAACCCCGGGCATCACAGGAGGCCCGACGCTACCGCCGTCGGCCAGGACCAACGTGGACAGCATCAATCCTGGTCTGACGGGGCGTGGTCCCGTCACGAACCCCAACATTGGCGGTGGTGGCGGTGGTGGCGGTCTTGGCCTCGGTGGCACCCAAGGTCCGGGCATCCTGACAACCGGTGGAGGACCCGGTCTTGGCCGTGGCGGCACAGCCGGACGGGGCGGCACCGGGACAGGTGGCCGTGGAGGACTGACGGGAGGCGGCACGGCAGGTCGCGGCTCCGGGGGCCGAGCTGGCATTGGCGGTATGGGTGGCGGCGCTGGAGCCGGTGGGGCCGGCCGCGGCGGTGCCGCCGCTGGCGGCCGTGGAGCCCTCGCCAAGGCTCGTGGCGGTGTCGTCGGCGCGGCCAAGGGAGTCTCCGGCAAGGGCGCCGGTGGTGGCGCAGGCCTGCACGGCAGCCGTGGCGGCACTCAGCGTGGAGCCATGGCTGGTGGCATGGGCGGAGGCATGGGCGGTCGCAACGGTCGGCGGCCTGGCGACGAGAACAGTCGGGGCGAGCGTCCCGACTACCTGGTCGAGGACGAAGAGACCTGGATCTCGGAAGAAGACCGCAACCGGAACGTGCCGCGGACCATCGAGTAGGCACACGGGGGCGAGCCGCACAATGAACGTCTGCGGCTCGCCCCCGTGTGCAGGCTGGTAAAAACCAGTCATGGTTGAGTGAGGAGCAAGCAGTGAATTTCAGTCGAGTCCGGGCCACGGCGGGAGTCGTGGTACTGACAGGAGCGTTGCTCCTCACCGCCGCCCCAACCGCATCGGCGGACTACGTCAGAGACCAACAGTGGGTCTTGAACGCCTTCGCAGTAAAGGACGTTTGGGCTGAATCGCAAGGGCAGGGCGTGACTGTTGCGGTTGTCGACTCCGGAGTCGATGCCGGTCACCCCGACCTGACTGGTCAGGTTCTTGAGGGCAAGGACTTCACTGGCGGAGGTGACGCTCAACAGGACCAATTTGGGCACGGGACGATTATGGCCAGCCTGATCGCTGGACACGGCCACGGCGCTGGAAATGCGTCCGGCATGGTAGGTCTCGCACCTAAGGCGAAAATCCTTCCATTGCGTACCCTCCGAACGGAGAAGGACAGGAATAGTGATGAGACCTGGGCTGCGGCGGTTCGATACGCGGTGGATCAGGGAGCCAAGGTCATCAATCTCTCCTTTGGCAACGACGGTGGCAAGACCCTGAGCGACGGCCGTGCGGCGATCGCGTATGCGCAAGCTCACGATGTTGTTGTCGTGGCGGGGGCAGGTAACGACGGGTTTGATGCAGTCGCTGAGCCAGCAGCACTACCTGGCGTTGTTTCGGTTGGCGCCATTGATGAAAAGGCCAATCGCTGGGATGAATCAAATTCTGGAAAAGGCCTTGTCTTGATGGGGCCTGGTGTTGAAGTTCTCGGCGCGGATCCGACACTCCCGGAAAATTACAGCTTGTCAAGCGGAACATCGGATGCCACAGCTTTCGTCTCCGCCGCCGCAGCCCTGGTGCGCTCCAAGTTCCCCGACCTCACGGCAGGTCAGGTAATCAACCGCCTGATCAAGTCGGCTACTTTCGCTCATCACAAGGATCTGAAGGCGCCCGACGAGGAGTACGGCTACGGAATCGTCCGCCCCTACTCGGCGCTGACGATGGACATCCCCGCGGGCCCGAAGACGAACCCGCTGGGCCAGATGTCCTCCTCCGCCTTGAACCCCGGCGGCGCAGCCGCGGACACGGATGACTCGATCCAGGCCAAGAAAAAGAAGAAGTCTTCCGGCAGCCTCCTCGTCCTGGGCGGCATCGCAGCCGCTGTGGTCGTCGGCGCGATCGTGTTCGCGGTCATCCGCAGCCGCCGCAACGGCGGTAGCGGCGGCCCCGGTGACGGCGGCGGTAACCCTCCTCACGGAGCGGGCTACCCGCCCCAGCCCCCGACGGGCTATCAGCCCTACCCCAACGCCGTCCCCAACCAGGGGTACCCGACGTCGCCCGGACAGTCACCGCAGCACCCCAACCCCTACAGTCAGCAGCCCCCGTACCAAGGGCAGTAAGGCGTTCGCGCGCCTGATACAGCGTCCGCGTTCATACCACGAGCTCGTCCTCGTCTCGATACATCGGTCAAGGAGCAATGCTTCATGGGGGAGTACTTCAAGACGGATACAGATCAGTTGGCGCAATTCCTCAGAACCCTTGAGGGGTGTGTCAGCGATCTGAACGAGGCGCGAGCTGCTCTCGCACACGTCCGTGCTGACCAGATCGGGACCAAGCGTCTTGACGAGGCGTGTGACGGCTTCCAGGGGCGTTGGAAGTACGGATCCGAGCAGACACAGAAGATGATCGAGGGTGTCAGCGAGGGCGTGAAGTCCAACAAGAAGGGCTACGAAGAGGTCGAGGAAGCCCTGGAGAAGGCATTCGCGGACATGGCGAAGCAGTCCACCTCCGGTGGTGGCGGAGGTGCGAAGTAATGGCAGCCAACCCCTACCCCAATCTTGGCTGGAACCCAGTGCCCGGGATACCCGGCGAAGTCATTGCCCTCAAGCAGAAGGTCAGTTCCGCTGCTACAGCACTGCGCACTTGCCACACTCAGCTCGACAAGCTGATCGGTGAAAGCAGCTACTGGGAAGGCGAGGCCGCGACGGCGTTCAGGGACGCCATCGACGGCGAGCTGCCAACGTACATCAAGAACGCCGCTCGGTCCTTGGAGAAGGCAGCGGCCCAGCTGGGCAGCTGGGACGGGTATCTGACGGCCCACCGGGACCTGGCGCAGAAGTACGACGATGTCGCGGCCGAGAAGAAGGCCGCGATCTCGTCGGCCAAGGATCGCCACGCCCAGGCCGAGCAGCACCCCGATCTGGGCCTTGCCGGTCGGCAGTTCTCCACGCAGGAAGAGGCCGACGCCGCGACTGCGCGGCTCAGGGCGGCCGAGCGTAGCCTCAACGAGGCGACCATCGCGCTGAACAAGGCCAACGGTGAGTACGACAACATCATCACCAAGGCCCAGGAGCTGGAGACCACTCACGCGGACAACGCCGAGACGGTCGCCAAGTCCCTCGATGACGCCACGGAGAAACTGGCACCGAAGGAGCCCGGCTGGCTGAGCAAGGCCGTCGACGCCATCTGGGAGGGCATCAAGGCGACCGGCGAGTTCCTGCTGGAACATGCCGGGACCATCGGCGCCATCGCCGGCCTGCTCGCTCTGTTCCCCACACCGCTCGCGCCGCTGTTCGCCGGGATCGCCCTGGTCGCGAGCGCAGCTTCGATGGCCAAGAACTTCGCCGATCCCGAATTCCGGGATGCCTTCCTGCCTTGGGGGGACAAATTCGGCTGGAACGGGGATACCTTCTCCGCCTACGCCTCCTTCGGTTGTGACGTGCTCGGCATGGTTCCTGGTGGAAAGGCACTAGGGATGGCAGGCCGGGAGATCACAGACGGTCTCCGCATGGCGGACGGCATGGGCGTGGCGGTGAAGAACACCGAAAAGGCAACCGAGTTCGCGCGCGAGTTCGGCCATGTCTTCAAGACCAGCGCCAAGGCCGGAGCCGACGACGCTTGGGCAGCTGCGGCGGAAAGTGCCACCGGGTCGGCCAAGTTGCTGGGAAACCTCAGCCTGGATCCACCGAGCGGTGCCTGCGCGGTGCCAGCCCAACGAAGAAGACGTGCCCTGTGACCTGCGAGGATGGGAGTTCTCTACGCTTCCAGCCCGCAGCAAGACAAGGCACGTCGTAAGTGAAATCTTCCCATACCGTCGCAGCGACCTTCGCGGCGTTCGATGACCCGAATCTCCTCGCGTACGGTGGGCTGGCTCCGGCGGTCCGACTGGCCGAGCGGTGCGGCCTGCCGGACCTGGCTGTCACGAAGGTGCGGCTCAAGGGTGTTGCGAACGGGGCCGGGGCAGCGGTCGGCGCGAAGGTGATGTCGCTGGTGGCGGGGATGCTCGCCGGAGCGGACAGCATCGACGACACGGATGTGCTGCGGCACGGGGCGGTGGCCAGGGCATTCGACGGAGTTCGCGCCCCGTCGACGCTGGGCACGTTTCTGCGGGCGTTCTCCTGGGGTCACGTGCGTCAACTGGAGTCGGCGGCACGGGCGTTCACCTGCAACCTCGCCGGACACTGCAATCTGCTGCCCGGCGGCGACCAGGTGGTGCACCTGGACATCGACTCCAAGGTCAAGCAGGTCTACGGGGCGGCCAAGCAGGGCGCCGAGCACGGCTACACCAAGGTGAGGGGCCTGCACTTCCAGATCGTCACCGCCTCCACTCCGCTGGCCGCGCCGGTAATCGTGGCCACCCGCCTGCGCAAGGGCTCGGCCGGCTCCGCCAAGGGCGCGGCCTCGCTGATCGCCGAGGCGATCAAGGCGGTGCGGGCGATGGGCGCCACCGGCACGATCGTGGTCCGCGGCGACTCGGCGTTCTTCTCCCACAAGGTCGTCGCCGCCTGCCGCCGCGCAGGCGCGCGGTTCTCCTTCGCCGTCGCGCAGCGCAAGAAGATCCGGGAGCTGATCGCCACCGTTCCCGAGGACGCCTGGACGGCGATCAAGTACCCGAAGGCGATCTGGGACAAGGACGAGCAGCGGTGGATCTCGGACGCGGAGGTCGCCGAGGTCGAGTACACCGCGTTCACCGGCAAGGCCAAGCGCTACCACGCCACCGCCCGGCTGCTGGTCCGCCGGGTCAAGCGCCTGAACGACGCCCACGTCCTGGACGGTCAGGGTGAGTTGTTCACTGTCTGGCGGTTCCATGCGGTGTTCACCGACCAGGTGCTGCCGCTGGTCGAGGCAGAAGCCGATCACCGCCGCCACGCGATCGTCGAGCAGGTCTTCGCCGATCTTGAGGACTCGGCCCTGGGGCACCTGCCCTCGGGGAAGTTCACCGCGAACGCGGCCTGGCTGACCCTGGCAGCCCTCGCCCACAACCTCACCCGGGCGCTGGGCGCGCTCGCCTCGGCCTTCCACGCCCGGGCCCGCACCGGCACCATCCGCCGCCAACTCATCGCGGTTCCAGCCCGATTGGCAGCCGGAGCACGCACCCTGACCTGGCACCTGCCGCAGCACTGGCCCTGGCGAGAGGCCTTCAGCGACCTGTGGACGGCCGTCGGCCACCGCCTGCGAACCTGACCACCCGGACGCCTGCCCGCCCACGACCAAGGACCTCGGAGACCCCGCCACCGGGACGGCCACCCGGCGACCACTCCTGCCCGCCAGCAGGAACGCCCCCGAATCCGCTCCGAAAATCACAGAGCCGCACTCATCGAATACGGCCCTGTGGATCCAGGCTCAGTGCCAACGGCCTCAACGTCGCGGCCAACACTCTGTCCTCTCTCGAGGCAGAGGGCGTGATACCGGAGGAGGGCAGCGGCCACAACGCCGCTGAGCTCACCAAAGCCGGAGCCGGGTTCTACGGCCTCGCGGGACTGGTGGGTCTCGTGTGACGAACACGGCAACTGACCGGGAACGGTGGATCAGCGAGTGACCGAGCTCATGACAGAACCCGTGGGCGAAAGGGAGCCGGCGTTCTGGTACGCGATTCCGCACGGCTATCTGCAGATGGATCTCGACCCCCCGGTAGAGCGGATCGAGGCGTTGGTTCGGCAGGTGCTGAGCTTGCCGGAGGAGATGCGGCTCCGCGCAGAGGAAGTCCTGCGCTTCTACGCCGGCGTCGTCATCTCGCTCAACGCGCGTCGTGTCCAGGCCTGTCTGATCGGTTCTCACCCGGACGACGCCGGTGGGATCGCGTTCTCCGTGCTCACCGTCTCGACGGTCCCAGCGTCCGGAGGCAACGCCAAGCTGGTGATCGCCAGTCTCGCAGGCACGGCCGCGGACAGTGCCGACGAGGGAATGCGTCCCTTGGAGCTGCCGTGCGGCACAGGCTTCCTCGCGGAGAAGAAGGTCGTCACCACGGCACCCGGCAGGTCTGCAGAGGGCAGCGACACTCCCCTGGAGGGGCGGGTGTGGCAAGGTACTGTCGCTGTCACGGGCTCAGGAACCAGCGACATCATCATGATCCAAATGGTGACGGCCGCTGTCGAGCTCGCAGATGACTACCGGGACATCCTGCTCGGCGTCGCTCACACGGTGGCGTTCACCGATCCCTCGCTTCCTGCGGCAGGGGGACACGAGCTACCCGAGCCCGGCACTGCGGCCGCCACGATACGTAACGACTTTGGGTGAGGACGGCGAACAGCATGGCAGGCTCAACCGAGGCACCCGACATCGATCAGGTGCTTGAGCACAACAGGAGAACATGGGCAAGGCATGTCGTCGGGCGCATTGCTCTCGGCCTCGGCTGGCTCGCGGTGCCGTTCCTGTTGCATGTCGCGGGAGTCCCCGATTCCCTGTTCACGATGCTTCCCATCCTCCCCGGGGTCTACGTACTGCTGTTCCTGCTCATTCGGACCAGGCACGGCCGACGCATCGCCGCGTGCGAGAAGGTGCTGCGCACCTATCCGCTCGAATACCGCACACGAGTGGCCAAGAAGAGTGAGCAGTGGCAGTTGCTCGGCACGGTGTTCACCATTCGGGTATCCACTCGTGGACAGCACGGTGCGCCACTGATGCGTGCGATCAACGCGTCAACTGTCCGTCGTTGGCCCAAAGGCGCAGAGGGCGGTGGCGCCTGGGTCGCCGGTGATCTGCCCTTCGGCGGTGTCGTGATCCTCCCCGGCACCAATGACATGTTGTTCATGCAGCCGGCGGACTGGCAGGAGTTCGCCCGCGAGCGAAGTGAAGCCGATCCGGTCCGAAGCAGACTGGCACAACGGGCAGGCCTGACTCGGCTGTTGGAGAAGGAACCCGGTCTTGGCGCTGTGTATGGCCTTTAGCCTCAATACCGGTAACTTAGTGCTTTAGTGTGCGTTTGGCCCGTTTGGGTTTGGTGGCGCCAATGAGTCTGATGGCGGTGGGGGGTGGCGCGTTTGAGGGGCCAGTCGGCGACTTTCCGTTTGATGGCACGGGGGTGGGCCTGGCGCCGTCGGGGAGGCCGGGGGCGTTCGAGGAGTTCAGTGTGGGTGGCTTTGATGGCGCGGGTGAGTCTGCCGGGGGAAAATGCCGCCAGGTCGGTGACCTGGCGGTGCACGACGCGCAGTGAGCGGGTGAAGGAGATCCGGTCGGGGGCCTGGTCGCCTTGTCGTCCCGCGCTCAGACGTCACGGGCGGGGTTCCGTCACAGATGCTCATGGCCGTATGACGCGAAGTCCCAGGTGCTGTCTTCGAACTCATAGCCTTCAAGGATGTTCGTCCAGACCTCACCGTGGGCTGCAGGGTCGATGAGGGAGCACCATGCCTGGAGGCTGACCCGTGCGTCCTTGTGGTCTGGGCTGTAGGGATAGTGCGTTCTGCGGAACTCGTCGAAGAGCCGGACCATGGCGAAGAACTGGGGAAGGCTGCCGCTCGCCAGAGGTCGTCATGGGCGGAGCCGGACCGGCACGCTTCGCGCATATGCGAAGCCACAGAGTCCGCCGTCAAGCCCCGACAGTCGATCCACGCCGAATGAGTAGCGCGTCGGTACACCCGGGCCAGGAAGTCCGTCTTGCCGACGGCTGCGGCGCCGGTCACGGTGAAGACCTGCCGTTTCCGGGCGGGCAGGCTTCGCCAGGCCTCGATGCGTGCCCAATTCTCATCGAGAGCCTCTGGCATGAGGGCACCCTTTCAGCAGGTGATGATCGTGGTTGGTGTGACGAGTGAAAACGACATCGCACGTGAGCCCGGTGGCGTCAACGTAGGTCGAGCCGGGGACCGTCTCATGCAGGCGAAGCAGTGTCCGGGGCCGCCCGGACTTCGACGCGCCGGCCAAGCTCCGCCACTCCACGATGCTCGCTGCCTTGCCACCCTTCGAGCCCGGCCAGGGCCTGCTCAGGCGACACAGGTGCAGGGCCGGGTATCTCAATTCAGATTTGGCGCGGTTGTCTTTCAGGGTTTCTCGTCACATGTCTCGTGGCCCTGATTTCGCCGGTGCGCTCCTGTTCGGCGTTGCTTGAAGGGTGTTGCAGAGGTGCGCCGCCGCACTCAGGGCATGAAACGGCTTGGTGCCGGGGTCGGTCATTCATTGTGCAAGGGGTACTGCCAGGCTCCAGCAGCGGAGCCCGTGTCATCGATCAGCCAGATGGCGTCTTCGATATGCTGACGCAGCAGAAAAGCCTCATCCCGGTTGTCCAGATCCTCAAGGATGAAGCGACCTGTGAGCCATTCGATGAGCATCTTCAGGAAGCGATCCAAGTCAGCGGCGACGAGGGCACCTTCGAGGCCGCTCTCGTCAGGCTCGGATGGGATGCGGAACACATGTCCCGATGATCCGTCGACAACGACCTCACCGCCCATCCAGAGTCCGATCTCATAGAAGGGGCCGGACTCCTGTGCCTGCTCGACGTCGCTCGGCCATTGCCGTTCACACAGAAACTCAGGACGTTCCGGATGCAGCCTGATGCCCTTCGCTTCGAGAGCCGGGAGACCTGTATCGACGAGGATGCGACGGGCGACTTGGTCCGTAAGACCGGCTGGAATGCGCTCTGTGTCGGTGCGACGGAGGCGGACATCCGGGAGCGACGCGCAAAGCGCTGAAGGCTCAAGCTGCGCTCGAGAGGGCCGTGCAGGTCCAGCCGCAGTGTTGTTGCCGAGCAGTGAGGCGTTGTCAGAGAAGTGTGTGATCACAGCCGGCTCGCCTGGCTTGGTCGACTCGACCGCGAATACGCCGCCAAGCCCCGCGACGACGGTGACGGTGCCCATATCAAGGGAGATCGACAGGAAGTCGTCGTCCTCGACCGGGCCTTCGGCGCACTGGCCATGTGCGCTGAGTTCGGTGCGTGTCGTCGGCCCGAAGGCCTGAGGGGTGTCCTGTGTGTCGTGCGTTCGAATTTCAGTGTCCCAGGACAGGTGGTGCAGTTGGTCGCGAGGGAACTGTTCCTCGCTCCAGGGGCCGGCCACGAGCTCGGAGGTCGCGAGGTCCCAAATGAGCACGCTGCGGTCGGCCGTACAAGCCGCCACAGCCGGACGCCCCTGCCAGCGAACCGCATGAACCTCATGGACCGGGCCTGGCTTGAGGTAGCTGACGTCGTACCCGCCTGGAGGACGCCAGTGCGTCCACCGCGTCTTCCAGGGCAAGCGGACACCGGAGTTCTCGATTCCCTGGCGAAGTTCGGTGTCATCCCTCGACATTGCCATCAGGTGTAGCCAGGCGGCCCATTCGCCCTGGGAGGGCGGATTGACACCGTACATCTGGAGAAACACGGCGTCCGCTGCCGGATTCGACCCGGGGAGCGACCCGTCGTAAGCACAGTGCGCGGCGTCTACGAGCACGGCCCGAGGCAAATTGGCCACTGCCTCACCATCGGTGAGAAGCCCTTCGAACTCGTCTGCCTGTACGGCGTGCATCGCCAGCCCGTGTGCCGCGTACCAGCCGAGGGCCCCGGAGGCGGCCCACCCGTCGGGGTGGCGCAGCCGGGGAGCGGCCTCGCGAAGCCATCGCGCCATGTGGCGGTTGACTCGGACCTTGAAATCCGCGGACGCACGGTGGCGCAGCGCTTCGGGCACAGCCTCGTCGAGGAAGGCGACATGATCGTCGTCGACCGTGAGAAGGTCCGCATACCGCAGGGCGATGCCGTTCAGGGACTTCCCGTCGCGGTCTGGCAGTCCTGCGCCCCGGGCCAGTTGACCCCACACCTCCAGGGGCACGTGCCTGGGTTCGGAGAGGGCGAGCACCTGAATGTAAGGGGAGCTCATCGCCGAAGTGAGCCGCCCCTCGAGGAGTGCCGAGTCGTCCAGCCGTAGAGTGGCTCCTCGGCGCCGCGGACCGGCTTGCTCGTCGTCCACCGGACCAAGGTCGACCACCACACCAGCACCCTCAAGTGCCAGCTGTCTGGCGGCGAAGTTCCGAATGATGGCCGGCTGGGCGGACCTGCGGGTGAGGCCTGCCTGCCACGCGTTCTTGATCAGGACAAGCTTGTTCACTGCGTTCCGCCTCGCGGCACGGTGCCACCCGTAGCTCGTCAGGTCGGAATCCGGTACGCCGACGAGGCGGAGCATATGGCGGAATGCTTCGTCCCCATACATCCCTTTCGCGTCCAGGATTCCGCTCGCGGTGACACTCTGATGAACGTGTTCCATCAGAGCGGGTCCGCCACAGTGGCTGACGACATGGAGATCGCGTCCTCCCGAGGGACCTCCTCCTCCCCACCAGTCGAGAACATAGGACAGTGACTGCTCTGGGGAAAGGTATTCGGGACTTGGGGGCGTCTCGGGCATGTGGCTCCTCACTGAGGCGTGACGATATGCAGCATAGTCTTTGCCCAGACTTCACCCAGCACGGACAAGTGATCGTCCATCTCTCGGGTCATTTCGCGTTCCTCGGCGGTGGTGATCTTGCCGACCTGGCGAGAGATTTGTTCGTTGTGCAGTCTGAGCTTTTTGAGATTCTCCTCCTTCTCTTTCTCGGAGATCCCTTCGTCCATGGCGTCGATTGCTTCCTTCTGGAGTTCCTTCAGCTTTTCTCGCTTCTCTTGTCGCTGTTGGACTCCGTCAGGGTCTGTGCGGTAGGTGGTGCTGTAGTAGACCGGATTTCTGCCGCTCTTCATGTCCGGGTGAATTCGCAGGCGGGTGGAGCAGTCGGCGTGCCCTTCCCCGACACCGCATGGTTCCCGTTCTGTGTAGAGACCGGCCAGACTGTGCTTGACGCCCTCGGGACCCGAGTTCGTGCGGTCAAGCCAGTCAAGGAGATGTTTCTCTGAATGGCGTGGTGAAACTCCTGTCGCGTCCGTCGGTACGGATGAGTCGACGACATAGCTGCTGTTGCCGTCGGCGTCTACGACCTCAATGACCGCATAGTTCTTTCCGGAGAAATCCGGCTTGTGTCCTGAAGCTTCGATCAATGCGTTTATCTGGTCATTGGTGGGCGCCTTGGAGTGCCCCGTGAGGATTTCGTGCAGCTTGCGGAGGGCGCTTTTTGCCTCTGGGTGTCTACGATATTTGCTCGGGAAATTGCTGCTGGCCCGGTCGCGGGCATCTGCGCTCACTGCGCGTTCCGCGTCTGTGGCCCGGTCGGGGTTACCGTCCCGACGCGGTGCCGCGTCGTGGTACGGGCGGCCGTCCCGGTCATGCTCAGGGCTGTGCCCCACTCCCTGGCTCTCGTGGTAGGTGAGACTGAGCCGGGCCAGGGAAGCAACAACAGCCGAACGCTGACCATCGTTCATTTGGCGAAAGTCGTCGCCCAGCGTGTCTTCCAGGAACTTGCGGCTGAGGGTGGTCGGCGGTAGGTCGGTTTCCCCAGCTTCGTGCGCCGCCTGCAGCGCACTCATTCTGTCGGACGCGTGTTGCAGCACCGAGGCGAGGCGACCGTCCTGGGCCCAACTTCTGAGGCTGTCGTGTACGGGATCGAGATCGATCCGGTAAACAGGCAGACCCCGGGCATCAGGGTCGACATTCTCGTGGTCACGTACGGTCTGCTGCATGGAGTCCGGAGCCAGACCCAACTGTTCCGCGTTCCGTGGCTCCGGCTCGGGAAGGGAGGCGTTCCGGTCCATGCGGGTCGGGTCGCCCCAGTCAGGACCCGAAGGGAGCGAGGCGTTGCCCTGCCCGGTGGGCGCACTCGGTGTGCGAGTGTCGGGAGGTGCCGGAGAGTCGGTACGGGGCCGATTCACGGGAGGCGTGGGGGCCTGCGGTGTCAGCCTCGTGTGCTCCTTGGTGCGCGCCTCGGCTGCACGCGGAGGCGAAGTCGGCGGACCGGAGGCGCGTGGGTGTGCGGGCTGCTGGCTGGTGGGCCGTTCGCTGGTCGGGGTCTCCGATCCCGGGCGGGCGGACGCGTCCGGGCGATCGCTGGGCGCGGGGGCCTGCTGCTCGGGTGCCGAAGTCGTCCCATGGGAGTCGAGGGAGTTCACCTCATTGGTGCGAGTAAATCCGTTGGGCGATGACGAGTCTTCCCGGCCGGGTTGCCTGTGCTGGTTGCTTTCGCTCTCGTTCCCGCTCGCTCCGCCCGTGGGGTCAGGGGCCGGCTCCCGCGTCGCGGTGGACGATCCTCCGGTTGCAGGCTCATCAGATGGCCGTGCTTCGGCCTCGGGTGTGCTTTCTCCGCTGTGCCCCCGGGTAATGCTGTCAACTGGTCTTGCAGCGTTCGCGGGTGCCGAGTGCGTGGGGCCTCCGTCCGGAGGCGGCGCTGGTGTTCCGCTGGAGGGGTCTGCCTGATGGGGCTGATGGCTATCGGGCCCGTTAGTCGAGTTGTTCGCTTCTTGCTGTGTATCGGTAGTGCCCGCTTGCTGCGCTTCAGCCCCTAGCTGCGCCTGCTCGGATTCCTTGTTGTCGGCGTCCTGGGTGGCGTCGATGGGGTTGCGGTTGGCGTCGAGGGGGATGTGCCAGACGTGTTCGGCCTGGTCGATGTGGAGGGGCTGGTCGCTGACCTCGCCGCTCTGGGTGTCGATCCAGACGATCTTGCCGTCGTGGTTGACGACGTTGAAGGCGTGGCCGCCTCCGCCGGGCCAGTCGACCTGGACGATCGCGGCGGAGCCGGGGCCGGCCTGCCGGAGGGTGGAGGCGATGGTGTCGGCGGTGTCGGGGTCGCCTCCGGGGCCGGCGTAGGTGTGGGCGGCGCCGGTCCAGCGGATCTGGTTGTCGTTGGCGTTGTTCTCGGGGGTGAACGGGTCGTGGTTGCCGTTCTCGTCGGGGTCGAGGGTGCGAGGGGCTGAGACCTGCGGGTTGCCGTACCAGGTCTCCAGGAAGGAACGGGAGCAGTCGGCGCAGTTGTTGCTGCGGCCGGGGACCTCGTTGCCGCCGTCGTTCTGGAGCTGCGCCCAGGAACCGTGGGGGTCGGGGAAGCGCTGCGGGGTGCCGTCCTCGTTGCGGGGGACGGAGTCGTC
Source organism: Streptomyces sp. SCSIO 30461 (assembly GCF_037023745.1). Taxonomy (NCBI): domain Bacteria; kingdom Bacillati; phylum Actinomycetota; class Actinomycetes; order Kitasatosporales; family Streptomycetaceae; genus Streptomyces; species Streptomyces sp. SCSIO 30461. The sequence goes on from NZ_CP146101.1 coordinate 2,072,814, forward strand.
CAGTGCCTGTTGATCCGCCGGGTCGGGCTGGGTCAGGCCACCCGGGGCGTGGTCCAGGTCGGAGCGGATGTCGTCGAGGCCGTCCTGCTTCGGCTGCTGCGACTGGTTGTCGGCGGATGGGTCATCGGTCTGAGGGGAGCCGGGTGGCTGCGGTGTGGTGGGGAGGCCCGTGTCCGACGGCGGTGTTGAGGAGCCCGGGGTTGTGGCGACGGTGTGGATCGGGACGACCGTGACCGGCTGCCGTTGCTGCGTCTGGTGGGGCGGTGTGTTCTCCGGCTTGGGGGATTGCGCGGCAGGCTGCTGCGGCGCGTTGGGAGTCTGCGGCGTGCCCGGCGTGCCGGACGCGGGCTGCTGGGGAGGCCTGGAGGGGGTGGCGGCCGGCCCTTGTTGGTGCGGGGTAGGGCCGGGTGTCCCGGGCGTGCCCTGTGCGGGGGCCTGGTTCGCGGGGTTGGCGGTGCGGCTGCCCGGTGCCGGGGTCTTGTTCGGTGTGCCGCTGTTCGGCGTGCTGCTGCTCGACGTCGGGGTGCGGTCAGGTCCCGATCCCGACGAAGGCGGGGGCGTTGTCGCGGGAGTGCCGGTGGACGGGGACGGGGATGTCGCTCTGGACGGAGCCGACTGGGCCGGGTTCCGGTTGGGGGTGGTCGCACCAGGGGGCGAAGTCCCAGGCGAGTTGTGGGGTGGTGTGCGGTCGCCCGCGGGTGTTCCGGGGGTGCTACGGGGAGTGGTGGCGTCGCCCGGAATGGTGTTCCCGGGGATGCGCTGAGTGGGTATTCGGGGGTCGGGTGTGCCGGTTGGGCGGCCGTCCGTGGATGGCGTGGGTGCGTTGCGGGGTGTCGTCGGGGTTGTGGGGTTGGGCGTGGATGTGGGGCCGGTTGCCCTGGGGGACGGTGCGACCGGGGGAGGCGCTCCGGTGGAGGGGTTCCTCGCCGCGCCCGGGCTGGTTGTGGTTCCGCTGGGGCTGGTGGCGGGCGAGTGGCCGCCCGGGGCGCCCCCGGCCTGGTGTGTGCCGGCCACGCCGGGAGTGGTGGACGGCGTCGTGGGTGAAGACGGTGTCGTCGGGCCGCCTTCCGCGCGGCTGCCGGTGCCGGCGGTTGATGGATCTGTCGTGGTGGGTGTCGGCGCGGCGTTGGTCTGGGTCGAGGCGGGGGAGCCGGAGGCGAGGCTGTCGATCCTGGTGCCGAGCCCTCCGCCTTCGGGTGAGGACGACGTGGCCCCGGACGGCGCTTGTGCGGGCGCGGGGGTGGACTGCGGGCTTGGTGACGAGAGGCCGGAGACCGGTGAGCCGGAGTGAGACGGGCCTGGCGTGCCGGACGCGGGCGGTGTGCCACCGGCTGCGGGGTCGTCGAAGTCCGAAAGCGTCGGGCCGGCCTGCGATGGTGCGTGCCGGGGAGCCTGTGTGTCCTGGGCGGAGGAATTCTGCGCAGACCCGGAATCGGAGTCGACCCGGGAACCCGCGCTGGAATCCGGGCCCGCACCGGTATCCGCCGCGCCGACATCCCGGCCGCCTACGTCGGCGGATATCCCGCCACCCACGTTCACGCCCGGGGTGTCGCCGGCATGCGCCGACGTGGTGGAGGCCGGCCCCGACGTGTCCGAGTGGCCGGCAGCAGGACCGCCGGAGGTGGGGACCGAAGACGATGAGCCCGGGGATTCGCCGGTCGGGCGGGACGAGGTAACGGCGGACGAGGAGTCGAGGGACGAGCCGGACGAGGAGCCGGAGGAAGAACCATCGGACGACGAGCCGGACGCGTCGGACGAGGCCGAGCCTCCGCCGCCATTGGTCGAGCCCGAGGTCCGTGCGCTGCTCCCCGTGCTGTCCCCGCCGGTCGCCCCCGTACCGGACGGGCCGTCGTAGCCGTCCAGACGGCTGTCGATGGCATGGCGCGCGCGTCCGCCCGCCTTGGCGCCCAGGTGGTCGCGGACGCCTTCGGCCAGGGTCTGCGGGGTCTGCTTGATGGCCTCCCAACCACCGCTGGCCCCGGCCTTGGCGGTCTGGGCGAGGTCATAACCTTCCTGCGCGCCGAACCCGACGTTCACCGACTGCCGGACCAGGTCCTTGATCATTTCCTCGAGTGCCGAGACCGCGGGTTCCTTCATCGCCTCGACGATGGCCTGCAGCAGGGCCTCTTTGAGTTCGTCGAGGAGCCGGCGCACGATCATCCGAGTGATCTGGGTCGCGCCGAGCGCGCCGAGCTCCGACAGGCCGAAGGTGAACGGCGCGGCGACCTGGGCCGCGAAGATCTCGATCGCCAGGGCGATCAACTGGGCGATCACCGCCCACTTCGCGAATTCGACCAGATATGCGCAGGACTCCATCACGTTGGCGATGATGTAGGCCGCCTCGGCGGCGTTGGCGAGGTAGCCGTCGCCGCCCCCGCCGTCGAACTTCTCGTACGCCCTGACGAACGCGTCGATCGACTCGCCCGCGTTGTGAGCGGTCACCGTGCGGGCGCTTGTGTTCGCCGTGCTGTGCAAGGCGGTGACGTCATCGCCGAACTTCCGCCACACCGCGGCGGATTCCCTGAGCTTGTCCTCATCTGCCTTCGGCCAGGTGTAGCCGAGCATCTGGAGAACCCACACCAGCTCGTCAGGCAGCATCATCGACACAGCAGAAAGCACCCCCGGTCAGCGAACCCGCCGTGCGACTCCCGGTTCTGCCAAGGGGAACCGCATGCATGTACGGGTAAGCGAACACCCTAGCGGCTCATGTGCACGTCACTTCAGCAGGACGCTGTCACAAATCCGGTGCAGACCAAGACCATTGACCGCGCATCAGGATCGACGACACGGAACCCGGCAAAGCGTGCGGGGAGCGCAGCGAGCGGCGCCGCACACCACGATGACGATGACGGGGCACTACGCGTCCGCACCGGACAGCCCGGCCTCGGCCGGTGTCGTCAGCGGTGAGGCCCTGGCTGCGGAGAGCGGTGCCGTACGCGGCGGATGGTCGGCCCGAGCGCGGTACGGCCCACCGCGGCGCCGGGCGGTCGCCACCGGCGGTCGTGGATACTTCGGGAGCAGAGGCAGACAGCGAATGAGGAGGAGCGACATGACCGGGACGCCGGGGAACGCCAAGCAGCCGCAAGGCGCTTCACCTGACCGCGGGGTGCTGGACGAGGCGCTGGAACCGGAGCAGGTCCGCTCGCTGAACTCGGCCCTGCGCAAGCTCGCCGAGACCGGCGTGGGGGGAAAGGACATGCAGGAGGCGGCGAAGAGGCTGCTCTCCGGTCAGCTCGCCCTGCGTGACGCCATGGACGACCCCACGGTGGCGCGTGCGCTGGGCGGGGGTCTGGCGTCCCTGCGCGGTCAGTGGGAGTCGCTGTCGGAGGAGGAACGCGAGCGGGTCAGGCGGGGCGAGGTACCGGCGCCCGGCGGACCGTCCTCGGGCACGTCCGAGCCGAAGAGTCCGGAGCCGAGGAAGGACCAGGGACGGCACAGCGGCGGGTTCTCGCTCTACTGATCACACTGGTCACTGATCACTGGCGCCGTTTGCGGTACAGCGCGATGGCGGCCTCGGTGGGGTGGTTGGGAACGGTGACGGTCTCGCCGGTCTCCTTGGAGACCACGATCTTGCTGCCGCCGGGCGGGGCGGGCGCCGCCGGGCGGCCGGCGGCGTCTGTGACGGGCGGGAACACCGCGTACACGAGGTAGCCGATGTCGAACTCCTCGACGCGCAGCTGCGCCGGAGTGCCGTCCGGCAGCTTGGGTTGTGCGTAGCGGCTGCGGACGATGTCGAGGGCCTGTTCCGGGGTGGTCGGCGGGACCGGGATGCCCTGGTCGTCGGGTGCCATGGGTGCTCTCCTCGTCGTTTCGGCGGCGTTCAGGCCGGGTCAGGTCAGGATGGGGGGCCGGTCAGAACAGCCCGTGCCACATCTGCTCGACGATCAGGGACCACCAGGTGTCGTCATCGCTCAGCGCGGAGGCATCGATCGCAGCCAACTGCTCCTGTAGTGCCACCACCTGTCCACCCGCCGCAACCGGGTCCAAACCCTGCATCCCCTGCCGGACGGTGGCGAGCACCGCCAGGCAGCGAGCGAAAGCGGCGGCCGAGACGTTGACGTAGCGGGCGGAGGCGGTCACCGGGTCCACGGCCCAGACTGCGCCGAGGCCGTCCGGCTGTCCCGCTCCCGGCCGGCACTGCACCGCGATGGCCGCCACGCCGTCGAAGCCGATCCGGACCAGGTGCGCCAGCGCGTCGATCCTCTCTCCGTCGGCCGGGCTGCGACGCTCGCGCAGATTCGTGGCGACGTCGGTGAACAGCCCTCCTGCCGGAGGGGCGTCCGGCTGGTCGGCGCTGAAGAAGAGCGGGAGGTCGGCGGGGAGCCCGGCCCAGGTGAGTGTCGACTTGGCCGACTCGGGCAGCGGACTGCTCGTGATGTCGTCGGCATCCCAGCGGCGCACCCCGTCCTGGCCGAAGACATCGACGAGGTGGCTGCCGAGCGCCGGGTCGCGCATCGGTTCCGCGGGCGCCACCTGTGTGGGCACCGGGAGGCGGTGCGGGCGGGGCGGCGGCTGCCGGCCGGCGATCCGGTGCACCATCTCGGCCTGCTCGGTCAGCCCGGCGATCCCCTCCGCACGCTCCTCGGGTCGGGTGCCGTAGCTCTGCGAGTAGGAGAGCTCGGCGGAGGGGAAGACGTTGAGGAGTTCGGCCGTGTAGCCACCAGGCAGCAGACTGGGACGCAGGTCGGTGTGGACGGCCACGACATTGTCGACCGGCACGTTCATCTGCCGGAGCGCGCTCCACGCCTGGTACTCGGCGGGCGGCAGTCCAGGGGCGGAGGTGCGGAAGAGAGTGGTCTCCTCCCCGTTCCCAGGGTCGACGTAGGTGAAGACCGCGGTGTTGCCGGGGCCGGTGACCGGGCGGGACTGTTCCGGCTCCTGGGTGCTCACGGGAAGTCTCCTTCTGAGTGGCGGGTTCGGTGGGGCGGTTCGGTGCAGTGGGGCAGGAGGAGGGGTGCGCCTGCGCCACAGGCGTCCGCGCGGTCGCCGTGTCTTGAGTCCTGTGTGCCGGAACCGCCGCGGGCCGCGAGGCACGGGGCGGTCGGACGTTCCTAAGAGGCTAGCCCCGCCCCACCCGCGAGAACGCGGAGGGCCTTCACACCCCGCTCGGTGGCGAGGAGGAGGATGCCGTCGGGGGACAGGTCGGCGGCGGTGAAGGGCGTGTCGGAGATCAACGCGGTCACCATCTCCTGACTTGCCCGGTCCCAGACGCGCAGGTAGTCGGCGCCCCGGCTCAGCCCGAGCGGCGCGGCGGCGCGTTCGTCCTCGGAGGGGCGCATGATCTGCCCGGGCTCGGCGTCGCCGAGGAGCTCCGGTTGGATGAGGCCGTGGACGAGCACCGCCGAATCGGCCTCCTTGCCGGGGGCGCCGACGGGGCGCGCCCCGGGCGTGCCCGCGGGGACGACGAGGACGGCGACGGGGACGGCGGGCTCGCCGGGGCGGGGAAGGCTGCCGACGGTCACGGCGCTGACGCCGGACACCGGCAGGCTCCACAGCGTCCGCCAGGGCAGGTCGAGGCCGAGCCGGTGTATCGCGTCGGCGTACTCGGGCAGCCCGTCCTCGACGAACCCGGTTTCCAGCAGGGCGGCGCGCATCGTGGCGGACACCTGCGTGCGGGTCAGTAGGGGTGCCGTGCGCATATACGTACGAGCCGGTGCGTCCAGTTCCCCCACTGGCGTGGCTTCCACGGCGGCGCGCAGCGGTACGGGATCGGCGTGCACGAACAGGCCCGGGTCCGTCAGGAGTTGGGGTAGCAGACCGGCTTCCAGAGTGTGTCCCGCGATGTGGTCGCGTACGTAGGGATCGGCCTTGCTCCAGTCCTGCTCCGGTACGGTCTCCAGCAAAGCCATCGCGATCCGGCTCTGAGCAGCCCGGACATCGGGCAGCCCGGCGCGTATCTCGTCCGCGACGGCCGGGTGCAGCAGCCGCAGGAGGGTACGTCCGCCGTCGGCGTCCGCTTCCCGCTCACCGGCATCCTCATCGGACCGGTGCTCCTCGGAACCGTCCTCGGGTTGGACGAAGGGCGCGGCGAGAAGCATCCCGCCCGCGATCACCTGACTCATGTCCTGTCCGGCGACCGCGTTCGCCAGCCGCGTCCACAGCTGGACCGGCAGGCCCGCGCCCTCGGCCAGGGCGAGTGGTGCCAGCATGAGCCGGAGTGTCAGCGGGTCGGTGCCCAGGCGCTCTGCGTGCAGGTCGAGGGCCTCGCCCACGGAGGTCGGCAGTCGGCTCTCGTCGGCGGGGTCGAACCCTTCCGGAGCCATCAGGACACCGTTGACCGCCAGTTGGACGACCAACGGACTGGTACCGGCCCTGCGGCCGATCGCAGCGCCCAGCGCGAGACGGGCGGAAGGGACTACGGTGAACGGCAGCCCGGGTGCCCCGAACTCCGGGTCGAGCGCGGCCTGGGCGTGCAGCACCAGGCCGTCGGGGTCGGCCCACTGTGGCGCGTCGAGATCGATGATCTGAACGGTGCCGGGGGCAAGGCTCCCCACCAGCTCGGCCGCCAGCGCCCGCGGCACTTCGGCGAGTAGCCGGACCGTTCCGATGGCGGTCAGGGGCGCGAGCACCTCCCGTACGAGGCGTGCGGGTTCGTCCGCGGCTCGTACCGGCCCGGCACGGTCGACGTCCGGGACGACGACGGTCACCGGCTCGTCCAGCGCGGCCAGTTCGGCGAAGACCTCTTCGGTGTCGCCTGCGGCCAGCTCGTAGTGGTCGGCGAGCAGCCACAGGAACTGGGCCGCGGTCAGCCCGGCGGGTGCGGGTACCGCGGGGGCAGGCAGGTCCGGCGGTACCGTCGACGGGTCCATCTCGTCGAGGGGAAGCCGCTTGCGGTACTCCGGCTCGCACAGCATCAGAAATCCGGTGAGCAGCCGTGAACACCCGCTGCCCGAGTCTCCGGTGAGCAGGACCACCCGCGGAGCGCCGGGGGCGGCGCCCCGCCATGCGGCGAGAGCGCGCAGCACGGCGGTCCGGCCGCCGATGTGAGGGTGTGGTGCGTAGTCCTCGGCCGAGCTGGTCATGGATCCCTGTCCTCCGCCGCTTCCGTCGATGCGTACGACAAGATCCTCATCGTAGTGGGCGAGTCGACGGCCGAGACGTGTGGATGGCGCTCCACGGGGCACCCGGGAGCCGGCCCATGACCGGCTACCCGGCCGAAGCCCCGCCGCTCCGCGGTGCGGGCACCAGGTCGAACTCCCCGTCGCGCGCGCCGAGCACGAACGCCCGCCACTCCGCCTCGGTGTACCTGAGGACGGTGCCGTGGTCGAGGGACGAGCGCATGGCCACCGCGCCCTCCGGCAGATGGGCGATCTCGACACGCTCCTCGTGCGCCTCGGTACCGGGCGCGCCGTGCCACTCGACCCCTGAGATGTCGAGGGCGTACAGCTCGTTCTTCTCCCGTTCCTTGCGCGCCTTGACGTCCTCGGTCTCGATCACTGCCTCGTTGTCCGGTCCCTCGGTCATGTCGCCAAAGCCTCTTCCTGGTATGCGAACGAGCGTGTCTCAGCCTACTGCGCAAGCCTGCGCTCGCATGGGGGAAGCACCCGGTGACTGGAGCAGATCAGGCGTTGTGTGATATGGAGCGGAATGTGCCCTGTGGTCCGGAGGGCAGCTTCACCCGGCCGTCGTACTCGGCTGCCGTCTCCCGCCAGATGGTGTCCTGCTCGGCCTCGTTCTGCTCGTGCGCCACGCCCATCCTGGTGAAGGCGACGCCCATCCCCGCGAGCCGCTCGGCGAGACTGGACATCGACTGGTACATGCCGTCGCGCAGCCCCTCGTAGACGACTCCGAACTTCTCGCCGAGGTCGTCGTCACCCCACGGCGGCGGGTCACCCTGCTCGCCTTCGAGCGCGCCCAGCCCCGCTTCCAGGGCTTTTGTGGCCGCGGCGAACTCCTGGCCGACCTTGAACATGTTGAAGCCCTCGCTCTTGAGGACCTGAGGATCGGAATCCATGTAGTCCGACGGCACAACTACCCCCGTTGCTCGCGCCTTCATCCGTCTGCCGTGGCCACTCTAGTGGTCACCCCTTCACGCGTCCCGGCCCGCGCAGAGCAACGACGAGGGGCGGCATCCACCGCTGCCGCCCCTCGTCGGGTACCGCCCAAGCCGTTGGGGAGCTCAGTACCGCGGCGGCAGCCAACCCGTCTGGATGAGCTGCCCACCACGGCGCCGCGTGTGGAAGTAGCCGCGTCCGGCGGGCAGTTGCGTCGGGGTGATGTTGCCGAGCAGCGAGCCCTCGGTACGGTCGCCGCAGAGCACGACGCCCTGGGCGCCGAGCTCCCGCATGCGCTGCATCACCGGCTCGTACAGCGACCGGCTGGCACCGCCGGAGGCGCGCGCGATGATGACGCGCAGACCGATGTCCCGGGCGAAGGGCAGATACTCCAGCAACGGGGCGAGCGGGTTCATACCGGTCGCCACCAGATCGTAGTCGTCGACGATGACGAAGGCGTCCGGGCTGGTGTACCAGCTGCGGTTGCGCAGCTGCTCGGGCGTCACATCCGGGCCCGGCATACGGCGGCTGAGCGAACCGGCCAGACCCTCCAGCGTCTCCGACAGCGCAGGGGCCGACGCGCAGTACCGCGAGAGGTGCGTCTCCGGCACGCCCTCCAGATGGGCTCGCCGGTAGTCGCCCATGACGATCTTCGCCTGCTCCGGTGTGTAGCGCTCGCAGATCTGCTTGATCAGCAGCCTCAGGATCGCGGACTTACCGGATTCGCTCTCACCGAACACGATGAAGAGCGGATCCGACTCGAAGTCGACGAAGACCGGCGAAAGCGACGACTCGTCGATACCGACGGCGACACCGCGGTCCGGGTGCTCGAAGCCCTTCGGTAGCCGGTCCGACGGCAGAATCGTGGGCAGCAGCCGCACGGCGGGGGCATGGTTGCCCTGCCAGTTGTCGTTCACACCGCTGACGAGGATCGAGGTCGCCTCGGAGAGGTCGTCCACCGCGGACGAGCCGTCGACACGCGGCAGGGCCGTCATGAAGTGCAGCTTGTCCGGGGTCAGGCCGCGGCCGGGAACGGTCGCCGGCACGTTCTGTGCCACCTTGCGGTCGATCTCCGACTCGGTCGGGTCACCGAGGCGCAGTTCTATACGGTTCTGCAGCATGTCCTTGAGCGCGGGCCGCACCTCGGTGTAGCGGCTCGCGGTGAGGATCACATGCACACCGAAACCGAGGCCCCGAGTGGCGATCTCCGTGACGGTGGACTCCAGCATCTCGTAGTCCGTCTTGAAGGTGGCCCAGCCGTCGATGACGAGGAAGACGTCACCCCAGATCTGGTCCGGGAGCTGGCCCGTTGCCCGGCGCTGGCGGTAGGTCTGGATCGAGTCGACGTTGTTCGCGCGGAAGTACTCCTCGCGCGCGTTGAGGATTCCCTCGACCTCGCTCACCGTACGGCGCACCTTCTCGGCGTCGAGACGGTTGGCGACCCCGCCGACGTGAGCCAGCTCCTCCATCGCGATCAGGCTGCCGCCGCCGAAGTCCAGGCAGTAGAACTGCACCTCGGACGGCGTGTGCGTGAGCGCGAACGACGAGATGAGCGTGCGCAGCAGGGTCGATTTTCCGGACTGCGGACCGCCGACGAACAGGCCGTGGCCGGCGCCGCCGGAGAAGTCCCGGTAGAGCACGTCACGCCGCTGCTCGAACGGCTTGTCCACCAGGCCGACCGGCACGTTGAGCCGGCCGAGCGCCGTGTAGTCGGGCGCGGTCAGGCCGCGGTCCTGGGTGACGGCGAGCTGGGGGAGCAGGTGGTCCAGTGACGGCGCCTCCTCCAGCGGGGGCAGCCACACCTGGTGGGCAGGGGGCCCCTGGTTGATCATCCGCCCGACGAGGACGTCCAGGACGGTGTCGGCGAGTGCGTCGTCCACCCTGTTGTCGGGTTCCGGTTCCTCGACCACCGGCTGTGGCGGCAGTGCCACCGGCTCCGCCGTGAACAGCGCGGGCCGCAGCTGGGTGGAGCGGTTCACCCGGGACGGGCCCTCGCCGTGGTAAGGCCCCGACACGTACGCGGCCTTGAAGCGGACCATGGTGTCGGTGTCGTAGCGCAGGTAGCCGGAGCCGGGGATCGACGGCAGGTGGTAGGCGTCCGGGACGCCGATCGCCGTACGTGACTCGGCGGCTGAGAAGGTACGCAGACCGATCCGGTACGACAGATAGGTGTCCAGGCCGCGCAGCTTGCCCTCCTCCAGGCGCTGCGAGGCCAGCAGCAGATGGATGCCGAGCGAACGGCCGATGCGGCCGATCTGGATGAACATGTCGATGAAGTCCGGCTTGGCCGTGAGCAGTTCGGAGAACTCATCGAGCACGATCACCAGCGACGCCATCGGCTCCAGCGCGGCGCCCGCCGCCCGTGCCTTCTCGTAGTCGTGCAGGTTGGCGTAGTTGCCAGCCGAGCGCAGCAGCTCCTGGCGGCGCTGCGTCTCACCCATGATGGAGTCGCGCATCCGGTCGACGAGGGTGAGGTCGTCGGCGAGGTTGGTGATGACGGCCGCGGTGTGCGGCATGTCCGCCATACCGGCGAAGGTCGCACCGCCCTTGAAGTCCGCGAGGATGAAGTTCAGAGTCTCCGACGAGTGCGTGACCGCGAGGCCCAGAACCAGTGTGCGCAGCACCTCTGACTTGCCGGAGCCGGTCGCGCCGACGCACAGACCGTGCGGGCCCATGCCCTCCTGGGAAGCCTCCTTGAGGTCGAGCATCACCGGCTCGCCGTTCTCGCCTACACCGATCGGCACGCGCAGCCTCTCGTGGAGCGTGCGCGGACGCCAGGCGCGGGAGACATCGACGGAGCCCGCGTCACCGATCCCCATCAGGTCGGTGAAGTCGAGGTTGGACAGGAGGGGCTCACCCTCCTCCGCGGAGCCGACCCGGAAGGGGGCGAGCTGCCGTGCCAGGGACTCGGCCTGCTCCGCACCGAGCACATCGGGCTTGCCCGTGTAAGCCGCCCCCTGGCCGACGTACAACTGCATACGCTCCGGCCGCACATAGGCCGTCAGCCCGGCACGCAGCTCCTCCTCCAGCTCGCCCGGGGCGGTCTCCAGGAAGGTGACGCCCTGGAGTCCCTCGGCGCTGGCGAGCTCGGCGTCCGGCGGTACGGTGCCGCCGTCGAGCACCACGATGAGGTGGGGCTGGTCGTAGACGGGAGTCGAGTCCCGGTTCCAGCGCGGCCTGTCGTCGAGCTGGGTCGCCAGTGCCTCCTCCAGCTCCCCGAGATCGTCGAAGAGCAGCCGCGTCGTGCCCGCTCCGTCCTTCGCCTTGGGGTGCTGGCTGTGCGGCAGCCACTTGATCCAGTCCCACTCACGTGCCGCGGAGGGATGCGCCACCACGGCGATCATCAGGTCCTCCGGCGAGTGCAGCGTCGCCAGCTGTGCCAGTGTCGCGCGAGCGTTGCCGTAGACCGTCTCCGTGTCGCCGGAGATCGTCACGTGGTAAAAGGCGCGCAGCGAGATGGCGATGGGCAGGTCGGACAGGCTGCCGTGGGCGTCGAGGAAGGCCTTCATGGCCGCCGCGGTGAGCGGCTCCAGCTCTTCCTTGGGGGCTGTCTCCGGTGCGGCGAGCGGTGTGTTCAGCTGCTGCACCCCGCGGCCGATCCGCACGGACGCGAAGTCACCGTCGGCCGGGCGCCGTTCCCACAGGCGCTTGCCGTCCGCGGCCACCGCCCACAGCTGCTCCGGATCGGGGTGCTGGAACAGCTGGCTGCGACGCTGCAGTTCCGCGGTCTTGTGCACGTCCTTGCGCACCTGTTCGAGGTAGCGGAAGTAGTCGCGCCGGTCCTGCGCCATACCCGCGCCGCCGCCCTGACGGGACTTGGCGATCTGGGCGATCGCCATGGCCAGTGTCGAGGCCAGCATCAGCCCGCCGACCACTCTCATGTACGAGGGCAGGTTGGGCATGAAGAAGAAGCCGACGGAACCCAGCATGCCCATCATGGGCAGCAGGTTCATCAGCATGCTCTCGTCGCCCTCGCGAGGAATCTCGGGGGGCGTCTCCAGTTTGACCTCGCCGTCCGGTACGGACGGGGGCGGTATTCGCGGCGGCCGTTTGATGATGACGACGCTCACCGATGCACTCATCCTTCGCGATTGATACGTCCTGGCATCGACGCCCCCGTGTTCCGCGACGGGTTCCCGTTCGCGTAGGCGTCGTCCGCGTGAGGAAGTCGATCCTACTGATGCGTTCAAGGCGCCGGAGGCGCAGGAGGATGGAGATGCCGAGGGGGTAAGGGGAGAATTGGGGGAGGCTGACCCTGAGCCCCGTGTCCCAGCGGATAAGGTGGCGCTTCGCGTCGTACGAACTGCGTGAAGCAGCCTTGTCCAACAGGGGGAACACCAGGTGAGCACGGGGACTTCGACAGGTTTCTGCCGAATCACCATCGCAGCGCCGGACAGCCGCGTCGATGTCGCGCTGCCCGAGGACCTGCCGATCCAGGATCTCTTTCCCGAGATCGTCCGGCTCTCGGGTCTGGTCCAGTCGGACGCCAGCCCCTCCGGGTACCACCTCGTCACGCGTGAGGGCCAAGTGCTCGACGCGAGCCGGTCGCTGATCGAACACCGGGTCAGGGACGGCGCGGTGCTGCTGCTGCGGACCTTCGCCGACTCCCTGCCCCCGGCCGTGCACGACGACGTGGTGGACGCGATCGCCGCCGCGGTCAAGCAGGACATGCGCAGCTGGAACGACAACCTGATGCGCGTCGCCGGCCTCGTCGCCGGTTCCGTGCTCATGGTGATGCTCGGCTTCGTCTTCTGGTTCGCGGACCCGATACGGCACGACACGCACGGACTGCAGGGCATCCTCGCAGGGGTGGCCGCCCTCGCCCTCACGGCGCTCGCCGGCGTACGCGCCCGGGTGTACGACGACCGCGGCTCAGCCGTCGCGCTCGGAATCTCGGCGCTGCCGCACGCGCTCATCGCCGGCTCCGGTGTCATACCCCAGGACGCGGGCGAGGGTCCTGGCAGGATCCAGTTCCTCGTCGGGTGCGTCGCCGTACTGCTGTTCTCCGTCGTGCTGATCATGCTGCTGCCGCAGGGGGACGCCCCGTTCGTGGCGGCGGCACTGGCCTCCGCGATCGGCGCACTCGCTGTGTTCTGCGGCGTGCTCACCGACGCGGAGCCGCGTGAGATGGCCGCCGGTACCGCCGTGGTCGCGGTCGCGGTCGTCGGATTCCTGCCCGGCTGGTCGGCCCGCTTCGCCAAGATGCCGATCGGCTTCCGCAGCCCGGAGGACCTGGCCAGGGCACGCCGCGAAGGCCAGGACGGCGACGCCGAGGCCGTCGACGTCCAGCGCATCATCGCCCAGACCAGTCGGGGCCACGAACTGCTGCTCGGACTGGTCGGCGGGTGCGCCGCGGTCATCATCGGCACGGGCGGCGCGGTGCTCGGCTTCAGCGACAGCGGCTGGGCGCAGCTCCTGGCCCTGTGCACCGGCCTCGCCGCGATGCTGCGGGCGCGGCTGTTCCGCTACACCGCCCAGGTCACGTGTCTGTTCGTGGCCGGTGTCATCACGCTGGCTCTGCTGGTCCTCGGCCTGGCGATCTCGCCGCCGACCGACATCATCGTGAAGCTGCTCCAGGGAGACTCCGGGCCGGTCGACATCCGCACCCTGTGGCTCGGCGCGTCGGTCGCGGTGGGCGTGCTGATCCTGATCGCGATCGCCCTCATCGTGCCGCAGAAGGGGCTGTCCCCCTTCTGGGGCCGCATGCTCGACATCGCGGAATCGCTGGTGCTGCTGTCCCTCATCCCGGTCTGCCTGGCTGTCCTCGATGTCTACAGCAAGGTGCGCGGCGGCGTCTGAGCGGGGCCGGGACGACGCGAAGCCCGTCCTTTTGCGACGGTCGCCGGGGATCGCCCCGCCGCTTGGGACGACCGTCCCCCGCAAAGCCTGTCAAGGGCGTGCCTGTGTGCTGGTACTCTGTGTGACGGCCGTTTGTGTACGCGCCCCCAGCCCGCGCCTCGCGCAGCCGGGAGCAGCGCCCATCGTGCCTTCGCCTCCGAGTCACGGAAGCCCCCCTGAGACCAAGACCAGGGGCACTCGTAGGCGCGCGAACACCGAAAGAGGAGTACCGAGTGTCTCTCGACGCCGCTACCAAGAAGCAGATCATGGCCGAGTTCGGCACCAAGGAGGGCGACACCGGCTCCCCCGAGGTCCAGGTCGCGATGCTGTCCCGCCGTATCTCGGACCTGACCGAGCACCTCAAGACCCACAAGCACGACCACCACTCCCGCCGTGGTCTGCTGATCCTGGTCGGCCAGCGCCGCCGCCTGCTGCAGTACCTGGCCAAGAAGGACATCCAGCGCTTCCGTGCGCTGGTCGACCGCCTCGGCATCCGCCGCGGCGCGGCCGGCGCGAAGTAAGACGCCGTGAAGGGAGCGGTTCCCACATCCAGGGGGCCGCTCCCTTTGCTGTACGTGCGGTCCTGCGGTCCACCTCAGTAACCTGGTGGCAGCGCGGTACCGGAACGCGGCATACCGCCGCACGCACAACGCACCACAGACAACGCAATACCGAACGAGGAGGAGCGCCCCTCCGCCGCCGGTCCTCGGTAGTGGCCCCCGGAAACATCGCCCGGGTGCTTCGATCGAAGACCGGCCCGCACACAAGGCGCGCTTCTCCGCCATCGTCCCCCGGCCGCACGGGCCCAGGGACGCAGACGAGGAGATATCGCTAGTGGAGAACGAGACCCACTACGCCGAAGCCGTGATCGACAACGGTTCCTTCGGCACCCGTACCATCCGCTTCGAGACGGGTCGCCTGGCCAAGCAGGCCGCCGGATCCGCCGTGGCGTACCTGGACGACGACACCATGGTGCTGTCGGCCACCACCGCGTCCAAGAACCCCAAGGACCAGCTGGACTTCTTCCCCCTGACGGTCGACGTCGAGGAGCGGATGTACGCCGCGGGCAAGATCCCCGGTTCCTTCTTCCGCCGTGAGGGCCGTCCGTCCGAGGACGCGGTCCTGACCTGCCGCCTCATCGACCGTCCGCTGCGCCCGTCCTTCAAGAAGGGCCTGCGCAACGAGATCCAGATCGTCGAGACGGTCATGGCGCTCAACCCCGACCACCTGTACGACGTGGTCGCCATCAACGCCGCCTCCTGCTCCACGCAGCTGGCCGGTCTGCCCTTCTCCGGCCCGATCGGCGGCACCCGTGTCGCACTGATCAAGGGCCAGTGGGTGGCCTTCCCGACCCACACCGAGCTCGAGGACGCCGTCTTCGACATGGTGGTCGCGGGCCGCGTCCTGGAGGACGGCGACGTCGCGATCATGATGGTCGAGGCCGAGGCCACCGAGAAGACCATCGAGCTGGTGAAGGGTGGCGCCGAGGCGCCGACCGAGGAGGTCGTGGCTGCCGGTCTCGAGGCCGCGAAGCCCTTCATCAAGGTGCTCTGCAAGGCCCAGTCGGACCTCGCGGCCAAGGCGGCCAAGCCGACCGGCGAGTTCCCGGTCTTCCTCGAGTACCAGGACGACGTCCTGGAGGCGCTCACCGCCGCGGTCAAGAGCGAGCTCTCCCAGGCGCTCACCATCGCCGGCAAGCAGGACCGCGAGGCCGAGCTGGACCGCGTCAAGGCGCTCGCCGCCGAGAAGCTCCTGCCGGAGTTCGAGGGCCGCGAGAAGGAGATCTCCGCCGCGTACCGCTCGCTCACCAAGTCCCTGGTGCGCGAGCGCGTGATCAAGGAGAAGAAGCGCATCGACGGCCGGGGCGTCACGGACATCCGTACGCTCGCCGCCGAGGTCGAGGCGATCCCGCGGGTGCACGGTTCCGCCCTGTTCGAGCGTGGCGAGACCCAGATCCTGGGCGTCACCACCCTCAACATGCTCCGTATGGAGCAGCAGCTGGACACCCTTTCGCCGGTGACCCGCAAGCGTTACATGCACAACTACAACTTCCCGCCGTACTCCGTCGGTGAGACCGGCCGTGTCGGCTCGCCGAAGCGCCGCGAGATCGGTCACGGCGCCCTGGCCGAGCGCGCCATCGTGCCGGTGCTGCCGAGCCGCGAGGACTTCCCGTACGCGATCCGCCAGGTGTCCGAGGCCCTCGGCTCCAACGGCTCGACGTCCATGGGCTCTGTCTGCGCCTCCACCATGTCGCTGCTGAACGCCGGTGTGCCGCTGCGTGCCCCCGTCGCCGGTATCGCCATGGGCCTGATCTCCCAGGAGATCGACGGCAAGACGCACTATGTCGCGCTGACCGACATCCTCGGTGCCGAGGACGCCTTCGGTGACATGGACTTCAAGGTCGCCGGTACGAAGGAGTTCGTCACCGCCCTGCAGCTCGACACCAAGCTGGACGGCATCCCGGCCTCCGTCCTGGCCGCAGCCCTCAAGCAGGCCCGCGACGCGCGCCTCCACATCCTCGACGTGATGATGGAAGCGATCGACACCCCGGACGAGATGTCCCCGAACGCCCCGCGGATCATCACCGTCAAGATCCCCGTGGACAAGATCGGCGAGGTCATCGGCCCCAAGGGCAAGATGATCAACCAGATCCAGGAGGACACCGGCGCCGAGATCACGATCGAGGACGACGGCACCATCTACATCGGTGCGGCCGACGGCCCGGCCGCCGAGGCCGCTCGTGCCACGATCAACGGCATCGCCAACCCGACCATGCCGGAGGTCGGCGAGCGCTACCTGGGTACGGTCGTCAAGACCACCACCTTCGGCGCGTTCGTCTCGCTGCTCCCGGGCAAGGACGGACTGCTGCACATCTCGCAGATCCGCAAGCTCGCCGGTGGCAAGCGTGTGGAGAACGTCGAGGACGTGGTCGGTGTGGGTCAGAAGATCCAGGTCGAGATCGCCGAGATCGACCAGCGCGGCAAGCTCTCCCTCATCCCCGTGATCGAGGGCGAGACCGAGGGCGACAGCGACTCCGCCGAGGGCGAGAAGGACGACGCCGCCAAGTGACGTCACGTAGTTCCAGGACGACGGCCCGCACCTCATCGGAGGCGCGGGCCGTCGCCCGTACCCAAACGCTCCTCAAGGGTGAGCACGGCATCGGCACCGTCCGGCGCACGGTCCTGCCCGGTGGACTGCGCATCGTCACCGAGACCCTGCCCTCCGTGCGCTCCGCGACCTTCGGTATCTGGGCGCACGTCGGTTCCCGCGACGAGACCCCGTCGCTGGGCGGTGCCACGCACTATCTGGAGCACCTCCTCTTCAAGGGCACGGCGCGCCGCTCGGCCCTCGACATCTCCGCCGCGATCGACGCGGTCGGCGGTGAGATGAACGCCTTCACGGCGAAGGAGTACACGTGCTACTACGCACGAGTGCTCGACACCGACCTGCCGCTCGCGATCGACGTCGTGTGCGACATGCTCACCGGCTCCCTGATCCTCGAAGAGGACGTGGACGCCGAGCGCGGTGTCATCCTCGAGGAGATCGCGATGACCGAGGATGACCCGGGCGACGTCGTCCACGACCTCTTCGCGAGCACCATGTTCGGCGACAGCCCGCTGGGGCGCCCGGTCCTGGGCACCGTCGACACGATCAACGCGCTCGGCCGGTCGCAGATCGCCCGCTTCTACAAGAAGCACTACGACCCCACGCATCTGGTCGTGGCAGCCGCCGGAAACGTCGACCACGGCACGGTCGTCCGCCAGGTCCGCAAGGCTTTCGACCGCGCCGGGGCGCTGGCCGGGGCCGATGCCCAGCCGATCCCCCCGCGCGACGGCCGCCGCACGATCAGGACCGCAGGCCGGGTCGATGTGCTCGGGCGCAAGACCGAGCAGGCCCACGTCGTGCTCGGTATGCCGGGCCTCGCCCGCACCGACGAGCGCCGATGGGCCCTCGGCGTGCTGAACACGGCACTCGGCGGTGGCATGTCATCGCGTCTCTTCCAGGAGGTGCGGGAGAAGCGGGGACTCGCCTACAGCGTGTACTCGTACACCTCGGGCTTCGCCGACTGCGGACTCTTCGGCGTGTACGCGGGATGCAGGCCCAGCCAGGTCCACGACGTGCTGAAGATCTGCAGGGGAGAGCTCGACAGGGTGGCGTCCGAAGGGCTGTCCGACGAGGAGATCGGCCGTGCCGTCGGCCAGCTGTCGGGCTCCACTGTCCTCGGGCTGGAGGACACCGGCGCGCTGATGAACCGCATCGGCAAGAGCGAGCTGTGCTGGGGCGCTCAGATGTCGGTGGATGACATGCTGGCGAACATAGCTGCGGTCACCCCCGACGACGTACGGGCGGTCGCCCGCGCTGTGCTGGGACAGCGCCCCTCGCTGGCGGTGATCGGTCCGCTGAAGGACAAGCAGGCGGACCGTCTGCACCAATCCGTCGCGTGAACGCCCGCAGAGCCCCAGAGTCCGACTCGTAGAGAGAGCACAAGCAATGAGCAAGCTGCGCGTGGCCGTCCTCGGAGCCAAGGGCCGTATCGGGTCCGAGGCGGTCCGGGCGGTCGAAGCCGCCCGGGACATGGAGCTGGTCGCCGCGCTCGGCCGGGACGACAAGCTGGAGACCCTGGTCGAGAAGGGCGCACAGGTCGTGGTCGAGCTGACCACGCCCGCCTCGGTGATGGGAAATCTCGACTTCTGTGTACGTCACGGTGTCCACGCCGTCGTCGGCACCACCGGTTGGACCGATGAGCGTCTCGCGCATCTGCGCACCTCGCTGGACGCCTCCCCGACCTCCGGTGGGGCCCCTTCCCCGCAGACCGGAGTGCTCATCGCGCCCAACTTCTCCATCGGTGCCGTGCTCACCATGAAGTTCGCCGCCCAGGCCGCGCGCTACTTCGAGTCGGTCGAGGTGGTCGAGCTGCACCACCCGAACAAGGCGGACGCCCCTTCGGGCACCGCGACCAGGACGGCCCAGCTGATCGCGGCGGCCCGCGCCGAAGCGGGGCTCGCTCCGCAGCCCGACGCCACCGCCACCGCGTTGGACGGCGCGCGCGGCGCTGACGTCGACGGGGTGCCGGTGCACGCCGTACGCCTGCGGGGGCTGCTCGCCCACCAGGAGGTCCTGCTCGGCGGGGAGGGCGAAACCCTCACCATCCGACATGACTCCCTGCACCACAGCAGCTTCATGCCGGGCATCCTGCTCGGTGTGCGGCGTGTGGTGACGACCCCCGGCCTCACGTTCGGCCTTGAGCACTTCCTCGACCTGGACTGAGACTCACTCCATGCGCGCGAAGATCACCTACTTCATCACGGCTGCCGTCCTGGTCGTCTACTTCTTCCTGGTCGGCAGCCGGGGCGTGCTGTTGATCAGGCACGGCACGGTACTGACGGTCACCTTCGGCGTGGCGGTGCTGGTCCTTCCCGTGATCGGGATCTGGTTCCTCTGGAAGAACACCAGGTTCGTCAGGAAGGCCAACGCGCTGGCGGCCGAGCTGGAAGCCGAGGGCGGACTTCCGGTGGACGAGCTGGTCCGCACCCCGGGCGGTCGCATCGACCGGGACTCGGCGGACGCCGTCTTCGCCGAGCGCCGGGCGGAGACCGAGGACTCGCCGGCAGACTGGCGGTGCTGGTTCCGGCTGGCCGTCGCCTACCACGACGCTAGGGACACACCGCGTGCTCGCAAGGCCATGCAGCGCGCGATCGCCCTGCACGACGGCGAGGCCGCTCGTGAGGGGCGGCCGGTCAAGGCCATCTGAGCTGCCCGGGAAACCCCCGGCTCAATGGCTGGCGGCGGGCACCGTCGGCGCCGCCACCGGGCCGTACTGCGCGCCCCATGCCTCGATCGTGTCAGCCGCCCTGTCGAACGCCTCTACTCGCGAGAGGAAGTCCGCGTTGTGGTCGGTGAGCAGCGGCAGGGGCTCACCGACAGCGCGGACCAGCATCAGCGCCTGGCCCTGCACCGTGCGCGGTAGACCCAGCCAGCGCACCGGCTGCTGGACGGTCCGCAGGGCTGCGGCCTGCCCCCATTCGACGGTCGAGGTCGAGAAGAAGCCCACCCTGCGCAGTCCGTGCCTGCTCACCCAGGTGCCCATGCGCAGGAGTCGCAGCGCTGAGGCGATCACCAGCAGCGCGAGGGCGAAGCACACTCCCGCACCCGGCAGCGCCCCGGCGAAGGCGATGATCAGCGTCGCCATGAGCACGAAGGAACCGAGCAGCAGCAGCAATGCCGCGGCTCCCACCCGCCAGGGGCCGGGGCGATAGGGCCGGCGCCACTCGTCGTGGTCGTCGAAGGGCAGAGCGGCCTGGTTCTGGGCCGGTGTCCGGTCGGATGTGTCAAAGGCGCGGTCAACCGTCAGGAAGGGCAGGGGCACGGCTGATCCTCACTCATCACGCACAACGGGCTGTGACGGGTGAGGCTACAGAGCCGGTCAACCACGGGCCACCCCAGGGGGCCCGAAAGGGGGCAGTACATCTCGAACGGACCGTTGCACAGGCCCACCGAGGCGGTCGGACGATCGCTGTCAGTGCCGAGCCGTAGAGTGGGACGCCGCCCGAGTGAAGCAACTGGAAGGACACCCGCCGGTGACCGAGACCCCTGCCGACATCAAGCCCGGCTTCCGCAGCGATGTGACCGTCGAGCTGGTGAAGCACACCGCAGGTGACTCCGACGTGCTGTGGGCGGCCCGGGTCTCCACCGCGGGCGAGCAGTCCTTGGACGAGCTGTCCAAGGATCCGGAGCGCTCGAAGGGCCTGATCAACTATCTGATGCGGGACCGCCACGGCAGCCCCTTCGAGCACAACTCGATGACCTTCTTCATCAGCGCTCCGATCTTCGTCTTCCGCGAGTTCATGCGCCACCGGGTCGGCTGGTCGTACAACGAGGAGTCCGGGCGCTACCGGGAGCTCCAGCCCGTCTTCTACGTCCCGGACGCGTCGCGCAAGCTGGTCCAGGAAGGCCGTCCCGGCAAGTACGTCTTCGTCGAGGGCACCCAGGCGCAGCAGGAGCTCACGGGACGGGTCATGGCGGACTCGTACCGCCAGGCGTACGAGGCGTACCAGGAGATGCTCGCGGCCGGGGTCGCCCGTGAGGTCGCCCGCTCGGTGCTGCCCGTGGGCCTCTACTCCTCGATGTACGCGACGTGCAACGCTCGCTCGCTGATGCACTTCCTCGGTCTGCGCACGCAGCACGAGCTCGCCAAGGTGCCGTCGTTCCCGCAGCGGGAGATCGAGATGGTCGGCGAGAAGATGGAAGAGCACTGGGCCAAGCTCATGCCCCTCACCCATGCCGCGTTCAACGCGAATGGTCGTATCGCCCCGTAAGGGACAGATGTACGGTTCAGCCGGACATGGTGTCCGTATTGCGGCGTTTTGATAAGTTCATCTAGGCTGATCAAACGGACCCGGCACTGCCTGAACCCCCGAGCAGGCAGTGCCGGGCTCCGCAGCCCACGGCACACGTCACGTCCCCCGAGGGGCCCCTACCCGCTGAGCAGCGAGTAGCGTGTTACCCATGGCTCCGATCTCCACTCCGCAGACCCCCTTCGGACGGGTCCTCACCGCGATGGTCACGCCGTTCACGGCGGACGGCGCGCTCGATCTCGACGGCGCGCAGCGGCTCGCCGTCCACCTGGTGGACGCAGGCAACGACGGTCTGATCGTCAACGGCACCACCGGCGAGTCCCCGACCACCAGCGACGCGGAGAAAGACCAGCTCGTCCGGGCCGTCATCGAAGCGGTCGGAGGCCGGGCCCATGTCGTCGCCGGAATCGGCACCAACGACACCCGCCACAGCATCGAGCTTGCTCGCGCCGCCGAGCGCGCCGGAGCACACGGCCTGCTCGCCGTCACGCCGTACTACAACAAGCCCCCGCAGGAGGGCTTGTACCGGCACTTCTCGGCCATCGCCGACAGCACGGGCCTCCCTGTGATGTTGTACGACATCCCTGGCCGCAGCGGGGTGCCGATCGACACCGAAACGATCGTCCGGCTCGCCCAGCACCCGCGCATCGTCGCGAACAAGGACGCCAAGGGCGACCTCGGCCGCGCCAGCTGGGCCATCGCCCAGAGTGGCCTGGCCTGGTACTCGGGCGACGACATGCTGAACCTTCCGCTGCTGTCGGTCGGCGCCATCGGCTTCGTCTCCGTGGTGGGCCATGTGGTCACCCCGGAGCTGCGTGCCCTGGTCGACGCGTACACCGCAGGTGACGTGCAGAAGGCCACCGAGATCCACCAGAAGCTGCTCCCGGTCTTCACCGGCATGTTCCGCACTCAGGGCGTCATCACCACCAAGGCGGCACTCGCGCTCCAGGGACTGCCCGCGGGCCCGCTGCGCCTGCCGCTGGTCGAGCTCAGTGAAGTCGAGACCGCACAGCTCAAGCTGGATCTCGCCGCCGGCGGGGTACAGCTCTGATCACAGACTTCACAACTGAATATGAAGCAACTGAACAAGCGTCACATCAATGACAACAGCAAGTGCACGAATGTCACACGCGCCACGTGCCCACGCGGTACGTGGCGCGTGTGGTGAGGAGAGTCTTTTGAGTCATCCGCATCCCGAACTCGGCACTCCGCCGAAGCTCCCCCAGGGCGGCCTGCGCGTCACCCCGCTCGGTGGTCTCGGCGAGATCGGCCGGAACATGACGGTCTTCGAGTACGACGGCCGCCTCCTTATCGTCGACTGCGGCGTCCTCTTCCCCGAGGAGGAGCAGCCTGGTGTCGACCTGATCCTGCCGGACTTCAACGCGATCAAGGATCGGCTCGCCGACATCGAGGGCATCGTGCTCACGCACGGCCACGAGGACCACATCGGCGGTGTTCCCTTCCTGCTCCGTCTGAAGCCCGACATCCCGCTGATCGGTTCCAAGCTCACCCTCGCGCTCATCGAGGCCAAGCTTCAGGAGCACCGCATCCGCCCCTACACACTGGAAGTGACCGAAGGCGACCGGGAGCGCATCGGTCCCTTCGACTGCGAATTCATCGCGGTCAACCACTCCATCCCTGACGCTCTGGCCGTCGCCATCCGCACTCCCGCCGGCATGGTCGTGCACACCGGCGACTTCAAGATGGACCAGCTTCCCCTGGACGGCCGTCTCACCGACCTGCATGCCTTCGCCCGGCTGAGCGAAGAGGGCATCGACCTGCTGCTGTCCGACTCCACGAACGCCGAGGTTCCGGGCTTCGTCCCGGCCGAGCGCGACATCTCGAATGTGCTGCGCGGCGTATTCGCCGGGGCCGAGAAGCGCATTATCGTCGCCAGCTTCGCGAGTCATGTCCACCGCATCCAGCAGATCCTCGACGCCGCGCACGAGTACGGCCGTCGGGTCGCCTTCGTGGGCCGCTCGATGGTCCGCAACATGGGCATCGCCCGTGATCTGGGGTATCTGAGGATCCCGGCCGGTCTCGTCGTGGACGTCAAGACGCTCGACGACCTGCCGGACCACGAGGTCGTGCTCGTCTGCACGGGTTCCCAGGGCGAGCCGATGGCGGCACTGTCCCGGATGGCCAACCGCGACCACCAGATCCGCATCGTCCAGGGCGACACCGTCATCCTGGCCTCGTCGCTCATCCCTGGCAACGAGAACGCGGTGTACCGCGTCATCAACGGTCTGACCCGCTGGGGTGCCAACGTCGTCCACAAGGGCAACGCCCGCGTCCATGTCTCGGGCCACGCCTCGGCAGGCGAACTGCTGTACTTCTACAACATCTGCCGGCCGAAGAACCTGATGCCGGTCCACGGCGAATGGCGCCACCTGCGCGCCAACGCCGAGCTCGGAGCCCTGACGGGCGTCCCCAAGGACCGCATCGTGATCGCCGAGGACGGAGTCGTCGTCGACCTGATCGACGGCAAGGCCAGGATCTCCGGCAAGGTCCCGGCGGGATACGTCTACGTCGACGGCCTGTCGGTCGGCGATGTCACCGAGACCTCGCTCAAGGACCGGCGCATCCTCGGCGACGAGGGCATCATCTCCGTCTTCGTCGTGGTCGACTCGACCACGGGCAAGATCGTGGGTGGCCCGAACATCCACGCGCGGGGCTCCGGTATCGAGGACAACGCGTTCGACGCGGTCATCCCGAAGGTCGAAGAAGCGCTGCAGAAGTCCGCAGCGGACGGCGTCGCCGAGCCGCACCAGTTGCAGCAGCTGATCCGGCGGACCATCGGCAAGTGGGTCTCCGACACCTACCGCCGGCGCCCGATGATCCTCCCCGTGGTCGTGGAGGTCTGACACACCGTCGGGTGATACTGGAGCGGAGCGGCCCTCGATTTGCATCGGCCGCTCCGCTCGAGTACGTTTACGGCTCCGCCTCAGCGAAACCCCCGGCACACTCGTGTGCCTACGGTGGTGGAGCAGAGAGAGTGGAAATTCCGACTCAGAAGTTCTGATAAAGTCGGATCAGCCGAAAGGCGAAAGGCCCTCCAACGGCCACCGGAATCAAAATCCGAACCGGAAACGGAACGGAAATAGAATCTGGTAAGGTTGGAAACACCGAAGGGAAGCGCCCGGAGGAAAGCCTCGGAGAATGTTCCGTGGGTGAGTACGAAGGAAGCGTCCGTTCCTTGAGAACTCAACAGCGTGCCAAAAATCAACGCCAGATTAGTTGATACCCCGTCCATCCGGTTCGGATGGTCGAGGTTCCTTTGAAAAAACACAGCGAGGACGCTGTGTGCGATCGGGACTATTCCTCCTGGTCGCACCGCTCTCGTGGTGTTCGCCCCGATTACGGGGAAGCATTCACGGAGAGTTTGATCCTGGCTCAGGACGAACGCTGGCGGCGTGCTTAACACATGCAAGTCGAACGATGAAGCCTTTCGGGGTGGATTAGTGGCGAACGGGTGAGTAACACGTGGGCAATCTGCCCTG